>NZ_JAKZEY010000018.1 GCF_022808955.1 Anaerococcus sp. AGMB09787
TGTTGCTAGAAAACTTACTAACATAATTTTCGCTGTTTTGAGGGATAACAAAGCTTACATACCTAATATTTAGTTGTTATTCAATTGTATTTTTTTCTAAGCCTAAATATTAGGCTTGTTTGCTATGCATTAAATTTCAAGATAAATTATTTTTTATTTTCTCTTGACATTTGATAGCTGGTCTTTTCTCTGTTAATTATAATACAAATTCATTTAAAATAAAAATTTGCCTATAATTTAAATGAAAATTATAAGACCTAAGAAAATTAAAAATAATTTGCTGGTGGCTCTTGGCTTATCCTATAATTGTAGGCATTAATAAAGATAAAAATATTTTAATAAAATTAGTTGACAGATAAATAAAAGGTGGTAAATTATATTTGTATTTAGATATTAGATTATAAACCGTTAGATAAGAAGAGTAAACTAAGAGATAGTCTTACAGAGAGCCCGGTAGGCTGAGAGGGGCAGATGAAAGCTTAGTTGAAGATGGCCTTTGATGGGGTGGATCGATATTAGATTCATCCGGGAATTCCCGTTATAGAATTAGAGTATGGTTGTACTTGATGAGAGCATATAGGTGTGAGCCTATGTGAATTAAGGTGGTAACGCGTATCAGACGTCCTTATGTTTTTGACATAGGGGCGTTATTTTTATGTGAAAAGAGATGAACTATGATTAATAATACTGAATTATTAGAAATAATTAGCCGATATAAAGACGAAATAATATCTACTAGGACCTACCTCCACCAAAGACCGGAGTTAAGTTCTAGGGAATACCAAACAAGTAAATATCTAAAGAAAAGATGTGAGGACCTGGGTTTACTTGTCGAGAGTATAGAAGGCTCTACTGGTTTTACTGCCCTCCTAGATACAGGAAAGCCTGGTAAGACCCTCGGTATTAGAGCAGATATAGATGCCCTAGCCATCAAGGAAAATGCAGAAAATCTCAAGGGTAAGAAGGCTTCTATATCCCAAAACGAAGGAGTAAGCCATGCCTGTGGCCACGATAGCCACATGACCATAGCTCTAACAGCAGCCAAGATTCTAAGCAAGCTAAAAAGCGAAATATCTGGTAAGATTTATTTTATTTTTGAAGAAGCAGAAGAAACTGGAGCTGGCATAGGCAAGATGATAGATCATCTAAGGGATAAAGGACTTGACTTAGTCTATGGCAACCACCAAACCCCAGACATTTCTTGTGGGAAATTTTATATACCAAGGGGAGCATCCCATGCAGGATGTGGGGGTATAGAGATAGAAGTCATAGGTCAGGGTGGCCATGGGTCTAGACCTGATAAGCTAAGAAACCCTCTAATTGCAGCAAGCCATATTGTTACGAGTCTAAATTCTGCCTGGAATAACCAACTTGATATAGAAAAGCCAATCACCTTGAGTATAGGAGCTATACAAGGGGGAGATGCGCCAAATGTTATACCTGATAGGGCAGTTATTAGGGGTACTATAAGATTTTTTGATACTGATGAAGCAAGTAAGGCCCTTGACCTAATTAAAAAAATAGCGAGTCTTACTGCCAAGGCCCATGGTTGCGAGGTGGAGTTTAGTGATTATAATAGACTTGTAGCAAGGCCGGTAATAAATGACAAAAAAGCTGCTGACTTTGCAAGGGATAGCCTAGAAGATATTTTTCCAGGAAGTCTAGTCGAGAGGGATCCGATTTTTATATCAGAGTCCTTTTATGGCTACGGAGACCTTTGCCCTACGGTCTATACCCAGTTTGGTATAAGGGATGAAGCCAAGGGCTTTGGAGCAGACCTCCATACAGATAAGTTTGACCTAGACTATGAAGGGATAAGCTATGGACTTGGACTATGTACTAAGTTTGCTCTAGATTTTTTAAATGAGGCGAATATATGATAGAAATAAAAAATGTAAGTGTAGACTTTGACGGCTTTAAGGCTGTTAAGGATGTAAGTTTAACAATTGAAGACCAAGATACCTATGGTATTGTAGGATTTTCGGGAGCTGGTAAATCAACCCTAGTAAGAACAATCAACCTCCTCCAAAGACCAAGCGCTGGTCAAGTCTTGGTGGATGGGGTGGATATGCTAGGCCTTAGCAAGAAAGATCTAAGGGAGAAGAGAAAAAAGATTGGGATGATCTTCCAACACTTTAACCTCTTAAATAATATCAGCGTCCTAGACAATGTAATCTTTCCTATTAAGAGGGATAAGATATCCAAGGAAGAAAAAAAGCAAAAGGCCCTAAAGCTCTTGGACCTAGTTGGTATAAAGGATAAGGCTGATGCCTACCCAAGGGAGCTTTCTGGTGGCCAAAAGCAAAGGTGTGCTATAGCTAGAGCCTTGATGTCAGATCCTGAGATTTTACTCTGTGATGAGGCAACAAGTGCCCTTGACCCAAAGACAACCAAACAAATTCTTGAGCTACTCAAGTCCTTAAATGAGAAATTAAAGCTCACCATTGTAATTATTACCCACCAAATGGAAGTGGTAAAAGATCTCTGTAACAAATGTGCAGTCATGGAAGAAGGTAGGATAGTAGAGCAAGGCCCTACCCTAGAAATCTTTGCCAATCCAAAGAATAGACTAACCAAAGAGTTCGTAGAAACAACTACTAATGTAGAACAAACGATAGAAGATGTAAAAGAAAACCTTGGAATCATCAAGGAAGATGAAACCCTAGTTCAACTTAAGTACCTGGGAGATTCTACAACTGAGCCACTCATATCAGATATTTATGATAAGTTTGGTGTAGAGACCAATATCCTAGCAGGGTCTATAGAATTTATAACAGGAGTCCCAGTTGGCAATCTAATCCTAACCTTCAAGGGAGAAGATAGCCAAATAGACAAGGTTATAGAGTATCTTTTAGAAAAGGAAGTAGGAGTAAAAATATTAGGAGGTAGAGATGGGATACTTTGATTATGCTTGGTCAATTAGGGATAGGATAGGCGAAGAGCTAATTACCACCCTCTACATGTTGGCCATCAGTGCAGTCTTTGCTGCCTTATTTGGACTAATCTTAGGTCTAATCCTCGTAGTTACTGATAGGGGAAGGATACTCGAAAACAAGGTCCTATATTCAGTCTTGGATAAGATAACCAACACTTTTAGGGCCATCCCCTTCGTAATCTTGCTTGCCCTAATAGCCCCAATAACTAAGGCTATTGTTCAAACAAGGATAGGACCTACGGCAGCCATAGTTCCCTTGGTCTTCTCAACTGTGCCATTTTTTGCTAAGCAAGTTGAACAGGCCTTGGCAGAAGTTGACCCTGGAGTCATAGAGGCTGCAGAAGCCATGGGTAAATCACCCTTTGAAATAATAGTTTCGGTTTACCTAAGAGAAGGACTTCCTTCCCTAATCAGGGCAGGATCCATAACCCTAATATCTCTTCTAGGCCTTACAGCAATGGCAGGCCTCATAGGAGCAGGAGGTATAGGTGATTTAGCCATATCCTTAGGCTATCAAAGATATAAGGATGATGTCGTAATTGTTTCAGTAATCCTGATTTTAATAATAGTATTTATAATTCAGGGAGTAGCAAATATTTTAATAAGAAAAACAAGTCATTAGGAGGAAATAATAATGAAGAAATTTTTAAAAGCAGTTCTAGGCTTAAGCCTAGCCCTAACAATCACAGCATGTGGCTCAAATAACGCAGAAGAAACTCCTGCTTCAAGTGATGGAGCAAACGAAACTTCTACAACAGAAACAGCAGAAGCACCATCAGGTGAAGCAAAAATTATCAAAGTCGGAGTAGTAGGAGAGAAGAATGAAGTATGGGAAGAAGTTGCCAAGAGATACGAAGAAGGCACGGGTAACAAGATAGAATTAGTTAAATTTTCTGACTACAACCAACCAAACGAAGCTCTACTATCAGGCGATATAGACCTTAACTCCTATCAACACTACAAATTCCTAGACGAATTTAACCAAAACCAAGGTAGCGAAGAAATTGTATCAATAGGAAATACAATGCTTGCACCAATAGGAATCTACTCTAACAAAATTAAGAGCATAGATGAAATAGAAGATGGAGCAAGGGTAGCTATACCAAACGATCCAACCAATGGATCAAGATCTCTTTTCCTACTCCAATCAGCAGGTCTTCTAAAGGTTGAAGGAACACCTGGAGATTCTATAACAATTGATCAAATAACAGAAAATCCTAAAAATCTAGAGATAATCGAGATGGATGCCAGCCAAACAGCAAGAAGCTTAGACGATACTGACTTCTCAGTAGTAAATGATAACTATGCTCTAGACGCAGGACTTAAACCAAATGAGGATGCTATCTACATGGAAGATCCTAACAGCGAAGAAGTAGAAGAATACATCAATATCATAGCAGCAAGAAAAGAAGATGCTGAAAACGAAGAATACAAGGAAGTGGTTAGCTACTACCAAACAGAAGAAACAAAGAAAGACTATGACACATATACAGATGGTGCTTGGATACCAGCTTGGTAAAAGCTACTAGGCAAAAAATAATCTAATTAAGCACAAAGAAAAATAAAAACATGAGCCTCCTGAACCCATAGACCAGGGGGCTTTTTTAAAAGGAAGATATATCATGAAAATTTTAAAGGAAAATAAATCATCTATAATATTGCTCTTATCGATCTTACTAGGATGGCTTGTGGGGATAGGATTTGGAGAGAAGGCATCGCTCCTTAAGCCCCTTGCTGATTTATTCTTGAACTTATTATTTGTATCCATAGTCCCAATGGTAGCCATATCAATCATATCATCCCTAGCATCCATGGGCTCAACCAAGACCCTGGCCAAGATACTTATAGTAATGTTTATAACTTTTATCATAACTGGAATAATAGCAGGAGTTTATATGTTGGTGGTAACAGGAATCTTTGATCCATCCAAGGGGGCCAATATTTCATTTGACCAAACCGTAGATGTGGGCCAAACTAACCTCGACATCCTAGCAATGTTTACAGTAGATGACCTCTACAAACTCCTATCCAAGGAGAACCTCATGGCACTAATCGTGATATCCATAATAACAGGACTTGCCCTAGCTTCCGTTAGGGATGAGGCCAAGGGAATTATAGACATATTTAACCAACTAATGGTCCTTATCAACAAAATCATCTCCTATATAATGAAACTTGCACCAATAGGAATTGGAGCCTACTTTGCGACCTTTATAGGAGAATACGGCTCATCCATAGTAGGTCCCTTGGCTAGAACAATATTGATATTCTTTGTGGCAGGTTTTGTCTACTTCTTCTTGATGAATACCATCCAGGCCTTTCTTGGTGGAGGTATGAGTGGGATCAAGAAATTCTGGAAACATACTTGGCCTGCTTTCTTTACAGCCTTCTCCACCTCATCGTCTGCAGCAGCCCTACCAGTAAACCTAATAGCAGGCAAGAGAGCAGGTGTTAGAGATGATATAAATAACCTAGTTATTCCCTTAGGAGCTAACCTCCATAAAGACGGAACAGTAATGATTCAAATTATTAAAATAAGTCTATTGTGTGGTATCTTTGATATAGACCTTACAATAAAGGGAATGCTCTTAGCTATCCTAGTATCATTTATAGCTGCAACTGTGGCAGGAGCTGTACCAGGTGGTGGCTATACGGCTGAAATCCTCCTTGTATCTACATTCTCCCTACCTCAAGAAACCATTCCTATCATGGTCCTTATAGCAACTGTTGTAGATTCCATAGCAACAGGAATAAATACAACAACCGACCTATCTCAAGCTATGCTTATAGAAAGACTTGTCAACCTAAAAGATAATAATTAGTGGCAGTATAGCCTACAAAAAAATCCCAAACCGATAGGAACTTGTCGGTTGGGATCTTTTACTTTGCTTTCCGTTATATTTCGTTTATATTGTAAGGTGTGGATTGGTAAACATAGTGGTTTAACCAGTTATTAAAGAAAATGTATCCAGAAGACCTCCATCTTTTAAGGATTTCTCTATTGGGATCATCATCTAGATAGTAGTGTTTGGCAGGAGGAGTATCCATGCCCTTATTTATATCTCGTCTGTATTCTGTATCTAGTGTTTGCTTGTCATATTCCAAGTGGTTTAGGTTGAATATAAACTTATCATCTCTAGACTTTATTATGCTTGCCCCCATTTCATCATCTGCTACCAGGCAAACAAGGTCATTGATCTTCTCGATTTCTTCTTTTCGGATGGTCTTATACCTTGAATTTGGTAAATAGAAGACATCATCAAATCCAAGTAATATCTTATCGTCCGTATTTTTGTAGTACTCGTGGACTTCGAATAGTTTTTTGTCAAGGAGATCAGTCTTTACATTATAATAATACTCTAGGGCGGCTATAGCTCCCCAACATATAAAGAGGGTAGAAAATACGTTCTTTTTTGCAAAGTCAAATATTTTCTTTAGCTCTTCCCAATATTTTATCTCTTCATAGGGAGTTTGCTCTAGGGGTGCACCTGTTATTATCAGTCCATCATATTTTTTATTTTTAATGTTTTCATAGGATATATAGAATTTCTCTAAGTGCTCTTTAGAGTGCTTGGATTGGTAGGTCGCCATATCTATTAGGTCGATATTTATCTGTAAGGGGGTATTGGATAGCAGTCTTAGGATTTGTATCTCAGTTTCTTCCTTTGTTGGCATGAGGTTGACTATACCAATCTCAAGGGGTCTTATGTCCTGGCTTTCTGCTCTGAACCTATCGATAGCGAAGATATGCTCCTTGATTAGTCCATTTGTATTAATTAAGTCTTTTGGTATAATAACAGGCATTATCTATCTCCACAGGCTTTTTCTAGGGCTTGCTTTATATCGGCTATGATATCTTCAGAATTTTCGATACCTATTGATAGTCTTATTAGGTTAGGGAAGATGCCAACTTCATTTAGGTTTTCATCAGATAGTTGTCTATGGGTAGATGATGCTGGGTGAAGGGCAAGGCTTCTAGCATCTGCTACATGGACAGCAAGTCTAATAAGCTCAAGGCTTTCTATGAAGCGAGTAGCGCTGTCCCTATCTCCCTTTATACAAAATGATAATACACCTGATCCACCCTTTAGATATTTGTTGGCAAGGTCATAAGACTGGGATGATTTGAGGAATGGATAGGAAACAGATTCTACATAGTCACTATTTTCCAAAAATTCTGCAACTTCTAGGGCATTCTTGCTATGTCTTTCCATCCTTAGAGCTAGGGTATCGAGGCCAAGGAGGGTTAGGAATGCATTGACTGGGGATTGGATTGTACCTAGGTCACGAAGGCCTACTGTTCTAAGTCTTGCTGCATAGGCAGAATTGCCAAAGTGGTCAGTAAATACTAGTCCATGGTAGGACTCATCTGGCTTAGTTAGTTGCTCATAGTCTCCCCTACTCCAATCGAAGTTACCAGAGTCGACAATGATACCACCCATGGCTGCTGCGTGACCATCCAAGTACTTACTTGATGAGTAGGTTACTATATCACATCCATGCTCGATTGGTCTAAGAAGGGCAGGGGTTGCGAGGGTGTTATCTAGGATTAGGGGGATATTGTGCTTGTGGGCAATCTCTGCATATTTTTCTATATCTAGGACATCAGCCTTAGGATTTGCGAGCGACTCTCCTATAATTAGTTTGGTATTATCCTTGATAGCTTCTTCTAGTTCATCAAAATTATTTACTGAGACAAAGGTAGAATCTATGCCAAAGTCCTTTATAATCTTGTTGGCAAGGTTGAAGGTACCACCATAGATATTATTTAGGGCTACTATATGCTCTCCTGCCTTGGCGATATTTACTATAGCAAGTAGGTTGGCTGCTTGACCTGATCCTGTAGCTACAGCTCCGACTCCTCCATCAAGGGCAGCCACCCTTTGCTCTAGGGCATCTACTGTAGGATTACCTAGTCTAGTATAGAAAAATCCTGGGTCATTTAGGTTAAATAATTCTGCCACTTGGTCTGTGGACTCGTAGGTAAAGGTTGTTGATTGGGTAATAGGAGGAAGGTTTGCTTCTCCATTTCCAGGTTCATATCCTGCCCTAAGGCAAGCAGTATCAATGTTTTTATAAATTTTTTCTGTCATTTCATTACCTCTTTTCTATTATTTACCATAAACCAGTAAAGAAAAAGCCCCTGCTATCCCAACCGGAATAACAAGGGCGAAAATCGCGGTACCACCTTTTATTAGTATATGATCACTCATATACCCTTATCGAGTACTAACATACTCTAACTCTATAACGTAAGTAAACGTAAATCTCTAATTATCGAGAAATCCTAAATAAAGGCCATCTTCAAACAAGCTCTCTCTACTTCTTTCACCACAACGAAGCTCTCTTTAATCAATTGCTTATCCTACTCTCCTCTATACGAAGTTTATGATATAATCCTATTATATACCTAAAAAAACCTATGTCAATTGAAGGAAGGGCTAAAAATTGTATAATATTTATATATGAAACAAAGCAAAAAATTGCTTTACTTCTAAAAATGGAGGATTTTAGTGCAAAAAGATAAACTAGTAAATTTAGCCTATGAAGCAATTAAATATTTCCTAGAAACTGGCAGGTACTTGGATAAGTATGACCAAGAATTTAGAGACAACCACAACGGTGTAATAATCGAAATAAATAAGGCAGATAGGAGGGAGAGGGCAGGGTCAATCTATCCAACCAGGGCCAACATAGCCCTAGATGTAATTAACGAGAGCGTCAACCTTGGAATCTTTAATAATGCCCTCGCTATCAAAAAAGAAGACCTAGATGATATCTATATTCAAGTCCTAGAGATAAGAAAGGTAACTCCTATTGCAAAAATCGAAGACTTTGGTGTCTATGATGGTCTAGTCCTAAACTATGCCAATAACCCTGTTATAGTCTATAGAAACGACTACGAGAGCGACTATCAAATGCTAGAAGATGCCAAGGATAGGGCAAACCTTGATGATTTTGATGTTTACAACTTAAAAAAATTCAAAATTTTGAGACATATTTAAGATATAGATTTTATTATTTGACAAAAAAGTATTAATAAGTATTATAAAACTATAATAAAAATATGACCTAGGAAGAAGAGTAACCATTTATAAGTCAAACAGAGAGGTAGGTTAGGTGAAAGCTACTTGATGAGTACTTGGCGAAGATCATCTTCTAGTTTAATAGATGAATTAGTAGTTTATTACGTTTAGATTGCGTTAAAATTGTTTGTTAAAACGGTGGACCGTCCTTTTTAAGGACGGTTTTTTTGTAAAGGAGAAGAATATGGCAGAATTTAAAGCCCTTGACGGTAAAAATGTCAAGGAAAGAGAAGCAAAGCTAACCCAATACTGGGAGGATATAGACCTCCTCGATTTAACTTTTAAGACTCGTGAGGATGCAGATACATATATTACCTATGATGGCCCTCCAACAGCCAATGGTAAGCCAGGTATCCACCACGTTATAGCCCGTACCCTTAAGGATATGACGAGTAGGTATCAAAATATGAAAGGTTACAAGGTTCTCAAAAAAGCTGGCTGGGACACCCACGGCCTTCCTGTAGAGATAGAAGTAGAGAAGCAACTAGGTTTCCATGACAAAAATGATATAGAAAACTACGGTATCGAGAAATTTAACAAGCTATGTAAGGAATCTGTTTGGAAATACCAAGACCTATGGCGAGATATGTCAGATAGGATGGCCTTCCTCTATGATATGGATGATCCTTATGTAACTATGGACAATGACTATATAGAAACCGAGTGGTACCTCCTAGACAAGGCCTTCAAAAATGGCTACATATACGAGGGAGCCAAGGTAATGCCATACTGCCCTAGGTGTGGTACCGGTCTTGCAAGTCATGAGGTTGCCCAAGGCTACCAAATGGATAAGACCATAACCCTAACAGCTAAGTTTAAGAAAAAGGGAACAGACAACGAGTACTTCTTGGCATGGACAACAACCCCATGGACCCTACCTTCAAATGTGGCCCTATCTGTTCACCCTGACCTTGATTATGTAAAGGCCTATGTCAAAGAAGATGATGCCTATTACTACCTTGCCAAGAGTCTAGCTGATAAGATTATGGGAGATAGGGAATACGAAATAGTAGAAGAGTATAAGGGTTCCGATATGGAATACTGGGAATATGAGCAACTCATGCCTTATGTTGATACAGGAGATGACACTGCCTTTATCATAACCCTGGCAGACTATGTATCAGCAGAAGATGGTACTGGTATAGTCCACTCAGCTCCAGCCTTTGGTGAGGACGACTACCAAATAGGTAGAAAATATAAGCTAGCCTTTGTTCAACCAGTAGACCTTAAGGGTAACTTTACAGAAACTCCTTGGAAGGGCGAATTTATCTTTGATACCAACGAAAAAATCTGGAGACACCTCCAAGAAGAAGGCAAAATCTTTGCCAAGGAAACCATAGAGCATAACTATCCACACTGCTGGAGATGCCATACACCACTTGTATATTATGCAAAACCATCATGGTATATAGAAATGACCAAATTCTCAGATGCCATGGTCAAAAACAACAAAGAAGTCAACTGGTTCCCACAAACTATCGGCGATAAGAGGTTTGGAAACTGGATTGAAAATATCAAGGACTGGGCTATATCTAGGTCAAGATACTGGGGAACTCCATTAAATATCTGGAGGTGTGATGACTGTGGCCATACCGATACAGTAGGCTCTAGAAAAGAGCTAAAAGAGCGTGCCATAGAGGACATAAGTGAGGACATAGAACTTCATAGACCTTATGTAGACAATGTAACCATCAAGTGTGAGAAGTGTGGTGGAACCATGCACAGGGTACCTGATGTACTTGACGTATGGTTTGACTCAGGAGCCATGCCTTTTGCCCAACTCCACTACCCATTTGAAAATAAAGAACTCTTTGATAACTACTACCCAGCAGACTTTATCTGTGAGGGAATAGACCAAACAAGGGGATGGTTCTACTCCTTGATGGCTATATCAACCATCACAACAGGCAAGGCCCCTTACAAGAATGTCCTTGTAAATGACCTAGTAGTTGACAAGAACGGTCAAAAGATGTCAAAATCCAAGGGCAACACCCTAGATCCATTTGAACTATTTGATAAGTATGGGGCAGATGCTGTTAGATTCTACTCCCTCTACGTATCTCCACCATGGATCAAGACTAAGTTTGACGAAAAGGGACTAGTAGAAGTAAGAAATAACTTCTTTAGAACCTTCGAAAATGTCTACAACTTCTTTGGCCTCTATGCCAATACTGATGGCCTAAGTGCTGAGGACATTCGAGAATTTAACGACCTTCAATACGAAAAAATCGACAGGTGGCTCCTATCTAGACTTAACAGCCTAGTTAAATCCTACTATGAGTCCATGGATGTCTTTGACTACAACAAGGTCGTTCACATGATATCAGACTTCGTAGTAGAAGACCTATCAAACTGGTACATCAGAAGAAATAGGAAGAGATTCTGGAAGTCAGAAATTGATGATAGCAAAAAGGCAGTTTACAAAACAACCTACGATGCAATACTCACTGTATCCAAGCTCATAGCTCCTATTACTCCATACCTAGCCGAAGAAGTCTACATGGCTCTAACAGGAGAAGCTACAGTTCATACAGCCTACCTACCTAAGCTAGATGAAGAAAAAATTGATACAGCCCTAGAAGATGCAATGGACCTAGTAAGGAAAATTGTAAACCTAGGTAGGGCAAGTAGGGAGAAGGAAGCTATCAAGGTTCGCCAACCTCTATCAAAGATAATAGTAGATGGGGCTTACGAAGATAAGATATCAGACCTCCTAGACCTAGTCAAAGAAGAACTTAATATCAAGGAAGTTGCCTTCGAATCAGACCTATCAGAATTTATGGACTACTTCCTAAAACCTGACTTTAGGGTAGTTGGTAGGATTTTCCAATCCAAGGTCAATGACTTTGCCAAGTACCTTGCAAGTGTAGATGCCAAGGACTTCATAGACAAGGTAGATGAAGCTCCACAAGAAGTAGAAATAGGGGGAGAGACCTTCGAAGTATCTAAGGACTACCTCGACATAAGAATCTCAGCCAAGGAAGGCTTTGATGTAGAAATGGACGGCAATGTCTTTGTAATCCTAGATACAGAGATAACAGAAGACCTCCTAGATGAGGGCTATGCTAGAGAGTTTACTTCCAAGGTTCAAAACTTGAGAAAGGATAGGGACTTCGAGTTAACCGATAGGATCGAAATAACTTACTTTGGAGATGAGGATTTAAAAAAATCAATCGATAAATTCTCTGAAGAAATCAAAAAGGAAACCTTAGCTGATGAAATCATCTACCAAGATTTGGATGCTGATCCAATAGAACTTAATGATAAAGAAGTAAAGATTGATCTAAAAAGATTATAAAAAATATAGACCAAGATCCCTTAGCCGGGGTTTTGGTTTTTTTGTACAAGGAGCTAGTATGAAAGATAGACTTATGAATATGGTCATGATAGAAGATAAAAAGGCAAAGAAGGTCCTAGTCCTAGATAAGGTCAAAAAAGAAGGATGGGAGGGGCTAACCTTTCCTGGTGGCAAGGTCGAAGAGGGGGAGAGCCTCATAGATTCTGTTATAAGAGAAGCCAAGGAAGAAACCAATCTGGACATCAAAAACATATCCTATGTAGGCCTTATCTCCTGGATAGGAGATGATAGGAGGGACTTGGGCTTTCTCTATAGGACTTGTGATTTTACTGGAGACCTTGAGTCCATAAACCGTGAGGGCAGATTATTTTGGATGGACTATGAGGAGATGAAAAAAAGTGAGGGCCTATCGGAGTCCATGCCCCAAATCTTTTCTATCTATGATGGCAGCTTTCAGGAAATAACCTGGGATCTTCAAACAGATCAAATAAAATACCAATAGTGATTGCAAAAAATATAAGAAGTTGATATAATAATTTTATCGTGTGGTGATATGCATAACACCAAATTAATATTTAATTGACAGAACTTGATTAAAAATAGATTTTAAATATTAACAATCCACAAGAATTATTTAAATAACAAAAGTAATAATTAAATATTTTGATACAATGATTTTGAGACATACTTTGATGGAAGGATATGGAGGTTAGAGTGAAACTAGATATTAATGATACAAATCAAGTAAATAAATACAAGGATTTTATTAAAAACTCACAATATGGTAGTTTCGAGCAAGATATGAGGTGGGCAGAGCTAAAGTCCGGCTGGAAGTCTGCCTACTTTTACCTAGAAGATGGGGCAGAGATAGTGGCAGCCCTCTCTGTAATTTATATAAGGGATAAGATAGGGAAGAACTTCTTCTATGCACCAAGAGGTCCAGTAGCAGAGCTCAATGACATAGACCTTGTGATTCGCCTACTTGAAGAAGCCGCAGACTTTGCGAGAGCCAATGATGGCTTTCTCCTAAGAGTTGATCCCCTCTTTCCTTATGATGAAGCCTTGATAGAAAAGTATAAGGCAAGGGGCATAGAGATAAGGCACGATAAGACTACCTCATCCCAACCCCTCCTCAATATGGTCCTAGCTATAAATGGAAGGGATAGTGAAGAGATCTTTGCCAACTTCTCTAAGAACACTAGAAAGCACACTAGAAAATCCTACAGGGATGGCATTGTTACCAAGGATATGGGCAGAGAAGGAGTAGACATCCTCTATAAGCACATAGTTGATACAAGCGAGAGGGCAGGGATTAACCATAGACCCTACGAATATTTTGAAAAGCTCTATTCCTTGTATGAAGATGAGATAAGGATGTCCGTATCCTATCTAGATGATGAGCCTCTATGCTCTTCCATGCTAATATCCTATGGCAATAGGGCAACCTCCCTCTATGGTGGCTCTTCCAATGAATTTAAGGACATGGGACAAAATTATCAAATAAATTATGAAGAAATAAAATTTGCGGCAGACAAGGGCCTTGCCTACTATGATATGGGTGGAATCTTTGATGCAGATGAATCCGATGGCCTCTATACCTTCAAGAGAAAGTTTACAGAAGAAAATGTCGAAGACCTCATAGGGGAAATTGATCTAGTCTTAGACCAAGACCTATATGATATCTATATAAGAGAGAAAAATCCTCATTTTAAGAGGGAGGAAGCAAGGAAAAATGAGTCTAATTGAAGTAAGGGGTCTCAAAAAATATTATAAGGTGGGATCAAATATTATAAAGGCTCTAGATGGTATAGACCTTAATATAGAAAGGGGGGACTTTGTTGCCCTCCTTGGAACTTCTGGTTCGGGTAAGTCAACCCTCCTCAATATGCTAGCAGGCCTAGAAAGACCTACCAAGGGAACTATTAAGTATGGCAAGGTAGACCTAACCAAGCTCTCTGAAGAGGAGATAACTAAATTTAGAAACCTAAATATAGGCTTCGTCTTCCAATCCTACAACCTCTTGCCCCAGCTAACTGCCCGGGAGAATGTAGCCCTCCCCCTAACCTTTAAGGGTATTCCTAAGGATGATAGGAAAAAAGAAGCCTACAGGATTCTTAAACAAGTAGGTCTATCCGATAGGGTAAACAATAAGCCTAGCGAACTATCTGGTGGTCAACAACAAAGAGTATCCATAGCCAGGGCCTTTGTAGGAACTCCTTCTATTATCTTTGCAGATGAGCCAACAGGTAACCTAGATACCAAAACAAGCTTTGAGATAATGAGCCTAATTAAGTCGATTACAACAGCCAACAATGAAACCTTCATTATGGTAACTCATGATGAGGAAATGACAGAATTTGCAGACAAGACCCTATTTATGAGGGATGGAAAATTGGAAAAAGTTCACGAAAAATTAACAATTGATGAGGTATTAGAAAAATGATGGACGATACATATTATAACGAAGTAGAAAGCGATCTTGAAAGCTCTGAAGGGGGCTATGACACAAGCCAAAGTGGAGGAAATGAAGCGATTGAAGAGGCTCCTAGTCAAATGAGAAACCAACCTAAACTTATCATCTCAGACTATTCCCTAGAGCCAAAGATAGTTAAGGCAGGAGAGGACTTTTACCTAGACTTTACCCTGTATAATACCAACAATGAAAACACAATCTACAACCTAAAAGTAACCATAGACCAAACCCTGGCATCATCACCAGCCCCTTCATCCAACCAAGCCCTAGTAAGTGATGGGTCAGTCTTTACACCGGTAGATAGGTCAAACACCTTCTATGTGGCAGCCCTCTATCCATGGAACTATACTACCAAGGAAATAAGGATGAATGTTTTACCAAACGCCAATCCAGGTTCCTATGTTATAAATGTAAATATGGAATATGAGGACTACTTGGGCAACCAATATAAGACAACAGAGGCTATAGGAATCCCTGTAACCCAAGAGGCAAGTGTAAATTTTGGTAAGGTTAAGATGGATGAAGCTATGGTAGGTACTCCTTCTAGTGTTTCAGTAAATATCTACAATACCGGCAAGGATAACCTATACAACTTTATGGCGATGGCCAAGGGCAAGGGCTTTACCATAGACGAAGATGAAAGATTTATAGGTAACTTCAACTCTGGAAGCCAAGAAACTTTCTCATTCAATATAACTCCAGATGCCGAGGGCAAGATAGAAGGAGAAATTGAAATAACATATGAGGACTCTGCAGGCAAGGAACACAAGGATGTCAAGGATTTTAAGGGAGAAGTAACAGCAGGTTTCCAAGATGAAATGATGGGAGAAGTTGACCCTGAAACTGGAGAACTTATTGGAGAAAATCCTGGCATGCAAGAAGCCAATGGCTCAATATTTACAAGTCCTTTCTTGTGGATTGGACTAATAATAGTAGCTGTCCTTGTAGGAGTCTTGATTAGGAAGAAAAGGAAAGCAAAAAAAGAAGAGGAGCTTACGATAGACGATGAAGATTAGAGATAGGCTGGAGCTTTCCCTAAGAAACCTTAGCCGCCGTAAGTCAAGGACAATCCTAACAGTCCTATCAGTAGTCATAGGGGCGACTTCCATAATCCTCATGCTTGCCTTCTCATTAGGAATCAATAAACAGCAAAAAGAATTTATTGACTCCTTTAGCTCCCTAACATCTATCCAGATCCTAACTGAGCAAAGCGGAGGCAAGACTAAGATTGATGATGCGACTATAAACAAGCTCAAAAAAATTCCAGGAGTAAAGGTGGTAGTTCCATCAAAAAATATCTTCCCAGACACCTTCCTAAAGGACGATGAAGACTATGCCCTATTAAGTTCTATGGAAGTTATGCCTGATTACGTAATGAAAGAACTGACAGGGGAAATGTTTGACTGGGGCAGACCAGTAGCTCCTTCAGATGATAAGACAATAATCCTAGGTCCCCAAGTAAAGATAGGAAAGAAAGAATCCTATGGAGATGGCTCCTATAGCTACGAGCCAATAGAAGACTTTGACTACAAGGACAAGGAATTTATAATAAGACTTGGCTACAAAAACGACCTAGATGATGACGGGGTAAACTTTACTCCAACAACAGAAAATGCTGATCAAGAAAAATCCAACAAACCAACCTATGTAGATGTCCCAGTAGAGATAGGTGGAAAATTAAATACCAAGTCCTTCGTCAATAGTTGGTCCATCATGATAAACGAATCCCTCTACAAAAGACTCGTCAAGGAAGAAAAAAAGACAGCCAATCCAACCCTAGGCATGACCTACAACAATAACGGAGAAATAGTAGAGCCAAAGAACAAAAACGCCATAAACTACGAAACTCTAAGGGTTATAGTTGATGACCCCAAAAACCTAGAAAATGTTGATGAGCTTATCAAAGACCAAGGCTTTGAAACAAGATCTGAGGCAGGGGCAGCTGATGAACTCAAAAAAACCGGCCTCATCATATCTCTTATATTTGGAGCTATAGGCTCAGTTGCCTTTATAGTATCAGCCATAGGTATCATAAACACCATGCTAATGAGTATCTATGAGAGGCAAAAAGAAATAGGAGTCATGAAAGTAATAGGAGCATCCATCAAGGATATTAGGTCAATGTTCCTTATAGAATCTGGATTTATAGGATTCTTTGGAGGGCTAATTGGTCTTATCATTTCCCTTTTGGTAGGCCTTGCTATAAATAAGGTCATAGCAATGGGAGGAGATATAAACCAAATAATAGTAATCCCACCCTGGCTTGCCTTGGTCGGAGTAGGATTTTCTTCCCTAGTAGGAGTATTGGCAGGTTATGTACCAGCAAGACGTGCAACAAAACTCTCTGCTATAGAAGTACTAAGATCTAATTAAATAAAAAGTATTCCCACGCTAATCGTGCTATATTGTTTTTTCCACACCATAGTATATTTTAATTACAATAATCAAGGGGCTGTTGCAAAACGATGAATAATCATCGTCCCATCCTTAGAAAGTTCTCTTAGACTATTTGTTATCTAGCTCGCCGGCTCATGGAGGCTAGCTCGCCGGCTCATGGAGGCTAGCTCGCCGGCTCATGGAGGCTAGCCCGCCGGCTCATAGAGGCTAAATTGTCGTGGAGGTTCTTCTAACGATTTTGGGACGATTTATTCATTCTGCAACAGCCCCTTTTAAAATACAAAGATTAGCGAGACCTTTACCTAATAAAAACAAATAAATTAGCTATTATAAACAAGGAAAGATGGAAACAAAGATAAGCAGGATTTATAATTAATTCCCTCTTAATCCTTACCTAACAGAAGCTATAGACAAGACATGGAGAATAGCTCAAAGTGCTCCACTAGGCCCATTCGATACCTTCGACATGGTTGGACTAAAGACCCCTTATGAAATGGGTAAGGCCCTAGCAGAAAGCCAAGACGAAAACTCATCATACGACCTAAAGAAAATCGTATAAGGTGTTGGTGCAAGAGTTGAAGATAATGAACTTGGAAAAGAAACAGGAGAAGACTTCTACAAATAAGACGATGACGGAAAGAAAATAGATTAATGAGTCGATTGTCTTTAAGATAAGCAACTAAACATTTTAAGAAAAAAAGGCGATGGTCAGATAGTATCAATCTGCACCACCACCTTATTTTATTATGAGATCAAGTTTACTAGCATCATAGTTAGTGGCATTAGTAGTACTGTTACTATACCTGCTATGGCTATTGATAGTCCTGAGATAGCTCCTTGAATCTTACCCATTTTTCTTGCTTGGCTAGTACCAACGGCGTGGCTTGATGTGCCTAGTGCAACTCCTTGTGCTACTGGGTCAGTGATCTTGAATACCTTTAGGACAATAGGGGAGATGGCTGCTCCAATCACTCCTCTAAATACTACAATAATTGAGGTTAATGCCACAATTCCGCCGTATTCGCCACTAAGAGAGATGGCTATGGCTGTAGTTATTGATTGAGGAACGAGAGAGGTTAGTAGGTCTCCATTAAATCCAAATACTTTTGATAGGACGATAGCAAGGAGCATAGATGATATTGATCCTACAACTACCCCACCAAAGATTGGGATTACATTTGCTTTTAGTGTATCCATATTGTTGTATAGGTCTAAGATCATAGCAACTGTAGCTGGGCCAACGAAGAATGCTATTATGTCTCCACCTTTTTTGTAGGATTCGTAAGGAATCCCTGTTATAGTTAGAAATGCTATGATTAGCAAGATAGCAATTAGTAGAGGATTGGCTAGTGGAGTTTTGATCTTTTTGTTAATCCGTTTACCTATTTCATAAGCCCCAAAGGAGAGGACTATACCGAAGTATTGGTTGTCAAACATTATTTCCTCCTTTGTAAAGCTTGGACGACTATTCCTGTAATAGCCATGGTTATTGCGGTTCCTACTATGGTTATTATAAGTAATTTTATAATTCTACCTTGGACGACATCTAAGTGTGCCATGATGCCTACTCCAACAGGAACGAATAAGAAGGCTAGGTTTGATAGAATACCGTCTGAAGTTTGTTGAACATCATCAGGTTTTAGTATTTTTAGGTTTAGAGCTATAAATAGATATACCATACCATATACTGCTTCTGGTATAGGGAAGTTGATAAAGTGTCTAGTTATAGAACCTAAGAATAAGCACGTACAGAGGATGACGAATTCTTTGAGGTAGTTCATAATCCTATAATTCGGCTGTTATAACCTTATCTGGGTTTAGGATCATGTTAGGGTCAAATACTTTTTTGATTCCTCTCATAAGTCCTGTATTTACTCCGCCTTCGAAATCTCTTAGATAGTTTATTTTACCTGATCCTACACCGTGCTCACCTGAAAGCTTTCCGCCAAGATCGTAGGCTTTTTTGTAAATAACGTACATGAATTCATTAACTTCGTCTTTGAATTGATCTATCTTATCTTCTTCATTAGATAATGTGTAGATGTGGAGGTTACCATCACCAGCGTGACCGAATGATTTAACGTCGAACATATATTCTTCAGCAGCTTCATTTACAAATTCTATATAGTCAGCAATTTCTGTAATAGGAACTACTACGTCACATTCATCTAATAGTTTGTGTTGGCTCTCGATTGCTTCTAGGAAGGATGATCTAGCAGCCCATGCATCTTTGATTTGGTTTGGTGTATCAGCTACCAAGACATCGATTGCTCCATTGTCTGTTAGGATTTCTGCAGCTTTTTCTATATCTTCGTATAGGCTATCTTCATCATCTCCATCGAAGGTGATTAGTAGGTAGGCATTAGCATCTATGCCTTCTACGGTTTTAGGGAAGGTTTCTTTTCCTATATATTTTTCACTAGCTAATACTATGTTTCTTTCCATAAATTCGATAGCTTGTGGGTTTAGGTTAGAATTTAGTAGTTTTGGAACTGTTGATATACATTCATGTAGATCCTCAAATGGTACTATTAGTGAAATAGTAGCTTGAGGATTTGGAACGATTTTTAGGGTAAGCTCTGTAATTACTCCAAGTGTTCCTTCAGATCCGATCATAAGATCTTTTAGTGAGTAACCTGTAGATGACTTAGAAATTACAGCTCCGAATTTGGTAATTTCACCAGAAGGTAGGACAACTTCCATGCTTCTTACGTAGTCTCTTGTTGTGCCATATTTTACAGCACGCATACCACCAGCATTTGTTGAAACGTTTCCACCAAGGGTAGCAAATTTTTCACCTGGATCAGGTGGATATAGGTAGCCTTTTGATAGGCAATCTTGAGCAAGGTCATTAAGTAGAACACCAGGTTGTACCCTAACTACCATGTTTTCTTCATCATATTCTAGGATCTTGTTCATTGTTTGCATATTAAGCATAACACCGTGTTTGATAGCAACACCTGAACCAACTAGACCTGTACCTGCACCTCTTGCTAGTACTGGAATTTTATTTGCGTTACAAATTTTAAGAACTGAACTTACATCTTCTGAAGTGTGAACGTCTACTAGAACATCAGGTTCTGAAAGACCGTAGATGGGCATTTCATCTTGGTAGAAGTCTTCGCTAACTTCATCTCCAACATATACTTTGCCTGATACTGAACTTTTAATTTGTTCAATAATTTCATCAGTTACTTGGTTATAATTATTCATTTATACCTCCTAAAATTAAAAAATTACATGAAACTATGTAATTATATATTTATTATATCATAAAATTTTCTATGTCAAAATGTTTTCAAAGATTTTTTTTGACCTATGAAAACATAGAAAAATGATAAATTATACTTAAATTAAAATTAAAAATCGTGTATTTATCTAAATCTAAGGCAAAACACCTTAACAAAAGTAAACGTTTGACAAAACTAGTAAAAGAAATATTATAGTAAGTGAAAGTGTTTTATTTCAAAAAAATTCTACATAATTTTCACAAAATATACAGGTATTTTAGGAAATATCCTATATTTTAAAAATTATTTGGATTTTAGTGGTATGAACCTAAAAAATTTTAGAGGGATATTGCTAATTTTAGGGGACTTTGAGAAAAAAATAACTTTTTTTCAAAATAAACTTGACAAATCACTTCAAGATTGTTAATATAATAACATAAGTTGCTTTATATCATGAAATCTTATTTTCAATAGTTTTATAAGGAGAATATATGTACAAATTAACAGAAGAACAAGAAGAAATGAGAGAGATGTTTAGAGAATTTGCTCAAAACGAAGTAGCCGGTATGGCTATAGAAGTAGATGAAGAACACAAATTCCCTGAAGAAAATGTAGCGAAAATGCAAGAGCTAGGATTTTTCGGAATTCCTTTTGCAGAAGAATATGGCGGAAATGGACAAGATACGCTAACATATATATTAGCTGTTGAAGAATTATCAAAATGCTGTGCTACAACAGGCGTTATTTTATCAGCTCATACTTCTTTAGGTGCTGATTGTATTAATAAGTTTGGTAATGAAGAACAAAAAGAAAAATATCTTACACCACTTGCTTCAGGAGAGAAGTTAGGAGCTTTCGCTTTAACAGAACCTGATGCTGGAACAGATGCTTCTGGACAAAAAACTGTTGCGGTTTTGGACGGAGATTATTATGTTCTTAATGGATCAAAGATCTTTATAACAAATGCTGGTTATGCTTATACTTATGTTGTATTTGCTATGACTGATAAGGATCAAGGAACTAGAGGAATCAGTGCATTTATAGTTGAAAAAGGATATGAAGGTTTCGACTTTGGTACTACTGAGGATAAGATGGGAATTAAGGGAAGTGCTACTAGAGAATTGATATTTAGAGACTGCAAGGTTCCTAAGGAAAATCTTTTAGGAGAAGAAGGCAAGGGATTCAAGTACGCAATGGCTACCCTAGATGGAGGTAGAATTGGTATAGCAGCTCAAGCTCTAGGTATAGCTGAAGGCGCTCTAGAAAAGACTATCAAATATGTTAAGCAAAGAGAACAATTTGGAAGGCCAATAGCTAAATTCCAAAATACTCAATTTAAATTAGCTGAAATGGCTACAGAAATAGAAGCTGCAAGACACTTAGTATACAAGGCTGCTGTTCTTAAGGACAATGGCGAAAATTATACTTCTGCTGCTGCTATGGCTAAATTAAAAGCTGCAAGAACAGCAATGTTTGTAACTACAAGAGCAGTACAAATGTTCGGTGGTTATGGATATATCAAGGAATATGAAGTTGAAAGAATGATGAGAGATGCCAAGATAACAGAGATTTACGAAGGTACTTCAGAAGTTATGCAAATGGTTATTTCTGGTCAGCTATTAAGATAGAAGATATTAAGGAGAACAAATGAATATATTCGTATGTGCTAAACAAGTTCCAGATACTAATGAAATAAAGATAGATCCAGTTACAAATACTCTTATCAGAAAGGGTGTTCCAAGTATTTTAAATACTTATGATGCTTTTGCCCTAGAGCAAGCTTTAAGAATTAAGGACAATGACCCTGAAACAAAGATAACAGTTATTTCTATGGGACCTCCTCAAGCTGAATCTATGCTTAGAGACTGCCTAGCAGTAGGAGCTGACAAGGCTTACCTAGTAACTGATAGGAAGTTTGGTGGCTCAGATACTCTAGCTACAAGCTACATTCTATCAAATGCTGTTAAATTTGTAGCTAAGGAAGAAGGAGAACCTGACCTAATTATGTGTGGTCTTCAAGCAATAGATGGAGATACAGGTCAAGTTGGTCCAGAACTTGCTGAACACTTAGAACTTCCACAAGTAACTTATGCTTATACACTAGAAATCAATGACGAAGGAGCGAAAGTTCTCCAAGAAGTTGATGGTGGATCAAGACATATCCAATCCACACTTCCAGCTGTTGTTACCTTTACTAAATATGGCGATGAAGAACTAAGATATCCTAAGATCAAGAATAAACTAAAGGCTAAAAAGGCTGAAATTCCACAAGTTAGCTTCGAAGATCTAGAAAGTGTAATAGATGAAACTAAGATCGGGCTAAAGGGATCTCCAACAAGGGTTAAGAAAACATATACACCTAATGTTACAAAAGATGGAATTATTTTTACTGATCTTCCAGCAGAAGAAGCTGCTGAAAAATTGGTTGCTGAATTAATAGATAAGAAGCTTATTTAAGGAGGAAGTATGGCAGATTATAAAAACCTTTGGGTATTTGTAGAAACAAAAGAAGACGGAAGTGCCTTAAATGTTGGCTTAGAGCTATTAAATCCCGGTAGAAAAATGGCAGATACCCTAGAAGAAGACTTGGTAGCTGTTATAATAGGTGGAGACGTTAGTAAGGCAAAAGAAGAAGTTAAGGACTATGGAGTAGATAAGATTATAACTGTTGAAGGTGAAATTTATAAGGAATATAACACCGAAGTTTACGCTAATGCTCTAACTAAATTAATAGAAAAACATAATCCAAATGTAGTCCTAGTAGGTGCTACTAACCTAGGAAGAGACCTTGCACCTAGAGTTTCATCTAGAGTTGGAACTGGACTTACAGCAGATTGTACAGAACTAGAAGTAGATACAGAAACTAAAAATATAGTATGGACTAGACCAACTTTCGGTGGTAACTTGATGGCACAAATTCTTTGCCCAGATTCAAGACCACAAATGGGTACAGTTCGTCCTGGAGTATTCTCTAAAGAAGAAGCTGCAAGACGTGAAAATATAGAAGAAATTTCAGAAGAAATTGCTTATGATAAAGAAGTTAGAACAAAAATCCTAGACTTTATCCCTCGTGAAGAAGGAGAAGATGTAGACTTAGCTGGTGCAGAATACATTGTATCAGGTGGACGTGGTCTAGGAGATCCTTCAAACTTAAAATTAATAGAAGATTTGGCGGAAGCCATTGGTGCAACAGTTGGTTCAAGCCGCCCATTAGTTGACTCTGGTTGGATATCTCACTCCCACCAAGTAGGTCAATCAGGTAAAACAGTAGGGCCAAAGATCTATATAGCAATAGGTATATCTGGAGCTATCCAACACTTGGCTGGTATTGGAGCAAGTGATATTGTAATAGCAATAAATAAAGACCCTGATGCTCCTATCTTTGATGTAGCTGACTATGGTATAGTTGGAGACTTATTCGAAATTGTACCAAAGTTAACTGAACTATTTAAACAAAGAAAGGCAAATTAATTTTACTAGGCTAGGGATTAGTTCCTTAGCCTATAAATAAATATTTAAGGAGAATATATGGCTTTTGAAACAATCAAACTAGAGCAAGATGGCTTTATTGGCAAACTAACTATAGCAAGACCAGAAGCACTAAATGCTTTAAATTCTCAAGTTTTAGATGAACTTGATAAGGCTCTTGATGAAGTTAGCGCTAATAAAGAATTGAGAGTTTTAATTGTTACCGGAGAAGGAAGAAGCTTTGTAGCAGGAGCTGACATCAAGGAAATGGCTAGCCTTTCACCTATCGAAGGCAAAGAATTTGGTAAGAAGGGATTAGGCGTTTTCAGAAAATTAGAGAAATTAGAAATCCCAACTATAGCTGCAGTTAACGGCTTTGCCCTAGGTGGTGGATGCGAACTTGCTATGAGTTGTGATTTTAGAATTGCTAATGAAAAGGCGACATTTGGTCAACCTGAAGTAGGTCTTGGTATCCTCCCTGGCTTTGGTGGAACTCAAAGACTACAAAGACTTGTAGGTCAAGGTTGGGCTAAGTACTTAATTTATACAGCTAGAAACATCAAGGCTCCAAAGGCTTTAGAAATTGGACTTGTTCAAGAAGTTCTTCCAGTAGATGAATTTGAAGCTAGAGTAGATGAGCTTGCAAATATCGTAGCAAACAATGCCCCTATCGGAGTTAAACTTGCTAAGGAAGCAATCAACACTGGAGCTCAAGTTGATATAGAATCAGCTATCAAAATTGAAGAAAACTTATTTGGCTTATCTTTTGCAACAGAAGATCAAAAGGCAGGAATGCAAGCCTTTGTTAACAAGGGTAAAGCAGAATTCCAAAACAAATAATAGAAAGTATTTTTTTGAAAGGAGACAAAATGAAAGTAGGAGTTGTTGGTTCAGGAATTATGGGTGGAGGAATTGTAGAAGTCAATGCAAAATCCCACCAAGTAGTAGTTAGAGACATAAAAGATGAGTTCTTAGAAAAAGCTAAGGCAACAATCGAAAAACACTATGCAAAACAAGTGTCAAAAGAAAGAATGACTGAAGATGAAAAAGCTAAAGCCCTAGCAAACATTACTTATACAACAGATATCAAAGATCTTGCTGATTGTGATATCGTTATTGAAGCAGCTACAGAAAATCCAGAACTTAAAAAGAATATATTCAAAGAATTAGACGAAGTAGTTAAAGAAGGAGCAATCCTTGCATCTAACACCTCATCTCTATCAATAACAGATATTGCAGCTGTAACAAATAGACCTGAAAAAGTTATCGGAATGCATTTCTTTAACCCAGTAGCAGCTATGAAGTTAGTGGAAGTTATTAGAGGACTTAAAACATCTGATGAAACAAATGAAGCTGTATTAGACCTTGCTAAGGCTCTTGGCAAAACACCTATCGAAGTTAAAGAAGGTCCTGGCTTTGTTGTAAACAGACTACTTATTCCAATGATCAACGAAGGTATTGGAGTATTGGCTGACGGTCTTGCAAGTGTAGAAGATATCGATACAGGAATGAAACTTGGTGCAAACCATCCTATGGGACCTCTTGAACTAGGAGACTTAATAGGACTTGACACATGCCTAGCAATAATGGAAGTTCTATACAATGAATTCGGAGATAGCAAATATCGTCCAAACCCATTACTAAGACAAAAGGTTAGAGCAGGAGAGCTAGGTAGAAAGACTGGTAAAGGCTTCTACGACTATACAAAATAAGTAAAGGTATAAATAAATTAGGAGGTAATATGTCAAGAAAAGTTGTTATCGCAAGTGCAGTAAGAACACCTGTTGGTAGTTTTGGTGGTGCATTCAAAACAGTTGGAGCTGTTGACTTAGGAGTTGTTGCAGCCAAAGAAGCTATCAAAAGAGCGGGAATTAAACCAGAAGATATAGATGAAGCTGTAATAGGTTGTGTACTTCAAGCAGGTCTTGGACAAAATGTTGCAAGACAAGTAGTTCTAGGTGCAGGATGCCCAGAAACAGTTCCTGCTTTTACAATCAACAAGGTTTGTGGATCAGGACTTAGAAGTGTATCTTTAGCAGCTCAAATGATTAAGGCTGGAGATAACGATATAATCCTAGCTGGTGGAACAGAATCTATGTCACAAGCTCCATTCCTACTAAAAGATCTTAGATGGGGCGGCAGAATGAATGATAAGAAGGTTATCGATGAGATGATAAAAGATGGTCTATGGGATGCCTTCAACGACTATCATATGGGAGTTACAGCTGAAAATGTAGCTGAAGACTATGGTATTACTAGACAAATGCAAGATGAACTAGCTGCTACAAGCCAACAAAGAGCTGAAAAAGCTAGAAAAGAAGGAAGATTCGATGACGAAATCGTTCCAGTCGAAGTTAAAGATAGAAAAGGCAATGTAACAGTAGTAGACAAAGATGAGCACATAAGAGAAGGTGTAACAGCTGAAGGAATTGCTAAACTAAAACCAGCCTTCATCAAAGATGGTACAGTAACAGCTGCCAACGCATCAGGACTTAACGATGGTGCTTCAATGCTAGTAGTAATGAGCGAAGAAAAAGCTAAGGAACTAGGAGTTAAACCTCTAGCTACTATCACATCTTATGCTACAGCTGGTGTTGAACCAAGAATCATGGGTACAGGACCAATTCCTTCATCACAAAAGGCTTTAGAAAAAGCTGGATTAACAATTGATGATATCGACTTAATCGAAGCTAACGAAGCTTTCGCAGCTCAAGCTTACGCTGTTAAAAACGAACTGGGCTATGACTTTGACAAGGTAAACGTAAATGGTGGAGCTATTGCCTTAGGTCACCCAATCGGAGCATCAGGTGCTAGAATTCTTACAACACTTCTATACGAAATGGAAAAGAGAGACTCAAAGAAAGGTCTTGCTACCCTATGTATAGGTGGAGGAATGGGAACTGCTCTAGTAGTTGAAAGAGACTAAAAAATAAATCAGGGGTTGTTGCGGGGTTTCTTGCAACAACTCTTT
>NZ_JAKZEY010000019.1 GCF_022808955.1 Anaerococcus sp. AGMB09787
GGTAGAAAAATAAAATATGCTTACTTAAATCTCTAACCAGGAAGTAAGCTGACCCCATAAAGTTGTTTCTACACTAGAGTTGGAAATATCTCTAGCTCTAGTGTTTATTTCTCCTAGCTATAGGGTAGGATTTTTTATATTCCGTCTTTTTCTATATTCTACAGATAGGTATCCTACGTTTTATTTTTTTCTTGTAATACTTAATATATTTTTCAATTCTTTATTTTGTTTTTCGTATGAATAGTAATTTACTCACTTATATATCTCTTGTTTTAACATTTCAAATAAGCTTTATATATACCTATCTATATTCGCTCTCTTTAAGCGTTTTTGTAAATAGATAGTGTAGATTTTAGAAGATTATAATAATTTAACAAGTCTTTTAGTTTGTATTTCTTTCTTAAACTGAGATTATGTCAGAAATTGCATTAATCATGTATATATCATTTGAGACAATTCTATATTTTTTTATTGTGCTTGCTTTAGTGAATCGTTCTCTAAATTAGTTAAGTTTACTGATGAATATTTTTTAGTATCTTTTGAAATTGTAAGTAACTTTGAGATTTTTGAATGTCTTCCACTCTTTTTAGATTTAGTACTTAATTAACTTTTTTCTAAATTATTTTACCATCTCAAAATTATTGATAGATTATTGATTTTAAGTTCATTAGCTAAGCTTTGATATGCATTAACCAATTTTAAAATGATACTCTTGTGTGAGAGATTATATATTTTTGTTAATTGACAAAATTAATTTTGAATTATGTATTATATTTTGCAGTTTAAAAGCTTAGATTCTTAAGGTAGTTTTGGGTTTAACTTTTTGGGTTAGTTCATTCCCAGAAGGTCTCTTTTTTTCTAAAAACAATGGAAAAACTATAAAATAAAGTTATAATAAAAACATGGAAAAAATTTTAATCACCTGTAGTTTTGGTCTTGAGGCCATAATCAAAAGAGAGCTTAATGATTTAGGCTATGAAAATATAAAAGTCAGTGACGGAATGATCGAGATCGAAGCTATTTTATCAGATATAGCAAAAATAAATATGAGTTTAAGGTGTGCAGATAGGGTATATTTATTAATAGATTCTTTTAAAGCTAGAACTTATGATGAGCTTTTTGAAAATGTAAAAGCTATCCCTTGGCCAGATTTCTTGAGCGAAGATAGCAACTTCCTCGTAAATGCCAGGTCTTTTAAGTCTAAACTATATTCATTAAGGGATATCCAATCTATTAGCGAGAAGGCTATAATTGAGTCTATGAAAAAGACCTACAGGAAGAATATTTTCAGCAAATCTGCTGAGAAGGTCGGTATCGAGATAATGCTTGAAAGAGATATAGCAAGAATTACTATCGATACAACAGGCCCTGGTCTTCATAAGAGGGGATATAGGGAAGATAGTGTCAAGGCACCCCTAAGGGAAAACTTGGCAGCAGCCTTGGTTGACCTTTCTTTCTATAACAAGGACAGGTTTTTGTTTGATGGTTTTTGTGGGTCAGGGACTATTCTTATAGAAGCTGCTAGGAAGGCTCGTAATATTGCCCCTGGTCTTGATAGGGACTTTGACTTTCAAAAATTTATCTTTATGGACAAGGATATCTACAAAAAAGCAAAGGTAGCTGCCCTAGAGGCCATAGACTATGATACTAAGCTTAATTTGCTAGGATCTGATATATCTGGTAGGGCAATAGAACTTGCCAAGAATAATGCTATAAATGCTGGTGTTGAAGAAGACATTTCCTTTATAAAAAGGGACTTTGGATCAGTAGCACTTAAGGATGATTATGGTATTATTATAAGTAATCTACCTTATGGATTGAGGCTCTCTAAGATAGACCTTGATGAGATATATAGGAAGATTAATCATAAGTTTAAGAATCTAGAAACTCGGTCACAATATTATTTGACTACTGATGAGTCCTTTGAGAAAAAAATTAAAAGGAGGGCTTCAAAGAAAAGAAAATTATATAATGGCGGAGAGAAAGTAGATTATTACCAATATTTTGGCCCAAGGCCAAAGAAAAGTTAGGAGGCTTATTATAACTAAGGATAAAAAAAGCAAGAAAGTCGGCAATGTCATTTGGATATTTGTTGGAATATTGGCTATTTATTTACTAATAAGTGTTATATTCTCTTTTATAACACTACCAAACACTTATATTAATGGTACAAATGTTTCTTATGCCTCAAAAGAGTCTGCCCTAGAAGAAGCAGGTGAAGACTTTACTATAAATATTTCAGGTAGGAATGACAAGAATTTACTACTTAATTCAAAAGATATAAATTATGAGGCAAGAATTCCTGAACAAGCTTCAATAGATCAAAATCCTCTAGCTTGGCCTTTGTATGTATTAAATGCCAAGGAAGATAAGTTAAATTTTGACTATGATATAAGCTATGATAAGGAAAAATTAGATTCTATTATTAAGGATTCAGCTCTCTTTACCAATGTAAAAGAACCGTCAGATGCCAAGGTTGTTTACAAGGATGGAAGCTTCCAAATAGAAGAAGAAGTCTTGGGAGATGAGCTAGACTATGAGAAGGTTAAGGATGCTATAGTGGCAGCCGTATTGGAAAACCATGATGATATTGTCCTTACTGATGAATTCTACAAGGCACCTACCCTCTATGCAGACT
Organism: Anaerococcus sp. AGMB09787; assembly: GCF_022808955.1. GTDB lineage: Bacteria > Bacillota > Clostridia > Tissierellales > Peptoniphilaceae > Anaerococcus. The sequence continues at coordinate 2,639 of NZ_JAKZEY010000019.1, forward strand.
CAGATGAAGTCAGGGACTTACTAGTAGATGGGGAGAAAATCCAAGCCATGAACATCGGCTTTAACTTCAATGGTTTTGATATAAAGCTAGATGGAGATGACCTTGTTAATATGGTTGACCAAGAAGGTTCAAAATTTGTTCTAAACTACGATAAGGTTTCAGAATTTGTGGCAGATGTAGCAAGTCAAACTGATACCTACGGAACAGACCGTAAGTTTAATGCGACTGGCATTGGAGAAATTGTTGTAAACCCAGGAGTTTATGGCTATACCCTAGACCAAGTAGCAACTAGTGATGAAGTTTATAAATTATTTAACGAGAGAAAATCAGGCGATATCGAACCAGTTTACCAAAGATTTGGTTACGAAAGAACTGATAAGGGAACAGATATAGGAGATACCTATATAGAAGTTGACCTATCCCGTCAAATGCTATGGTTCTACAGGGATGGAGAAGTAATCTTGGAATCACCTTTTGTAAGTGGAATTACCCAAGACAACTGGCAAACTAATGTCGGTGTTGGAGCAATTCTTGAGAAAAATACCAATGCTACCCTAAGGGGAGTAGGTTTTGAAGGTGAAGAGTATGCAACACCTGTCGACTACTGGATGCCAATAGGTTGGGATGGCGAAGGCTTCCACGATGCCCCATGGAGAGGCTCTAACTTCGGTGGTAATGTCTATAACTATGATGGAAGTCATGGATGTATAAACCTACCTCCAGCAACAGCTAAATTTATTTTTGAAACAGCAGATAATTTGACCCCGGTTGTAGTCTACGAATCATCAACAAACTATTCACCGGCTATGATGTATTAGGAAAGATAATGATAAAGATAGAGAATTTAACCTACACCTATCCTACAAACGAGGAAGATCAAAAAGAGCAAAAAAAGGCCCTAGATAACTTGAGCCTTCAAATAGACAAGGGTGAATTTGTAGCAATCCTGGGCCACAATGGCTCAGGTAAATCTACCCTTGGTAAGTTATTAAATGCTCAGATTTTTCCAAGCTCTGGAGATATATGGATAGATGATTTAAATACCAAGGATGAAGATAGGATATGGGATATTAGGGAAAAATGTTCCATGGTCTTCCAAAATCCTGACAACCAAATGGTAGCAACTACAGTCGAAGAGGAAGTTGCCTTTGGACCAGAGAATCTTAGGGTCAAGAATCCCGAACTTCGTGAGAGGGTAGATAGGTCTTTGAAGCTTGTAAATATGTATGATTATAAAGATCGTGACCCATCAGCCCTATCAGGAGGTCAAAAGCAAAGAGTCTCCATAGCTGGTGTTATTGCTATGCTATCAGACTATATTATTTTCGATGAGCCTACAGCCATGCTAGATCCAGAAGGCCGTAGGGATGTTATAAACTTGGTCGATAGACTTAACAAAGACTATAACAAGACCATAATTTACATAACCCACTATATGGAAGAAGCAGTGCTAGCTGATAGGGTTGTTGTATTAAATGATGGAAAGAAGGCCCTAGAAGGCAATGCCAGGGAGGTCTTCTCTCAAGTAGAAACTATGAAGGAATTGGGTCTTAGTGTGCCACAAGTTACCGAAGTTGCCTATAATCTTAAGAAAGAAGGTTTCGATATAGATCCCCTTCCTTTGAGTATAGAGGAGTTTTTAGATCTCTTATGAAGATAGAATTAAAAAACGTTGATTACATTTATAATCAGGGCCTACCCAACGAAGTCTATGCCCTAAAGGATATAAATCTTACTATAAATTCCCATGAGGTAATAGGTCTTATTGGTAAGACTGGATCTGGTAAGTCTACCCTAGTTCAACTTCTTAATGGACTTATTATACCCACTAGTGGAGATTGCCTTATAGATGGAATCAATTCTAAGGATAAAAACAAAAGAAGAGATGCAAGATTTAAGGTAGGACTTGTCTTCCAATATCCTGAACACCAATTGTTTGAGGAGAGTGTAGCAAAGGATATAGCCTTCGGTCCAAAAAACATGGGCCTTAGTGAAGATGAGGTAGATAAGTCAGTAAGGGAAGCCATGGCCAAGGTAGGTCTTGACTATGAAACCTACAAGGACCTATCACCCTTTGAGCTATCAGGTGGCCAACAAAGAAGGGTCGCTGTTGCAGGAATATTGTCAATGAATCCCAAGGTCTTGGTCCTAGATGAACTCACAGCAGGACTAGATCCAGTTGGTAGGAGTGAGATTTTTGATGAGATCTTATCTCTCTATAGGGAGGATGATGAGCTTTCTATAGTACTTGTTTCCCACTCCATGGAAGATGTGGCAGAGTATGTGGACAGGGTAATTGTTATGAGTGGTGGAGAAGTATTCTCCGATAGGTCAACCTATGATACCTTTACCAAGGTAGACTTGGAGTCTATTTCCTTGGATGTTCCTCAAATAACTAAGTTTATGAGGGAGTACAAGTTGAAAAATCCAAGGGTAAATGATGATATTTATACAGTTTCAAGCGCAGTAGAAGAGCTAAAAAGAGTTTTGAGGGAAGATAATGACAGATATTAGCATAGGACAATACCTACCCTTCGATACCTTTATCCATAGACTTGATCCAAGGGTAAAGATCATTGGGGTATTTTTATATATAATAACTATATTTTTTGTTGATAACTTTATTGGCTATATTCCCTTTGTAATCTTGTTACTTGCCATGTTGTATATAGCAAAAATTCCACCAAAGAGCGTAGTAAGGTCTTTGAAGCCTCTAGTATTTATTATGATTATTACAGGACTTATTAATTTATTTACTACAAGAGGAGAAGTGATTCTTAGCCTAGGCCCCCTTAATGTTACCAATGAAGGAATTTATAGGACAGGCTTTACTATACTAAGGCTTATCTTGATAATCCTATCTACTTCAGTCTTGACCTATACAACTAGTCCTATGGAGCTTACCTCTGGACTAGAGAAGCTATTTTCGCCCTTAAAGAGGTTTGGCTTTCCAGCAGGAGAGCTTGCTATGATGATTTCTATTTCATTGAGATTTATACCAACCCTCTTTGATGAAGCTCAAAAGATCAGGATGGCCCAAATGGCTAGAGGAGCAGATTTTGAATCAGGCAATATCATAAAGAGGGCGACGGCTATGATCCCTCTCTTGGTTCCACTTTTTATCAATGCCTTCAAGAGGAGTGATGACCTGGCTACAGCTATGGAAGCAAGACTCTACAGGGTAGGCGAAGAGAGAACTAAGTTAAATGAAATAAATATGGATAAGACCGACTGGATCACCCTAATAGGTCTTATAGTATTTTGTAGCATAGTGATTGTAGTCCACTTCCTATGATTAAAAATATTTTGCTAGAAACGTCCTACGATGGGACAAACTTTGCTGGCTTTCAATATCAAAAAGATGAGAGAAGTATAGAAGAAGAGCTTTTAACTGCCCTTCATAAGATAACTAATGAAGATAATAGGATTATATCCTGTGGGAGGACTGATGCCGGAGTTCATGCTAGGAGCCACTTTATAAATTTTCTTACAGGGACAGATATAAATCCCAAGGCCTTCAAGTTTCATATGAACAAGTACCTGCCAGATGATATCTTGGCCTTATCTTCAAGGGAGGTTTCCCTAGACTTTCATGCGAGATTTTCTGCCAAGGATAAGCTATATAGGTATATTATAAGTCGAGATAAGGATATGCTCCCTATTTATAGAAATTATAAGGAGAACATAACCTACAAGCTAGACCTAGATAAGTTAGACCAAGGACTAAAGGCCCTTGAGGGTGACCATGATTTTAGGCTCTTTATGTCTTTTGAAAAAAATCTTCAGATAAATACACAAAGACGCATTGATGAGGCTTATTTTGAAGAGGATGGGTCAGATTTGAATATATATTTTAGGGCGAACTCTTTCCTCCACAACCAAGTTAGGATAATGGTAGGAAGTCTTGTAGAGCTTGCTAGAGGTAGGTTAAGTCTTGATGAATTCAAGAGGTATTTTGACAAGTCCTATGATAAGAGGGCCAATCCTGTCCTATCAGCCCATGGTCTATACTTGTGGGAAGTTAATTTTTAAAAATTATCATCTTTTGTGATACAATATATAGTGACAAAGTAATACAGGCGTAGTTTTGGAGAAAATGATGGAAAATAAAGAAAGAGAAGAAGAAAAAATAGAATTAAAGGATAGATTTAAGTGGTTCAATCCCAAATACCTTGTCATAGGACTAGTGAGTATCCTAGCAGTCCTCGGGATATTTTATTTTACCAATAAGTCTAGCTCACTTAAGGGAAAGCTTGCTACTACAAGTGAGATTGATGATAACTCCTACAACCAATCAAGGATAATGAGGGTTGACTTAAACAAGGTAGATTCTATAGAATTTGACCTAGGAACTAGCGATATTAGGATCCAAAGGTCAAACACCAATCCCTATATAGAATACACAGTCCTCTACCGTGGGGAGGAGAATTCCTACAATATGGATGTTTCCTATGATGATGGGAAGTTAAAGCTAAAGAGCAAGATTGTAGGCAAGGAACTCTATATGAAGGATAAAATTCCTATAGTAAGGATCTTCCTTCCAATGGAGGGTGGCCTTGATGAAATAAAGGGCAGTATGACTGCAGGTGATGTCAAAATTACTGACCTTGAAGTAAAAAATTTTGACCTAGCTATAAAGAGTGGCAATATCACAGTAGATAATGCCTTCTTCCAAGGATCAATTACCAACCAATCAGGTTCTATTAACCTAAATAAGGCAGAAATTAATAATACCAGACTTCAAACAACAACAGGAAATATCAATATAGTAGACTCAAGTCTTGGCAATGACCTTCAATTTATTACCCAATGTGGGGATATCTTGGTAAGTGCTGACAAAACAATAGATAATTATAATATATCTGCCAAGTTAGGAGTAGGTAACTTTACCCTAGGCAATGTTTCCTATAGGAATATAAAGGATGGCTATCAAAGTGAAAACAAGGGCAAGTACCAAGTCTCTATGTCCACCAAGATCGGTAATATAACCTTTAACAAGGGCGAAGGAGCAAATCTTGATGATGAGGAATATATAACTAACCAAAGTGTTAATAGGGATGAGGAAGAAGTCTCTACAGTAGATGAAGAGGAAAATTCTGATGAAGAGTCAACAGATTTAAGTAGCGAAGAGCTTGATCAAGAATCTGAAATGAGCGAAGACTATGAAGAAACTGATCAAGTAATGTACGAAGATAAGTCCCAAGAAATAGAAACTTATGAAAATGAAAGCCAAGTAAATACAGACTATGATCAAGCTGAGCCAGACCAAGGCACAGGTGATCAGGGTCTTTAGTCAAGAAATAATTAGGCCTAGCGCTTAATTATTTTTTTATGGAGTTAGATATGAGCGAAGAAGAACTTTTATTTAATTTAAAAAAATATTTTGGCTATGATTCCTTTAGGGAGGGTCAGAGAGAAATAATAGAGGCCATAATGGATGGTAGGGATGCCCTGGGTGTTCTTCCAACAGGGGGAGGTAAGTCCATTTGCTACTGGCTACCTGCCATCCTAAAAGACGGAGTAACCCTAGTCATATCTCCCCTAATTTCTCTAATGAAGGACCAGGTCGATGCCCTAAGAGAAGCAGGGATAAGTGCAAGCCTAATTAACTCAAGCCTATCTAGTGAAGACTATAGGCAAACTTTGAGTGATCTAAGGCAAGACCTTATAAAAATCCTCTACATATCTCCAGAGAGACTAGAAAATGAATTCTTTAGGGACTTCTTATCTGACCTCAATGTAGCCTTTGTGGCAGTTGATGAAGCCCACTGTATATCCCAATGGGGCCATGACTTTAGACCATCCTACAAGCTAATACCAGAGCTCTATGATATATTGGGAGATGACCTTCAAATGACAGCCTTTACGGCAACAGCTACAGAAGAAGTAAGGGCGGATATAATAAATAACCTAGAACTAAAGGACCCCCTAGTAAAAATTACTGGTTTCGACAGGAAGAACTTGTACTTTGGAGTAAAAAAGCCAGCCAAGAAGTTGGACTTTCTCATAGACTACCTCACAAACCACAGGGAAGAGTCTGGGATAATCTATGTATCCACTAGAAAAAGAGTAGATAGTATCTACAAAAACCTTAGGACCTTGGGCTTTAAGGTAGCAAGGTACCACGCAGGCCTTAGCGAAGAAGTTCGCAAGAAGGAGCAAGAAGACTTTATCTATGATAAGAAGAAAATAATTGTCGCTACCAATGCCTTTGGTATGGGGATAGATAAGTCCAATGTAAGATTTGTCATCCACTACAACACCCCCAAGGACATGGAATCCTATTACCAGGAGGCAGGAAGAGCTGGTAGGGATGGGGAAGATGCCGAATGTATCTTGCTTTACTCAGCCCAAGACATAGTCATAAATAAGCACCTAATTAACCAAAGCACCAATTATAGTCACAAGCTCCACGAACTTGATAAGCTCCAGGTCATCATAAACTATGCCAACACATCAAGGTGCCTGAGGGCCTATATATTAAATTACTTTGGCCAAGCGACCAGCGATACTTGTGGGAATTGTTCAAATTGCCTATCTACTATAGAAAGGGTAGACGTAACAGTTGATAGCCAAAAAGTTTTATCTTGTATCTATAGGCTTGAGCAAAGGTATGGGATAAATACTGTAGTAGAAACATTGATAGGAGCTAATAGCAAGAAAATTAGAGAAAGGGACCTCAATAAACTATCTACCTACGGGATAATGAAGGGCAAGGACAAGGCCTATATCAAGGACCTCATAGGACTCCTTATAGCAGATGGCCTTATCAAGGTAACTTCTAACCCTTATCCAATCCTAAAACTAACTGAGAAGTCAAAAAAAGTTTTGTTTGGTGAGCAAAAAGTAGACCTTGCCATCTCAAAGGATGAACTTAAGCATGAAAGAAAGGCATCCTATGACGAGAGTCTCTTTAGCCATCTAAAAAAAGTGAGGCTAGACCTCTCCAAACAAAGAAATGTCCCACCCTTTATTATTTTTTCTGATAAGACCTTGAAGGATATGGCAGCCTATAAACCTCAAAATGAGGAAGAGATGCTTATGATAAAGGGGGTTGGGGAGAGAAAGCTCATCCAATACGGGGACATCTTCCTAGCAGAAATAAAAGAATACATTCACAAATAAAAGACCTACTACTTTGTAGCGACTTAGCTTCTATATACTAAGTGGATTACAAAATAGTAGGTCTTTTCTATAAGAGTTCTATTCCCTTGTTGGATAGCATCTTTCTTTGACCATCAGGCCAAAAGGAAACTTGAACTTCTCCTATGTGGGCCTTTTGTAAGAAAAACATACAGAGTCTTGATTGGCCGATACCACCCCCTATGGTTTGAGGGAGCAAACCATCAAGGAGGAGTCTGTGGTAGTCATACTTTAGCCTATCAAGATTGCCTGTTTGCTTTAATTGTTCATTTAGCCTATCAGGATTTACCCTAATGCCCATGGAGGATAATTCCAAGGCCCTACCTAGGACAGGGTTATATATAAGAATATCACCATTTAGGAGCCAATCGTCATAGTCAGGCGCCCTATTATCATGCTTATCTCCATTGGATAGGATATTTCCAATTTGCATAAGGAAAACTGAACCATACTCCTTGCAGATAAGATCCTCCCTCTCCTTTGGAGTCTTGTTAGGATACCTTTGTAAAAGCTCTTCGCTAGTTATAAAGGTAATTTGGTCCTTGAGGAGCTTGGGCCTAGTTGGTATAAGGCTACAGAGATACTCATCAAGGGACTTCATAGTCCTATAAATAATATTTACTACACTCTTTAGGTAGTCTACATTCCTATCGGCTTCATCAATAATTAGCTCCCAGTCCCATTGGTCTACATAAAAGGAATGGGTATTGTCAGGCTCTTCGCACCTTCTTATGGCGTTCATATCGGTATAGAGGCCCTCATGGGTCTTAAACTTGTATTCCTTTAGGGCATACCTCTTCCACTTGGCAAGAGAGTGAACTATTTCCATACTTTCATTATTGGCTTCAGGTAGGGTGAAGGTAACTGGCTCTTCAACTCCGTTTAAATTATCATTAAGTCCAGAAGCTTCTGATACAAAAAGTGGGGCAGAAACCCTCTTTAAGTTAAGGTTGTTGGCTAGGTTAATTTGAAAATAATCTTTAATTTCTTTGATAAGTAGCTGGGTCTTGTAGAGGTCTTGGCTACTCTTATAATTTTCTGGTATAAATACTTTTGTCATCTTATCTCCTTTTAATATTATTAATATACTATTAATTGAAATAAAATAAATATAGAAGTTAAAGTTAAGGGCTAGTTGGGATAATTATTAAGTAAAAATATAGATTCTCTTTTATTATAGTGGTTTATTAAAAGACTTAAGGGATAAATTAAATAGCCAATATTACAAAGAATATTTTTAGTCTTCCATATTGCAATAAAAATCCAATGTGCTAAAATAAGATTGTATATGTAAATAATAATCATTTGCAATTATTGAGAAAGGATTGGATATGCTTGATAAGTACTTATATAAATATATTGGAAAAGCCAAGGCTTACATAAGTAGAAGTGTTCTCCTCACGATGACCAAGACATTTGGGACCTTCTTTTTAGCCCTAGCCTTTGGAATACTCATTAGTAACCTATATTATTCTAGAGAAATAGAGATCTTTAAGCTTAGCCTTTTATTTATCCTTGGACTAGCTATAAGGATTTTTGCAGTCTATAAGGTAAATAATTACAATGCAAAAATAGTAGGCGAAGTCAAAGGAGAGCTAAGGAAGAGCCTTATAGAAAAGGCTACATCTATAGGACTTGGCTACAAGGAAAACACCTCAACTTCTAATTTGATAAATATGGGATCTGATACCATAGAGCAATTAGAAAATTACTATGGAAGATTTCTCCCAGAATACTACGGCTGTTATGGGGTGAGTCTAGTTAACCTTATCATATTTTTCCTTATAGACTGGCACATTGGCCTTTTATTTCTAGTCTTGATGCCAATAATCCCTTTATTTTTGAAGGGTTTGTTGAAGTTTGTAACTAGCATGCAGGGAAGTTATTGGAAAAAGTACCAGGACGTGGGAGCTTTGTTTCTAGATAGCCTCCAAGGAATCACAGCCCTAAAGATCTTTGGTGCTGATAAGAAAAGAGCCAGGGAGATAAATGATAAGTCAGAAGACTTTAGAATAATGACCATGAAGATTTTAACCATGCAACTATCATCTATAACCCTAATAGAGTGGATAGCCTACGGGTCTAGCGTTGGATGTATCTTTATGAGCCTCTATGCCTTTTCTAAAGAAGGAGTAAGCCTCGAAAGCCTCATTATTGTTTTGATCCTTGCAATGGAAGCCTTTAACCCAATGATTACCCTCACTGCAAGCTTCCATGTGGCAATGACTGGGGTAGCTGCTGGTAAAAACTTGATAGAGTTTTTAAACCTAGAAGAAGATAGAAGGGTAGAATCCTTCCCAGAGGGAGAGCTTGAGAGCCTAGAAGTAAAGGACTTATCTTTTGCCTACAAGGGTAATGACGAAAATAGCCTCATAGATATCAATTTGAATCTCCCACAAAAAGGTTCGGTTGGACTTGTAGGAGAAAGTGGCTGTGGTAAGTCGACCCTTACTAAGGTCTTAGCCGGAAGTATAAGGGCTAGCGAAGGAGATGTATATGCTAATGGCAAGGCCTACGAAGAGATAAGGTCAAACTCCATAGGTCAAAATATCTTTAGGATAAGCCACGATTCCCATATCTTCGAAGAAAGTGTCTACGAAAACCTAACTATGGGGGATAAGTCTATAAATGATAGGGAAATAGAAGAAGCCCTTAAGAAGGTAAACCTCTACGATGAAATAATGGATAAGGGAGGAGTCGACGCAAGGCTTACCAGTGGTGGAAATAACCTAAGTGGTGGCCAAAGGCAAAGACTAAGTCTCGCTAGAGCCATCCTCCATAATCCAAAGGCCTATATTTTTGATGAAGCAACTAGCAATATAGACATAGAAAGTGAAGAGATAATCTTTAAGAATATAAGAGAAATCTCTAGGGATAAGTTAGTTATCATAGTTAGCCACCGCCTATCTTCCATAAAGGATGCTGACAAAATCTATGTCATGGATAAGGGAAGAATCATAGAAGAAGGCGACCACGAGTCTCTAATGGACTTAGATGGAAACTATAAGAGGATATATGATGCTCAAAAAATTTTGGAAGGAGCTTTATAATGAATACAAGAAAAAGAAGTGATTTTCAAATAATGAAAAAGTTAATAAGGCTAGTAAGCCCCCTAAAGTATCAAATGCTAGTCGCAATTCTTGCAGGTAGCATATCCTTATTGTTCTTTACAGGAATAGGGGTTCTTGCCGGAAGCCTTGTATTTACTTACTTTAGTGAGGGGATATTAAGTAAATTTGTAATATTTTCCATAATTATAGCTGTAATCCTTAGGGGAGTTTTTAGGTATTTGGAGCAATATATGAACCACCTTATAGCCTTTAAGGTCTTGGTCTTACTTAGAAATAAGGTCTTTGGGGCAGTGATGAGACTTGCTCCATCAAAGATAGAAAATACCAACAAGGGAGATCTTATATCAATGATTTCATCAGATATGGAACTCCTTGAAGTCTTCTATGCCCATACCATATCCCCAGTTTGTATAGCCCTAGTTTCAGCCATAATCTATGTGGCCTACCTAGGAAGTATCTTTCCCCTAGGAGGTTTTATCTTACTCTTAGGTTATATTTTAATAGGATTAGTCCTACCGATAATATTTGAAAGGCTAGCAGACCCTGTAGCCTTCAAAATCCGTAAAAATATTGGAGGACTCAACAATAACTTTTTAGACCTCTTGCGTGGGATAGGGGAGATAATCACCTTCTCCTACCAAGATAAGGATAATAAGAAAGTCCAAAAAATAGGAGCTAAGCTAAACAAAAACCAAGGACAATTAGTAAGACAATTAGCTTTTTTACTAGCCTTAGTAGACTTCTTGAAGGTAAGTATAAGCCTTATAATTATAATTTCTGCGATAGCTACAGGACAAAGTACCTATGTAGTCTTTATATCAGCTATCTTTACCTACTTTAGCCTAGAGGCTGTCAAAGCTGTAGCCCTCCTTGGTAATGGCCTTTCCCAAACCCTGGCCTGTGGAGATAGGATCCTAACCCTCCTAGAAGAAGAACCAGCAGTCATGGAAATTAAGGGCAAAAACGACCTAAGCCTGGACCTACTAGAAGAAAGTAAAAATGAACTAATAAAAATCGAGGGTCTTAATTTCTCCTATGGGGACAAAAAGATTTTAAAGGACTTTAACCTTAGTATAGCGAAAAACCAAATTGTTGGAATTAAGGGACCAAGTGGCTGTGGTAAGTCCACCCTCCTTAAGCTAATCATTCGCTTCTGGGAGGCTGACTCTGGTAAGATAGAAATTGCAAATCTTGATATAGCAGATATAAATACCAAGTCCCTCTATGAGCATATATCCTATATGACCCAAACTACCGAGCTTTTTGAGGGATCTATAAGGGATAACCTCCTCATAGCCAAAAATGATGCAAGCGATGAAGAAATAAGAGACGCCCTAAGGAAGGCTGCCATCCTGGACTATGTTGAAGGCCTCAAGGAAGGACTCGATACCTTTACTAGGGAGCTAGGGGATAACTTCTCCTCAGGTCAGATGCAAAGACTAGGACTTGCTAGGTGTTTTCTAAAAAATGCTCCAATCTTACTCTTAGATGAGCCAACCAGTAACCTAGATTCCCTAAATGAAAATATAATCCTTACTTCAATAAAAAATAATATGAAGGATAAGACCATAATAATGGTAAGCCACAGGGCATCAAGCCTTATAATTTGTGATAAAATCATAAATATGAAGGGAAAAAATTAAATACTATGAAATTGCTAGGTAAGAGATTATTTAGCAATTTTTTTATGCAGCTTATGCCTATAATAAAATAAGACTTATAGGAAAAAATATAGACAAAATAAAGGCCCTAAAATATAATAAAGACATAAATAATCTTTTAACTAGGGCTTTTTGTCTTAGGACTGGTAGAAGAAAGGGGTTTTATGAAAGAAGAATTTTCTAATTTATTTAAATTTGATGCAGATTTGTCCCTAGGTCAAGCCTTTCCCTTGGCCTTGCAACACGTTATAGCCATGATTGCTGCCTGTGTAGCACCGGTTATTATTTTTACCAATGCCATAGGACTTGAGCCAAGTGAGAGTGTAATGCTTGTCCAAATGGCACTTATTGGATCTGCCATTACTACGCTTTTAATGATTTTTCCAATAGGGAAGTTTGGCGCCAAGCTTCCTATGATGTATGGGGTATCATTCGCCTATGTTCCTACCATGCTGGCGCTTGCTGGACAATTTCAGGGAAGTGGTCCTAGGCATATAGTGGCTATAGTCCTTGGAGCCCAATTAATAGCAGCTATAGTCTCCTTGATTTTTGCCTTTACCCTAAAGTACATATTGCCATATTTTCCACCTTTGGTAAGTGGTACAGTTGTATTATGTATAGGGATTTCTCTTTATCCAATCGCCTTAACTAACATGGGTGGAGCTGGAGATGTTACAGTTGCTGGCTGGGGTGCTTGGCAAAATTGGTTGGTGGCTATTATAACTCTAGTAGCAAGTATAGGTTTTACCCATTTTGGTAAGGGAATAGCATCCCTGGCGTCCCTCTTGTTTGCTATGCTAGTAGGTTATGTAGTTTCATTTTTCTTTGGTATGATAGACCTAAGCCCAGTAGGGGATGCAAGCTTTGTATCCTTGGTTAAGCCCTTACACTTTGGCATAAGTCTCGAGCCTTCGGCTATATTTTCCTTTATAATAATTTTTATAGTCACGTCTATTGAGGGTATTGGAGATATGACCTCTACTACTGTAGGGGGTATGGATAGGACTCCTACAGGAGATGAGCTAAGGGGAGGACTCGCAGCCTTCTCTCTTACAAATATTATAGGGGCCTTTACTGGAACTCTTCCAACAGCTACTTTCTCACAAAATGCTGGTATAGTTTCTGTAAATAAGGTCATTAATAGGAAGGTATTTTCTACAGCAGCCATCATAATCTTGCTTGCTGGCTTTTCACCAAAGCTATCAGCCCTCCTTACTACTATTCCTGATGCAGTAATAGGTGGAGCTACCCTATCAGTCTTTGCCATTATTACCATGAATGGTATCAAGATGATTACTAGCCAACCCCTTACTACTAGGAATACTTCCATAGTTGGTACAGCAGTGGCCCTTGGCTTTGGCTTTACATCAGTTGTATCTGTAGCAGAGTCTGCAGGAGTTGTCTTTATGCCAGAATTTTTGAAGGTTGCTATAGGGTCATCACCAGTAGTCCTAGCTGCCATAGCTGCAGTCCTTATGAATGTTATAATTCCAGAAAATGAAGAGGATAAGGCTAGGGAAGAGAGTCTAAGCTAGGATCTTTAACAAGTAAAAATTTCTACAAAAAAAGGAGGCTTTCGCCTCCTTTACTTATTATTTCTAGATTCCATCATTGTCTTCTACATCAGCATCACTAGGTGCTTCTACCTCGTATGCCATTATAGAACCCTTTGCTTCATCTATTACTTCCCTTACAGCTTCGTCTACATCAGAGCTTACAGAGTTGATAGCTGTGAATAGGGCTGCAAAGTTTAATCCGCCTATTACTCTTACATTAGCCTTATCGCCTATGCTCATTACTGATCTGTTGAAAGGTGTTCCACCTGCAAGATCTGCAAGGACTAGGACATTTTCGTAGGAGCTAAGTTCTTCATAAGCGTCTTTTATTTTTTGATCAAGTTCTTCTAGGTTATCATTTTCTTTGAATTCTAGAACTCTTACATTCTCGAAATCGCCAGCGATCATTTTGATAGCAGAGTAAACTCCACTAGCTAAACTTGCGTGGCTTACTACTATTACACCATTAGCCATATTAGAATATCCCAAAGAAGCTTCCAGCAACGCCAAGTATTAGCAAGAATGCTATACAAGTGATTGGTTTCCATTGTCTCTTAATCATTAAGAAGTATAGAAGAAGGGTGATTGCTAGAGGTATTAATTTTGGAATAATACCATCAAGTACACTTTGGATGTTAACTGTTACTGGTTGTTCTTCATATCTGTTGAAGGTAATAGCAGAGTTACCATTTCCAAGGTCTACTATGGTAGATCCTTCAGCTAATTCTTCTGTTGGGTTACCATTTTCATCTTTTGCATATAAGAATTCGTCGTATTCAGCTAGCTTGTCATTTGGTACTACTGTGTCTACTAGGACTGCAGCATTTGTTGTACCATTTGGTACTTCTAGGGCTGTTGTTGTATCACCGTATACAGCTGTTAGGGCACCTACTACGATTACACCAAGAATTGATGCAGCTCTTGTAAATTCCTTAGCGTTAGCTGTAAAGATATCGATGGCTTCTGTACCCATCTTGTAGGACCAGTGCATTAGCCAGAATCTTAGAGCGAATTGGGCAATGTTAAATATTACTAAGAATAAGATAGGACCAGCTATCTGACCTTGTAGAGCCATATTTGAAGAAATACCTGCAACGATAGGCACTAGGGTGAACCAGAATAGGGCATCTCCTATACCTCCAAGAGGTCCCATTGCTGCAACTCTTACGGCTCTGATTGTTGGTACATCAAGTTTGTTTTGTTCTAGAGATAGGATAATACCCATAACAAAGGTTACTAAGAATGGGTGAGTATTAAAGAACTCAAGGTTGTGAGTCATAGAAGTAGCTAAGTCTTCTTTATTTGTGTGAATTTTTTCAAGACCTGGGAGGATTGCATACAACCATCCACCAGATTGCATTCTCTCGTAGTTGAAGGATGCTTGCAAAAATAATGATCTCCAAACCATTTTGTTTAGAGTTTTCTTATCAAGCATCTCACTAGGAGTCTTGTCGATGTATTCATCTACTCTATTATATTCCATCTTCTTCTCCTTCCATATCTGATCCTACAGGCCCAGCTTTTTTCATCTTTGTTTGGATTTGGTAATCCCAGAATGCTAAACAGAATCCGATTAGTGCCATTAATAATAGGGCAGATCCTGTCAATGCAGAGTTAGATACTATAATTACTGCTAGAGCAAATCCAGCAAGGTAGAAGCCCCATAGGTCTCTACTAAGCATAAGTCTTAGAAGAACTGCAAATCCGACAAATTTCATCATACCACCAGCTACGCCAAGTCCATCCATAAACCATGTAGGAATAGCTTCTGTTAGAGTTTTACCAAAAGTAGAACCTGCAAGGAAGAATAAAACTACTACTAGTCCGAAGATAGCACCTAAGATAGCCATAGAAATGTAGTTAATTCTTTCAATTCCTTTAGGGTTAGCTTCATGAGCATATGAATCAGCCTTAGCCATAACAGGACTCATTACTGTAAATAGTAAGGTAATTCCATATTGACCTAGTAGGGCAAAAGGAATAGCAGCAGCTACGGCAGCATTTGGTTCAAGTCCAGAAGTAATTGCAAAGATTACAGATACAATACCTCCGATAACAGCGTTAGGTGGTTGAGCACCTCCGACAGGCATGTTACCAATTGTCATTAATTGGTAAGTAGCACCTACTATAAGACCAGTTTGCATGTCTCCTAAGATAGCGCCTATTACAGGACCCATAACGATAGGTTGGTATAGGGATTCTAGGAAGCTGAATTGGTCAATAGCAGCGATGAATGTTACTACAAATATTAATAATATTTGTAAAGCATTATAATCCATATTTACCTCCTTTACGAATTATAATTTTATATTAATAATTTCTTATTAATTAACTAAATAATTTCTCGATATTTTCCTTAGATTCTGTAGGAACCTTTCTAATCTCGAGTTCAACGCCTAATTCTCTTAGCTTCTTGAAAGCTTCTACGTCTTTATCATCTACAGCAACTGTACCAGCTACTTGTCTTTTTCCTTCAGCCATGTGCATATTTCCAATATTAACTTTCTTGATTGGAACTCCACCTTCTACTAGGGTAAGAACATCTGATGGGGTTTCACAAATAATAAAGATAAGTTGTCTATCAGCTGCCTTGTGGATAGTATCAATTGTCTTTTGTAGGGTCCAATATCTTGTAGCAACACCGTTTGGTGCAGCCATGTCCATAAGACCTTGTCTCATCTTGTTGCTAGCTACATCATCATTTGCAACAAGGATTAGGTTAGCTCCAATAGCCTTGGTCCATTGGGTAGCAACTTGACCGTGTAACAAACGATTATCAATTCTTGTAAGAACAATATTTGGCATTTATTTCTCCTTTACTTAATAATTTCACTTATACTATAACGACTTACTTTGATGTTGACATCCTTGGCTACATTGATGATAGCTGTATCTTCACCTAAAGTAACAATTTTGCCATAGATGCCATCTGTTAGCATGACAGTCTTGCCAGGTTTCAAATTAGTATGAAGATCTTCAAAATATTCTTTCCTTTTCTTAAGATTCTTACGACTAATAATCTGGCTAATAAAGACAAACATTGCTATAAAGGCTAACAAGACCAAGGATGTCGTTGCGATATCACCTAACATTTTCCCTCCTTCCATCTTTTTCTGCATATTTACTTAGAAAACATTTTCAAAAATTAAAAATAAATCTTAGATAAAATATTTCCTAGGATAAATATTTAGATAGACCATATTTAATTGGGTAAATTATTAATATGGTAGTTACCACTATTATAGATTATAAAATAAGTCTTGTCAAGAACTTCTATACATATTATATCAAATTTTAAAATAAATTTCTCTACTTTATCTGAGATCTATAAAAATAATTATTTGGAAGGGGGGAGTTTGGGGTAAGAAAAAATATGAAAACGTAAGCTTTTATATAATAATAGAGTAAAGTTTAATTAAGATAAGGAGGCTTTGATGGAAATTAATACTGAAAAAATTAGATCGATAGAAAAAAGTCATGGATTTTTTGAAATAACTTACGAAAATGACCTGGGGGCTAGACTCTACTTGTATGATGAGGACATCATAAGATTCTACTTAGACCCCAAGGGCGACTTTTCTGAAGAGGTGAAGGTCAATGATCCAAAAAGACCTGCCCAAATCGTGGTAGGAGATGCCTACAAGGGAGGGACTACTAGTGATATTTTCCTTGATGCTAAGCTAGAAGAAGATGGGGAAGATTTTATAATAGATACTAAGACCCTTAGGATAAGAATTGGAAAAGAAGGAGATTCCCAAGTCTTTGATAAAAGAAGCCAAAAGCTTGTCTTTAATATAGTTGGAAGTGATGGCCTAACTCTTAAGTTTTCTCATAGGGAGGATGAATTTTTCTATGGAGGAGGAGTACAAAATGGTAGGTTTGCCCACAAAAACCAAGAAATTGAGATAAAAAATACTAATAATTGGTTAGATGGTGGAGTCGCATCTCCAAACCCATTTTTCTTCTCAAGTGCTGGCTATGGACTCTTGGCCAATACCTTTGCTCCAGGTAAGTATGTCTTCAAGGACCCGGTAGAGATAAGCCATGAGGACGACAAAATCGACTTATATTTTATGGTAAATTTCGACTACTACAAGCTAATAGATGACTACTACAAGATAACAGGTAGACCAGTTTTGCTTGCCAAGTTCGCCTTCTATCCAGCCCACCTAAATGCCTATAATAGGGATTATTGGATAAAGACAGACAAGGAAGATGAAGGCTCAGTCTTATTTGAGGATGGTAACTACTATAAGGAGTACCAACCAGGCAAGGTTCCTGAGGGTAAGGAAGGTATCCTAGAGTCCCTAAATGGTGAGAAGGATAACTATCAATTTTCTGCTAGGGCTGTGATCGATAATTACAAAAAATACGATATGCCTCTAGGTTGGTTTTTGCCAAATGATGGTTATGGGGCAGGCTATGGCCAAAGCGATTCTTTGGCAGGAGATATAGAAAATTTGAAGGACTTTACTTCCTATGCCAGGGCCAATAATATCGAAGTGGGTCTTTGGACTGAAGAAGACCTCCACCCACAGGACAAAAACAATCCACAAAAGGGGGAGCGTGACATAGAAAAAGAAATCGTCGATGCGGGAGTCAGGGCCTTGAAGACTGACGTTGCCTGGGTGGGTGATGGTTATTCCTTTGGCCTAAATGGAGTAACTGATGCAGGATATCTCATGAGGAAGCTCTCAGGTCTAAGACCTACTATTATAAGCCTTGATGGCTGGGCAGGGACTCAGAGGGAGGCAGGAGTCTGGTCAGGAGACCAAACAGGTGGCAAATGGGAGTATATCAGGTTCCATATACCAACCTATATAGGAGCAGGTCTTTCTGGTATGCCAAATATAGGATCTGACCTTGATGGAATTTTTGGAGGAGACAACAAGGAAATAAATGTGAGAGACTTTGAGTGGAAGAGCTTTACCCCAATCGAGTTAAATATGGACGGCTGGTCTCCCCTTCCTAAAAATCCCTACCAATATGATGAAGAGGCAAGGGCTATTAAAAGATCATATTTAAAATTAAAGTCCCAAATGCTCCCATATAATTATTCCTATGCCTACAAGGCAAGCTTCTGCGGCTCTCCTATGATAAGGGCCATGTTCCTAGATAATAGGGAAGATGTAAATGCCTATGGCAACTTAACTAAGTACCAATATATGTGGGGAGATTACCTCCTAGTAGCTCCGGTCTATGAAGATAGTACAAATAGTAAGGGCGATAGGGTTAGAAATGGTATCTACTTGCCAGAAGGGGATACCTACTATGACTTCTTTACAGGAAGGGACTACAGGGGAGAGGTTGTTTTAAATAATTTTGAGACACCCCTATGGAAAATCCCAGTACTTGTGAAGGAAGGGGCTATAATCCCTATGGTAAATCCAAACAACAACCCTCGTGAAATCGATCAAGGAAAGATTGACCTTGTCTACTACCCATCAAAGAAAGAGACAAGCTTTTTACTCTATGATGATGACGGAATGAGCGAAGGGTATTTGAGGGGAGAGAGCGTAAAGACTCCTATCAAGGCAAGGGTAGATGATGAAAATAACCTATCCTTCACCATTGGCAAGACTGAGGGGAATTATGAGGGCTTTGTAAGTGAAAAATCCTACACCCTAAATATCTTTACCAAGGCTAGGGTTAGTGGGCTAAAGATCCTTGTAGATAATGAGAAAATTAGCCTAGATGAAGTTAAGTCTTATGAAGATTTTTTAGCTAGCAAAACTTCCTACTTCTACAACCACTCCTTCCACTACAATTCATATATGGATGAGGTCGCAGGAGATAAGCTTGACCAGGATTTCCTCCAAATAAAACTTCCAGCTATAAATACCCTAGAAAGTGAGATCACAATTGAAATCGAGGGACTTGAAATAAGTGACGGATTGGTAGAAAGAACACTTGATAAGAACCTAGCTACAATAACCAAGGAAGAGATTAAGATAGAAGACCTCAAAGAAGATAGCTTCACCATAAGCCTTGATTCTCCTTATGATAGCTACGAAATCCTCTTTGATTCTATCCTCCACACCAATATCGAAGATACCTTTACCTTTAAAGAACTAGAAGCAGATAGGGACTATGAACTTAGAGTCAGGGGAGTTAGGGGAGAGGCTCACTCAGAATTTTCCGAGCCAATCCAAGCAAGAACCCTAAAGGATATCTTCAATAGGAGTCTTGAGATAAAAAATATTAGGTCTAACTATGAATTTGAGGATACAGAACCTATGGCTAATATCTACAGCCATAATCTAGATGAAGGCTTTAAGACCAAGGACCTAGGAGATAAAAAACTTGAACTTGTAATTGAGTTTGATGATATAAAAAATATCTCCCAAATGATCTATTATCCAAGGGCCGACTACAATGGATCTCCTAAGAGAATTTCTATCTTTACAAGCCTTGATGGCAGGGACTATCAATTATACAAAGATAAGGCCTATATGTTAAACGATAGCCACTACCCAGACAAAAACCCTAAGATGGTAGACCTTGAAGGAGTAAGGACAAGATTTATAAAATTAGTCTTTGATGAAATGGTGGATAATTACCTTGCAGGCTCTGAGTTGGTATTTTTGGAAGAAAAACAAAAATTAGATTTAAATAAGTCTTTCTTCGAAAACTACGCAGGTCTTGAAGCGACTGACACTGACTACAAGGGCTATGTAGAAGGAGCTGACCTTGACAAAAATGGCCTAATAGATGCATATGATATCTACAACAGCCTCTACAAGGAAGAACTCCCAGAAGAAAATCCTAACGGCTCAATTGAAATAAGAAATATAGATAACCAAGAATCAAAGAAAACCTACCAAATATCAGCTAAAAACCTAAAAGACATAGGGGCATTTTCATTAAAAGTATCCTTCAATAATAAAAATATCAGCAAAGATGACATTAAAATAAAATTAGCAGATAGGCTAAATACAACTGATACCATTAACTTCTCAAGGTGGAGAAGGCATACGAATGGAGAAGAAAACTTCTACCTAATCTTCATAAATAAAGACCTTGAAGGATCTTGTGACCTTGTAAAACTTGAGACTTTAGATGAAGAGATAAGATTCACAGAGATTAGGCTAATTTCAAAAAATGGTTTGGAAGTTAAATAAGATGAGAAAATTCAAATCTTAGAGAAAAGACGGGGATTATTAGATGTTTAATTTCGGGAAATTCTTACCCATTTATCCTTTCAGAAAAAATCTAAGATATTTTTAATAATTAAGATCCTATGAAAGTTATTGAGGGTAATAATCAAGGACTTAGATAATTATTGGCGCAGGATTGGTAACCTGTCTTGCCCATAAATAATATATAAATCATTTTCATAAAGTCCTTGAATTTAGCCTTATAAACTAATATAATGGATACGATGGTAACTACCAATATTATAGGAGGTTTATATGCTATTGGACGAAAGTAAATTAGAAGAAAGAGATTTCAAAAATACTTATACTGAAATCTTAAATCAAGCAGACACCTGGCTAGAAGTTTACAAGTTGTATGAAGAAAGAAAAGACGATATCGAAGCCTTCTTAGGCAAGATTGGATCCGACGTAAAAGTAATCTTTACAGGTGCAGGAACAAGTGAATATGTAGGAAATGTTTTAGTGGACTATCTAAAAACTCATGGAGATTTAAACTTTGAATCTATAGCAACAACAGATTTAGTTTCAGCTCCTTACCTACACTTCGAGAAGGACCAAAAGACTCTTCTTGTATCTTTTGCAAGAAGTGGTAACTCACCAGAATCGCTCGCAGCTGTTAAACTAGGTAGCCAATTAGTTGATGATTTCTACAATCTTCCAATTACTTGTGCTAAGGATGGTAAACTTGCCGAAGGCTTAAAGGATGATGAAAAATCATATGTATTTCTAGAACCAGAAATTACAAATGATAAGGGCTTTGCCATGACAAACTCTTTTTCATCAATGCTTTTAGCAGCCCTACTAATCTTTGATACAAAGACAGAAAACAAAAAAGAAGTTGTAGAAAAGGTATCAAGCCTCGCTAAAGAAGTTTATGAGAGAAAAGAAGAGCTAGAAAAACTAGTAGACTTTGACTTTAACAGAATTGCTTACTTGGGTAGTGGTCCTCTAGGTAAACTTACTAAAGAAGCTAGACTAAAAATCCTAGAACTTACAGCAGGTGAAGTTGTAACAATTTGGGATAGCTCTATGGGCTTTAGACATGGTCCTAAGTCATTTGTAGACGAAAATACCCTCTTAGTTTCTTTCGTTTCTTCAAACCCTTATACAAGGCTCTATGATGTAGACTTACTAGAAGAGGTAGCTCATGATGAGATTGCTAAGAAGATTATAGCTGTTACAAATTCATCAATTGACAAAGACTATGAGCTAGTATTTGACAGCGAAGGAATTGATGATGTATATCTAGCACTTCCTTATATAGTGATAGGTCAATTAATAGCCCTAATCACAAGCTTGAGAGTTGGCAACACTCCTGATAATCCATCTAAGACTGGAACTGTAAATAGGGTTGTAAAGGGAGTTATAATCCACGATTACGAATAATGTCCACCCTTTATTCAGACCTAACAACTAAGCTTCTAGATAAGATTTCAACCATGAAGAAAGGAGATAAGTTCTACTCAGAAAGGCAAATCTGCCAAGACTATGGGGTTTCTAGGACGACAGTTAGAAATGCCATAGGGTCTTTGGTAAATGCTGGGATTCTCTACCAAGTACAGGGTAAGGGTACCTTTGTCAGGGAGAAAAATAGCGAGAACTTATCAAACTACTACTCTTTTACAGAGCAAACTAGGAAGAATGGAAAGAAACCCAAGTCTCCTGTCCTAAAATTTGAAATAAAAGAAGCTAACGAAAAATTGCAAAAGATCTTTGATCTAGAAAAAGATGCCAAGGTCATTCAATTTGAAAGGCTTAGGATAGCAGATGACATTCCAATGATGTATGAGATAACGACCATTCCCTATGATAGATTTTCAGAGATTGATAAGGGATTACTAGGCAAAAAAGCCCTATATGATATCTTCAATGAAGACTTCAAGACCAAAATATATCAAGTCAAGGAAAGATTCTCGGTCTCATCACTTAGCTATGATATGGCAAGAGCTTTAAAGCAAAAAGACCAAAGTCCTTGCCTCAAGATAGTTAGAAGAAGCTTAGATATAGAAAATTCAATCATAGAATACACAGTTTCCTTTGCAAGAGCTGATATATTCTACTATGAAACAAGTTATTCACCAAATTAAAAAATCTTTTAATGGAAGTATATACTAAAAAAGTGGTGCTGCAGGTTAGATAATTCTATTCTGCTCATCGCTTTTTTAGTATATTTTTAATATCTATGAATTGATTT
>NZ_JAKZEY010000002.1 GCF_022808955.1 Anaerococcus sp. AGMB09787
GGCGTAGAAATGGTAATGCCAGGAGACAACGCAACCTTCAAGATAACTCTACAAAAGCCAATAGCTCTAGAAGAAGGACTAAGATTCGCAGTACGTGAAGGTGGAAGAACAGTAGCATCAGGAGTTGTTACTAAAGTAGTTAAGTAACTCTCATAAAGAATTAATATCAATATTGGCGGACCTTCGGGTTCGCCTTTCTTGATTAAGGAGATAATATGAAAAAAATAATTCCCTTAATGCTTGCTTTAACATTTGCTTTGGCTGGATGTAATTTTTCTGAAAATAAAGGGCCAGTAGAGGAAAATATCGAAGTAAGCGAGAATAAGGCAGTAGGAGAGGCAGAAGTGTCCAGCGGGGAAGAGGAAAATCCATCTGAGGATAAAGCAAAGCAAGATAAAAAGGGCCTAGTTAATCAAGCACTAGAACACGAAGAGGGAGTACCTTATGAGGTTGGAGTGACCCCAGATGATTATAATATGGACTACGATACTTCAAGACTCCTATCATTAGAAGATAAGAAGAGTGAGTATTATCCAGAAGATGGAGTCAAGGGACTTTACTTTAACTCATATTCAGTAAACGATCCTGCAACCTTTGATAAGATTATAGGCTTAATCGAAGATACTAGGCTAAATGCGGTAGTCATTGATATCAAGGACGACTGGGGCAATGTTACTATGAACTTTGAAACAGACGATGAAGACATCACTTATTCTAAAATTGATATCATAGACCCAGAAAGCTTCTTAGAGGATATGCATGATAGGGGAATCTATGTTATAGGTAGGATTACAACTTTTAAGGACTCTATCATAACAGAAAAGCATCCAGATTGGGGCTTTACTCTAGAAGATGGTAGCCTATGGAAAAATGGTGCTGAAGAAGCCTTTATGAATCCATTCCTGAATGAAGTCCAAGACTATGATATCAAAATTGCCAAGCTTGCAGCCAAGGCTGGTTTCGATGAAATCCAATTCGACTATGTAAGATTTGCTGAGGGCTTTGAAACCTTTGGTGATACCCTAGAATACTCAAGGGGAGAATATGAAAATGCCGATATGGAAGAAGGGGACAAGAGAGTTTCCGCTATTACTGGTTTTGTAAAACGTGCTAGGGAAGAACTTCAAGAGCTAAATGTACCGATATCTATAGACGTCTTTGGTTATGCCTTACAAGTAGGTAGGGCTGACGGTATAGGCCAAGACTTTGGAGAAATGAGTAACCAAACCGATATAATGAGTTCAATGATTTATCCATCCCACTGGGGAGCTTGGTCCTTTGATATCGAAAAACCAGATCTAGAGCCATATGAACTTGTCAAAAGATACTTAGATGCTGAGCAAAAATACCTATCTAACATAGAACATAAGCCATTATCCCGTCCATGGATCCAGGACTTCACAGCTACTTGGATAGGAGAGGGTAATTGGATGGAATATGATAAAGAAGCAGTTGAAGCTCAAATTCAAGCTATTTATGATTCAGGCCAAAAGGAATTTTTGCTTTGGAATGCATCATCTGATTACACAATGGATGTGGAATACTAATGAAAAAACATAGAGATGCTAATATTTTTATAGAAAAGGTAGCAAGCATCATAGAATTTGCCGTATGCCTTATAGTAATAGCAGGAGTTGTAGCAGGGATCCCCAAGCTAGTTAGCTATATAATAGACTTTTTTAGGGCTGGAGAGCTATCAGATTCATACTTCTTGATGAATGAATTCTTGAAACACGCCCTCCTCCTTATAGTAGGAATTGAGCTAATAGCTATGATCTTAACAAGGAGCCATGAGTCAATCCTAACCCTCATCCTCTTTGTTATAGCCCGCAAGATGCTAGTATATTCCCAAGGACTAACAGATATTTTGATAGGAACTATATCAGTTGCTATAATATTTTTGGTAATGAAATTTGTTCTTTCAGATAAAAAACTTTTGGCTAAGATAGATAACACCTTTGATGCATCTATGCCTATAGAGAGGATAAATAGGGACTTTAATATGAATCTACCTACAACATCATATACCCTAGGAGAGCTGATATATGACCTTGCAAGTCGTGAGGATGTGAGAGTAATCCACGAAAATTCTACTATAGTATATGGTGAATATGTCTACAGGATAGTAACTATTGAAAATGAAACTATAAAAAGAGTTAGGATAGAAGAAAATTAAAGAAAAATCGTCCTAGAATTTTGAAGTGGTCTTTGAGGGGGAATATCCTTTAGTGGCTAGTCCTCTCCGAGCCGGACGGGCTAGTCCTCAAAGAGCCGGAGGGGCTGTACTCTCCGAGCTAGACTGGTTGTCCTCCATGAACTGGCGGGCTTGCCTCCCAGAGCCGGACGGGCTTGCCTCCAATAAAATTCCAGGTCGATTTTTATAGTCTATGTTTTTTTCTGTATTGGTAGGGGGTTACTCCTACTTTTTTCTTGAAGACTTGGTTGAAGTAGGACTGGGAGTTGAAGCCTACTTCTTCAGCTATTTGATCCATAGGGTGGTTGGTTGTTATTATTAAGTTTTTGGCAACGTCTATTCTTCTTAGGATTAGGTAGTCTATAGGTGTTAGACTATAGGTATCTTTAAATTCAGCTATGATGTTGTACTTGTTCATGTAGGCGATGTTTGATAGGTCGTCTAGTTTTATATTTTGCTTAAAATTTTTGTCGATGTAGGATTTGATGAAGCTTATTTGGCTGTTCAAGTTGACATCAGATATTACTTCAAGTTTTTGTTCGTTATTTCTAATTAGCCCTACTATAAAGATTGTAGCGAGGGCGTTGGCCATAGATGTGTTGTAAGGACAAGCTCTCTCATATTCTGTAGTTATCTTTTCAAAAAGTTTAGATCTCATATCTTGGAATTCGTAATCTTTAATATAGTAGTAGGATAGTTCCTTTTCGTCTTCGTCAGACTTACCTATACCAATATTTTCAACTCCAAAACCTTGGACCCTTATCGTGCTAACTTCATCACTAACAGAAATATTATGACCTATATTGGAATTTAATATTAGGAGGTCGCCTTTTCTTACATTTATAGCATCATTTTCTATAAAAAATATTCCTTCTCCTTCTTTTATAAAATAGAAGTAGACAAAGGGACGAAACCATATTTTGGAAGGCATGTCATATTTATACCTACAATCCATGATATCTAGAACCCTAATATTTAAATCTTCATCGTTTATTGCCTTATCATCATTAGAAATGATTTCCTCGTTGTATTGCATTTGCTTCCCCTATAAACGTTTAGTATATCTATATTTTAGCACATTAGTGGTAATTAATTCAAATAAAAACGTTTTAATAATTAAAAATTCATTAACTTTCTTTGTATTAGCTTTAATTGAGGCAAGTAATCTAGGCTAAATTTTATAAATTGAAAAGGTCCTTACTATTAGTATAATTTTACTAGGTGATAAAATGAGTTTAATTTCGGATGCTAAGATAAATGAAATACTGCAAAGCTCTAATATTGTAGATATTATAGGGGAATATGTTGACTTGAAGAGGTCTGGGTCTTCCTATAAGGGTCTTTGTCCATTTCATAACGAAAAAACTCCATCCTTCACAGTAGATGATAAGAAACAATTATTTCACTGCTTTGGTTGTGGGGCAGGTGGAGATGTTGTTTCTTTTATAATGCAAAAAGAAGGCTTGTCTTATCCAGAA
This sequence comes from Anaerococcus sp. AGMB09787, assembly GCF_022808955.1. Taxonomy (GTDB): domain Bacteria; phylum Bacillota; class Clostridia; order Tissierellales; family Peptoniphilaceae; genus Anaerococcus. The sequence goes on from NZ_JAKZEY010000002.1 coordinate 3,673, forward strand.
AGTATGAAGTTTCTAGCAGATAAGGCAGGTATTTCTATAGACTTTAGCGAAGACCCTAGGCAAAATTCTAAGAATAAGAGGCTCTACCAAATTAATAGGGATGTGATGATGTTTTTCTACAAAAACCTCTTGACTAGCAAGAGAGCCATAGGTTATTTGAAGCAAAGGTCCCTATCTTCTAAGGTTGTCAATAGCTTTATGCTGGGCTATGCCAAGGACAGTTGGGATGATTTGCTAAATTTTATAGAGAGTAAGAATTACAAGAAGGAAGACCTAGTTGACCTTGGTCTTATAAAGAAGTCTAACAAGGGGACCTATTATGATAAGTACAGGGATAGGCTCATCTTTCCTATCATAGATAATATGGGTAGGGTTATTGGCTTTGGTGGAAGGGCCTTGACTGATGCTCTGCCAAAGTATCTTAACTCACCTGAAAATGATGTTTTTAAGAAGCGTTTTAATCTCTATGGACTAAATGTCTTTAAGAAGCAAAAAAGACGAGATATAATCTTGGTTGAGGGGTATATGGATGTTATAGCCCTAAATAATAGGGGGCTTGATATAGCAGTAGCATCCCTTGGGACTTCTCTAACAGAAGATCAGGCCAAGCTCCTTAAGAGATACAGCGATGAGGTATATATAAGCTATGATAGGGATAAGGCTGGTATCAAGGCTACCAAAAGGGCTATAAGCATCTTGAGAGATATAGGGGTAAACCCTAAGATAATTAGCCTAGATGATGGTTATGATCCGGATGATTTTGTAAAAGAGTTTGGCAAGGATGCCTTTGAGAAGAAGATGGTAGATGCTAGCGACTCCTATAATTATGAATATGAAAATATCCTTGATTCCTATGCCAAGGCAGCCGAAAATGAGAAGTTTGATAAGCTTGACTTGTTTATAGAATTTCTCGCTTCTATAAGGAGCGATCTGACCCAAGAGATCTTTATTAACAAGGTTTCTAAGCTCTTTGATATAGATAAGCAAACTTTAAAAGCTTCTATAGAAAGGTATAATAAAAATACTGATTCTAAAGGCAAAAAAGAGACTTTTAGGAGAAAAGATAAGGTTATTGTTAAGAATACTAACAAGGGATTTAACATAAATGAATTAGAAGTTTTGAGGCTATTTTTTAATCAAAGGTCCGACTATGAGGCCCACAAGGATGTCTTTGAGGAAGTCATCCAAGATGAAAAGATTAAAAATGTCAGAGCTTTTTTAAGAGATAAAGATGCAAGTAAGTTTGATCTAGGGGATAAGGACTATAAGTATATTCTAGATTATATAAGAGATAATACCAATCCTATTTTGCCAGATGAATTAATTGATAAGATTAATTTGTATAATAGGAAAAAGAGGCTTAAAAATTTGAAAGTAACAAGTCTTAGTAAGGGGATTAATGATGACTAGTGATCAAAATAAGTTGCTTGATGACGTTCTTAGGGAAATTATCGATGAATTTAAATCGATAAGCGAGTCCCAAGACGGTGTAATAACTTATTCACAAATAGAAACATTTGAAAATTTCAAGGATATGGATGATGAGAGTAAGAAGCTTGTCATAAATGAAATCCTATCCTTAGGAATTGAGATTGTAGAAAAATCTGAAAGCCTTCTTGAAGAAGAAATGGATGAAGTAATCGATGATGAGAATATCGATGACGATGATGATATAGATGAGAATAAGGTAGAAGAAGATCTCAAGAAAAACAGTGACGATATGATGACAGGCATCAAGGTGGATGACCCTGTCAAGATGTATCTCAAGGAGATAGGCAAGGTCAACCTCCTTACAGCTAGGGAAGAAATCCTCCTAGCCCGTAGGATAGAAATCGGTGATATTGCCAAGAAAAAATTAAATAATGTAAAGTTTAACAAGCAAAATAAATTAAAGCTTGCTAATGATATTTTCTTTGGCGACCTAGCTAGGATTCTTAAATCTGCCAATGATGAACTGGTAAGGGATAAAAGACTTGATGATAGGCTCACCAAGGAAGTAGACAGTATTATTAGTATGGGTCAGCTCTTTGATACCCTTATGAAGGGGAATCTCGATAGTAAGAAGGTCGAAGAATTGAAGGCCAAGGTTATGATTTGCTCTATTGCTCAAAATAGTATCGAAAATGATGACCTTGAAGTTACTGAAGCAAACTCCTTGTGTGATTTGTTCGATTCCTTTGACCACATGCTAAATATAACTGACAACGAAGAATTTGTTTCTTTGGTTTACAATTTCTTTAATGATATCTTGTCCAAGGCCATTAACAAGGACCAATTAAAGACTAACGATAGGATGATCCTAGAAGACCTACTAAGTATAGCCAAAACTAGTCAAGAGATTAGGGATGGCAATCTTATTGATGACGAATACTTAAAGGAACTCGATGAATTTATCAGTATAAGGGACTTGGCCTACAAGATTACCCTGGGAGAAAAGCTTGACGAAGATGGCCTTAAGGAACTTAAGAAGGCTGTAATTATTTCTAAGGCTGCCAAGCAAAAATTGGCTGAAACTAACCTTAGACTTGTAGTATCTATTGCCAAAAAATATGTGGGCCGTGGTATGAGCTTCTTGGACCTAATCCAAGAAGGAAACATGGGTCTTATGAAGGCAGTAGAGAAGTATGACTATAGTAGGGGTTTTAAGTTTTCAACCTATGCCACTTGGTGGATTAGGCAAGCCATAACCCGTGCCATAGCAGACCAAGCAAGGACTATAAGAATCCCAGTCCATATGGTAGAAACTATCAATAAATTGGTCAGAGTCCAAAGGCAATTAGTCCAAGACCTGGGTCGTGACCCATCAAACGAAGAGATAGCAGAGCAAATGGGAATCGAGGTAGAAAAGGTCCAAGAGATTAGAAAGATTTCCCAAGATCCTGTTTCCTTAGAAACTCCAATAGGGGAAGAAGATGATAGCCACCTAGGAGATTTTATAGAGGATGACACTGCCATAGACCCAGGAGAGGCAGCCAACTACACCATGCTTCGTGAACAGCTCAACGATGTATTATCCTGCCTAGGCTCTAGGGAAAAACGTGTATTACAATTAAGATTTGGTTTAATTGATGGAACACCAAGGACACTAGAAGAAGTAGGCAAGGAATTTGATGTAACAAGAGAGAGGATTAGGCAGATAGAAGCCAAGGCCCTTAGGAAGCTAAAAAGCCCTAACAAGAGCGATATTTTGAAAGACTTTTTATAATGGAAGATAAAAGAAGATTAGAAGATATAATAAAACTCGTAGATAAAAATAAAAGTGTTATTGATATAGGAACTGATCATGGATTGGTTCCTTTATATTTAGCGAAAAATAAGATAAGTAGCGATATAGTTGCGACAGATATTTCAGAAAAATCCCTTAACAAGCTAAGAGAGGCCTTGGATGATGAATTAAAAAAGGTTATCCAAACTTATGTAACTGATGGTTTTAAGGGATTAGAAAAAAAGCCCAACCAAGTAGCTATAATTGCCGGCATGGGGGCTAATACTATCATAGATATTATAAACAATGACCTAGACTTTGCCCACAACCTAGACTACATGATCCTTGAAAGCAATGTAAATACAGAAAAGCTCAGGGAATTTTTGCTTGCAAATAACTTCTATATAGAAAGAGACTTTATGTCCCTAGAGAAGGAAAAGTATTATGACATCCTTAAGGTAAGGACCGGTAAGGCTCCCAAGGCAAAACTGTCTGAGACCTACTACCCAAAGGATGATATAGCCAATAGGTCTCCTATTTTGGAGGAGAAACTAAGGGAAGACTATGAGAAAAACCTCTTTTTTAGAGACCAGATTATAAAAAATTCTTCAGACAAAAATGCCTTAGACAAGATAAATTTAAAAATCCAAGCCATAGAGGAGGTATATGAAATATGGAAATTAGAGAAGTGATAGAAAAACTTGCAGAAAGATATCCCTTTGACTTACAAGAAAGTTGGGATAATTCAGGTCTTCAAGTAGGAAATCCCATCAATGATGTAAAAAATGTTTTAATTTCCCTAGACCTTGAGGAAGAGGGGATAGATAAGGCTATTGACAAGGGTTGCAACCTAATTATTAACCACCACCCATATTTGTTTAATGGAGTAAAATCAATAGATCTAAGCCAAAATTTCTATAAAAAATTAGAAAAGTTAATCAAAAATGATATAAGTGTCTATGCCTTCCATACCAACTTGGATATGGCTGATGATGGCCTCAATGATAACTTCGCTGCAATTTTGGGTCTTAGAGAAGTAAAGCCCCTAGAGGCAAGTGAGTTTCCAGGCCTTGGTAGGTATGGTTTCATTGACAAAATACCTGCAAGAGACTACCTAAACTTTGTTAAAGAAAAACTCCAGGCATCAGGCCTTGTAGTCTATGGAGATACCAAGAAAGAGGTCTCAAAAATCGCCCTATGTGGAGGAGCAGGGAGAGATGTAATAGAAGATGCTATAGCTAAGTCTTGCGATATGATTATAACTGGAGATGTCAAATACCATGACGGAATGGACCTTGCTAATGAAGGAATAATAATAGTAGACCCTGGCCACTATGCTAGTGAAAACCACGTTATTTATAAGCTTGCAGAAGAAGTAAATGAGATCATCCCTGGTGAGGCCTTTACCTATGCTAAGGGAGATAATTTTAGGGAGTTTTATTAATTGATAAATGTTAAATAAATAGTATATTCTAATATGGAGTAAATCGGATAATCGCGGGATTATATCACGAGGAAAGTCCGTGCACCACAGAGCGAGGATGCTTGATAACGTCAAGTAAGAGTGATCTTCAGGCAAGTGCAACAGAAAGTATACCGCCGCTTTTGCGGTAAGGTTGGAATGGCGAGGTAAGAGCTCACCAGCTATGTAGTGATACATAGGCTATGTAAACCCCATCCGGTGTAAGAACGAATAGGACAGTAGGATGTTGGCTCGACACGGTCCGGTATGGTAGTTCGCTTGAGCCTATTGGTGACAGTAGGCCTAGACAGATGATTATCTAAGACAGAACACGGCTTATAGATTTGCTCCTACATATTGTTAAATATATTTAATAAATGTTACACTTTTTTGGAAAAGTCTTTTTTTGTTTGTCTAACAAACAAGGATTGGAGATTATAAAAGAAAAAGTGTAATTTTTTTGTAACTTTTTCTTGACACTTTTGTTAAAATGATATAAAATATTAGCAGATTATAAATTAGAAGGTCTATCTTGACCTAGAATTGATATATATTATTTTGATTAAAATGTTATGATGGAGGACTCATGAAAAAGAAAAATATAGGTGCAGCATTTACAATTGTAGCAGCACTTACAGCAGGGGCTAGTGCCTATGCCACAACCCTTGATAATTTAGACCAAGATCAACAAACAAATTCAGTTTTAAATGACGTAAGCAATGTAGCAACTTATAACGACTATGACCTAGTTAAGGCAGAATATAGCAAAGAAGTCGCTAATACAAAGGTTGGAGAAAATACTAAAGTAGAAACTAAGGAAGAAAAAGAAGAAAATTTCGCTAAACTTGTAGAAGAAGCTGCAAGAGAAACTTTAGTAGAAGTAAGAGCTGATGAAGAAGAAGTAAGCCTAGAAGAAGAGCCTGTAGAAGCTATCGAAACAAGCCAAGCAGAAATCGAAGAAGAAGTAGTAGAAGAACTCCCAGTTGAAGAAGAAACTCTGGAAGAAGAGGCTTACGAAGAAGAAGCTTACCAAGAGGATACTGAAGAAGATAATAAGGAAGTTGTAAAATACGTAAATACTCCATTATTAAACATTAGATCTTCAAAAGACCTAGAAGAAAATAATGTCATAGGCTATCTAACTGCAGGATCAAAAATTGTTGGATACTCAAAGGATGGATTCTTAGAAACTGAAGATGGTTATCTAAAAGAAGAATTTTTGAGCGATACTTATCCTGAAGAATTAGTAAAGTCTGAAGAAGAAAGACTAGCCCAAGAAAAGGCTCAAAAAGAAGCTGAAGCTAAAAAGGCTGAAGAAGAAAGATTAGCCCAAGAAAAGGCTCAAAAAGAAGCTGAAGCTAAAAAGGCTGAAGAAGAAAGATTAGCCCAAGAAAAGGCTCAAAAAGAAGCCGAAGCTAAAAAGGCTGAAGAAGAAAGACTAGCCCAAGAAAAGGCTCAAAAAGAAGCCGAAGCTAAAAAGGCTGAAGAAGAAAGATTAGCCCAAGAAGAAGCTAAAAAAGCCGAAGAAGAAAGATTAGCCCAAGAAAAGGCTCAAAAAGAATCCGAAGCTAAAAAGGCTGAAGAAGAAAGATTAGCCCAAGAAAAGGCTCAAAAAGAAGCTGAAAATAAAACTTACTACTATCAAGGATGGGTTAATACTGAAATTCTTAACGTACGTGATAGTGCAGGTGGCAACATCATAGGATCTGTCAACAAGGGAGATTATTTTGAAGGAAATACAGAAGGATCATTCCTAGAGATAGATTACAATGGTTCTAAGGGATATATCTCAATGGACTACCTATCAGATACAGAAGTTAAAGCAGACCCAGTAGTAGTAGAAGAAGTCGTAGAAAGTCCAGAAGATGTAGTTGAAGAAACATACGAAGAAGAAATCCCTGTAGTTAACAATGGATCAGCTCTAGGTGCAGTAAATGCAGCAAGTCAATTTATTGGCTATCCTTATGTATGGGGTGCATCAGATCCATCAACAGGTTTTGACTGCTCAGGCCTAACTCGTTATGCCTATGCCCAAGTAGGAGTAAGCCTACCTCACCAATCAGCAGCTCAATATTCTTATGGTTATGAAGTAGACGTAAACAACCTACAAGCAGGAGACTTGGTATTCTTCACAAGTGGTGGAGCAATTGACCACGTTGGTATTGTAACAAGTTCAGATGGAACCTTCATCCACGCTTCAACACCATCAACTGGAGTTATTTATAGTAATGTTTATGACAGCTATTATCAAAGCACACTAGTTGGAGCAAGAAGAATATTTTAATCGATAATTATTTAGACCTTTATTGGGACATCCTAATTGAGGTCTTTTCTTATGTGAGGAGAAGATAATGAATATTTTAACAAGTGATAATATAAAGAAAAGACTAATCGAAAAATTACAAAGTGAAAAAACAGAAAACAAGATCCTAATCCTATCAAAAAATCCAAGTGAAGAGGTTTTATCTTATAAAAATGCCATAATAAAAAGGTGTGAGAAGTTTGAGATTGCTTATATAGACAAGGAATTTGACAAGGAAGGCCAAGAGGAGATCTTATCCTTTATAAATTCTTTCCCAGAAGACTATGGTTTTATAATCCTATCACCCTTCGGAGATGAAGACTTGTCCTACTTAAAGAATAATATTAAACTTAAGGACCTTGATGCCTTTACCTACAAGTCCAAGGGCCTAGCCATGAAGGGGGATAAAAAATATCTGCCAGCCACAGCTAAGGCAGTAACCTTATTTTTGGAGGATAGGTTTGAGGACTTGACTGGCAAAAATATAGTTCTTGCCAACAACACCGAAATTATAGGTAAGCCCCTCGCCTTATATCTAATTACCAAAAGAGCAACCCTTACTGTAATTAATTCATCTACCCAAAATAGAAAAGAAATTATCAAAAAGGCTGATATTTTTATATCAGCCATAGGCAAGGCCAAGTATTTTGATAGGTCCTACTTTAGGGAGAATATGACCCTTATTGATGTGGGTACATCTGTCCTAGATGGGAAAATTTATGGGGATATCGACTATGATAGCCTTGAAGATATGGATATAGATGTTTTGACTAACAAAAAAGGAATAGGAGCTATAACAACCCTATCCCTACTAGAATCTTTATTATAAATCTTATTTATCAAGTTCTTTGACGGCTTCTATTGCTTTTTGAGTATCAGGAAGCTCACTGTTTTGTGATAGGTATTGGACATAGTGGATAGTATTGTCCTTATCTATTACAAAGACAGACCTATTAAGTAATTGAAGTTCGTTCATTATTGTATTATATTTCTTACCAAAATCATTATATATATAGTCTGAAACGAATTTGTTCTTCTCGATATCCTTTACATTACAAAATCTAATTTGAGCAAAAGGTAGGTCGTTTGATATGGTGATAAGGACCACATTATCAGAAAATTCCTTAGCAGCCTTGGTGAATATTGATGTTTGGATTTCACAAACTGAAGTATCTATAGATGGGACTACAGAAATTAGTTTAATTTTGCCATCATCTTCACTAGAAATATAGTCGCTAAGGTCCTTGTTGATAGCCTTAAATTCTGGTGCTTTATCGCCTACCTTTAGTTCTTCACCGTCAAGAGTGATATTTACTTCTCCAAATTTTGCTCTTCTAGTCATGGCACGTCCTTTCTTAATTTAACTATTATAATTATATCATATATGTTTAAAAAAATTAAAGGTAATATTTTTGTAAAAAGTATTATATTAATAAAAATCTTTTAGAAGTAGAATTAATTTGACCTATAAATCTGTCATAGAGAAAATAAATTACCAGGTAGAAATATTATAATTAAGCCTAAATCATTGTAAAAACTCAATAGGTGAGGTATAATCAACTAGTATGAAAAATAAGGAGGCAACATGGCAGAATTAGTATTACAAGCACAAAATAGAGAAGCCAATGGCAAAAATAAAGTAAATAAATTAAGAAATGAAGAATTAATCCCAGGAGTAGTTTACGGAAAAGACGAAGAAAATATCAACGTACAATTTTCTTCAAGAGACTTTGAAATAATTCTTAGACAAGCAGGAACATCAACAATCATTAGCCTAGATATAGATGGAGAAAAGAAAGACGTACTTATCAAAGATTTCCAAACTCACTCTTTCAAAAACCAATATCTACACGTAGATTTCCAAGCAATCAACCAAAACGAAACAATCAGAGTTACTGTACCTGTTGTACTTGTTGGTAGGGATGATATTAGAGTTGAACCTTCAGTTCTAGTACAAAATATTGACGAAATCGAAGTTGAATGTCTACCAAAATACATTCCTCAAACAGCTGAAATCGAAGTAAGTGACCTTCAACTTGGTGAAAACAAAACTGTAGCTGACTTTGATATAGCAAAAGATGAAAACATTACTATCCTTGCAGAAGAAGATGAAGTAGTATGCTCACTACAAGAAGTTAACGAAGAAGTTTCTGAAGAAGGTGAAGAGGAAGTAGCAGAAGCAGCTGACGTTCCAACTGTAGATGAAACAGAAGAATCTGAAGAAGAAGCAGAATAAAAGCTTTTTAACTTATACCCCTAATTATCAAGTAAGTGATTAAAACTATTTGACAATAATAACTAGAGCGGTATTATGAAAAAGTCTAATAGATTTAAATAAACCATAAGAAAAGAAGAGTAGTCTAATGATTTTCTACAGAGAGTCTCTGGTTGGTGAAAAGAGATGAAGTTGATTTAGATGAACATGGTCTTTGATGGGATGGGTCGATATGAGGTCCATACGGGAATTCCCGTTATAGAATTAGAGTATGTACGTACTTGATGAGTGTATGTGTGGGTGATCACGCATAAATTAAGGTGGTAACGCGATTAAACGTCCTTATGTTGTAATGACATAGGGGCGTTATTTTTTTGAAAAGAGAGATGATATTATGAGTATAAGTGATGTAATTAAAGAAAAAATAGAAGAGAACCATAACAATATAGTAGCTACTAGGGCTTACCTCCATGAAAGGCCAGAGGTAAGTAGCAAGGAATATGAAACTAGCAAGTACCTCAAAGAAAGGTGTAGGGACTTGGGACTTGTGGTAGAGGATGTAGAGGGATCTACTGGCTTTACTGCCCTCCTTGATACGGGTAAACCTGGTAAAACTTTAGGAATTAGGTCTGACATAGATGCCTTAGCTATCAAAGAAAATCCCTACAACCTCAAGAGAAAAAAGAAAGTTATTTCAAAAAATGAGGGAGTTAGCCATGCCTGTGGCCATGATAGCCACATGACTATATCCCTAGTTACTGCAAAAATCTTAAGTGAACTAAAGGAAGAAATATCCGGTAAGGTCTATTTTATCTTTGAAGAAGCTGAAGAAACTGGGGCAGGGATTGAAAAGATGGTGGAGCACCTTAGGGATAAGGGCCTAGATGCTGTTTATGGCAACCACCAAACCCCAAAGATTGATAGTGGATATTTTAATATAGTAAGGGGTCCCCTATATGCAGGCTGTGCTGGTCTTGAGATAGAAGTTATCGGCGAAGGAGGCCATGGGTCAAGACCTGATAAGGTTACTAATCCCCTGATAGCTGCAAGCCATATAGTAACAAACCTTAATTCAGCCTGGAACAACCAACTAGACATAGAAAAGCCAGTTACCCTGGGCATAGGTGCCATAGTCGGAGGTAGTGCTCCAAATGTAATCCCTGATAGGGCCACAATAAGGGGAACTTTGAGATTTTTTGACCTAGACGAAGCCAAAAAGGCCATGACCCTAGTGAGAAATATAGCCACTCTTGTAGGAGAAGCCCATGGGTGTAGGGTAGAATTTAGTGACTACAATAGGGTGGTGGCAGAAGAAGTTGTCAATGACCTAGACCTAGCTGATTTTACTAGAAATTCGCTTGAGTCTATTTATCCTAATAGGCTAATAGAATGTGAACCAAGCTGGGGGTCAGAGTCCTTCTATGGCTATGCCAAGCTTGCGCCAAGTGTCTACACACAATTTGGTATAAGAGACGAAGAGTTTGGTAGTGGGTCAGATTCCCATACTGATAAATTTGACCTAGATGAAAAAGTAATTGATTATCCTATAGGTCTTGTCACAAAATTCGCTATAGATTTTCTAAAGAATAATAAATAATATCAAAATGCAAACCATCTTATTATTAGATTAGAAGAAATTGGGTATAGAATAAAGAGTAATAAGTTAGAAAAAAGGAGATAATAATGAAAAATATAAGTAAAGTAATTTTTGGAATATTTACCCTAGCTACATTAACAGCTTGTGGTGCTAAGAATAAGGAGGCGACTACAGAAGGTCAATCTGACCAAGCATCTGTAGAAGAATCTGCAAGCGTTGATAAGTTTAAGGATGCAGAAGTCATAAAAGTTGGTGTAGTTGGTGAGAAAAACGAACCATGGGAAGATGTAGCCAAAAGATATGAAGAAGGCACAGGCAAAAAAATAGAATTTGTTAAGTTCTCAGACTATATTGAACCTAACGAAGCCCTCCTATCTGGAGATATAGATATAAATTCCTTCCAACACAAAAAATACCTAGAAGGCTTTAATGAAGAGTCTGGAAGTGATGTGGTTGATATTGGTGATACAGTTATGGCACCTTTGGGTATATATTCTACAAGGCTCAAAAGCGTAGAAGAGCTTGATGATGGAGCGAGGGTTGCTATCCCTAACGATGCTTCAAATGGCGCTAGAGCTTTATTCTTGCTCCAATCTGCAGGCCTTATCAAGGTTAATGGAAGCGAAGGAGACCTCATAACCCTAGATGATATAACAGATAATCCAAAAAATCTAGAAATAATCGAGTTATCAGCAGATCAAACTGCTAGAAGTTTGGATGATACTGATGCAGCAGTTATAAACTCAGGAATGGCAGTTGATGCAGGCTTTATTCCTACAGAAGATTCCATTTACCTAGAAGACCACACAGATCCAGCGAAGAATATCTATATCAATATAATAGCTACAGCTAAGGAGAATGAAAACTCCGAAGTTTTGAAGGACTTGGTAGAAAACTATTACCAAGTAGAAGAAACAGCTAAGATAATCGAAGAATCATCAAAAGGCTCAGAGATACCAGCTTTTGAATATTAATAATTCATTAGTTGAGAAAATATAAAGGAGATTATATGACAACCGTATACGATTTTACAGTAAAAGATACAAAGGGAGAAGATGTTTCCTTAGAAAAATATAAGGGTAAGGTACTTCTTATAGTAAACACAGCAACAAAATGTGGCTTTACTCCTCAATACGATGGACTAGAAGACCTCTACAAAAAATACAAGGACCAAGGCTTTGAAATCCTAGACTTCCCTTGCAACCAATTTGCCAACCAAGCACCTGAAGATATAAGCGAAATTAATGGTATTTGTGAGATGAAATTCGGAACAAGCTTTGATAGGTTTGACAAGATTGATGTTAATGGAGATAATGCAGATCCCCTATATGTATATTTAAAGGAAGAAAAACCAGGTAAAACTGGTAAGGCTATCAAATGGAACTTCACAAAATTCCTAGTAGATAAAAATGGCCAAGTAGTTGGAAGATATGGTTCAACTAAAAAACCTGAAAATATAGCAAAAGACATAGAAAAACTATTAGCTGAATAATATATAATAGTGATATTGTAAGATAGGTTGCCTATTTTGCGGTATCACTTTTATTTTGCATAAATTTAGTCAATATGTGTTATAATTAAGTAAAAAAGGGGGTTATATGCTAGATAGGGCTGATATTGAAGAAAATATAGACAAATTCGTAAGAGAGCTTTTTGCTACAGCTATAGAAAGAAGGGCAAGCGATATACATATAGAACCATTCGAAACATCTTGTAAGATAAGGCTAAGGGTTGATGGACTCCTAAATGAGCTAATCAGGATAGAAAGATCAGACTACGAAAAGCTAGTAACCAAAATCAAGCTAATGAGTGGTATGGATATTTCAGAAAAAAGGAGACCCCAAGATAGCAACCTCAAAGTCAAGGACTTCGATAAGATAGACTTTAGAGTTTCGTCCCTAAATACCGTAAATGGAGAAAAACTAGTCCTAAGAATCCTATCAATGGATGAATTTAAGAAGACCTCATCCCTACTAGGATTTTCTAAGGATTCTATTATTAAAATTGACCAAGTCATAAGGGAGAGGGAGGGGATGATAATCTTCTCAGGGCCTACAGGATCAGGTAAGTCAACTTCACTCTATGCAATACTAAACAAACTAAATACTGGAGCAGAAAACATAGTTACCGTAGAAGACCCTGTTGAATTCAAAATCCCAGGAATTAACCAAGTAAGTGTTAACGAAAAAATTGGCCTCGATTTCTCAACAGCCCTTAGGTCAATCTTGCGTCAAGATCCTGACATCATAATGATAGGGGAGATTAGGGACTACGAAACAGCCCAAATAGCTATAAGGGCAGCCATAACTGGCCACCTAGTCCTAACCACCCTCCACACCAAGGATGCCATCTCATCCATAGTAAGGCTCAAGGACCTGGGAATAGAAGACTACCTAATAAGATCTGCCTTATCCTTACTAGCAAGTCAAAGACTAGTAAGAAAACTCTGCGACTGCAAAGAAAAATCCCAAATGACCGATAGGGAATATGAATTCGTAAGGCACTTTAGAGACATAGATAGAGACCATGAAATATATAGACCAAGGGGTTGCAATAAGTGTAAGGATGGCTACCTAGGAAGAGAAGCAGTAGAAGAAGTCCTAGTAATAGATAAGGAATTTAGAGAAATCCTAAAAGAAAATTCTTCGGAGATACTTAAGGAAAAACTAGCCAAAGAAAACTTCAAATCAATGGCAGCCAATGCAATTGATAAGATAATCGATGGGGTAACGAGCTTCGAAGAGATAAACAAGTCCTTGGACTTTGAATAGAACTAAGATTATTTAAAAATTGGTGCGGGATAAAAGACTTGAACGCATATAATTTAAATCTCATATTCCAAGCAAATCTCCTAATATATTTAAGATGTATCCTATATTTTAAATATATGGGGAATTTATCAAAGAAAATATTTGTAATATACCAAGAAAAAATTTATCCTTAAATAAAGAGATAGGGAGGAAAATATGTGGGATATTATTGGAAATTGGAGGATGGTCTTGGAGGGGTAGAGCTAGCATCGGATATTCTAAAAAAAGAAGGCCATGCAGGAGATGGAGTTGAAACTTGTATTAAGTATATAGAGGATTTCCCTCATTTACATCAGTTGGCTACAGGGTCTTACCCAATTAGGATATAGAAGTTGAGCTTGATAGTGCCTATATGGACGGATCTACCTTTGACTTTAGAGCTTGTGGAGCTGTAAAAACGTCAAAAATCCTATAAGCCTTGCTAGAGAGCTTTCTAAGCTTGAAGTCAATAATTTTCTAGTAGGAAGGGTGTCGAGGCCTTTGCTAGTAAACATGGACTTGAGATGGTAAACATGCTAACAGATAGGGCCAAGATCCACCTTGATGTTGTTGATGAGATGGAAGGCTGGGACTATCCTCCCTTCTAGGGGAAAATCCACAACAATAGGATCTATACCAGGAGAGCCTTAGACAACAAAGGACCCATAATGGCAGCCTTTTATGGACTACTTATTAAAAAACTTGGGGAGTAAAATTTAACCGAGAATTTAGAATTATCTTTGGTACTGATGAAGAATCTGGTATAAGCGACTTAGGTTATTATCTAAGCAAAGAAAAACCACTTGGCCCATCCTTTCCTGGACAAAATGGCATAGCCCACCTCCCTAATGAATGGATAGACCTTGATAACTTGTTTTTCTTGGTCAAAATATACGCCTATGCCTTCTTTAGGCTCAATGAATATTACAAGTAAAAGCTGCCCTAGCCGGCAGTTTTCTTTTGCCTAGCTTTATTAGTAAATTTAAAAAAATCTTATATAATAATTAATGGCTTGCAGGGCAATTACAAGTTAGATAAAAAGATTGTTAATAATATGTATAAATAATTCGTAGTAAAATACTTGTATTAATTTCAAAGAAGCATAAAATTATATATAGTTAAATATTTGTAATTTAATTTGATATTCAAAATTTATTTTAAGTTTATATATAGGAAGGAAGTACCATGGCTTTACATATGGGTCTGGATGTCGGTTCTACTACGGTTAAGGTAGTGATTACTGACAAGGATTATAATACTTTATATGGTGTATATAGAAGGCATAAAAGCGATGTTAAGAAAACTGTAAGGGAGGTCTTAGAGGAAGTTTATCAATCTTATAAGGATGAAGAGCTAACGGTAAATGTTACTGGCTCTGGTGGAATGTTTGTAGAAAAATACTTAGGAATTAATTTTGTTCAAGAGGTTATAGCGGAAACTCGTGCCATTAAGGAGTTTATCCCCCAAACCGATGTTGTAATAGAGCTAGGTGGAGAGGATTCAAAGATTACATATTTATCCGGATCTGTTGAACAAAGAATGAATTCAATTTGTGCAGGGGGTACGGGTGCCTTCATTGACCAAATGGCAGCTTTATTGGATACCGATGCCTCAGGCCTTAATGAGCTAAGTAAGAACTACAAGAAAATTTATCCCATAGCAAGTCGTTGTGGAGTATTTGCTAAGACTGATATCCAAGCTCTAATGAACCAAGGGGCAAGTAGGGAAGATATAGCAATATCAGTATTTCAGTCAGTAGTCAACCAAACTATATCAAACCTCGCCTGTGGTAGGCCAATAAGAGGCAATGTTACCTTCTTGGGAGGACCCCTTCACTTCTTGGAGTCCCTAAGGGGAAGGTTTATAGAAACCCTTGGAGAAGAAGAAAATACCTTCTTTACTCCAGAAGATGCAGAGCTTTATGTAGCCAAGGGAGCAGCAATCCTCTCTGCTGAAAATGAAGAGGCAATTTCTTTTAGGGACTTGATGAAGTCAATGGCTGAAGATAGAAGGGTAAAGATGGATATGACTAAGTCCATGGACCGTCTATTTGAAAGTCAAGAGGACTATGAGATCTTTAAGAAAGACCACGAAACCAAGCTCGTAAGGTATAGGAACTTGGAGACTTATGAGGGAGATATTTATCTTGGTATAGATGCTGGCTCTACTACATCAAAGATGGTTATGATTAGTGAAGATAATGAGATTTTGTATAATGATTACCGCATGAACCTAGGTAAACCCCTAGAAGTTGTAATCTCTATGTTAAAGGATACCTACAAGAAGATTAACGATAAGGCAAGGATTGTTTCATCTGGTATATGTGGCTATGGGGAAGACTTTATCAAGAAGGCCCTTCATATAGACACAGGAGAAGTAGAGACCATTGCCCATTACAAGGCTGCCAAGTTCTTTAATGACGATGTTGACTTTATCCTTGATATAGGTGGCCAAGATATGAAGGCGATGCATATTAGAAATGGAGTAATAGATTCTATCCAATTAAATGAGTCTTGCTCATCAGGATGTGGGTCCTTCTTATCTACCTTTGCAGCAAGTGTAGGTCTTAGTGTAGAGGAATTCCAACAAAAGGCTCTCTTTGCTAAAAAACCAGCCGACCTTGGATCAAGGTGTACTGTCTTTATGAATTCCAAGGTAAAGCAAGCCCAAAAAGAAGGATCAGATGTCGAAGATATAGCTGCAGGCCTTTGCTATTCAGTTATCAAAAATGCCATCCAAAAGGTAATCAAGGTCAGAGATCCTAGGACCCTGGGAGAAAATATAGTTGTCCAAGGGGGAACTTTTTATGGAGATGCCATCCTAAGGGCCTTCGAGAAATTATCAACTCGCCATGTAACAAGACCTGAAATATCAGGCCTTATGGGGGCTATGGGGATGGCCCTACTTAGTAAGGAAAGGTCAACTGGCCATAGTCAAATCCTAGGTATTGATGAGATTGACAACTTTACCTATGAGCAAAGACAGGCAAGGTGTGGCAAGTGCTCTAATAATTGTGCCCTACAAATTAATATCTTCCCTGATGGATCAAGGTATATTACAGGCAACAGGTGTGAAAGAGGGGCAGGTGTCAAGCAAGAAGATACTCTAGCCGATCTTAATATGTATAAGTTCAAAAAAGACCTCCTCTTTAATAGAAAAACTCTAGGAGATAAGAATATATTTGGTAGGGTCGGTATACCTAGAGTACTAAATATGTATGAAAATTATCCCTTCTGGCATGAGTTCTTTACATCACTAGGCTTTGATATAGTTTTGTCAGATGAATCAAGTAGAGAAATTTATGAGAAGGGAATAGCCACCATTTCATCAGAAACTGCCTGCTATCCAGCAAAGATTACCCACGGCCATATAGAAAATCTCTTAGAAAAAAATGTCGATATTATCTTCTATCCGGCTATATTTTATGAATACAAGCAATTTGCCAAGGCAGAAAACCAGCTAAATTGCCCGGTAGTATCAGGCTATCCAAGTGTCATAGAAAATAATGTCGAAGGGCTAAATAAGACTAACTTTATGGCACCTTACCTATCTTTTGAATCAGAAAAGATCATAGGCTCTAGGCTTGTTGAAATATTTGAAGGCTTTAGCCAAAATGGTCATAAGCTAGGCAAAAAACAAATCCTAAATGCAGTAGCCAGGGCTTGGAAGGTCCAAGGAGCCTACCATGACGCTATCAAGAAAAAGGGAATGGAAATTCTAAAATATGTTCACGACCATAAGCAAAGGGCCATAGTCCTTGCAGGTCGCCCTTATCAAATAGACTCTGAAATAAACCACGGCATACCTGAGCTAATCGAGTCAATGAGGATTCCTGTTTTATCAGAAGATGCAATAGCCTACAATATAGAAGACTTACCTTACGAAACTAGGGTTCTTGACCAATGGTCATACCATGCAAGACTTTATAGAGCAGCAGAGTTTGTAGCAAGGGATCCCTACCTAGAACTTGTCCAATTAAACTCCTTTGGTTGTGGACTAGATGCAGTAACAACTGACCAAGTTGAAGATATCTTGGAGGCCAAGGGCAAGATTTACACTCTACTCAAGATAGATGAAGTATCAAATCTTGGTGCAGTGAAGATTAGAATTAGGTCCTTGATGGAAGCTCTTGATCAAAGAAATGAAGATTTTATTCCTACCTATAATGAAAACAATGACTACGACAATCCAGAATTTACTAAGGAAATGAAGGATGCAGGCTACACCATCCTCGCTCCACAAATGGCAAGGGAACACTTCCAAATCATAGAAGTCCTACTTAATGCCCATGGTTACAATATAGAATTCTTGGATAGGGTTGACGATAAGGTAATAGATAATGGACTCAAATACGTAAATAATGATTCCTGCTACCCATCAATTACGGTAGTCGGTCAATTTATGGAGGCAGTAAAGTCAGGAAGGTATGATACCGACAAGCTTGCCCTCCTTATGACCCAAACTGGAGGGGCCTGTCGTGCATCAAACTACGTAGGCTACATTAGAAAGGCCCTCAAGGATGCAGGCTACCCAAATATTCCGGTAATCGCCCTTTCTATCCAAGGAATAGAAAACCACTCTGGCTTTGATGTAAAGAAAATTTCAAACATTCCTTTGATAATTAACCTCCTTAGGTCCTTGCTTCTTGGAGATCTAATTAATAGGGTATCCAATGCCACAAGGCCTTATGAGAAAATCCCAGGCGAAGCCAATAGGCTAAAGGAAAAATGGACCAAGATCTGCCAAGATGAAATAGTAGATATGTCATCCAAAACCTATAGGAAGATAATAAATTCTATAGTAGAAGATTTTGATAGGGTAGAAGTCCTAGATATCAAGAAGCCAAAGGCCGGTATAGTCGGCGAAATATTGGTCAAATACCTAGAAGAAGCCAACAACCACCTTCTTGATAACCTAGAGAAGGAGGGAGCAGAGGTAATGGTTCCTGACCTAACAGACTTCTTTATGTATGTCCTAGCCAATACCGAGCTTAAAAAGGACCTCTATGGCAAGTCTCCTCTCCTAGCCTTCTTTGGTAAGGCTGCCATAAAGACAGTGGAGAACTATAGGAAGCCTATAAGAGAGGCCCTTAGAAGGTCAAAAAGATTTGATGAGCCTTGCTATATAAATGATATAAAGGACTACGCTAGCGAAATAACTAGTCTTGGTAACCAGGCTGGTGAAGGCTGGCTTCTAGCAGGAGAAATGGTAGAGCTAATCCATTCAGGCTGTCCAAACATAGTTTGTATCCAACCCTTTGGCTGCTTGCCAAACCACATAACAGGTAAGGGAGTTATGAAAAAAATTAGAGAAATCTACCCAGAGGCCAACGTAGTAGCCATAGACTATGACCCAGGAGCTAGTGAAGTTAACCAACTAAATAGGGTCAAGCTAATGATGAGCCAGGCTCGTGAAAAGATTAAGGTCAATGCCTAAATAATTTTTAAATCGTCCTTAGAAGACTTGAAATTCTAGGGGCGATATTTTTTGAAAAGAAATTTGACTTTCTCTGACCTTCCTAGTATACTATAAATGTAAGAAGTTAGCAGATAAATAATGAGAGTGCTAATTCTTATAAGAACGTATCAATTAATAGTACAAAAGGAGATTATTTATGACAAACTTACTAAGAAGAAATAACGAAATAGATAGATTTAATGATTTTTATAATATGGTAGACACTTTCTTTAATGATGTAGGCAACTTAAATTCCTTCTCAGATACCTTCAAGGTAGACATATCAGAAGATGAAGATAATTATTTGGTTGAGGCAGAGCTTGCAGGCTTTGACAAGGAAGATATTGATATCGACCTTGATAAGGGCAAACTTACACTAACAGCTAAGAAAGTTTCTAGCAAGGATGAGAGTGACAAGGAGAAAAACTACATCCACAGGGAAAGAAAATCCCAATCTATGTCAAGGACAATGAACTTTGTAGATATAGATGAAGAAAAGGTTGGCGCTAAGCTTGAAAATGGTATCTTGGAAATAACCCTACCAAAATCTAAGAACGACCCAAAGAGAAAAATCGCAATTGATTAAGCGCATAAAGCCAGTAAGGTCTTAGGACTTTGCTGGTATTTTTTTGTCTATAATTCTTGGTCGAAATCTATCAGTTTTTTCGGTATAATGAATTAAGATTTTAGATAAAGAGGTAAGCATGGATAAGTTAAATGTAGCAAAACATGTGGCTATAATTTTAGATGGAAATGGAAGATGGGCGAAGAAAAGACTTAAGCCTAGGACTTACGGCCATAAGGTAGGTGCAGAAAATGTGATAGACATCTGCTTATATGCCAAGGAGAAGGGGGTAGAGTGCCTTACTCTTTATGCCTTTTCAACTGAGAATTGGAAGAGACCTAAAGAAGAAGTTTCCTACCTTATGAATCTTTTAATTTCCTTTATAAAGACTAAATTCGATATACTAATGAAAGAAGATTGCAAGCTTAATATCTTGGGGGATACTGATGCCCTCCCAGATAAGGTAAGGGAAGTTTGCCTCAAGGCTTGCGAAGATAGCAAGGATAACAAGAGCCTTTTATTAAATGTCGCTCTTAATTATGGGGGCAGGGCAGAGCTAGTCCATGCCTTTAAGAATATGCTAAGGGATGGAATCAAGGAAGATGAGGTGGATGAAGAGCTTATTTCTTCCTACCTTTATAGCAAGGGTCAAAGCGATCCTGACCTACTTATTAGGCCGGGTGGAGAACTTAGGATATCTAATTTCTTGATCTACCAAATGGCCTATACAGAATTTTACTTTACTGATACCTTGTGGCCTGACTTTACTAGGGAGGACTTTGATAAGGCCCTAGAAGCTTATAATAATAGAAATAGAAGGTTTGGGGGCTTAGAATGAAAAATTTTGTTGAGAGAGTCTTTGGTGGGGCAATAATCCTAGCGATTTTGCTCCTAATAACCTTTTTGGGGAGGGTACCCTTCATTATAGGAATAGGGGCTTTTTCCTTTATAGGGCTCTATGAGATGAAGGAAGTCCTAAAAAAGATAAATATAAATATCCCTCTAAAACTTTTGTTTGTTACCAACACCCTCATAATGATAGCTGCCTTTGCTGATAAGACAGACCTTTATATGACGACCTTTGCTATTTGCCTACTTATGCTACTAATATGCATAATTTTTGATAGCAAATATAACCTAATAGATGGTTTTGGGGCTAGTTTTACTATGCTATATGTGTCATTTTTGATGAGCCATATAATTAGGATTCAAAATATAAATTATATTTGGCTCTTGTATTTGACTGCTTGGGGATCTGATACCTTTGCTTATCTGGTAGGATCTACCATAGGCAAGCACAAGATAGACCTTATAGCCCATATTTCACCAAATAAGACTCTAGAGGGATGCCTTGGTGGAGTTATCGGAGCTATAATCTTAAATATCATATATGTAAGGAGTGTAAATCTTGACATAAGAATCCTTGATGTCCTTATCTTTACCATAATAGCAGCCAGCCTATCTCAAGTAGGGGACCTAGTGGCATCCTACATCAAGAGGCAAACAGGCATCAAGGACTTTGGCCATATTATTATAGGCCATGGGGGAATTTTGGATAGGTTTGATTCACTTTTGTTTATAGCTCCTGTTCTTTATCTATTTTCAATACTATAAGGAGATTATATGACTAAAATAATAATAGCTATAGCCATGTTCTTGTTCTTGATTTTATTTCATGAATTTGGGCATTTCATTGTAGCAAAATTATCTGGAATAAAGGTAAATGAGTTTTCTGTGGGCATGGGTCCTGAAATATTTTCAACAGTTAAGGGCGAGACCCAATACAGCCTAAGGCTAATCCCAATAGGGGGTTACTGTGCTATGGAAGGCGAAGATGAAGAAAGTGATGACGAGCGTAGTTTTGAAAATGCTCCTGCCTACAAGAGGTTCTTGACAATTCTTGCAGGGCCTGTTATGAACTTACTTCTAGCATTTTTAATTTTTTCTGTAGTTGCCTTCAATACTGGATCACCTACAAGGTTTGTAGGAGGATTTCCTGAGGAGTCGCCAGCAAGAGATGCAGGGATAGAAGTAGGTGATGAAGTAAGGATGGTAGGAGATAAGGAAGTAGTGGAATTTGCTGATATTTCTAAGAATATAAGCGAATTTTATGAAAAAAACGAAGAAGATGAAACTATTCCTGTTAGGATTTATAGGGAGAATGAGGGAGAGAAGGACTTTTCTCTTAAACCTTTTGAAGTTAATGGTGCCAAGGCAATAGGTATAGAATCACAGCTAGGCGATAATGGATTTTTTGAATCTATCAAGGATGGAATCCTAGAAACTGGAAGAAATATTAAAATGATCTTTACAGTCTTGGGTGGATTATTTACAGGAAAGATTGCCTTCTCTGCCCTATCAGGACCAATTGGAGTTGTTAAGGAGCTAGGTAACCAAGCATCAAATGGTCTTATGAGCCTCTTATATTTTCTTTCCTATATATCTGTAAACCTAGCAATCTTTAACCTCTTACCTATACCAGCCCTAGATGGTTCAAAACTTGTAACTTCGTTCTATGAGATGGTTACCAATAAGAAGGTCAATAAAAAGATTGAAGGAATTGTTACTGTCGTAGGCTTTGTCCTATTAATAGGCTTGATAATTATCATTTCAGTAAAGGATATATTTACATTATTATAAGGAGAAATAAATGAGAAAGAAAACTAAGAAGATTTATGTAGGAGATGTTGCAGTAGGAGGTGACTCTCCTATTTCTGTTCAATCAATGACAACAGCCAAGACCTCAGATGTGGAGGCAGTAGTCGCACAAATCCATACCCTAGAAAAAGCTGGCTGTGATATAGCAAGGTCAGCCATTAACTCAATAGAAGATGCTGAGGCAATTCCTGAGATTAAGTCAAGAACCTCCATTCCCTTGGTGGCTGACATCCAATTTGACTACAAGCTAGCCCTAGCTGCAGTAGAAAATGGCTGTGATTGCCTAAGGTATAACCCAGGAAATATAGGGGGAGAAGATAAGGTAAGGCTTTTAGTGGATAAGTGCAAGGAGAAAAATATCCCTATAAGGATTGGGGTTAATTCTGGTTCCATAGCAAAAGAAATTATAGATAAGTTTGGTGGGGTAAATGCCGACTCCCTTGTAGCTTCTGCCCTAGAAGAGGTAAAAATCCTAGAAGATATGGACTTTACCGATATAAAAATCTCTGTTAAATCATCAGATGTAAATACCATGATAGATGCCTACAGGATGCTTTCAGATAAGGTTGAATACCCTCTTCACTTGGGTGTAACAGAAGCTGGTCCTCTATACCAAGCCCTAGTAAAATCATCCATAGGTATAGGGACTCTTCTAAAAGAAGGCATAGGCGATACCATAAGAGTTTCTATAACTGGGGATGTAGTCGAAGAAGTCAAGGCTGGTAAGGCCATCCTAAAGGCCCTTAACCTTAGAAGGGATGGGATAGATATAGTATCTTGCCCAACTTGCTCAAGGACAACAGTCGACCTAGCTAAAATTGTAAAGGAAGTTGAAGATAAGACAGCTAACCTTGACCTCTCTGCCAAGGTTGCCATAATGGGCTGCCCTGTAAATGGCCCAGGAGAATCAAAAGAAGCAGACTTTGGCATAAGTGCAGCAAACGGGATGGGTTTCTTGTTTAAAAATGGTAAAACCATCAAAAAAGTCAAGGAAGAAGAGATTGTAGATACCTTGATAGAGAGTCTAGTGGAAGCAAATAAAAATGAAAATTGACCTAGCTGACCTAATAGATATAGGAAAGGACAAAATCGCTATAATTAAGGCGATTTATTGGAAGAGCAAAAATAAATTAATCCTCTACTTAGAAGGATATAGGGAAAGTTTTACAGAGGATATAGAAAGAGACCTCATCCAATACTTTGACTTTGTGGATGTGGAGATAGTTTTTGATGAGATTGAAGACGACTCTGATGACCAACCTATAGAAAAGGATGATAATAAAGAGTCTGAACAAGAAGTCAAGGAAGCTAGTGCAGAAAATAAAGAGTCTGATCAAGATATTACAGAGCCAAGTACAGAAAATAAATCAAGTAGGGCAGACCTCCTCCTAGAGCAAAGGGAGAGGGCCATCCAAGAGCAAATCGATAGGACCCTAGAAAATAAAAATAATGCCAAGGAAGAAATTGATCCAGTTGATGAAATTAACTTTGGAAGAAAGATAAAGACCGATGTTATAGACATAAAAGATATCTATGAGAAGAAGGGAGTTACTACTTCCCTTATAGGAAAGGTCTACGGTCTAACTACCTTTGAGACCAAGGGTGGCTACTTTATCTATACCTTTGACCTAGAAGATAAGACCGATGCTCTTTCTTGTAAGCTCTTTGCCAATAGGAATAATAATAGCAAGCTCGCTCCCCTAAAAAATGGCTCGACTGTAAGGGTAGAGGGGGTCCTAAACTACGATGACTTTGCCCATGAAGAAGTCTTTACAGTTAATTCTATGGTTGATGAAGTAATCGGTAGAAGAATAGATACTGCCCTCGATAGGAGGATTGAGCTAGAGGTCCATACCAAAATGACCAACCTAGATGGCTTTGTAGATAATAAGGACCTAGTCGATACCCTCAAGGCTTGGAAGGTTGATACAGTAGGTATAACCGATACCGAAACCCTCCAAGGCCTCCCTGACCTCTACGAGGCCCTAACTAAGGCAGATATCAAAATGCTCCAGGGAGCAGAGCTTTTACTAGTAGAAGATGAGCTTAGAATTTTAACTAACCTATCAGATAGACAAGTCCCAGAGATAAGGGACATAAAGGACCAAGAATTTGTAGTCTTCGACCTTGAGACAACAGGACTTTCTCGCTACAAGGACAGGATTACAGAAATTGGTGCAGTTAGGGTTAAGGATGGCAAGATTACAGAAATCTATAATGAATTAGTGAATCCTCAAATGGTCATTCCAGAAAAGGTAGTAGAGCTAACAGGTATTACCAATGATTTAGTTAAGGATAAGCCAAAGATAGAAGAAGTCTTGCCAGGCTTTCTTGAATTTTGTGGGGATGCTATCCTAGTGGGTCAAAATACAGACTTTGATATTGGCTTTGTTAGGGAAAATGCCTACAAGATGGGGATAGATTTTAGTCCAATTTATATGGATACCCTCCCTATGGCAAGGGCGCTCTTTGATGATATGAAGAAATTTTCTCTGGATAAGATAGCTAGAAAACTAGAGATCCCTGCCTTTAACCACCACAGGGCATCAGATGATGCCAGGGCGACCGGTCAGATCTTTATCAAGATGTTTAAGATGATAATGGCCCAAGATGGGATAAATCTTAGCAATATAAACGACCTAAAGAGCTACTGGCCAAAGTCCAAGCACGAAAGTTTCTCTGCCCTAGTCTTTGCCAAAGACAAAACAGGTCTTAAAAATCTTTACAAGTTAATATCAGAATCAAGGATGAAGTATTTTAACTCTGAGGCTAAGACCCCTATATCTCTACTCAAAAAATACAGGGAAGGACTCTTAGTTGGGTCAGGGGCTGATGAAGGGATGCTATTTGCTTACCTCCAAAATGCTAGGTCAGAGACAGATATAAATAGGCTTCGAGATCTCTTTGACTTTTATCAATTAGCTCCAAGTCAAATCTTTGCTGATAGGATAGATAAGGGCAAGATAAGAGACCTTGCTCAGGTAGAAGAGATTAATAAGAAAATCCTTGCCATGGCCAAGGAAGATAATAAGCTCGCCGTTGCGACAGGTGCTGTAAGATATCTTGAAAAGAGCGATTATATTTTGAGAAATATCCTCCACAAGGGCCAATATTTTTCCTACCACGAAAATCGCCCTCTATATTACCTAAGGACTACTTCAGAGATGATGGAGGGCTTTACCTACCTAGATTCATTAGATAGGGAGGATGTAGTTATTAGAAATCCTAAGATTTTGGCAAGTCAAATCGAATCCCTAAGGCCAATTCCCAAGGGAACCTTCCCTCCTGTGATCGAAGGATCTGATAAAGAACTTAGGGAAACTTGCTTTGCCAAGGCCCATTCCATCTATGGTGATCCCCTTCCTAAGCTCGTAGAAGATAGGCTCAATAAGGAACTTGATTCTATTATATCAAATGGTTACGCTGTTCTTTATATAATAGCCAAAAAACTTGTAGGTAAGTCAAATGATGATGGCTACCTGGTAGGATCTAGGGGATCGGTTGGTTCTTCCTTTGCTGCGACCATGGCAGATATTACAGAGGTAAATCCCCTTTGTCCTCACTACGTGTGTCCATCATGCAAGCATAGCGAGTTCTATGAAGAAGACCTCCTAGGCTCAGGAATAGACTATCCCGACAAGGCTTGCCCAGTATGTGGTACCAAGATGAAAAAAGATGGCCACAACATACCATTTGAAGTCTTCCTAGGCTTTGAAGGAGACAAGGAACCTGATATAGACCTTAACTTTGCTGGAGAATACCAACCTACTATCCACAGGTACACAGAAGAACTCTTCGGTAAGGGCAAGGTATTTAGGGCAGGAACCATAGGAGCTATCCAGGATAATACTGCCTTTGGCTATATCAAAAAATATAGCGAAGACTACAAGGAGACCTTTAGCGATGCCCAGGTCAGAAAAATCCAAAGGGGACTAAAGGATGTCAAAAGAACAACAGGCCAGCACCCGGGTGGCCTTATAGTAGTCCCAAATGACATAGAAATATTTGACATAACTCCTATCCAATATCCGGCAGATGATGGTAAGGGAGATATACAAACGACCCACTTTACCTACAATATGATGCATGAGACTCTCCTCAAGCTTGACCTCCTAGGCCACGATGTGCCTTCCATAATCAGGGCTCTCCAAGACCTAACTGGAACCAACCCCCTTGAGATAACCATGGGAGATCCTAAGGTAATGAAGATCTTCTCATCAACAGAGAGTCTGGATATAAAACACGACTTTTCCAACAATGAAATAGGAACCTTGGGGATTCCAGAATTTGGAACGGGCTTTGTAAGGGGAATGCTCAAGGATACCTACCCAACCAAGTTCTCCGAAATGGTAAGGATATCTGGCCTATCCCATGGTACAGATGTATGGCTTAATAATGCCCAAGACCTAGTGAGGTCAAATACAGCAAGCTTTGATGAAATAATATCAACTCGTGATGATATCATGAACTACCTAATAAAACTAGGACTTGATAAGAAAAAGTCCTTTACCATAATGGAAACAGTAAGAAAGGGAAGGATCTTAGACGAAGAAACCCTAGCTTATATGGAAGAAAATGGAGTGCCTGACTGGTATATAGAATCTTGTAAGAAAATCCAATACCTCTTTCCTAAGGCCCACGCAGTTGCCTACTGCTTGATGTCCTACAGGATTGCCTACTACAAGGTCTACTATCCAGAAGCCTTCTATGCCACCTACTTTAATACCAAGATAAACGACTTTAAATATTCAACCGTCATAGGGGGACTTAAAGAAATCCAAGAAGAACTAGGCAAACTTAGAGATTCCTACGTCCTATCCCAAAGGGATAAACAAGTAAGAACAGTCCTAGAAGTAGCAGAAGAGATGGCAGCAAGAGATATCAAACTCGATAGGGCAGACATCTATAAGTCGGATGCAAAAAAATTCTTGCTATCAGATAGACCTGGCTACATCCTCCCACCATTAGCAGCAGTGGATGATGTATCAGAGGCTATGGCAGAAGACATAGTAAGAGAGAGACAAAAGAGCGAATTCATATCGGTAGAAGACCTTAGCCAAAGGACCTCAGTAAACAAAAACGCCTTGTCCTCTCTAAAAAACCTAGGCATAACAGATGGTATCCAAGAAAAAAACCAAATGTCCTTATTTGACGGTTTGTTTTAAAAATACGACAATAATAAAGAAGTTTACCAGAGATATAGGTGTCTCTGGTTTTTTATTGTCCACTTAAGTGTGTTGAACGAACGAAAGAGAGCGAAACAAAAAACCACCTGCTATGCAGGTGGAGGAAATTAGCTTTAGCTTCAAGCACCAAGAAAGCCTCCTTAAAGTATAATTGTGATAATCATATGCACAATAAAATCAAGGAGGATAAATTGGATAAGAATAGTTTATCACATACAAGTTGGAGGTGTAAATATCATATAGTAATTGCACCAAAATACAGAAGATAAGTGATATATTCAAAACTAAAAAAAGATATAGGAAGTATACTCAGAGAATTATGTTCAAGAAAAGTAATAAACATAATAGAAGCAGAATTATGTCCAGATCATGTCCATATGTTGGTAGAAATACCACCAAAATACTCAATATCACAAATAATGGGATATTTAAAAGGAAAAAGTTCGCTGATAATATTCGATAGACATGCCAACTTAAAATATAAATACGGAAATAGACACTTTTGGTGTAGAGGATACTATATGGACACAGTTTATAGGAATGAAAAGAAAATAAAAGAATATATACAAAATCAATTAAAAGAAGATTATTAAACAGATCAAATAAGTATAAAAGAATACTATGCTCCCTTTACGGATAAGGAAGTCAAACAAAAATAAAGGAAACTCTAAAGCAGTAGTTGGGATAGTGGTGCATGTGAAAAAAATATTCGACAGCCCCTACAGGGGCGTGCCGGTATTTGCGCCTTATAGACGTTGTGCAAACTACTAGCTAAGCTGGTAGTTTTGATTTGGTAAAAATAAGTTTTTTAATATAGTAGGTTTTTTTCATTAACTACATATAATTTTTTGAAAGTGCCAAGGCCAAAGGCTGAGATGAGGATTTCATCACTATCTTCAAAAAACATTTTTAAGTTTGGGTGGTAGAAGATGTCTATGTCTTTGGATCTTTCTTTCTTGTAATTATCCTTATTATCTTCCTTGGTAGTTACTACAAAATCACAGACTCCTGGTCCACAGCAGGCTCCCTTTGTATCAAGGTCAGGGTTTACATAAATTTCCCTTATATTTTTCTTATCCAAGAAAATTTTTGCCTTATCATCTATTAGAAAATTCATAATCGCTCCTATTCTTTATCATCTATTTAAAGATAAGTATTTCTTTGTAATATTATGTTATCATAAAGTCTAGATTTTATAAAGTGAAATTAGCTGGTTCAGATTAATTGAAAAGTTAATATTTAGCAGTATAATAATCTTAACTAAGAGTGGCGGTATTTCCACTCTTTTTAACTGTTAATAAGAAAGAAGGTAGTATGGATTTAGTAGAAAGACTTAAGGAGATTTTCGAAGAGGATATAGGAAATTTAGGATATGAACTTGTCGATATCGATTTTCAAGGATCTAAGGGCAATAAAATCCTTACATTTTTTATTTACAATGATGAAGGAATTACTATTGACGACTGCGAGAAGGTAAGTAAGTATCTAGATACTAAGCTAGATGAACTTGATCTTATAAAGGATTCATATTATCTTGAAGTGTCAAGCCAAGACTTATCAAGACCCCTAAAAACAGACAGAGACTTGCTAAGAAACAAGGGTGAATTACTTAAGGTAAAGATGAATGATGGAGAAAGCTTTATAGGATATATAAGGGATATCGGAGAAGATACTCTAAGTTTTGATCTAGAAGATGATCAAGTTAAGGAAGTTCATAAGGACAATATAAAGCAAATAAATATAGAAATTGTATTCTAAGGAGAGAGTATGAACAATGATTTTATGCTAGCTTTGGACCAGCTTTGTAATGATAAGGGCCTAGATAAGGAAGTAGTCCTCGACGCCTTACAAAAGGCTTTAATAAAAAGCTATCAAAAAAATTATGAAAATGAAGAAAATGTTGATGTTGTAATTGACGAAGAAAGTGGTCAAATTGAAATATTTGCCTTAAAGGAAGTGGTAGACCTAGTTGATGATGATATTAGCCAAATATCCCTAAAGGATGCTCTAGAAATTGACTCATCCTACAAGCTTGGTGATACCGTAAGGATAGAACTTGCACCTAAAAACTTTGGCAGAGTTGCAGCCCAAACTGCAAGAAATATTGTCATCCAAAAGATTAGGGATGCTCAAAGGGATAGGCTCTATGGAGATTATATAGAAAGATCCAACGAAATGATTACTGGCTCTATCCAAAGGCAAGATAAGTATAATGTATATGTAAATTTAGATAAGATTGAGGGAGTTGTCCCATTAAAGGAGCAAGTTCCAACTGAGTCATACATTCCAAATGAGAGGATGAAGTTCCTTATTAAGGAAGTTAGAAATTCCGGCAAGGACCCACAAATTATCCTATCTAGATCAAGTCAAGACTTAGTTACTAGACTCTTTGAGTTAGAAGTACCAGAAATAACTGATGGCATTATAGAAATCTATAATCTAGCAAGGGAAGCTGGCTCTAGGACCAAGATGGCTGTATTTTCCAATGATGAATCTATAGATGCTGTAGGTGCCTGCATAGGATTCAAGGGAGCTAGGGTTAATTCAATAGTAGAAGAACTACAAGATGAAAAAATTGATATTGTTGATTATGATAAGGATATCAAGAAATTCATATCCAACGCCCTATCACCAGCTGATATTATAGAAGTATTGATAAATGAAAAGGCAAAGAAGTCCTTGGTAGTAGTAAGCGAAGACCAACTATCCCTTGCAATAGGCAAGGAAGGACAAAATGCTAGACTTGCAGCTAGACTTACAGGATGGAAGATAGATATAAAATCTGAAGAAGTATATGAGAGTCTAGATCAAGATGAAATTGACGAAATCCTTGGCTTAAACGACAAAGAATTAAGCGAAGAAGCCGATGTTGAACTAGACCTAGAAGATATTGACGAAATAGATGAAGAAGTAAGCGACATTTTAGAGATGGAAACTGACAATACTATAAGTGATCTAGATCTTGATCAGAAGATAAGACAAGATATTTATGATGATGATATCGAGGATGTAGAATGAAAAAAGCTAAAAAAATACCACAAAGAAAGTGTGTAGTTTGTGGTGAGCTTAAAGATAAAAATGACCTTCTAAGGATTGTAAAAAACAAGGAAGAAGGGATTTTGATAGATGAAACCGGCAAGAAAAACGGTAGAGGTGCTTACCTATGTAAGGATCAAGCTTGTATAGAAAGTGCGATTAAGACCAATAAGCTAAACCGAGTATTTAAAGAAAAAATTTCAGAAGAGTTTTACGAGGAGTTAAAAGCTTATGAAGTAAATTGAGGAGAGTTATATGGCAGAAAAAATTAGAGTATATCAATTAGCAAAAGAAAATAATATGAGTGCCAAGGAAATGGTTAAGTTATTAAATGAAGAATTTAATATGGATATAAAGTCACATATGTCTATGGTTTCAGGATCAGAGCTTGAAATAATTAACGAATACTTTGAAGAACTCAAGGAAGAAGAAACTAAAAAATCTAAAAAGCCAGCTAAGACAAAGAAGGAAACCAAACATCCTAAGAAAAGCGCTGAGGACTATGAAGAAGAGTTTGAGATAGAAGATAAGCCAAAGAAGAAGAGAAAAAAGAAGAATAAAAACAAAAAGTCCTCTAAGGTAAATAAAAACCAACAAGTAGAAAAAGAAGAGTCAGGCAAGATCGAAATTCCTGAAACAGTTAATGTAAAGACTTTTGCTGATAGGCTAGGTGAATCACCAAATGCAGTTATAGGAAAACTCATAGGGCTTGGAGTAATGGCAGGTCTAAATGATCAAATCGAGTATGACCAAGCTGAACTTGTAGCCTTAGACTTTGGAAAAGAGATAACACCTGAAGTTGAATATGATGCCATTGAAGAACAATCAGTAGAATTAGACTATGAAGATAAGGAAGAAGATAAGCAAGTTCGTCCACCAGTAGTATCTGTTATGGGCCACGTTGACCATGGTAAAACTTCAATCCTAGATAAGATTAGATCAACCCATGTTACAAGTGGTGAAGCAGGTGGTATTACTCAACATATAGGTGCGTCAGTTGTAGACCTAGATGGAAGAAAAATTTCCTTCTTGGATACACCAGGCCACGAAGCTTTCACTGAGATGAGGATGAGGGGAGCACAATCAACTGATATAGCTATCCTTGTAGTAGCAGCAGATGATGGAGTTATGCCACAAACAATAGAAGCGATAAACCACGCCAAGGCTGCAGATATTCCAATAATAGTTGCTATCAACAAGATGGATAAGCAAACGGCTGATCCAAACAGGGTTAAGCAAGAGCTTATGGAATATGGCCTTGTTTCAGAAGAATGGGGTGGAGATACAATCATGGTAGAAGTATCTGCCCACACCGGCCAAGGAATCGATGACCTCCTTGAGATGGTCCTCCTAGTTGCTGAAATGAGAGAGCTTAAGGCAAATCCAAATAGACCAGCAGTAGGAATAATAATCGAGGCCCAACTTGATAAGTCAAGGGGAGCAGTTGCAACAGTCCTTGTTCAAAAGGGTACTCTCCATACAGGAGACTATGTAGTAACAGGTTCTGCATCAGGTAGGATTAGGGCTATGTTTAACTCCTTAGGAGATGCTATAGACGAAGCGACACCATCCATGCCAGCGCAAATCCTAGGTCTATCCGACGTAGCAGAAGCTGGAGATAAGATCTATGCAGTAGAAGATGAAAAAGTCGCTAGGGACTTTGCTAATAGGGCAGCAGAATTTAAGCGTGAAGAACACCTAAAGGCCAAGGCAAATACCAACCTTGAAGATATGTATTCAGACATAAAAGAGGGCGAACTAAAGGAACTTAATATAATAGTTAAGACTGACGTTAAGGGAACAGTAGATGCAGTTAGCCAATCTCTAACCAAGCTATCTAACGAAGAAGTAAAGGTATCAGTTATAGCTGGAGCTGTAGGTGGTATTACTGAATCAGATGTCCTACTAGCCCAAGCATCCAATGCTATTATCATAGGCTTCAATGTAAGACCTACCCAAGGTGCCCTAGAAAGAGCCAAGGATAATAATATTGAGATAAGAACCTACAGCGTAATCTATGAAGCCATAGAAGATGTAGAAGCAGCTATAAATGGTATGCTAGATCCAGAATTTAAGGAAGAAGTCCTAGGAAGGGCAGAAGTACGTGATACCTTCAAGATACCTGGAGCTGGAACTGTAGCAGGTGTTATGGTAACCAATGGATCAGTGCCTAGAAGGGCAAAGGTTAGACTCCTTCGTGACAATATCGTAGTCTTTGATGGAGATATTAGCTCAATGAAGAGGTTTAAGGATGATGCCAAGGAACTAGCACAAGGCTACGAGGGTGGTATAGGACTAAATAGATTTAACGATGTAAAGGTAGGAGATATAATGGAAGCCTACGAAATCGTTGAAAAGGAAAGAAATTAATGAATAAAAGAAGAACTGAGAGAGTTAGTTCAGAAGTAATGAAAGAACTCTCAAAAATTATAAGAGATGATATAAATGACCCTAGACTATCAAGTGAGTCTATGGTCTCAGTCACCGATGTTGAAGTAACCAATGACTTATCCTATGCTGATTGCTATATAAGCGTACTAGGGGATGAAAAGAGCAAGCAAGATGCCCTAGACGCCCTAAATCAAGCCAAGGGTTATATAAAAGTCCTCATAGGAGATAGGATGAGACTAAGAAGTATGCCTGAATTTAGGTTCAAATTCGATGAGTCAATTGAAAGAGGAGCCTACATGGATAAGCTAATCGAAGAAACTATTGCAAAGGATAAGAAAGCCAATGAACAAAGAGAGAATAGATAAAGAAAAGTTAGATCAATTTAAGGAATTAATAGATGAGAGCCAAACAATAGCCATAGGATCTCACATAAATCCTGATGGCGATAACCTCGGATCAACCCTTGCCCTAAGAAGGTCTTTGGAACTTTATGGCAAGGAAGTAGAAGTTTTAGCTAATGATACAGTTGACGATTATTTGCAATTTTTGCCTGACGTAGACCATTATGGTGAGGCAAAGAGGGATTCTTATGACCTATTTATAATCCTAGACTGTTCAGAATTTGATAGGATTGGAAAACTTACCACCATAGCAAGAAATTCTAAGAAGACAGCTGTAGTAGACCACCATGTCAAGGGCAAGATATATACAGATCTCAACATAATCTATGATACAGCACCTGCTACTTGTGAGCTAGTCTATGAAATAATAGATAGACTTGATTTACCAATGGATGAGACCATAGCAAGCTTACTATTTGCAGGAATTTGTACAGATACAGGAAGGTTCTTGTATTCAAATGTTAGCGAATATACCCACCTAGTAGCAGGAAAGCTCATAACTGAAGGGGCAGATGTAGAATATATTTTCAGAAATCTCTACCAGTCAAAGCCAATCAAGGTAATGAAGTTCGAAACAGACGTTATATCAAAGGCAGAATTTGCTGACAAAAAAGCCTATGCTATGATAAGCAAGGAAGAAGTTGAGAAATTTGGTGTCCAAATGGGAGATGCTGAAGTCATTGTAAATATGCTAAGGGACCTAGACGAAGTCGAAGTTTCTATGATTCTTAAGGAATATGACAACAACGAATACAAGGTATCCCTAAGGTCAAAGGGAGTAGATGTATCAGATGTTGCCAGAGCCAATGGTGGTGGAGGACACATCCAAGCTAGCGGATTTTCAATCTTTGAAGATAGTCTAGAAAAAGCTGACCAAGTAGCAAGAGAAGTCTTAAAGGGAATTAATGTATAGCGGAATTCTTATAGTTGATAAGGAAGAAGGAATTTCATCAGCTAGGGTCGTATCCCTAGTAAGGGCTGCCTTCAACCAAAAAAAGGTCGGCCACACTGGAACTCTTGACCTAGAAGCCTCTGGTCTCTTGCCCATAGTCTTGGGTAAGGCTACCAAGGTATCTGACTATATGATGGAGAAGCAAAAGACCTATATAGCCAAGGCTCACTTTGGAATAAAGACCGATACCCTAGATAGGGCAGGCGAGGTTATAGGAAGGTCTGACAAAGTTATTAGCAAGGAAGAATTGGAAGCTGTATTAGAAAATTACAAGGGGGAGATTGAGCAAATCCCTCCCATGTATTCAGCCCTCAAGGTAAATGGCAAAAAGCTTTATGACCTAGCCCGAGAAGGACAAACCATAGACCGCAAGAGGCGCAAGGTAAGGATATATGACATCAAGATAATAGACTTTGCCTTTCCCCTAGCTACTATCGAAGTAACTTGTTCCAAGGGGACCTATATAAGGACCTTGATAGATGATATAGGGGAAGACCTAGGGACCCTTGCCTATGTAAAGGGCCTTAGAAGGATTAGGGTCGGTAATTTTCTAGTGGAAGATGCCATAAAGTCTCAGGATATAATGGAGACTGACATAGAAGATCTTAAGGCTATGCTAAAGGGCCCTGACCTTGCCCTTGAGCGATATGAGAGATACGACCTTGACCAGACCTACTTCAAAAAAATAATTAATGGGATGACAGTAAGAATTCCCGATAAAAACCAAGGACTAGTTAGACTTTATATAGATAATGAATTTATAGGACTTGCAAGGGCTTTTCTAAGCAAGGGCGAGTATTTTCTAAAAATGGAGAAAGTATTTTATGATAGATGAGATAATAATTTATGACCTAAACATAGATCTACCAGACCTAGGCAGGAAGGCAGTTAGCCTAGGAAATTTTGATGGAGTCCACTTGGGTCATCAGAAACTTATGAAAAACAACTTGGAAATTAGTGAAAAATACAACCTAGATCCAGCTGTACTCTTATTTAAGGAAAATACTAAGTTAAAATTACAAGATGAGAAGGCCTATCTAACAAGTCTAGATGACAAGATAGAAATCCTTGCAAGCCTTGGTATAAAGACCTTTTGCCTAATCGACTTTGATGAGAAATTTATGAACCTAAGTCCTAAGAGATTTATAGCTGACATTATAAGTGAAAAATTAAATGCGAGCTATGTCATTTGTGGCGAGGACTATAGGTTTGGGAAAAATGCCAAGGGAAGTGTAGAAACTCTCAAAAAATACGAATGTAATTACAATTACAAGACATCAGTAGTAGAATTTGAGAAAGAAAATGAAGATGAGAAGATTTCTTCTAATACTATCAGAGACTTGGTAAGAAATGGCGAGATAAATGATGCCAATAGGCTTCTAGGAAGAAATTATAGAATCAAGGGAGTTGTAGTATCAGGTTACAAGAGAGGGAGGACTATGAACTTCCCTACAGCTAACCTCAAAACATCCTTTAACTACCTCCTTCCAAGAGATGGTGTCTACCTATCCAAGGTAAATATAGATGATAAGTCATACTTTGGTCTAACCAATGTTGGCTCAAATCCTACCTTCGAGAATGAAAATAGGAAGAGCGAAACCCATATTCTAGATTTTGACCAAGATATCTATGGCAAGGAGATTTCTATAGAATTTCTAGAATTTTTTAGGGATGACTTTAAATTTGATTCCAAGGAAGACCTGGTAGAGCAAATGAATAAAGACAAGGCCATGGCCTATGACCATATTGAAAAAATTGGAAAAGATTTTACAAACATCTAATTAAGAGTATAATAAAACAGTACCTTTACTAAGTAATTGAAACCTCGACTTTTACTTTGTAAATGGCAAATAGAATTTATGGAGGAAAATATGTTAAAACCAGAAGACAAACAAGCAATAATCAAAGAATACCAAAAAGACGAAGGAGATACAGGTTCTCCAGAAGTACAAATTGCAATTTTAACAAAAAGAATTGCTGATTTAACAGAACATTTAAAAGAAAATAAAAAAGACCACTCATCTAGAAGAGGTCTTTACAAGATGATCAGACGTAGAAAAGGAATGTTAAACTACCTTAAAAACAAGGATATTGATAGATACAGATCTATAATTGAGAGACTTGGAATAAGAGGTTAATTATTGGCGGGGCTTACCCGCCTTATTTTGTATAGGAGTAAAGATGGTAAATACTTATAAATATTCATCAAAAAGAGGCAGGGACATAGAAGTAACCATAGGCAAGTTTGCTGAGCAAACTAATGGCGAATGTTACATAAGGAGTGGGGACACTTCACTACTTGTAACTGCTGTAGCAAGTGAGAAGCCAAGGGAAGGGGTAGACTTTTTCCCACTAATCTGTGATTTCCAAGAAAAATTATACGCAATTGGTAAGATTCCAGGTGGATTTTTGAGAAGAGAGGGTAAGGCTAGTGACGAAGCAACCCTTATATCAAGGCAAATGGATAGGCCACTAAGACCACTTTTCCCAGAAAATTATTACAATGATGTCCAAGTCGTTGCAACAGTTTTATCTATGGAAGAAGATGTCCTTCCTGATCCATTAACTACAATAGGAGCATCTATTGCCTTAGGTATATCAGATATTCCTTTTGATGGTCCAGTAGGGGCTGTAACTGTAGGTAAGGTTGATGGTGAGCTAATCATTAATCCAGATAAGAACCAAAGAGAAAAATCAGACCTAACCCTTACAGTAGCAGGCAAAAAAGGCGCTATCAACATGGTAGAAGCAGGGGCTAACGAGCTATCAGAAGAAGAAATGCTAGAAGCCATGCTCCTTGCCCTAGAAGAGATAGGTGATATCTCAGACTTTATCCAAAGTATAATCGATGATATAGGCAAGGAAAAAATGGAAGTTCCTGAAGTAGAAGAAACTGAGCTTGATAGGTTAATCAGTGCAGACTTTGAAGAAGATATCAAAAGCTCAATCAGAACAACAGATAAGACTGAGAGAGAAGACAATATCTTTAGGATAGAAGAAGCTGCCAAGGAAAAATACCTAGAAGAATATCCTGAATGTGAAGATGAAATTCATAGAAGAGTCGACTCTATCATGAAAAAAGAAGTCCGCCGTATGATTTCTATTGATAAGATAAGACCTGACGGTAGAGAACTTACAGAGATAAGACCACTATCAGCAGAAGCAGGACTTTTGCCAAGGGTACATGGTTCAGGTTTATTTAAGAGGGGCCAAACTCAAGTCCTATCAGTAGTAACCTTAGGGTCTCCTGCCGATGTTCAAATAATTGATGGATTAAACAAGGAAGAAATCAAGAAAAGATATATCCACCAATACAATTTCCCACCATTTTCTGTAGGAGATATCAAACCTCTAAGGGGACCTGGTAGAAGGGAGATAGGTCATGGAAGACTCGCAGAAAGAGCCTTGATCCCAGTATTGCCAGATGAGAGTGATTTTCCATATACAATTAGAGTAGTATCAGAAGTCCTATCATCCAATGGATCAAGTTCCCAAGCCTCTATTTGTGGATCAACCCTAAGTTTGATGGATGCAGGAGTTCCAATCAAGAAGCCAGTTGCAGGTATAGCTATGGGACTTATCAAAGAAGATGATTCTATATCAATTCTTACAGATATCCAAGGTCTAGAAGACCACCTTGGCGATATGGACTTCAAGGTAGCAGGTACTCGTGATGGTATAACTGCCCTTCAAATGGATATTA
This sequence comes from Anaerococcus sp. AGMB09787, assembly GCF_022808955.1. Taxonomy (GTDB): domain Bacteria; phylum Bacillota; class Clostridia; order Tissierellales; family Peptoniphilaceae; genus Anaerococcus. The sequence goes on from NZ_JAKZEY010000002.1 coordinate 41,592, forward strand.
AGATAGCTGGTATTACTAGGGAAGTTCTAGAAACGTCCCTCCAAGATGCCCACAGTGCTCGTATGAGAATCCTTGATGTAATCGAATCTGCCATAGATGCGCCAAGAGCTGACATATCAGACTACGCACCAAGACTTTTCACCATGGACATAGATCCAGAGAAAGTTCGTGATGTAATTGGTTCTGGTGGAAAAAATATAAATAGAATCATAGATGCAACGGGTGTCAAAATCGAAACAGAAGATGATGGCCATATAACCGTAGCATCAGAAAATGGCGAAAGTGGAAAGAAAGCCATCGAGATGATAAGAAACATAGTAACTGACCCTAAGGCTGGAGATATCTTTACTGGTACAGTTACAAAAATTATGAATTTCGGTGCCTTTGTAGAAATTGCCATAGGCAAGGAAGGACTCCTTCACATTAGCCAAATCGATACTAAGAGAATTGACAAGGTTGAAGATGTCCTAAGTATCGGAGACGAAGTTACAGTTAAGGTTACTGAAATTGATAGACAAGGTAGGATCAATCTTTCAAGAAAGGCCCTTCTCAAAAAAGAAGAAGCTGAGGCATGGCCACTAGACAAGTCTCCATACAAGAGAGATAATAATGCTAGAAATAATAGAAACAACCATTAATTTGTTTAGTAACTAAGTAAGCTGCCAAAGGGCAGTTTATTTTTTGCTCTCATTATTATATAATCAATGTAGAGGTAGCTATGACAGGTAAGAATGATAATAGAATTAGAAAAAAATCGAAGAACAAGAATCCGAATAGGACTAAAAGAGTAAAACCAAGGGAAAAATCTTTTGACATAAAAAAATTCTCGTTAATAATTATGGTACTACAGGTCTTTTTATTTGTCTTTATATTAAGTTCAAACACTGGCTTTATGGGAGATTTCTTGGAGCAGTTTTTTGGAAAGATCTTCGGAAAACTTTCCCTAGTTTTTCCAATTTTGATGTTTTTGACCTTCTTAACTTCCTTCAGGGGGACCTTCAAAAACCACCTAAGTGAATTTGTCCTAGCCTATATAATCTACCTATTGGTCCTAGGACTCTTATCTAAAGACTATTTGAGAAATACCTTAAAGTGGACTATGGAATATTCAGCCTTGCAAAGTGTCAAGGGTGGCGGAGGATTGGGTGGACTAGTTGCCCACCTTGTAATAGGACTTATAGGAGAGCTAGGTCTATATCTAATGCTTATAGTCTCTAGCCTTGCCCTAATAATCGACCTAAGTCCCCTTACCTACAGGGAATTTTTTGGGAAGGGTCGTGATATCTCCCTAATTGCCTACAATTCGTCCAAGGCCTTTATTGGAGATTCAAGGAATAAAATCAAAGCTAAAAATAAAGAAAGGCAAGAAAGAAAGGCGCCAGAAGAAAAATCGGAAGAAGAAGTAAAAACAAATAAAAGAATAAGTCTAGAAGAAAAGCCAAGAAAAGATCTAGAAAGACCATCCAAAGCCCACAAGAAACCCCTCCAAACAATTAACTTAGATGACCTAGGAGAGGCCAAAGTCAACAATTATAGGTCTAGACAGGTAGAATTGGCAGACCTAAATGAAAGCTTTAAGAGGGAATTTGGCTCTTATACTTATCCTGCCATTGACCTCCTTGATGCTAGAAATGATGTGTCAGATATTGACAATAACGAAATAAAAGAAAAGGCAAGAGCCATAGAGGAGACCCTAGATTCCTTCGCTATAGAGGCGAGAGTTGTCCAAATTGATGTAGGTCCTACAGTAACCTGCTATGAACTAAAACCCCAAAGGGGAGTCAAGGTAAGTAAGATAGTTAACCTTGCTGATGACCTCTCCCTTGCCCTTGCGACAAGTGGGATAAGGATTCTTGCCCCAATTCCTGGTAAGAGCCACATAGGGATAGAAGTACCAAATGACAAGAAGGAAGTAGTAGGCCTAAAGGAAATTATATCTTCAGAAGCATTTGTGAAAAGCAAATACAAGATTCCCTTTGCCATGGGTAAGTCTATATCGGGTGATATTGTCGTATCAGCCATAGAAAAAATGCCTCACCTCCTGGTATCGGGAGCTACTGGATCTGGTAAGTCTGTCTGTATCAACACGATTATAATGTCAATTCTTTACAAACATTCACCAGAAGATGTCAAACTCCTACTCATAGATCCAAAGGTAGTAGAACTTTCTATCTACAACGGAATTCCTCACCTTATAATGCCAGTAATAACTGATCCCAAGAAGGCATCATCTTCATTATTTTGGGGGATAAGTGAGATGGAGAGAAGGTATAAGCTCTTTGAGAGCAACCATGTAAGAGATATAGTTGGCTACAAAAAAAACCTAGAATCTGATGATTCCATGGAAAAACTACCATATATAGTCATAATTATAGACGAGCTAGCTGACCTCATGATGACAGTAGGATCTGAAGTAGAAGACTATATAACAAGGCTTGCCCAAAAATCCAGGGCCTGTGGTATCCACCTAATTATAGCGACCCAAAGACCAACAGTAGATGTTATAACAGGAACCATTAAGGCAAACATACCTTCTAGGATTTCCTTTGCAGTAACTAGTCAAATAGACTCAAGGACTATACTAGATACCCAAGGAGCTGAGAAACTCCTCGGCAAGGGCGATATGCTCTACGCATCATCAGATTCAATGAGACCAGTTAGAATCCAAGGAGCCTTCGTATCAGATAATGAAGTAATCAGAGTAGTCGAAAGCCTCAAAGAAGATAACGAGATAGACTATAACCAAGAAGCTATTGATAAAATAGAAGAAGAAAGCCAAAAAATAGAGGCCAGCGAAGATGAAGATGAATTGATAGATGAGGCTATCAAAATAATAATAAATGAAAAAACAGCTTCAGTATCCCTCCTCCAAAGAAAACTAAAAATTGGCTATGCCAGAGCTGGTAGGCTCATTGACCAACTAGAAACCAGGGGACTTGTTGGAGGATACGAGGGAAGTAAACCTAGGAAGGTTCTAGTAGATAAATCTTACTTACAAGGAGAAGAAAATGAACTTAGCTAACAAAATAACAACATTAAGACTATTACTAATACCTGTTTTCGTTCTTGCCTACTACCTACTTGGTAGGGATATGAATATAGCAGCCATAATATTTATAATAGCATCCTTGACAGATGCCCTAGACGGCTATATAGCAAGGTCTAGAAAGCTTGTCACCACCTTTGGCAAATTCGTAGACCCCTTGGTAGACAAGGTACTCACCATGGCAGCCTTCATAGTACTCGTAGAAGGAAAGATCCTACCTGCTTGGGCAGTAGTCATAATAATAGCAAGAGAGCTTATCATAACAGGCTTTAGGACACTCGCAGCTGATGCAGGAAAAACAATAGCTGCATCCCCTTGGGGCAAGGCAAAAACCATAAGCCAAATGGTATCCCTAGTCATGCTCCTAGTCAATATACCAATCCTAAACAAAATAGGAATCTGGGTCTTCTATATAGCAGTAATCCTAACCCTAATATCTGGCCTTGACTACCTCTACAAAAACAAAGAAGTCCTAGACTTAGAAAATATCTAACACTTAGCCTTGCCATTATGGCAAGGCTATTTTAGTTAATTTATAATAACATTTGCAAATAAAAAATATTTGTGTTATAATATTAGTATAATAATATATATATTAAAAAGCTTATAATCTGAAAGGAAGAAATTCCAAAATTATGTAGAAAGTAGAAGTATTATAGCTGTTTGTAATGATACAGCTATGCGTGTTGTTAGAAGCTTTAGTAAAGATAAAAGAGGTTTTTGGAGATGAAAAGTATTAATCCAAGCAGATATAAAAATGGCGACAATTAAAATTTATGGAATTTAAATTTATTCTAAACTAAGACCAGATTTTATGTAAATAGTAAATTAAGGAGATATATAATGAAAAATAAAATAAAAAGAAAACTTTTAACAATTACTGCAATGATTATGATGTTAGCTTCTGCTCCTGGAATTGTACATGCGACATCCGAAACTGTTTATTTTAACGGGGATCCTGTTAACTGGGATCATGGAAGAAAGTGGGGAGTGACTAGTTATTCACAGGTCCAAACACATATTTATGAACACTCAGCAACTGCAAATAGTACATTTTCGGGTTGGAAAAATCCAGGAGTAACAGCTTATGCTTCACAATTTGTGGGCACATCTAGAGCAACAGCTTACTGGGATTGTAGATAATAAATAACTTTGGGAGGCTAAAGAAATCTATGGAATCTTTAGCCTTCCACTATATTTGGAGGTACCATGAAAAATATTTTTAATGGTAAGATATTAAAATATGTAACTTGTCTTATGATAATTGTACAGGGTATTTTATTTTCGTTACTTGCAACTTTTTATATGGGGGAATCTTATTTTAACAAGCTAAGAATATATCCAAACTCTGCTTTATACATAGAATTAAAGACTATACCTGAAGAAAATACAGAAATGACCTATAGGTTTTTAGATGACTATGCCCGACAAAACGGTTTGTTTTACATAAGGAAAGATTTACTCATAGATGATATGGGTGCAACCATCGGTATTACATTAAGTGTTGATGGGGATATAGAAAGTAATAGGGATGAATTAAATCTAGACTTTCTAGGTGAAAATATCATTAGTACGAGTAAATTAGATAAGCTTTTAACATCTGATAATGACGATGCAACTCTAGGTCTAGGAAAAAGCTCATTAAATAGTATAGGTGATATTCCTAGCTTTATAATGGGAAATAGAGTTCTTGTTAAAAAATTAGAAACTACTGTAAAGGAAACTAAAACTATTAATGGACAATACAAGATTGTAGGCTTAAATAAAGATAAAGAAGCTGAGTTTTTGGAAGGATTAAGCCAAGTAAGTGGGGTAGATAGTTCGGTATTTTTTGATGGCAAATCTGGATATATCATAGATCATGGATTTGGAGAAATGGTTATAGTTGGTACTTTTGTTTTTAGTTCTTTAGTTTTATTAGCTTTACTTATAGTAATAACTATCAAAAACTTACCGAATCTAGGCAAGCTAATTTTACAAGGATGGTCTAGGAAACATTTTGCTTTGAAATTATATCAACCTTTCCTATATACTGCATTATTTTCAGTTCCTTTATTTATAGGCTACGGGATAATTTTTACAGGGTTTACTTTTAAATCACTTATTTTCTTTTCCTTGATGGTAGGATTAGGATTAATTAATTTCTTGATTATTGGGATATTGTTGTTAATATCATCTTTTTTTATCTTTTTAATTTCTCCTATAAATGCCATAAGAGAAAGAATGCCAAGGAAAAAATATATGGGAATAGCTGTTTTTGTATATTGCCTTTTTAATGTTTGTTTAATTGCTATATGCTCCTATATTGATGGCCCTTCCAGAGAAGTTGAGAAAAATATAGAAATTAAACAAAGTTGGGACAGGGTTTCTGACTATAAAATTCTTAAAGATATTTCTGTAGGCAATGATCAAGCAAGCTTTAATAGGCAGTCTAAAGAATTTTTTAGAGATTTTTATAATTGGTATAGGTCAATTGCTGATAAGGATGGAGTCTACATAGCTAATACTGCTTTTACCTCCAAGGATGATTTAGAAAACTATAAGGCTAACCATGTGTATGAAATTGTGCCTAATGAAGAGTTTTGGCTACTTACAGCTTCTCCTAATTATTTAAATAAAATAGGTATAAGTATGGACGATTCACTAGTTGAAGATGCTAAAGAGGGCCTTAGAACTTACTTAATTCCTGATAATAAGTCTGACGAAGAAATTGCTTTATTAAAAGAAATGTTAATTGAGCAAGATACCAAAAGTATTAGACCAGATGATATCGACACTACCTTCAATGATAATAAGGAATTTAATTTTGTAAAATATGCTTACGATGATGACATATTCTCTTACAGTACAGATTCATCAAAGGATCTGATGATTAAAAATCCTATTATACTAGTACTTACACCTGAGAACATGATATATAGAGAGTCGGAAAGTTTGTCTGCTATAGGGTTAGAAAATTCCTTCATCAAACTTGGTGATAAGGCTGATAAATACTTAGACCCATCTTACCTTACCAAGTTTAATTTGGGTGATAATAATATAGAATTTGCTACAATTAGTTTATTTGTTGATGGTATTGTGAGAAATTTATGGGTAACTATAAAAATTTTTTTAGGATTTTTACTTTCCCTTACTTTTATAGTTATCATACTCTTGATAACTATAGTAACTATTTTTCAAGACGCTTATAAGGAGAGGATATCCGTTAAGAAATTCTTAGGTTATAGTAACTTCCATATATATAAAATACCTATCCTACTAGTGATTTTTGTCATAACTATTGATATTGCTAGTGTTATAATACTTAGATCTAAGGTAGGCATACTTTTAATGACGATAATTGCTCTTGCCCAAGTAATCATTTTTTATATGGCTATGGTAAGTAATCAAATGAAAAAATTAAATTTATTTTTGAAAGCTTAGGAGGATATATGAATATATTGGAATTAGAAAATGTTAGTAAGAGCTATGATGGAATAAAAGTTATAGACAATCTTAGCCTATCTTTCCCAGGAAAATCTATTGTTGCGATCACAGGAAAGTCTGGTTCGGGAAAAAGTACTCTACTAAATATGATAGGCCTACTTGAAGAAATTGATAGTGGAGTAATAAAAATAAAGGGTCAAAACCTGCCAAAAATAAATAGTAGGTTAGCCACAAAGTTGAGAAGAAATGTAATCAATTATTTATTTCAATCATTTGCTTTAATAAGTGATATAAATGTAAGTGACAATCTATTAATTGCTATGGAATTTATGGACCTATCCAAAGATGAAAAGATGAAAATTATAGATAGGACCCTTGAGGAACTGGATATATTAAAATTAAAAAACAGAAAGGTAAATACCTTATCCGGTGGAGAACAACAAAGGGTTGCTATAGCTAGGTGTATACTAAAACCCGGTGATCTGGTTCTAGCAGATGAACCAACAGGATCTCTAGACCCTCTTATGGCCCAAAAAGTATTTCGATTAATTCAAAATCTTAGAGATAAATATGGGAAAACTGTAATTATGGTTACCCACGATATGACCTTGGCAAATATGGCAGATCAGATTATAAGTCTTGATAAGGAATTAGAAATAAAAATAGATAGGGAAATGATTAATTAAATTATCGACAGCCTTACTCGATTTGAGTGAGGTTTTTTAAATGTAAAAAATTTAATTAAGTTACAATAAATCTCTAATTGTTATTATAAAGATCGCATTCCATAAAAGACCTCGGCAGATAATTTATTTAAAGTAAAGTTTTATGTAAGGGAGATCCTCAAGGATTTAAATAAGATAGGGAATACTATCATAGTCGTAACCCATGATGCCTATACTGCTGATATGTGCCAGAGAAGGGTCACTTTGTGATTTATCATTGCCAATGTCCCTTTAATAAATCCCGAAAAACTATATAGTAATATTAGGAAAATATCTAATATTCTAAGGAGATAAAATGGACAGTGATAAACAAAAAGCTCTCGATCAGGCTTTTAAAAACATCGAGAAAAAATATGGTAAGGGAGCTATAATGAAGATGGGCGAAGCTCCTAAAGTTTCAATCGAAGCTATACCTACTGGAGCTATTAACCTGGATGTGGCTCTTGGTATAGGAGGTCTACCAAGGGGTAGGGTTGTAGAAATCTTTGGACCTGAATCATCTGGTAAGACCACCCTTGCCCTTCATATAGTTGCAGAAGATCAAAAATTAGGCCATACAGCAGCCTTTATAGATGCTGAGCATGCCTTAGATGCAGAATATGCCCGTAACCTAGGAGTTGATATAGATAACCTCATCCTATCCCAACCAGATACAGGGGAACAAGGACTTGACATATCAGAATCCCTAGTAAGGAGTGGGGCAGTTGATCTAATTATAATAGACTCAGTAGCAGCCCTAGTGCCTCGTGCCGAAATCGAAGGAGAGATGGGAGATAGCCACGTGGGTCTCCAAGCAAGACTAATGAGTCAGGCCCTAAGACGACTCACAGGAGTTATATCTAAGTCAAACACTACAGTTGTCTTTATTAACCAACTTAGGGAGAAGGTAGGGGTAATGTTTGGTTCTCCTGAGACAACACCAGGTGGACGTGCCCTCAAGTTCTATTCATCAGTAAGACTTGATATCAGAAGGATAAAGACAATCACCCAAGGAGAAGATTCAATAGGATCAAGGACTAGGGTCAAGATTGTAAAGAACAAGGTAGCACCACCCTTCAAGGTTGTTGAATTTGACATAATGTATGGTAAGGGAATTTCTAAATCAGGTACTCTCCTAGATACAGCAGTTGATGAAGACATAGTAGAAAAGGCTGGGTCATGGTTCTCCTATAAGGGCGAAAAACTCGGCCAAGGTAGGGAAAATGTAAAACAATACCTAGAAGATAATCCAGAAATAATGGCCCAAGTTGAAGAAGAAGTTCGTGCCAAGTTCGAAATCAAAGAAGGCGATGAGGGCGAGTCTAAAGAAAATATAGAAAGTGAAGAATAAAATTGCCGGCTTATGCCGGCTTTTCTTTTACAAAAAAGTAAGTTGGTCAAGGTTTCTATTTGCAAGGTTTGATAGGGAGATGCCTATTAGTCTTAGGGTTTTATCCTTAAGGATTGCCTTTAGTAGGGTAGCTGCTTCGGTGTAGATGTCTTCTTTTTTGTAGATGTATTCTTGGAGGGTGATGGATTTGGTATGGCTTGTGAAGTTGTCTTCTTTGATTTTTAAGGTTAGGGTTTTGGCTTTTAAGTTTTTGTTGACCATGTAGGTTTCGATTTTTTTGGCTAGGTCTTCTAGGATTTTTTCTAGGGTATGGATATCCTTGGTGTTAGTCCTTAAAGTCTGCTCCTTACCTATGCTCTTTCTTTTCCTGTTGGGGTTAACTGTTCTTTTGTCAATCCCCCTTATCACATTGTAGATGTAGGTGCCTTGCTTGCCGAAGTTTTCTCTAAGGAAGTCTTTGTCTAGCTTTAATAAATCTCTTACCTTATAAATTCCTATATCGTTTAGTTTTTTGCAGGTCTTTGACCCTATGCCATGGACCTTTTCTATGGGGAGGTCTGGGAGGAAAGTATCGAGTTGGTCTTCCCTTATTTGAGTAATGCCCCTGGGTTTTTTCCGGTCGCTTGCAATTTTTGCTAGAAACTTGTTGTAGGATATGCCAACGGAGATAGAAATCTCGGTTTTAGTAAGGACTTCTTCTTGAATCCTTTTGGCAAGGTCTAGGGGAGACATATCGAATGAGTCCACATCGACTAAGAGGTAGGCCTCGTCGATGGAGACTTTTTCCATTGTAACTCCGTATTTTTCTATAAGGGAGAAGACTTGGGCTGATTTTTCTTCGTAGTAAGGGTGGTCAACTGGAAGGACCACGAGGTCTGGGCAGAGTTTTTTTGCCATAAAGATGGGCATAGCACTATGGAGGCCGTATTCCCTGGCCTTGTAGTTGGCAGTTGTTATAATAGACTTATTGGTTAGTCCTCCCACTGCCAGGGGCTTGATTTTTAGTTTTGGATTTCTTATTTCTTCACAGGATGCATAAAAGGCATCGCAATCAACATGGAATATCATCATGAGACTATTATACTTGACTAGCCTTACTTATAGAAGCATGGATAGTTAAAGAAATCGGTCTAATTTTGCCATTAATCATTAGTAAAGTAAGATATAGGTATGAGAATTGATAAATTTTTAAAAAATGCAAGAATTATTAAGAGAAGACAAGTTGCTAAGGAAGCCTGCGAGAATGATAGGGTTCTTATTAATGGCAAGTATGCTAAGCCAGGCTCTATAGTAAATGAGGGAGATGAGATAGAGGTCATCTTCGGTAAGTCAAGGCTAAAGGTTAGGGTTTTATCCTTGATAGATGGGGCCAAGAAGGCTAATGCAGACGATATGTATGAGGTAATTGATGACTAGGAAAAATTCTTATTTTAGGAGAAGAAGAAGGCAAAACAAGAGATTTCTTTTGACAATTGTATCTGTTATAGTTCTAGCCTTTGGCTTCCTATGGATTTATAATCAAAATTATCAAAAGCAAATGGCGAGGCTTGATAAGGATATAGCATCTACCCAGGCTAAGAAGGATGAGCTTGATAAGGAAATTAAAGGTCTCAAGGAGGATTATAAGAATAGGAATACAGACGAGTTCAAGGAAAAGATTGCCAGGGAAAGACTAAATATGGTCAAGAAATCTGAAGTGGTTTACGAAGATGAAAATAATTGATAGGGTTAAAAGTACTATTGTAGATAATAAGCTTATAGAAAAGGGAGATACTGTAGTAGTAGGAGCAAGTGGTGGCCCTGATAGTGAGTTTCTAATCACAGCCCTAAATTCCATAAAGGAGGAGCTTGACTTTGATATAGTTCTCGCTCATCTAAACCACCTCCATAGAAAAGAGGCTATAGTAGACCAAAAGATAGTAGAAGAAAGGGCCAAGGCCCTAAATCTTAAAGTAGAAATCAGAGCGAGGTCTATGGATGATTATGCCAGGGAGAATAAGTTGTCCCCAGAAGATGCTGGGAGAAGGCTAAGGTATGACTTCTTTGAGGAGATTCTAGCCAAGTATCCCAAGGGGAAGATTGCAGTAGCCCACACCTTTGATGATCAAGCAGAAACCGTTTTTATGAGGATAATTAGGGGGACTGGTATCAAGGGGCTTACAGCCATGTCCTATAAGAACGGCCACATCATAAGGCCCATCCTCGATATTAAAAAGTCCGACCTCCTTACTTACCTTGACCAAGAGCAAATCCCCTACGCCATAGACCAGACCAACCTAATGGATGACTACACTAGAAATAAGCTAAGGCTTGATATAATCCCTGCTATCGAGAAGATTAATCCCAACTTTAAAAGGGCCCTGGTCAATTTATCTGCCATAGCAAGGGATGAGCATGAGATAAGTAAGGCTTATGTGGGTAAGATTTATGATGACCTTCTTATAAGTAGTGATGAGACTTCCTTAAAATTTGATAAGGAAGGCTTGGAGGGCTGTGATAAGGCTATAAGGTCAGCCATCCTAAGGATTGGTATCGAAAATCTCAAGGGAGACCTTAAGGATATATCCAAGGACAATATAGACTCTTTTGATAAGCTTTTAGGTCTTGACCCAGGAAAATCTATCATAAAAGATGATATTACATTTTATAAGTCATATAATTATTATGAACTCTTAATAGGAAAAAGAGGTCAAGATTATATCGAAGACGAGCTAGAGCTAAAGCTTGATGGTGAGGTAAGCTTTGGTCCTTATACTATCAAGGCTAGTAAAGTTTCTTCCTATGAGCCGACTTCCAATAGGTGTGTAGGTTTTTTTGATTATGATAAGCTAAACTTTCCCTTGAAGGTTAGATATAGGCGAAACGGGGATAGGTTTAAGCCCTTTGGTATGAAAAACACCAAGAAGGTCAAGGACTTTCTCATAGATGCCAAGATTGACAGAAAGGATAGGGACAAGTTACCTATAATAACTTCAGCTTCTGATATAATTTGGATAGTTCCTTTGAGGATTAGCGAAGATTATAAGGTTAGTTCTAAGAGCAAAAATATTGTTAGGATAGAGGTAGGATATGTTAAGAAATTATGACGAGTTAATTGATAGGGTATTAATAGATGAAGAGAGCCTAAGGCTTAAGATTAAGCAATTGGCTAAGACAATAAATGAATACTATAGGGATAAGGATGAGCTTCTCTTGGTGGGTATCCTTAAGGGAAGTGTTATGTTTATGGCAGAGCTTGCCAAGAATTTAGATGTTGATCTAGATATGGACTTTATGGTAGTATCTTCGTATGATCAAAATACCTATTCAAGTGGTAATGTAAAAATATTAAAGGACTTGGATACTGATGTAAAGGGTAGGGAGGTATTGATAGTAGAAGATATAATTGATACTGGCTACACCCTAAGTAAAACCAGGGAAACCTTATTAAATAGAGATGCCAAGGATGTAAAGATCGTTACTCTCTTGGATAAACCTGAAAGAAGGGTAGTCGATATCAAGCCTGACTGGTATTGTTTTAAGATACCTAATGAATTTGTAGTAGGCTTTGGTCTTGACTATGATCAACTTTATAGAAATCTCCCTTACATAGGAGTTTTGAAAAGATCAGTTTATGAAGATAATGAAGAAGAAAATTAGGAGGTAGGATGAACTCATTAGATTCAGTGATTATTGTATTATATGGACTTATAGTAGCTTTTTTCCTTTATAGGATTGTAAAGCATATTTTAGCTAAGAAAAATATAGAAGGCGAAGTAAGAGCCTTCAAGAAACCGACATCCAGTTTTGAAATTATTTTGATAGTGATTTTGGTAATTACGGGTGGAGTAAATGTATATTATGGCTACAAGCAAGGCAACAATCAAAGCATACTTACAGCCTTGGTTATGCTCTTATTGGCCCTAGTATTCTATATCTCATCAAGATTAAATATCTATGTCGCAGAAAATGGCATCCTTGCCAATTCAAAGTTTTCATCCTACAAGCAAATTAAGAAATGGGGTTTTGATACAGATAGTGGGGACATAGTTATCTTAGTCAAGGATAAGATGGGAGAAAGTAGAGAGTCAACTAAGGTCAGAAAAGAAGACATCGAAGAAATAAATACCCTAATAAGAAGGTATAAATTAGGAAAATAAGCTTGAAATTTACTCATATAGATGTATTATATAAGGGTTAATTATAAATTTTTTGGAGATGTTTTGTAAATGTTATTAGTAATAGATATTGGAAATACCAATACTATGATTGGCGTTTTCGATGGAGAAAATTTAAAATCTAGATTTAGAGTGGCGACTAATTTAAAGAAAACTAGCGATGAATTGGTTGCTACTTTATTTAATATGTTGGTAATTAAAAATATAGATATTGATTCTATCGAAGATTCTATCATATCTTGTGTAGTACCAGACGTCTTATACAATTGGCAAAGTGCTAATAGGAAGCTCTTTCAAAGGGAGGCTATCATAGTCAATGCCAGCACACCAACCTTCTTGGATATAGCCTATGACAATCCAAAGGAAGTAGGAGCTGATAGGATAGTGGACTGTGTGGCAGCCTATAGCAAGTATGGGGGTCCAATTGTAGTAATAGATATGGGTACAGCCATTACCTTCGATGTAGTTACAGAAGATAAAAAATACTTGGGGGGATCTATTGCTCCTGGTATCAGGATTGCCCAAGATGGACTCTTTGGATCTACTGCCAAGCTTCCTAAGATTAGATTGTCTGTACCAGACTCTGCCATTGGTAGGGATACTTCATCAAGTATCAATGCTGGTATAATATTTGGATACATTGGTATGATTGATAAGATAATCGAAGTAATAGAAGATGAATTGGTAGAAAAATACAATATCAAGAGGGAAGATATAAGGGTTGTATCAACTGGAGGCTTTTCAGAGCTTATATCCAATGAAAGCAAGTATATAGACGTAATAGAACACGACCTTATGCTTGATGGATTGAGGATAATATATGAGTCAATCAAGGGAAAATAAAAGTGTCATGCTAGCTCCCTTGGCTGGAGTTACTGATAGTGCTTTTAGAGTTATAGCTGAAGAAAATGGAGCCGATAAGACCTTTACTGAGATGGTTTCAGTAAATGCCCTAAGGTATGATAATAGGGCAACTTACGATATAATGTATCATAGCGACCTTGAGCATAAGTCAAACATCCAAATCTTTGGTAGGGATGAAGACATAATAGAAGAAGTTGTCAAGGATAAGATAAATATCCTTCCCTACTATGATGAGATATGCTTTAATATGGGGTGTCCTGCCCCAAAGATATTTAAGAACGGTCAAGGCTCGGCCTTATTAAGTGATCCCCACAAGGTCTATTCCATAGCAAAAACCCTAGTTGACTCTACAGATAAGATAGTCAGTGTAAAATATAGGCTGGGAATAAATGAGGATTCAATAAATTATATAGAAGTCGGCCATGCCCTAGAAGATGCAGGTGTCGACTATGTAATCCTCCACGCTAGGACCAGAGAACAGTTTTACCAAGGCAAGGCTAGATGGGATGAGATTAGAAAACTTAAGGAAGATCTAAGCATCCCAGTTATAGCTAATGGTGATGTATATACAGTTGAAGACTATATAAATATCCTGGAACAGACCAAGGCTGATGGAGTTATGATAGCAAGAGGAGCTATGGGTAACCCCTTTATCTTTAGGCAAATTAAGGACTACCTAGCAGGTAGGGAGGTAAGTAGGGTTAGTTTTAGAGAAATCCTAGCCACCATAAAAAGACAATATGACCTATCCCTTGCCTACAAGGACGAAAGGCTCGTTGTAAACCAAATGAGAAAGCATGTGGGCTGGTATATCAAGGGCCTAGCTCAGGCAACTACATTTAGGAAAAGAGTAAATGAAACTAAGACAAGCCAAGAAATCTTTGACTTGTTAGATGAGTATGAGAGATATTTAGAGGAAAATTATGACAGAGAAGAAAGAAGTAATATTAAGTAAAGAGTATTTAGAAAAACTTGAAGATGAACTAGAATATTTAAAAACTAAAAAGCGTCCCCAAATCGCTGAAAAAATCAAAGTAGCAAGAAGTTTTGGAGACCTTTCAGAAAACGCCGATTACGATGAAGCAAAAAATGAACAAGGTGAAGTTGAATCAAGAATTGCCAAAATCGAAGATATGATTAGAAATGCTAAGACCATCGAAGTTAAGGAAAATTCTGATGAAGTAGGCGTTGGTAATATAGTTACAGTATACGATGAAGAATTTGACGAAGAAAATGACTACAAGATAGTAGGAACAGCGGAATCAAACCCACTAGAAGGCTTTATATCAAATGAAAGTCCAGTAGGTGCCGCCCTCTTAGGAAAGAAAATAAACGATAGGGTAGAAGTATCAACACCTAATGGAAAGATGTTCTACGTAATTAAAAATATTAAATAAAGGAGAAATGATGGCTGATAACAAAGATATAAACGAGATGCTAAAAATCAAGAGGGATAAGTTAGAAGAACTCAAGGCTGAAGGCAGAGATCCCCACAAGGAAGTAAACTTTAGGGGAAGAATACCTTCAAAAGATATCAAAGATGACTTTGAAGACTATAACGGTAAAAGTGTAAGGATTGCTGGAAGAATTATGGCTAAGAGAGGTCATGGAAATATGTCCTTCATGGATATCCAAGATGAGACTGGCCAAATCCAAATTGTTAACCGTAAAAATGTTATCGGCGATGAATTCAACCAAGTTAAAAAATACGATATAGGAGATATAGTAGGTATCGAGGGTAATGTATTTAAGACCAACCAAGGAGAAATATCTGTAGAAACATCTACTCCAACCCTCCTAACCAAGTCCCTACAAATGCTCCCAGAAAAATGGCATGGTCTAAAGGATCCTGACCTAAGATATAGGCAAAGATACCTAGACCTAATAGTAAATCCTGATGTAAAGGAAGTCTTTGTCAAAAGGTCAAAAATAATCTCAGAAATCAGAAGATTCTTAGATACTAAGGGCTTCTTGGAAGTAGAAACGCCAATCTTAAATACCATAGCAGGTGGAGCTACAGCTAGACCATTTACAACCCACCACAACAGCCTTGATATAGATATGTACCTAAGGATCGCAAGCGAGCTATACCTAAAAAGACTTATAGTAGGTGGCTTCGATAAAGTATATGAAATAGGTAGGATGTTTAGAAATGAAGGAATGGATGCAACCCACAACCCAGAATTTACCTCAATGGAACTCTACCAAGCCTACGGCGACTTCGAAGATATGATGGAAATTACAGAAAATCTAGTAGAAACTGTAGCTAATAATGTAAAAGGTACTACATCAGTAGAATTTGATGGGAATACTATCGAACTAAAGGCTCCATGGAAGAGAATATCTATGATTGATGCAGTCAAAGAAGAGTCAGGTGTAGACTTTAACGAAATTACAGACTACGAAGAAGCTGTAAGGGTAGCCAAGGAAAACAATGTTGAAGTTAAGTCAACCAGGGGAGAAATAATAGCAGAATTCTTCGATGCCTTTGTAGAAGATAAGCTAATCCAACCAACCTTTGTCATAGATTATCCAGTAGAAATATCCCCACTGGCTAAGAGAAAAGCAGACGACCCAAGCTTAACCTATAGGTTTGAAGCCTTCATAAATGGAGCAGAAATTGCTAATGCCTTCTCTGAGCTAAACGATGCAATCGATCAAAGAGAAAGATTTGAAGAGCAAGTTGCAAAGAGAGAAGCAGGAGATGACGAAGCCCAAATGATGGACTACGACTTTGTCAATGCCCTAGAAGTAGGTATGCCTCCAACAGGTGGTCTAGGAATAGGAATCGATAGACTTATAATGATCCTCACAGGTCAACACTCAATTAGGGATGTCCTACTATTCCCAACAATGAAGCCAATGGGCAAGGAAAAAGAAAGCCAACTAGAAGCCAAGGCTAGCCAAGCTAATAGCGTAAAAATTGATCTATCCAAGGTAAAAGTTGATCCACTATTTGAAGATGAAGTAGACTTCGATACCTTTTCCAAGTCTGACTTTAGAGTAGTCAAGGTTAAAAAATGCGAAGAAGTACCTAAGTCAAAGAAACTCTTGAAATTCACCCTAGATGATGGATCAGGAGAAGATAGGATAATCCTATCAGGTATCAAAAACAACTATTCAGCAGAAGAGCTTGTAGGAAAAACCCTCCTAGCTATAGTAAACCTTCCACCAAGGAAGATGATGGGAGAAGAATCATGTGGTATGCTCTTATCAGCAGTATGCGACTATGATGGAGAAGAACTCCTAAACCTAATAATGCTAGATTCCAATATTCCAGCAGGAGCAAAAATTTATTAATTTAATATAAAAATCAAGGACGGAAGTGACCTGAACCCGTAAACACGGAATAATTTAATAATATTTTAAGCGGAATGTAATCTGTACATGACAGGT
>NZ_JAKZEY010000020.1 GCF_022808955.1 Anaerococcus sp. AGMB09787
CAAAAAGAATCCAGCCCCTAGGCTCGACTGGATTCTTTCTTTATTATTTTTTATAAATATTCTCTTAGGTCTGATAGGTCGCTTTCGCCGTTATTTTCTATGAGGACTTCTTTAGAATTTTCATTTTTTGCAGAAATTTTGCCTTTTAGTTCAAAAGATTTTACCTTTCCACCATTTACATGGTAGGCTACTACTTCTTCTCCCTTGGTGGTTAGGTTGCCTTCTACTACTAGTTTTTTGATTTCTCCACCTTCAAGGACGCTTATTCCGTCAGCTTGGAGTTCTTTTATTTCTCCCTTTACTAGGGTTTCTCCTGTTGATCCTGTTGTTTCTACACCTTCTTTGATGGTGATTGTTCCTACAGGTTTGGAGAATTGCATGCCTATTGATCCATCTCCCAGGGTCTTTATTGATTTGAATTCAGCATTTTCTATGCTTCCATCATATTGGTTGAAGCCCCTAGCTCCTAGGCCAAAGGTGCTAACTTCCGCTTCTGCCCTATAGTTTTTAACGTGTCCGAAGTTTACAAAGCCTATCGCACTTGAGCCATAGCTTAGGATCTTGTCCTTGCTTACCCAATCATCAACTTCTCCCCACACATCAAGTACCATATCATTTGTACCGTAGGTTACAGTCTTACCATTGGAGATTATTTCCTTGGCATGGGCACCGTAAACTATAAATATAGCTCCAGTAATTAGGTTTGGTTGACCTGTTGGGATCATACCATTTGTATAGATGTCATTGGTTGTTAGTTTGTCTATTATAACTTTTCCTGATTCGTCATTGAAGCCTGAGATAAATACTCCACTTCCTATTACAGGGGCTTTTTGCCTACCTAGGGAGATGTTTTCTGCAGATACCCTGATTTCACTGCCTTCTTTTGGGTTGAAGTTGTATATGGTAAGGGCTCCTTGGTAGACATTTACTCCATATTTCATAGGTCTTTCTGGGTAGTTTCTAGCATCAGCTGCTAGGATATCTAGGGTGTCGATTTTTACTGATAATTTCTTGTTGTTGCCCCTAGTTAGTAGTTGCACCATACCTGTTATGGTGAGGTTATTTAATTTAATCTCTCCCAGGTCTTCTTCATCAGAATCAATATAGATTGCCCTCCTACTAGGAGTAGTTTGGATGGCTATATTGGATATTTCATTATCTCCCCTTAGGGCAAGACCGTCTCCATTTATAAAGCTTAAAAGTAGGTTCTCTTCATTAGAAAAGATCTTTTGGCCCTTATTTAGTTTGATTGTATCTACTGCATTTATTGAATTAGTTAACTCTATATCTTCGTTTAAGTCTATGGCTTTTTGTAAGTCAATATAATTTTTAACTTTCATATCTTCTCCTTAGTTCCTATAGATCCACTATTTTGCTAGTAGGTCCCTGTATTCTTCCTTCTTATCAAACTCTTTTTTGGCAAATGGACAGAGGGGAATTATCTTCTTGCCCCTTTCCCTAGCTGTAATCACAATTTGATTAACAAGCTTTACGGCTATATCTTGACCCCTATAGTCATTTTGTACAAAGGTATGGTCTATTACCCATATGTCATCTTTTGGGCTAAAGGTACTCTCTCCTATTAACTTACCCTCATCATAGGCAGCTGCTCTCTTATTATCATCTTCAAAAAATATTTCTACCATAATAATCTCCTACTTTTCTTCGTATGATAAGGCCTTGGATGGACACTTATCTATTACCTTCATTATCTCTTCAGCTGATGCTTTCTCAGGCATTACCCAAGGTCTTTCTTCTACATCAAAAACATCAGGTAGGCCCTTTGTGCATTTGCCAGCGTGTTGACATACATCAGGGTCCCAATAAATAGTCAATTCGTCCATTTCGTATTTTTTCACAGTGTTACTCCTAAAATTTAAAACAAATATCTCTAATTAGTTGTATTTACACTTTAATTATATGATTCCTTTGCCAATTTTCAAGTATTAATGATATAAGAGTAAATTGTAGGAGCTTTCTTAAGTCTTCTTTTGGATTAAATATTGACACTTCTAAATAATTTTGATACTATAAATGTAACAAGATATGTACTATAAATGTAACTATGCTGTGTAGGAAGGTGATCTTATCGAAGTAGAAATTGATAATAGGATAGCAGAATTTAGGAAAGAAAAGGGCCTATCTCAGGATAAGCTAGCAAGGGCTGTTGGTCTAAAGAGAAGGTCTATCATGGCCTATGAAAATAAGACCATTAGCCCCACCCTAGAAACTGCTTACAAAATTTGTAAGGTTTTGGATAAGGATATAAAGGAAGTTTTTATTTTTAAATAAGGAGAGAGTATGGGACTTATATTCAACAATTCAAATGAGATCGAAGAGAAGGTCAAGAGTATCCTTGGCAATACCAAGGACTATCTCATAGTTTTAAAACATAATGATTTAAAGAAAGGGCTAGGAAAGTTACTAGCTAGTAATTTGCTTTACACCTTTGATTCAAATAGGTCCTTTCTTATCTTTTTTGACGAGAAGGGCATTCACGAAAAGGAAATTTCTAATAGCCTAAAGGGGGACTTCGTTTTGATGCCTTGGCATGAGATAGAAGACTTTGAATTAAGCGAAAAATCCAATAAGGCCATCCTATCCTTTAGCCACCTAGGTAAAAAAGTCGCCTATGAAGTTTCTTTTTCTGGAAAATTGTTTAAAAATAACAGAGAAAACTTGGATAATCTAAAGAATAAGGATTGGAGAAGAATCTCTTGACCCTTTAGGATAGGAAAAAATAAGGACCACTCGCCCTATGTTAATATAATAAGGCAAGTAGGTCCTTTTAACTACTTTAATTCTATTACTTCATCATAAAGTTTTTTATTATCATCAGACACATGGGATATCATTACGAGCATGATATTTTCCCATAGGAGATTTTTCTCAAGGTCATTTTTTCTGGCTTTTAAATATTTTTTATATCTCTGCCTCTAATAAATCTTTGTACTAAAAAGCCCCCCCTTGGGGAGCTTCTATAGGAATATTGCCAATAAGATAAGGGGAGATAGGATTAGTAGGACTACGGGCATGAAAGTTTTCATAGCCGCAAGAAACATCGCTAGTCTATCTCCTCTTTCTAGGTTATCCTTATCTAAGAGGCTTTCCTTTTCGTATATATATTCTCTATTTTTTTCTTTAAACCTATCTATAGGTCCTTTCATATAGCACTCATCTCTTCAAGTTCTTGATCTAAGGCTTTTTTTTCAGACTTATTCTTTTCATAAGCCCTTTGTTTTTCTTCTTCAGATACGTCCATCAAGTGACAAGCTACGAAGTGGCCTGGTTCTGCTTCTTTTAGTTCAGGTTCATATTGGGAACATATATCCATGGCGTATTCACATCTTGTGTGGAACCTACATCCCTTTGGTGGCTTTACTGCTGATGGTATATCTCCCTCTATGGTTTGAAGTTCTTGACCTTTGTCCACGTCTGTCCTAGGGATTGCCCTTAGCAAGGCCTTTGAGTAAGGGTGGAGTGGGTTCTCGAAGATTCTCTCTGACTCAGATAATTCAACCAATACTCCGAGGTACATAACTCCTATTCTATCAGAGATATATTTTACTACAGATAGGTCGTGGGTTATGAAGAGGTAGGTTAGGTTGTTTTGATCTTTAAGGTCTTGAAGTAGGTTTATAATTTGTGATTGGATTGATACGTCAAGGGCAGATACAGCCTCATCACATACTATGAAGGTAGGTTTTAGGGCTAGGGCTCTTGCTATACCAATTCTTTGTCTTTGACCACCTGAGAATTGGTGAGGATACCTGTGGAGGAAGTATGGAGCTAGTCCACATTTTTCCATGGTTTCTCTTATATATTCGTTGTAGCCTTTTTCTTTTCTACTCTTAAAGAGGTTGTGGCCTAGTACACCTTCACCGATTATATTTCCTACTGTCATCTTGGTATCTAGGGAACCATATGGGTCTTGGAAGATCATTTGTAGGTCCTTACGTAGGCCTCTCATCTCTTCTGCATTTAGCTCTGATAGGTCGATACCATCATCTCTTAGCTCTTCTAGTTCATTGAAATTTTTATTTGAGCTTAGTCTAGATCTAAATGCATCTATGTCCTTATCCTTAGCTTCAACTTCCTTAGTGAGGCTATCTTTTTTTCCTAGGAATTCCTTGTATTTTGGATCTGCTGCTAGGTTATTGTCGTATTCTTCCCAGGTCCTAGATCTCATTTGAGTCTTTTGTTCAATTTCTTCTATATCTTTTATTACATTGGCTCTTTGTTTGAGGACTTGGTATTTATCTTTTAGGATGTTTGATACCTTAGAAAGATCACTACTTGTTAGAAGACCTCCGGCTATTCTTGCCATATTTAGATAGTCTTCTTCGATTTCACGACGTTTGAACATGGCCTTTTCGTTGAGGGCTGCACGTTCTTCATCACTTGTCGCCTTATCTAAGTCTACATAGATTTTGTTAAGCTCTTCTAGTTCCTTGTGGTAGTTAGGAAATTTTGAAGGAATTTTCTTTATCATATCAAGCATATATTCAGGAGCAATCTCCTCTATGGTCTTTCCATAGTAGAGGGTTGTTCCTTCTGTTTGATCATAGATTTGTAGGAGGGTCCTACCAAAGGTAGACTTACCACAACCTGATTCTCCTACCAAACCTAGGGTTTCACCTTGGTAGATGTCTAAGCTTATAGACTCGTTAGCGTGAACATATTCACCTGCTCCCTTGTCAAAGATTGATTTTTTCTTTAGAGGGAAATATTTTTTGAGGTTTCTTACTTTAAATAAGACCTTCTTATTTTCTTTATTTTCCACTTGCTTCCCTCTCCTTTCTATTTGGATAGTGACATCTTATTCTTTGATTTTCGTTTATATCAACTAGATCAGGCATTTCATTTATACATTTTTGTGTAGCATACTTGCACCTGTCAGCAAACTTACATCCCTTAGGTAGGTTAAGTGGGTGAGGTACAGAGCCTGGGATTATATCTAGTCTCTCATTCCTATCTGAAGTTATGGATGGGATGGAGTTTAGTAGGGCAATAGTATATGGGTGGTTGTAGTCGGTGATATCATGTTTGAAGATATATTCTACCGGACTTTGCTCAACTATTTGACCACAATACATTACAGCTACTTCATCAGCCATTTGGTTTATAACTCCAAGGTCGTGGGTTATGAAGAGGATAGAAGTACCAGCCTTTTCCTTTAGCTCGTTCATAAGTTTTAGGATTTGGGCTTGGATGGTTACATCTAGGGCTGTGGTTGGCTCGTCTGCAATAAGAAGTTTTGGTTCGCAGGCAAGGGCCATAGCTATCATAACTCTTTGGTTCATACCACCTGATAGTTCAAATGGGTATTGCTTAGCCACTATATGTGGGTTTGGAATCTTAACAGAAGCTAGAAGCTCCTCGCATCTTTGGGCAGCTTCTTTTTTAGAAAGGCCCTTGTGGAGCTTAAGCACTTCTGAGATTTGTTTTTCTACAGTAAATACAGGGTTTAGGGAACTCATTGGTTCTTGGAAAATCATTGAAATCTTGTTTCCCCTGATTTCTTCCATTTGACTGGTTTTATAATCTGATATTTTTTCACCGTCAAAGATAATTTCGCCGTCATAAATTTTTTGGTTTTTCTCGAAGAGTTGCAAAACACTCATCGCAGTTTGACTCTTACCTGATCCACTCTCTCCTACAAGGCCTAGGGTCTTACCTTGATCAATGGTAAATGATACGTCATTTACAGCCTTGATAAGACCACGTCTTGTTTCAAAGTAGGTATGAAGATTTTTTATTTCTAATAAAGACATTTTACTCACCTATCTCTCATTTGCTCTTGGATCTATAGCATCTCTTAAGGCATCACCTATTAGGTTAACAGAGAATGATGTCAAGAATACTGCTAGTGCAGGGAATACCCATCTCCACCAATAAGTGTTTAGTACATCTGATGATTGAGCCGCTGTTAGCATATTACCCCATGATGGTGTAGGCTCTTGAACACCGAAACCTAAGAAGGATAGACCAGATTCTGTTAACAAGTTTCCAGCATAACCTATTGTTGCGTTAACTATAACTATTGATAATATATTTGGCAAGATATGCTTGATCATAATTGACCAGCTCTTAACACCTAAGGCTCTCGCAGCTGTTATATAGTCTCTTTCTCTCTCTGCCAAGATTTGACCACGTACCAAACGTGCAAGACCCGTCCATCCTAGAAGACCTAGAAGGATCATTATCATGGTAATTCTTTCTTCTTGGCTGGCTCCTGGAGGTAGGAGGGCTGATAGGGAAATAAGCATAGGATAGAATGGGAAGGATGCTACAATCTCTGAGAATCTCATCAATACGTTGTCAACCTTTCCTCCAACGAATCCTGATACCATACCTATTATAACTCCCAATCCTATTTGGATTACAGTTGAGATTAGGGAAATTATCATGGTCATCTTACCACCGTGGATTAGTCTAGTGAAGATATCACGACCTTGATCGTCTGATCCAAATCTAAATCCATCTAGACCCCAAGTTTTTATATTGCCATCTTCCTTGCCTACTGCATAGTTGTTGAAGTAGGAAGAATAAATTTGTTCATATTCTCCTTCTGGAGTTGATAGCTCACCGTAGTTATCCTTACCCCATTGGTAAAGCTTGCCATTTTCGTCAAGGGCTGTAAATACTGTGTCAGATCCAGCTATATCTACGATTTTAGCATCAAATTCAGGAATATTATCTCCTGTTAGTTTTTCTCTTGATGGCCCCCATACATAGAGTTCTCCATCTTCGCTAAGGGCTGCACCTGATGATGATGTTAGGGCAACCTTCTTAACCTTAACAGATCCATCTTTTAGTTCTTCAGGCATTTGGGTGTCAATTTCTGCTCCCATAACTCCCAACAACCTAATAGATCCATCTTTTTGAATAACCAAAATGTTAATAGGGTTTGTAGCAAAGTCAACTACTTGACCTTGGATATCTGAAGGTAGCAGGTTAAGTCTTGATGCGAGAGTTGAACCCCAAACTACAAGGTTATTTGCCTTAGTCAAAGCTACAGAGTATTGAACTCCACCACCAAGTTTGGCTATACCTTCTTCTTTTAATTGGTCAGCTCCCATAGCTGGAGCTTCTGCTTGCTTGAAGGAATTATTTCCCCAACCATATATTTCATTATCATCTGTTGCAACAATAACGTGTCTATCACCTGCTGCAAGGTCTACTATTTCTTTTTCATTTAAAGCTTTTTTAACATCATTAGGGATTTGAAGAACCTTATCTTCGTTGTCTGATCCCCAAACATAGACATTATTTTCCTTACTTAGACCAACTGAGAATGTATTACCTATACCAATCTTTTGAACTCCTTCTTTTTCGAAGTCTTTTGGGAAGTTCATATAAGCCCCACCAGGTGCTACATTTGTCAAGTTGCCTTGAGAATAATATTGGTCGAAAGGAAGTATTTTTGAACCTACAAAGATTACTAAAACTATAGCTACAAATAATACAAGTCCAAAAATTCCCAATGGGTTTCTAAAGTAGTTTCTTAGGGCAACCCTACCAGGACTCATGATAGCTTCTTCTTTTAACTTATCATTTTCATCATCCTTAGAAGGTCCCATATCTACATTTTGATTACCCTTGTTGATTAGTTCATCTTCATCGATAGACTTATCAACATCAGGGTTATTATTTACGCTAGGCTCATCAAATTCTGCCCCCTTGGAGAAGGTAAAACCTCTTAAGAAGAAAGATTTCAAAAAGCGTCCGTAAGTTGTTATAGATTTTTTTAAAGTCGTATTCATCTTAAGCCTCCAATTTAACCCTAGGATCAACTAGTGCATAAGCAAGGTCCATTACTAGGTTACCTATAAGGGTCAAAATCGCATAGAACATTGATAGGGCCAAAATTACATTATAGTCTTGGGCCATAACTGCAGTTATAAGTTCGTTACCTATTCCTCTGTAAGAGAAAATCCTCTCAGTGATAGCAGAACCTGAGAACATTCCAAGAACTGCCCATGTTAGAGATGTAACTACAGGAATGAGGGCGTTTCTAAAGGCGTGTGAATAGATAACGGTCTTTTCCTTAAGTCCCTTACTCCTAGCTGTTCTAATATAGTCTTGGTCTAGGGCATCAAGCATAGCATTTCTTACATACCTAGATAGAGAAGCAAGAGATCCTATGGTCAAGGTTGCCGTTGGTAGAACCAAGTACCTTACCCATTCACCAAAACTATTTTCCCTAGGCATACCATTAGCAGGAAACCAACCTAGCCTAAAGGCAAAAACAAAGATTAAAATAAGTCCTATAAAAAATACTGGAACTGATAGACCAATAAGGGTTAGAGTCTGGAAGGTCTTGTCAAAAATACCCCCCTTGTGCGTCGCCGACCTTATTCCTATCAAGACCGAGAGAACAAAGGAAATAAGGGTAGATCCAATATTTAGGAAAATGGTGTTTTTGAGTGGTTCAGACAAGTATTCTGATACAGGTCTTCTTACTCTAGTAGATTCTCCCAAATCTCCCTTTAGGGTTCTAGTGAGCCATCTCACATATTGTTCTGGTAGACTCTTATCTAGCCCATATCTTGCTTGAAGAGTTTCATAAAGCTCTTCTTGTTGAGCCTTGGTCATCCTACCGGTTGTAGGCATCATAGCCTTGATAGGATCGCCAGGCATGGCCTTTGAGAAGGCAAATAGCATTATTGAGATAATAAGAGCTACAGGTATCAAGTTTAAAATTCTCTTAATTGTATAGCGAAACATATCTTTCCTTCCTATTTTAACTATGAAATTATATGCCAATTATATGTATGAATTTAAAAAAAGTAGCATCAATCTCATGTTAAATAATTTTTATTATTATTATATTAATATACATTGGTTTTTTTGTCAAATTTAATTTAGAATTTAGGGGTCATTTAAATGAATATAAGGGTATTTTTTTAAAGGTTTTCCTTATAATTATACACTTTTAACAAGAAAACCCTATAATTCCGTTATTTATATACAATACTAAAGCAAAAGATTTATAAGGACTTATAGTTAATTAAAAGGTCCACCGAAGTGGACCCCTTATTACTTATAAATTATTCTAGAGTCATAGCATTGATTTGATATTCAGATTGCCATACTGGTGTAGATATATCATAACCCTTGACTCTCTTTGTAAATCCTGAATGGTATTGGTTAGAGTAAAGTGGGATTTCTGGTAGGTAGTCATTGAACCATAGTTGGAATTCTTCCCAGTTATCTAGATAACCTTCTTTGTCACTTGGATCTGTTTTTCTTAACTTAACTGTTATTTCATCAGCCTTTGGATCGTTTGTCTTGGTGTGGTTGTCAAAACCTTCTGAGTTGTATTGGTAGTATGGATCAAATGGTGTACCGAATTCTGCAGCCATTGAGAAGGCGGTGTAGTCTGGATCTTCATCAGGGTAATAGTAATAGTCTAATAAGGTTGCAAAAGATCCTGCAGTTACATTGTATTCTAGTCCAACTTGCTTAGCATTGTTTGGTACTTGGTTAGAAATTAGTGTTGTGATTGGGGATTCGTCTGAACCGTATTGGTTAACTACAAGTTTTTCTCCCTTTTCGTCATATCTGAAATAGTCAAAGCCTTCTGGGTTATTCTTATATTCTTCTTCAGCCTTAGTCTTATCCCAAGGAGTTGTACCGTCTGCTTCGAACTTGTATGGAGTTTGGTCTAATAGCTTGTTAGCTTCATCTAGGTTTAGTTGGTAGTTAGTTAGCTTAGGTTCTAGGTCTGCTCCTCTTTCCTTATACATCCATTGGCTTGTTCCATACATACCATTGGTTACAACTCCGTATCCACCTGCAAAGGATTGAACGAATGAGTTCCTGTCCATCAAATATGCTATCGCTTGTCTTACTTCCTTGTATTGGGTTGTTCCCCTATCTGTTAGGAAGACAATGTTACCATATCCATTTCTTTCAAAGGAGTTGTAACCACCTATCTTGCCTTCGTCAGCTGCCTTTCTCATTTGATCGATTGGGCCACCTTCTGCTTCTTGATCCCAAATATCTATGTCTCCATTTTCAAGGAGGTCTACTGCTATCTTGTTATTTACATATTGAACTATGACGTGTGGGATTGTAGCCTTTTCTCCCTTGAAGTTTCCAGCGTAGTTTTCATTTAGGTCAAGTTTTACCATATTGTTTTCAAATGAAACAAACTTATATGGTCCACTTGTTACTGTTGGTTTGATCCTATACTCATTGGCTTGTTTTAGCATAGCTTCTTCTATAAGTTGTTGAGTTGGATCTACATCTCCATTCTTACGATCTTCTAGGCCCTTGATTTGTTCGTCATTAGCAGCCTTAGCTTCTTCGTAAGCTTTCTTTTCATCTTCTGTGGCATCATCAGCTGGTGCTGGGTTATTTGCTTCGAAGTCTTCCTTTAATTTAGCGATTTGGGTATCAAGACCTTCTACGTAAGCTTTCTTATCTTCTTCCGTAACTTCATAACCTTCTTTTACAACAAGCTTATTTCCTTCTGGTGATACAGCTAGGTTTTCGCTTACAGCATGCATTGGGAAAGGTATAACTGCCGCTAGATACTCTTCTTCATAGTATGGTAGAAAAGATGCATCAATAGTAGCCTTAAAAGTATAGTCATCGATCTTTTCAATTCCTTCAAATACATCACTTTCTCCATTATGGTAAGCTTCATAACCTTTAGTAGAGTCTGCTCCTATATAATAGGATCCAGTTACTTGTATATATGATGGTAATGATTCTAATAATATTTTAAATAAATAATCATCTGCTGTAACTGGCTCACCATCTGACCATTTTAGGTCATCTTTTATCTTGTAGGTAAAGGTCTTGGAACCATCCTCATTATCTTCTGACTTGATACTTTCTGCCAAGACAGCTGAATTTTCTACCCAAGCACCTGATTCATCTTGAACTAGAACTTGGTAGCTGTTATTTCCTTCAGTTCCTATAAGTCTCATAACCTTAGCATCATATCCATTAGCGCTCCAACCTGGGTAAAAGTCTCCTGTCATTTCTAGGTTTCCGATAACTAAAGTATCATCAGCAGTTTGTGACTCAAAGTCAGCAGTTTCTGCTCCGGCTTCTTCGGTAGTTGCTGTATCTAGGCTTGCTTCTTCTTGTTTTTCTTCTTGACTAGGCTCACTTGGAGCATTTTCGTCAATCTCTGTCGTACTATCTCCACTATTACCACAAGCTACAAGGGTTGTAGCTAGACCTAGGACAAATAGTGAAGAAAATATCTTTTTATTTTTCATTATTTCCTCCTGAAATTAAATAACTTATTCCGATTAACTATAATCTTTAAGGAGGTGATTGTCAAGACTTTTATCCATAAATTATGAATTATTTAGAATTTTTATAATGAAAGATCTCATTTGCAAAGATTTTTAATTAGTAAATAGTTTGTAATTTGCCATTTCTTTTGCCAGTATCATTTCAAAGCAGATACTAGCTATTTAATTATTATTCAATTATGCAAATTGTATAAAAAACAGGCAGGTAAGCCCCGCCTGTCAAGTGTTTATTTAGTTTTCTAGGGTTAGAACATTGATTTGATAGTCTGTTCCCCAGAATGGTGTTGCTATATCATTTCCCTTAACTCGCTTTGTATAGCCTGAGTGGAATTGGTTAGAGTAAAGAGGAATTTCTGGTAGGTAGTCATTGAACCATATTTGGAATTCTTCCCAAGCATCTAGGTAAGCTTCCCTATCTTCAGGATTTGTCTTACGCATTTTTTCTGTGATTTCATCAGCCTTTGGATCATTTGTCTTTGTAGTGTTGTTAAATCCTTTAGAGTTGTATTGGTAGTATGGATCGAAAGCTTCTGCCATATCTATTCCCATATTGAATACTGTATAATCAGGATCTTCTTCTGGATAGAGTTGGTAGTCAAGTAGGGTTGCAAATGATCCAGATGTTACGTTGTATTCCATACCAACTTGCTTAGCGTTGTTTGGTACTTGGTTAGAAATCAATGTTGTAATTGGGGATTCGTCTGAACCGTATTGGTTAACTACTAGTTTTTCTCCCTTTTCATTATATCTATAGTAGTCGAATCCATCAGAGTTTGATGCGAAGGCTTCGTCTGCCTTAGCCTTATCCCAAGGGGTCTTACCGTCTGCTTCGAACTTGTATGGAGTTTGATCTAGCAATTTGTTAGCTTGGTCTAGGTTTAGTTGGTAGTTAGTTAGCTTAGGTTCTAGGTCTGCTCCTCTTTCCTTATACATCCATTGAGCGTTACCATACATACCATTGGTTACTACACCATATCCACCTGCATAGGATTGAACGAAGGTATTCCTATCCATTAGATAGGCAATAGCTTGTCTTACTTCCTTGTATTGGGTTACTCCCCTATCTGTTAGGAAGACAATGTTACCATATCCGTTTCTTTCGAAAGTATTGTAGCCACCGATCTTGCCACTTTCCGCAGCTGCTCTCATTTGATCTATTGGACCACCCTCAGCTTCCTTATCCCAGATATCTATGTCTCCATTTTCTAGGAGGTCTACTGCTATCTTAGGGTTAATTGCTTGTACAATTATATTTGGTATAGTCGCCTTATCTCCCTTGAAGTTTCCAGCGTAGTTTTCATTTAAGGTTAGCTTAACCATATTGTTTTCAAAAGATTCAAATTTGTATGGACCTCCAACTACAGAAGGAGCTAGTCTGTATTCGTTAGCTTGTTTTAGCATAGCTTCTTCTATAAGTTGTTGGGTTGGGTCTACATCTCCGTTTTTACGCTCTTCTAGAGCCTTGATCTTTTCATCATTTTCTGCCTTAGCTTCTTCGTAAGCTTTCTTTTCATCTTCTGTGGCATCATCAGCTGGTGCTGGGTTATTTGCTTCGAAGTCTTCGTTTAATAAATTAATTTGGGTATCAAGACCTTCTAGATAAGCTTTCTTATCTTCTTCTGTTATTTCATAGCCTTCTTTAGCTACTAGCTTGTTTCCTTCTGGAGCTAGAGCTAGGTTTTCACTTACAGCGTGCATTGGGAATGGTGTTGATGCTCCCAAGTATGTCTCTAGGTAGTAAGGTAGGAAGGATGCATCAATAGTTACCTTGAAGGTATAGTCATCGACCTTTTCAACACCCTCAAATACGTCACTTTCGCCATTGAAGTATGCTTCATATCCCTTGGTTGAATCAGAGCCTATATTGGTTGATCCTGTAAGAGCTATGTAGTCATGATGACTTTCTAGTAGATATGGAAATAGGTAATCATCTGCTGTAACTGGCTCTCCATCTGACCACTTTAGGTTTTCTTTGATTTTGTAAGTTAGGGTCTTTGAACCATCTTCATTTTCTTCGCTAGTAATTCCTTCAGCTAATACAGTAGGATTTTCTACCCACTCACCGTTTTCATCCAGGACAACAGTACCATAGGAGTTAGAGCCTTCTATACCCATAAGATGTCTAATCTTGACATCATTAGCACTATTAGTCCAACCTGAATAGAAGTCCCCACTAATTTCTCCAGATCCTATTACTAGGGTATCGTCTGCAGTTTGTGATTCAAAATTTTCAGCTGCAGCTATTTCTTCTCCCTCAGCAGGTGTTGTAGAAGTATCTTCAGCTTGGTCTACTGCTTGATCTTCAGTGCTTGTATCAGAATTTTCATTAACTTCTGTTGTGCTGTCTCCTCCACCACAAGCAACTAGTGTGCTGGCAAGACCTAGGGCCATCAGAGAAGAGAAAACCTTTTTTTTATTCATAAATTCCTCCTTAAATTAAATAACCTTATTTTATTATATTTTAACTTATTATTTTTTTTCTGTCAAATATAAAAACATTTATTCGGCATATTTATAAACTATTTAAATTACTTAATAGTATAAATGGTAAGCTTTCTATTATGATTTCCTTATCAAAATTTTTCTTATAAAAATTCAATAGAAAAACAGATGAGATCTCTCTCATCTGCCTTCCTAAATGTTATTTAATTTCTTATTCGTCTAAAGTCATAGCATTTATTTGATATTCTGATTGCCATACAGGTGTACATATATCGTAACCCTTGACTCTCTTTGAAAATCCTGAGTGATATTGGTTAGAGTAAAGTGGGATTTCTGGTAGGTAGTCATTATACCATAGTTGGAATTCTTCCCATTTATCTAGGTAACCTTCTTTATCTTCAGGGTCTGTTTGACGTAATTTAACTGTTAGCTCATCAGCCTTTGGATCGTTTGTCTTAGTGTGGTTGTCAAAACCTTCTGAGTGGTATTGGTAGTATGGATCAAATGGTGTTCCGAAGCTTAATCCCATATTGAATACTGTATATTCAGGATCTTCTTCTGGATAATAGTAGTAATCAAGTAGGGTTGCAAATGATCCTGCTGTTACGTTATATTCCATACCAACTTGTTTTGCATTGTTTGGTAATTGGTTAGAAATTAGTGTTGTAATTGGAGATTCGTCTGAACCGTATTGGTTAACTACTAGTTTTTCTCCCTTTTCATTATATCTATAGTAGTCGAATCCATCAGGATCTGATGCGAAGGCTTCGTCTGCCTTAGCCTTATCCCAAGGAGTTGTACCGTCTGCTTCGAACTTGTAAGGTGTTTGATCTAATAGCTTGTTAGCTTCATCTAGGTTTAGTTGATAGTTGATTAGCTTAGATTCAAGGTCTGCTCCTCTTTCCTTATACATCCATTGGCTACTACCATACATACCGTTGGTTACAACTCCGTATCCACCTGCGAAGGATTGAACGAATGAGTTCCTGTCCATCAAATAAGCTATTGCTTTTCTTACTTCCTTGTATTGGGTTGTACCTCTATCTGTTAGGAAGACAATGTTACCATATCCATTTCTTTCAAAGGAGATGTAACCACCTATCTTGCCTTCGTCAGCTGCCTTTCTCATTTGATC
Source organism: Anaerococcus sp. AGMB09787 (assembly GCF_022808955.1). Lineage (GTDB taxonomy): Bacteria > Bacillota > Clostridia > Tissierellales > Peptoniphilaceae > Anaerococcus. The sequence goes on from NZ_JAKZEY010000020.1 coordinate 14,857, forward strand.
GATTGGGCCACCTTCTGCTTCTTGATCCCAGATATCTATATCTCCGTTTTCAAGTAAGTCTACCGCTATCTTAGTATTTACATATTGAACTATAACATGAGGAATTGTAGCTTTCTCACCCTTGAAGTTTCCAGCGTAGTTTTCATTTAGGTCAAGTTTTACCATATTGTTTTCGTAAGAAACAAACTTATATGGTCCACTTGTTACTGTCGGTTTTATCCTGTATTCGTTAGCTAATTTAAGCATAGCTTCTTCTATAAGTTGTTGGCTTGGATCTACATCTCCATTCTTACGATCTTCTAGGCCCTTGATTTGTTCGTCATTAGCAGCCTTAGCTTCTTCGTAAGCTTTCTTTTCATCTTCTGTGGCATCGTCATCTGGTGCTGGGTTATTTGCTTCGAAGTCTTCCTTTAATTTAGCGATTTGGGTATCAAGACCTTCTACGTAAGCTTTCTTATCTTCTTCTGTTACCTCGTAACCTTCTTTTACAACAAGCTTATTTCCTTCTGGTGCAACTGCCAAATTTTGACCTAATTCGTGTATTGGTAATGGTTCTACTAGCATAAGGAATTGTTCTTCATAATATGGTAGGAAAGAAGAATCAATTGTTAACTTAAATGAATGATCGTCAATTTTTTCAAATCCTTCAAATACATCACTTTCACCATTATGGTAGGCTTCATATCCTTTAACAGAATCTGCTCCTATATCAGTAGAAGCTGTAACAGGTGTGTAATTTGAGTTGCTTATCAATAATCGATTAAATAAATAATCATCTGCTGTAACTGGCTCACCATCAGACCATTTTAGGTCATCTTTAATCTTGAAAGTAAAGGTCTTTGACCCATCTTCATTTTCTTCTGTTATAGGATCTTCTGCCAAAACAGCTGAGTTGTTTACCCAAGCTCCTCCTTCATCTTGAACTACAGTAGAATATCCATTATTTCCTTCTGTACCGATTAGTCTTCTAACCTTAACATCATATGAGTTAGCTCCCCAACCAGAGAAGAAATCTCCACTCATTTCTCCATTTCCAATAACTAAAGTATCATCTGCTGTTTGAGATTCAAAGTTAGCAGCTTCTTCAGAAGCAGCCGCATCTTCAGTAGATGCAGCATCAGTAGATTGAGCATCATTAGTATCTTCTGTACTTGTAGCTGTATCAGTAGTAGCATCTGTGCTAGTATCGTTTGTATTAGTTTCTTGGCTATCTCCTCCACCACCGCAAGCAACTAAAGTGCTGGCAAGGCCTAGGGCCATTAGTGAAGAGAATACTCTTTTCATTTCCATTTTTGTGTCCTCCCGAAAAATTAAGTAACATTATTTTTAATTATTTTAACCCCTAGCAACACTTTTGTCAAGTAAATTCATTTATTTTTTTACATTTTATATTATTTTTATTATTATATCTTTGTATATACTAATGCCATTTATTTGGTTATGCATTATTATACTCTACTTATACACGAATTAATGCATTATTAGGATAAATAATGAATAATTCAATGATTAAAAATATTATTATCGGATAGTTTCTTTCCTTTAAATTCTAATTTATTTATTATACAAAGCACCAATAAAGATAATAATCAAAAATCCAATCCCTATTGGTAATGCTTTTAACAATATAGTAGTTAATTTATTTATTGTTTGGCATATCCTATTTACTACATCAGATAATCAATGAAATAACCCATTCTTAAAACCCATAGGTCTTATTTGTTTGCCTATTTGTTCTATATGATTCATTTCTGGTGTGGACATTGTTATGGGCTTTATTTCTATGTTTTCTGGTTTTTTAAGACCTTTTAATTTATGCCATATTGGTCTATCATATACTAATAGTGTGTTTTTATTTTTTACTATTTTGATAATTCTTTTATAAAGGCATTCATCCAGTCTTTGTTACAATATGGTGTATATATCAGTATAGGTATTCATATTTTTCTTTTCCCACTAGTTTATTAGATATTTTGTTTAAAGTAGATTTAGCTTTTTTTGTCCAGGGATTTATTAATTGAACTTTGTATTTTTTCTTGATTTATTGTCAAGTGTAATTGAGTCATTTGATTGCTACTAGTTATTTTTCCTTAAAAACATTGCACTAGTTAAGCTATAAGACGACTTTTTTCTTTTTGCACAATTATATGGATGATATCAATTTATTTATATAAATATTATAAAAAGGTATCCTAAACTTTAAGGATACCTTGAAAATTTATTCTTCTTGTTTTTCTTTGAGATAATCTAAGATGTCTTTTTTTATTACTCTATTTATACCAGAATGTTCTATATCTGTTTCTGCGCTTTCTAACTTTCTACCAAGTTCGTCTTCCATTACTTCTATAACTCTTTTTTTACAAAAGCTTCCTTGACAAAATCCCATTCCAGCTCTGCTTCTTCTCTTTAGAGCATCTACTGTTTCACAAGGTATAGATCTGTTCATAGCATCTCTTATAGTTTTTTCACTAACTTGTTCACACCTGCATACCAGTCTATCAGGATTTCCAAATTCATAATTCACTTTGTATTTTATCTTATTAAAATCTTCCAAGTCCTTATATTTTATAATAGGTCTTCTGTACGGATTATAGTATGGGTCATTTTCAAGCTTTATGCCGCAAGATATAAGAATTTCTTCAACCATCTTAGCAATTGCAGGAGAAGAAGTTATACCAGGAGATTGAATACCTACTACATTTATAAAGCCGTCTACATTTGTATTTTCTATTATATAATCTCCAGTAGATGATACAGGTCTTAGTCCTGCGAAAGATCTTATAAATTCATTTATATTTAACACATTATCTTTAACAGACTTTTGAGCATCTCTGTAGATTATGCCAAGTCTTTCCAAATGAGTATCTGCATCTATTTCTTCACTATCAATTGCATCAGGACCTAGAAGTAAATTATTGTGGTAAGTTCTTGTAACAAGAATTCCCTTTGATTTTTTTGTAGGGGTTTGAAAAACTACCGTATTTAATTTTGATCCAGAGCCTTTTTGCATTAAAAGATATTCTCCTGATCTTGGATAGATATCAAAATTGGTTTGAGAAATCAATTTAGAAACTTTTGCTCCATTTAATCCTGAAGCATTTACAACATATTTTGCTTGAAAAACTTTTCCATTACCTGTTGTAACTTTAAAACTATCTTCATTTTTGATAATAGAAGTAACTTCAGACTTCAAAAAAAGTTTTGCCCCATTATCTACAGCATTTTCAACTAGAGCTATTACATATTCGTATGGTGAACAAACACCAGCTTTTTTACAATACAAGGCAGAAATTGCCTTTTCTGAAATATTAGGCTCAAGCTCTCGCAATTGTTTTTGATTTAAAATTTCCATATCATCTAGCTTATTTTCAAGTCCTTGTTGATAAAGTCTTTTAAGTTCATTTTCATCATCTTCGTCGAAAGCTATAACTAAAGATCCGTTTTCTAAAAACCCAAAATTAAGTTCATTGTCAAGCTCTTTAAACTCAATCCTTCCTGGATAGCAAAGTCTGCCTCTAAGCTCCTTATTACTTTCTGCATAGCCTCCATGAATTATTGCTGAGTTGGCTTTGCTTGCTCCCATAGAAACATCATTTTCCTTTTCTAAAATAGCTATATTGAGTTTATACCTTGATAATCTTCTTGCTATTGATGCACCAGTAACTCCAGCACCAATAATCAAAACATCATACATTTAATCATCTCCTTTATGAATTTAGAATATAAAATTATAAAGTAAAACCGCTAGAATTGCACCAATTATAGGCCCTACAACAGGAATCCGTGCATAATCCCACATAACATCAGCTTTTTTCTTAAAAGGTAGGATTTGATACATTATTCTTGGTCCAAGGTCACGGGCTGGATTTATAGCATATCCTGTAAGACCGCCTAAACTCATTCCTACTGCAACGATAATACCAAAAACGTAAAATTTATCTACCCCAACTGCCGCTGCACCACTAACATTTCCAAATCCTAAAAGAGCTATTTCCAATACAAATGTTCCAACTACTTCAGAAAGTAAATTTCTAGAAGTGTTTTTTATAGAAGGTGCTGTACAAAAACACCCACGAACTATAACTGGATCTTCTTCTGAAGCATCATCAAAATGATCTTTAAATAGCAAATAAACCATAAGAGCACCTAACATGGCCCCTAAGAATTCACCTAAAAAATAAAATGGAACAGTATTCCAACCTATATCTCCCTTAATAGCAAGGGCTATTGTTACAGCCGGATTAAAATGAGCCCCACTCATTGCTCCAAATATTGCAGCAGGAATCATAACTGCAAACCCCCACGCAATTGCTATTTGTACTGAACCACCATTATACATGCCAGATTTTCTAGTAGATACATTTGCACATACTCCTTCACCTAATAAAATTAGCAAAAAAGTTCCAACTAATTCAGCAATAAAAATATCTCTCATAAAGTTCTCCTTTCTATTTAGGTTGAGATTTTAAAGGTTTTTCTTTCATAAAAACAAAAAAGCGAGCATTTGTTTAATCCAATTGCTCACTTCTCTAATATATGTACATGAAAACCTTTTATATTATATATATTACCATAATAATTAAAAAGCACAAGTTTAATATTATTATTTAATTAAAAATTTTGACAGTAGCAGATATAAATTTAGTATTTTTTAAAAAAAATCTAGAAAACATTTGTAAAAGGATTAAACAAGTGATATAATGTAATTAAATAAATATTAAAGAGATTAGCGAGCCTTAGTTTATTAACAAGGCTCGCTTTGTCTATTTAAGGAGGTGGGAAAATGATTAGAGATGAAATCTTCGATGAATTTTATCAAAATCCTGTGATTATGGCGATCAAGGATAATAGAGATTTAATAAGGGCTTTGGAAGAAGAGAATAAAATAGTATTTATTTTATATGGGAATATCGAAACGATTCCACATATTGTCAAAAAGATTAAGGACAAAAACAAGATAGCTATAGTTCATGAGGATTTGATTGAGGGATTATCATCATCTTATATGGCAAATTATTTCATAAAAAAATATACTGATGCTGACGGTATTATTACAACAAGACCTCAAAATGCTTTAGATGCTAGCAAGCTAGGACTTTTTTGTATCCTAAGGTTTTTTATTTTTGACAGCATATCTTATCAGTCAATGAAAGAAACTTTAAAAAAAGTTTCATGTGATTGCATAGAGATTTTACCAGGTATTATGCCTAAGATAACTAAGGATGTAGCAAAAAGAACATCTATCCCTATAGTAGCGGGTGGCCTTATAAAAGATAAGGAAGATGTAATAAATAATTTAAATGCAGGAGCTATAGCCATATCATCTTCTAATTATGAAGTGTGGAAAATGTAAAAAAAGGAGAAAAGCATGGGAAAGTATATAATGGCAATAGATGCTGGAACGACTAGTAACAGGGCGATAATTTTTAACAAAAAAGGTGAAATTCTTTCACTTGCACAAAAGGAATTTACTCAATATTTTCCAAAACCAAGCTGGGTAGAGCATGATCCTACAGAAATTTGGTCAACTCAACTTGGAGTTTGTTCAGAAGCGATAGCTAAACTAGGAATTGAAGCAAAAGATATTGAAGCTATTGGAATTACAAATCAAAGAGAGACAACTATAGTTTGGGAAAAAGAAACAGGAAAACCTGTATATAATGCTATAGTATGGCAATGTAGAAGGACTGCCAATATGGCAGATAAGTTGGTGAAAGATGGTTATCGTGAAATGATTCAAGATAAAACTGGTCTTATAGTTGATGCTTATTTCTCAGCAACAAAGATCAGATGGATACTTGATAATATAGAAAATGGTCAACAAAGAGCTGAAAATGGAGAGTTATTATTCGGTACTGTTGATACTTGGTTAATTTATAATTTAACTCGTGGAAAAGTACATGTAACAGATTATACAAATGCATCCAGAACTATGTTATACAATATAAAAGAACTTAAATGGGATGATGAAATCTTAGAAATTTTAAATATTCCAAAATGTATGCTTCCTAATGTAAAACCTTCATCATATCATTATGGAAATACATATGCGGGATATTTTGGTGGGGAAATTCCTATAACAGGTATAGCAGGTGACCAACAGGCAGCCTTATTTGGTCAAACTTGTTTTAATCCTGGGGATGCAAAGAACACTTATGGTACAGGTGCTTTCTTGCTTATGAATACAGGAAGTGATCCTGTTAAGTCTAAAAATGGTTTGGTAACAACTATAGCTTGGGGACTTGAAGAAGGAAAAGTTTCTTACGCTCTTGAGGGATCAATTTTCGTAGCAGGCTCTGCTATTCAGTGGTTAAGAGATGAGTTAAGAATAGTTGACAGTTCACCTGATTCAGAATATATGGCAACCAGGGTAGATGATACGAATGGATGTTATGTTGTTCCAGCCTTTACAGGACTAGGTGCTCCATATTGGGATCAATATGCAAGAGGAACTATTGTAGGTATTACAAGAGGTACATCAAAATATCATATAATAAGAGCTACACTTGAATCTTTGGCATATTTAACAAATGATGTTCTTCAAGTTATGGTAATTGACAGTGGACGTAAGCTTGGTGAATTAAAAGTTGATGGAGGAGCAAGTGCAAATAACTTTTTAATGCAATTCCAAGCTGATATGATTCAAACAAAGGTTGAAAGACCCCAAACTCTTGAAACAACTGCGTTAGGTGCTGCATACCTTGCAGGAATAAATACAGGATATTGGAAAGATCTTGAAGAAATCAAAGAAAATCGTCTGATAGATAATGTTTTCAAACCACAAATTTCCAAAGAAGAAAGAGATAAAAAAGATAGAAACTGGCAAAGAGCTGTAGAAAGAGCTGTAGGCTGGGCTAAAAAATACGAAGAATAACTATAAGAGATTGAGTCTAATAATATTAACGGGCTCACTGTGAGTATAGAAAGAGAGCCCATGAGGCTCTTTTTTA
>NZ_JAKZEY010000021.1 GCF_022808955.1 Anaerococcus sp. AGMB09787
GAAGATTAATGAAGAACTAAACACAGATATATTTAATATTTCAATAATATCAGACCCCCATGTCCTAGCTGGGACTCTTATGGGGGATAATCAACATTTTGATAAAGAACTAAAGATAGAGAGAAAGCTTGTTGTAGAAAGCGAGGGGCTCTTTAAGAGGTCCTTGGAGATGGTAGATGCCTCTGAGTCCAATATCTTGATACTCCCAGGAGATATGGTAAAGGAAGGAGAGTACGAATCCCACAAGCTTGTCTCAACCTACCTAAGAGAATGGAAGAGCAAAGATCCAAGTCGCAAAATATTCCTAACTCCTGGTAACCACGATATCAACGACCAAAGGGCCTACGACTTTAGTAAGGATATGCCTACCCGTAATGTAAGTCCCTACGAATTTTATAAGCTTTATGACTTTATCTTCAATGATGACTCAATTATAGACTACTACAAGGGCTCAAATGAATTCAAAATCTACCTCGATGAGGTAAATAAGATTTACCAAAGAAAATACCAATACTCCTACTATGCCCACGGATATTTTTCCTATGTGGCAAGGCTTAAGCAAAACAATAACCTCGACAACGGCCTTACCATAATAATGCTAGATACATCAATCTATTCAGCGGACAGGGAAGAAAAACATAGGGACGGCAGGGGCAATATTCCAGGATCTGTTAACCTCAAGCAAATGAAGTGGATAGTGGATAAGATAGATGAGGCCAAGGAAAGAAAGGATATGGTAATAGTTGTGGCCCACCATGCCTTCTTGCCAAACTTTAGAAACCAAGAACTTGTCCTCTCTCCCTTCTTGATTAAGGAATACAAGGATAAATTTGAATGTGAAGACGAGCGTATCAATGGCAAGACTCCCATAGAGGTCCTAGCTGATAATGGAGTGAAATTCCTCTTTACAGGCCACCTCCACGAAAATGGAACAGCCAAGTACAAGAGCGAGGCAGGATCAATAATCTATGATATCCAAACCGGATCAACTATAACCTACCCACTACCTATAAGGCATGTCCTCATAGAAAACAAGAGTCCTACCAAAAACGGCTTTGACATCTTTGTAAGCACTGAGCTAATAAGTGACTTCTCCTTTACAGACCAATATGGCGAAGACCACTATATAAAAGAAGCCAGGGCCTACACCATGCAAAACCAACTTAGCCTAAGGGAGGTAGTAGACAACTACATCAAAATCCAAGCCAACAACCCCCTATTTGAAAATGTAGACTACAAAAAACTCCTTATCGATAACTTAAACTCAAACTTCGATATGGACATCCCCTATCAAAACTACATGAACCAAATAGTCTTCCCTAGAATCATCAAATTCTTTCCAATCTCAAGAAAATACGTGGGCAGAATATTTATATCAAACCTCAACTACAACTACGAATTTAGGATCAAGGCCCTCGCCAACACCTTCTATATCAAGGCAGAAAACATAGAAGCAGCCATAGATATAATCCTAGACCAGGCATCACAAATCCTTACCCCTGACTTCGTTATGGAAAAAAGCCTTGCTATAATGGAAAAAGTCTGGTCCATGCCAATTGACGAAGACCACAACTTCTACGACTTTGCCAACTACATCTACCAATATAGGTCAACAGACAAGGAAGAAAAACCTGCTTATATAGAAAAAATGATAGCAAACATCAATTCTCCTGACTACGACCTAATAGGAATGCTAATTGACTATGCAGAAGAAGAAATCAACGAATACTTTGACACCGTAACAAGATCTTTCAAATTAGAGAAAGAAGGATCCAAAGAAAAATTCTTCCAAGACCTTATCCAAATCAAGGGCCTCCCTGGAAACCTCTTCTACAAGTACTTCATCAAAAAAGTATCAACCCTAAGAGACTTCCTAGACTTCTTCTCAAGATTTTTGACCAAAAAATCCAAAATAAAAGGAGTAGATTTGGCCAAAACCCTAGCCCACTCCACAGCAATAAAAATTGCCAAAAACAACATCTCCGACAAAATCTTCGGCCAAAAATCCCTAAGAAAATTTCTCCTAGGACTAATAGGAGAAATGAACAACGAAATGAGCTCCATCTACCAAAACGCCAACCTAAACGAACTAGACCACTACTTCAACTATATAGAATATGATGAGTCATAAATAATTTAGGGTCTACAAAATTAGACCCTCTTAGTTTAAATTCCGAAAATATTTTTTTACGAGATTATTTAATAAATACTATGTAAAACTCTTGGGTCAATTTAGTTTTATAATATTTATTTAAACAGTAATCCATTTTTATTAATAACTGTTAATAATTAAATAGACTTCTGATACTAATCACCAATTAAACACATATAAATGCGTATAATAAATATATGAATAATCAAGAAATATTTAATCTAATTGATCAATTAGAAATTGCTAGAAAAAATAAAAAATAATAAAATAGTAGATCAAAGACTAAAATCAATCATCTTATAATAGACACTAATAAAATTAATAATCAAAAATCCAATATCTATGCATAATGCTTTTAACAAAAGATATGGTCAAGAATATTGTCCTAAGGATTGGATGCTTTGTCTATATTCAACAAGATATTAGTATAAAAACTTAATGGAGCTTAATACCAGACCAATAAAATGTCTAAATTATCAAACTCCATTTGTTTTATTTATGCACGCGCTTAGTTTAATTTAGGTGTCGCAATATTATTTGCAATTCACATTGTATTTATAAATAGAATAATTATTGTTGAAATTACCTAATGTTAAAAGAGTCAATCATTGTACATCTTCTTTTCCTGCAAAAGCTTCTCGCACTTGTTAGTCCTTCTCCAGTAGGACCAGCAATTGTAAATGTTGTGAAACCTTCTCCACCAACGCCTATTCCTGCATATGATGGTGCGTTTTTAACGAAGATAGTACACTCTAATAGTTTGGCCATTTTAGTTAACTTGTCTACATTCTTTGAATGCATAATAGCAGTATGTCTATTACCATGTTCAGCCTGATAAGCGTAATCAATTGCTTTATCAACATTATCACAGCAAACAATAGGTAATATAGGCATCATCATTTCTTCTTGAACTAAATGATGTTCCTTATTTGCTTTAAATATAATCAATTTTATATTACTAGGAACATCAATTCCTAAATCTCTAAGTATGACTTTGGCATCTTTACCTACATAATCTACTTTTGGTTTTCCATCATCCTTACTTACCATTTTGTCCATCTTTTCAATTATCTCTTTATCATTTAATAAATATGCACCATTTTTTTGCATATGAAGTATTAATTTGTCAAAAACTTCTCTTACAACAAAGACTTCTTTTTCAGCAATGCATGGAACGTTATTATCAAAGCTTGACCCATCAACTATATCTTTTGCTGCTTTTTCAATATCAGCTGTTTCATCAACTACAACAGGAGGATTACCCGCTCCTGCACCTATTGCCTTCTTTCCCGATGATAATACTGTATTAACTATACCAGGACCACCTGTTGCAACCAATAACCTAATTTTATTATTTTTCATCATTTTATTTGTATTTTCAATAGATGGTTCTCTGACCATAGATATGAGATTTCTTGGTGCTCCTACTTTTTCTAATGCTTTGTTTAATAATGTTATCAACATAATAGAAGTTTCCTTAGCTCTAGGATGAGGTGAAAATACAACAGAATTGCCACCTGCTATCATTCCTATAGAATTACATATTATTGTTTCAGTGGGGTTTGTTGTAGGTGTTATAGAACCTATTACACCAAAAGGGCAATATTCTTCTATTGTAATACCATTCTCTCCAGTTTTAGCCCATGTTGTTAAATCTTCAATTCCTGGAGAATTTTCAGCAGCTGCTTTATTTTTTAAAATCTTATCTTCATATTTTCCTATACCAGTTTCTTCAACCGCTTTTCTTGACAAAGTTTCTAAATTATCAGGTTCCAATATAGCCGCTCTCATTGAATCAACAAGTTTACCTCTTTGCTCAATCGACATATTGAATAATTCTCTTTGAGCTTTATTGCTTGCTTCAATTGCATCATCCATATCATCAAATATACCATAATCATAATAATCAAATTTATTATCTTTAGAATCTTCCATTTCAGCCAATATTTTTCTAACCACTTCTTCAATAATTTCAGTTTTCATAATTAACTCCTTCAACTGATAGCAATTCCATATGGGGTTACCAATAATGCATTATCTATCTTTCTAGTTTTTATATTTGTAATATCTTCAAATATTTTTTCTATTCCCTCAAAACAAGAAGATCCGCCAACTAAATATATCTCATCAATGTTAAACGACGATACTATACCACTAGTTATAGTAGCCATTTTTTCAAGTGTCGGCCTTACAAGATTAGTTATTTCTTTTGTTGCTGATTTTTTTAAAATTTCAGCTTCCCTCAAACTTACTCCATAATACCCAGATACAACAAGATCCATATGAATACCTCCTGTTGCTTCATCATAGCTATAAATAGACTTTCCATCCTTAATTATAGAAATTCCTGTAGTACCTCCTCCTAAATCAACAACCGCACCATTTTCAATATTTAAAACTTTTGCAGCTGCATCCGGCTCAAGAACTATCTTTTCTATATCAAAATCACAAGATTCAACAATATTTTTTATTGCATTATAATTAGACTTATCAACATTTGGCGGTAACGCTGCATTTGATAAAGAAAGTTTAGTGTCTAAACTCTCCTCAAGGCTTAATTTTAATTTTTTCAAAATATTTATTGCACCTATGTAATCTATAACTACACCATCTTTTACTACGGTAGATGGATACGTTTTACCTGCTACAGGCTCTTTATTTTCATCAACGACAACTAGCACTATGTTGGCAGTACCTAAATCAACCCCTACTTTGTATCCTTTATTATTTTTATCAACTTTATTAGTCTGTATTAAATAATTTAATTTATCAAGTTTCTCTTCATATTCCATAAAATTATATAATCTCATCAAAGAAATGTGATATTAAAACTTTATCATTATTTGACAATCCTAAAGCATTTGCTTCATCTGTATCAATATGCATTTCTAGTTTATATTTATCTGAAACTCTTATAAGTACATTAGAAACTATTGCTTTTCTTTTTCCAAAAATTTTAACGTCTACAAAATCTCCATCTTTAACATTCATCTTAATTGCATCTTCAGGTGTCATGTGTATATGTCTCAATGCCACAATAGTGCCTTCGTCTATACGTATCTTTCCTTTTGGTCCTATAATCTCTACCCCACAAGAACCTTTTAAATCTCCTGATTCCCTTATAGGTGGTTTAATACCCAACAAAAACGAATCTGTTTTAGATATTTCTAGTTGTGTCCTAGTTCTTACAGGTCCCAATATTCTTACTTTTTCAAATTCACCTTTATTACCTCTTATTGTAACAGTTTCTTCTGCTGCAAATTGACCAGGTTGACCCAAATTTTTTTTAATATTTAACTTATATCCTACTCCAAATAAAATATCAAGATCTTTCTGTGATAAGTGTATATGCTTATTAGAAACTCCAACAGGTATTAAAAATCCGTCAATTTCATTTAATTTATCAGACACTCTTTGACAAACAATTTCAACTAATCTATTGCTAATCATCTTCCCTTCCTATTCCGAATAATAAGATCTATTTAAAATCAATCTTAAAAGCCAAATTTATTATTAGTAACTTAATATTTTTCTTATAATCTCTATCTTATCTAATCTTTCCCATAAATATTCTTTTTCGCTTCTACCAAAGTGACCATATGTAGAAAGATCTCTGTATATAGGTCTTCTCATATTAAAATTATTAATTATTGAGTTTATTGATAAATTAAATACTAAAGGAATCATACTATTTATTTTTTCAATCGATACTTTCTCACTACCAAAACAATTTAAATAGATAGAATCTACTTTTTCCTTTCCGATTACAAAAGAAAGCCCAACTTCGCATCTATCAGCAATTCTAGAAGCAACAATATTTTTAGCTATGTATCTAGCCATATAAGCACCAGATCTATCTGCTTTTGATGGATCTTTACCTGAAAAAGCACCACCTCCGTGCTTACATACTGAACCATATGTGTCAACAATAATTTTTCTACCTGTTAAACCGCAATCAGCAGCAGGACCACCTTTAACAAATTTACCTGTGTTATTTACATAAATTTTTGTTTCATGATTTAAGTATCTATTATCTATTTCTTTCATAATAACTTCTTCAATAATTTTATTTTTAATATTGCTAACATTTATTTTATGTTGAGCAGCAATAACTATCGAATCTATGCTTATAATATTTTCGTCACGATAATGGATACTAACCTGAGATTTACCATCTGGATTAAGACCTTCAATTATATAATTCTTCCTTACATAATCAAGTCTTTTAACAAGTCTATTTGCTAAATCTATGGAATATGGCATATAATTTTTAGTTTCATTACAAGCATATCCATAAACAATACCTTGATCACCAGAACATATCTTTTCTTTATTGACTCCAATTGATATATCATGTGATTGTTCTACAATATTAGAAATTACAATTGACTTATTAAAATCAAATCCAATATCAATAGTATTATAGCCAATATCTTCTAGAACTTCTTTCGCTATTTCTTCAACATCAATTTTTATTTTTGAACTAACTTCACCAGCTATCACTAATAATTTATTTGAAATCATAGTCTCTACTGCAACCCTAGCATTTTTGTCGAATTTTAAATATTCGTCTAAAATTGCATCAGATATTTGATCACAAATTTTATCAGGATGACCTTGAGTTACTGATTCACTTGTTATGACATAATCTTTCATGTTTTACTCTTTCTTGTAACAATTTTTGAATTCTTCAACAGTTAGATTTTCATATTTTTTAAAGACCTTGCAAAAATATGAGCTTTCCTTATAACCTAATTTATAGCAAACATCAACAATTGAAGAATCATATCTCAAAAACATAAATTTTGCCTTATTTATTTTTTTTAAATGGATATAGTTTAATATTGTTAGATTATATTCTTTTTTAAAAATCCTACTTAAATATCCTTGTGAAATATTCAAATTGTCTACAACATCCTTCAAAGAAATATTTTGATCAATATTGTTATCAATATAATTATAAAAATTTTCCATAATCGGATAACGGTCCATAGTCCTTTTTTTGAAAATATAGTCAAATGTATCAAATAACCAAACTGGATATAAATTATTAATAATTATATTTTCATAATCAATCAATAATGTTTGCTCATTAACTAAATCTTTAATATTATATGAATCGATATATGTTGATATGATTTTATGCTCTATATAATCCATTTTATCTGAAATATTAATATCCTTATGATTTTTTAACCATGTAGAAATATAAGTAATGTATAAGTATACTTTTTTAAAATTATGATTATGAAATTCTTGATAAACTTCATCAATCATCAAATTCTCAAGATTTTTTTGCTTTTTTTCATAATTTTCTAAAACTTCTACTATTTTCATATTTGTAATTGGCTTTAATATGAAATCAACTACCTCTTTATGATTTATATTGTCAATAACCGATTTTAGTATTATTAAATTACTATAATTGGCAATAAAAAAAATTTTCACATGTTTATTTTTCTTATAAATCTCTTCAATGTAATTTATTTTCATTTCAATAGACGATTGATACTCCGAAAATATAATATCAATTTTTGCTAAGTCGAATTTTAATAAACTTTCTTTATAAGAATAGCATTCACCTGCAATTTTAAATTTTTTAAGATTTTTAACTATATTTACAAAAACCTTATTGACAATTTCTTTTTCATTAACAAGCAGAATGTTATACATATCAAATCCTTACAAACTTTTAATTTTAATCACAAACTCATTGCCCCCTAATTCATCATTGTAGCTATTTTTAATACTAAAGCACTCTTTTTCTCTATGATGATATTGTAACTTAATATTTTCAATATATTCTTCCATTATTCCAAGCTCATTTAATAAATTTCTTTCTATGGCAAATTCCTTTAAAATCGATTCAGTTATTTCCATTCCTTTATCAGTAATAGATAAAATAATATAATCATCTTCTTTTGTAATATTTATACTACAAAAATATTTTTCATTTATTTTTATCCCAAATAAAGTTATAAATTCTACAATTGGGAAAACTATATAATCAAGTTTAGTAGATTTATCATTAAATTCATTTACCTTATAATTAAATCTATCCCCATATTGAACTTTTAGCATGTAATAAAAATTCTTTATAATTTCTAAAAAATTACTAATATTCATATTTGTAGAATCTAATAAACAATTAATAAATATTCTATAAGCATTAATATATTCTCTTAATAAAGCCAAATCATTTATTATATATAAATAATCCATGTTTTCTAAAAAATCATTTAGAAAAATCCTATTTATATCATTACTTATAAGAAAAAATTTATTATGATAAAATATTTTTTTCTCTTTTTCACTATCTAATTTATATTCAAGCTGAGAAATCCTTTCTAGATTCTTATTTTGATTAAATCCCGATATTACATTTTGCTTAACCATTTGTGAAATTATAAGTTCAACTAAATTTGTTATTTTTAAAAATTCTTTATAAGTATATTCCTTACCTCTCTCTAAATTTTTTCCTATATCATCAAAATTTATAAATTCATCGGTTGGTAAAATTTGTTTGCTCATCTTATAAATATTATTTGGAGCATCATTACAGATAACCTGACCCCCGATAAATCCTCCAAAGTAAGTATCATTTATTACTACTGGTATAGCCATTTCTAAAAATCTAAATGGACAATAGTATATACTAGTTTTCTTAATAACCGCTGACCTTATAGCTCCTGATGCATCACTTAACCTACATATATTATCATACATCTTATTTTGTCTAATCATTTTACAATGATCTGAAAAATTAGTTAATTTAGTTAAAGGATTTCCTCTAAAGTCTACTGTAACAAAAGCAAGTCCCGTAACATCAGAAATTGCTGTTTGTATTTCTTCTAAAGTTTCTTTACCAAAAATAGATATTAAATCAGAGTTTTCTAATTCCTTTATATACTTTTCATCAATTGTAATACTTACTAAATCTTTATCCATTATGATCTCCAAGGCGTTTAATTTAGAATCAATAAATACTTTCTAATATTTTAATAACATCTGATATTAAAACATTAACTGGATTAGTTGAAATACAGTTATCAAGCAATGCACTATTAGCCATTTCTTCTATTAATCTATTATAAGAATTTAATTCAACCTTGAGTTCAGATATATTTTTTGGCATATTCATTTTATTTTGTAATATATCAACAAAATATTTTAATTTGATTATACTTTTTTCCTTATTGTCATTTTCGTCAGAAATTCCAATTTTTTTAGCATAAATAGAATATTTCTCTTTTGCTTTAGCACATTTACAATTATAGTCAATTATCTTATTTATTAAAATCCCATTTGCAAGTCCATGTGGAATATGTAAAAAGCCTCCTATTTGATGAGCAATACTATGATTTAATCCTAAACCTGCATTTTGAAAAGCTAGTCCAGCTAGCATTGAAGCTATATGCATATTCTCTTTCGCTTTAATATTTTCTTTGTCATCATAACTTAGTAACAAATTCTTAACTATTAGTTCTCCAGCTTTTTCACAAAGTGCATCTGAATAATAATTAGATTGAGTTGATACATAAGCTTCAATAGAGTGCGTCAAAACGTCTATTCCTGTATTTGCTATAATAGACTGAGGTAAATTTTTAGTTAAGTTTACATCTAAAATAGCTACATCAGGTAATATTTCATCACTTTGACATAGATGTTTGATATTAGTATCCTCATCTTTTATAACCGCTATACTAGTTACTTCGGATCCGGTTCCACTTGTAGTCGGAATAGCTATGAATATATGCTTTTTCTTAAATAAACTCTTTCCAAAATACAAAACACCTTTTGCTGTATCTATAACAGAGCCACCACCAACTGCAACTATATACTCGCAATTTTTTCTTAATAGCTTACTCAATGCTTTAGATACAACACTAAGTGAAGGATCTGGATTTATTTCATAAAAGAACGTTATATTATTATCTTTTAAATTATTTGTAACTAAATCTGTTATTTTATTTTTATATAAAAATTCATCAGTTATAACTAAGATATCTTTATTTTTAATTTCATTAAGATTTTTTAAGGAATCTTTTCCGAATATAACTCTAGTTTTGTCAAATATTTCCATTTTATCACCTTACCTGATAGAAAAAGGATCTATTAATACACATCTTCTTTTTCTAGTTAAATCCTTTGCTGTAATAGTTCCTTCCCCAGTAATATTTGCTATTGTGAAAGCAGCAGGAGTATTATCTGAAAATCCTATAGCATCTAATGCTGATCCATTTTTAACAAAGACCGATGTTTGTAATTTCTTAGCTGCAAAATTAAGCCTATCAAGGTCATTTGAATAAATACCTGCAGTATGTTTATATCCTCGTTCAGCTTCAATAGCATAATCAATTGCCATTTCAAAATCATCTACTACTACAATAGGAACAATTGGCATTAATAATTCTTCTGTCACAAAAGGATGTATCTTTGGTACAGTAACCGTTATTATTTTATAATCTTTATTCCTCTTAAGCTTTGCTATATCTATAATATTATTTGCATCGACTCCACCATACATCTTATTAGGCTTTAGATCTTCATTCAATAAAACTTTGGAAAGTTTTATCATTCTACTAAAGTCATTTATATTAAATGCTCCTTCTTTTTCTAATTCACTTATAAATTTATTATATACTTCTCTAACGACAATTAAATTTTTTTCAGTCACA
Source organism: Anaerococcus sp. AGMB09787 (assembly GCF_022808955.1). Taxonomy (GTDB): domain Bacteria; phylum Bacillota; class Clostridia; order Tissierellales; family Peptoniphilaceae; genus Anaerococcus. Next base: position 10,831 of record NZ_JAKZEY010000021.1, read on the forward strand.
CACATAAGATTATTATCAAAGCTTACACTTTTGACAATACACCTTGCGGCTTTTTTAATATCTGCCGTTTCATCTATTATAAATGTAGGATTACTTGGACCAGCAGCAATTATTTTTTTCTTACACTTTATTACTTCTTTAGCAACATCAGACCCACCTGTACTTATTATCATATCTATATCAGGATGATGCATTATTTCGTTTACATTATTTAATGATATATTATCCAAAGTAACTACAAGGTTTTCAATTCCAGATATTTTAAAAATTGTATCTGATATTATTTTTGTTAAATATTTTGATACACCTATAGCTCTTGGATGAGGACACAAAACAACAGAATTCCCTGAAGATAATAATGAAATAACATTGTTAATTAAAGTAGCTGTTGGATTGTTACTTGGCAAAATATCACAAACAACACCATAAGCGGATCTCTCAAACAATGTTAACGACTTATCCTTAGTAATTGCTTCTGTATTTAGATCTTCTGTACCAGGTGTTTGCTCTATAGCTACTTTTAATTTTATCTTTTTATCTCGTAATATTCCAAAATTTGTTTCTTCATAAGTCATTTTTGCAATTTTTTCTAAATTGCTTTCTAACACTGATCTTAAGTTTATTATAATATCTTCACGACTTGATATTCCAAGTTTTTCAAAAGATTTAAATGCTCTAACAGCAGCATCTATCGCTTCCGTTACTGAAGTAAATACATATTTGTTTAACATACCATAACCCTCTAGCTTATTATTTCATCTATTATACCAACTATAGCTAAATCAATGACTGAAGCTTTTCTTTCACTTTCCACTCTAACTGCCGAACCTGATGCTACTAAAACCGATTCACCTATACCAGCACCGACATAATCTACAGCGACAAACTCTTCTCTAACTAAATCATCAGAAACATTATGTTTTTGAACTATCATTAATTTAGTACCTTGTAAAGTATTACTTTTTGTCGTTGCAACTACATTTCCTATAACTTTCGCTATGAACATATTATATTATTCCTTATAAGTTATTATCTTCTGACAATATATTACTTATTATTGCCATCTTTATTAAGCTTCTTATTATTTTCTTTACTTTTTTCTTCAAAAATATTATTCAACTTTTCTTTAGAATCTGAATTTTCATTAGATTCGTTTTTGATTATAGCTTTACTTTTTATAACTAGAGTTTGTTTATTAGTTTTTTTTAACATTTCATCTATAACAGATTTTGATGGTCTTGCAATAATATCATGAGATATTAATTTACCAGATTTTTCTGCAATAGCTAAACCTGCATTTACTCCTGCTGTTACCGCTCCTATATCACCGCATATCTTTACTGTTACCATTCCAAATCCCTTAGTTATTTCTAAATCGTTAATATTCACATTTGCTGATTTTACCATAGCATCAGCTACATATATAGCAGTAGATAATCCCTCTACTTCTATTAGTCCTAATGAATTGCCCATTTTCGTACCGCCTTATTGTCCAAAATTTTAATATTCATTTTTAATATTTCTTCGTAATATCCCTTTAACTTTTCTTTATAATAATCTGGCTCTTTTTCAGTTAATTTTTCTAAACCATTTATCCAAATTGCTATAGATATGCCAGCTTTAAAAGATTTTTTTATTATGTTGGTTTCTATACTATTTGATTTTAATAAAGTGATATCTACTATATCATCTACACTCAAACTACCAAATAAAACCTTCTTAAACTTATCATTAATCTTATCAACATCTTTGTAGCTTATAACCTCACTGAATAAATCATTCTCTCTTAAGTCAGCAAAATTTTTTTCAGGAACATCATCAGAAACTAAAGCAGACAAGTCATAATTTTCATTAGATAAGTATTCTTCTAATAAATAGTAACTATTTTTCCAAGGATAAGGAAAAACTACCAAAATTTTCTCTTTATTTAGTAAACCTTTTTTATATTCAGTCAGTATTTTTTTAATTATTAACCTTATTCTTGTTTCATCATCTAACATTGATCTACCGCCTTATATTATAGGGCAGTATAAACCGCCCTAATCTTATAATTATTTTTCCTTATTTGAAAATAATGATATTATAGTCTCAGTATCTGTGTGTGGTCTTGGAATAACGTGAGTAGAAACTACTTCTCCAACTATTTTTGCTGAAGCACTACCTGCATCTACTGCAGCCTTTACAGCACCAACATCACCTCTAACCATTACAGTTACTAGTCCTGACCCTATTTTTTCATATCCAACTAAGTTAACGTTAGCTGCCTTTACCATTGCATCTGCTGCTTCAATAGCTCCAACTAATCCTTTTGTTTCTACCATACCTAATGCTTCTGAATTCATATATTTCCTCCTAAATTTGTATTTCTATATTTGAATTTTCCTAAATATACGGTTTAGTTGTAGACTTAGGATCTTCACCTAAACTTTTTAATAATTTTTTCCCAACTTCTATTGCTGCTTTAACCGCTTGTCTTACAGCTCCTGAATCACCAGTAAATGTTAACATTACTTCATTGGAATAACTTGTACCTTTTGCTGGCGAAGAATAAGATATTACTTCTACATTTGCGGCTTTTACAGCTGTATCAGCTAAAACCGTTCCTATAGCTGCTGGACCCGCGCAAACAAGACCGAAACTTTTACCTACAGGTGCACTAAATGCTTTCTCTATAGAAAAACTAGCCCTTGCAGTATATTGAAACTCCAAATGACCTGCTTCATTTTGATAAACATCTCCAAAATATTTAGGTAAATTTTCTAGCGCTATCTCGACTGCTCTTCTAGCATCAGAAACATCTTCTGCTCCAATATAAATTAACGATCCATGTCCTGCTCCACCTTTAGTGTCACGAGGAAGTTCTATAGATATTACTTCGGTATTCGTAGCTTTTACTGCATCATCGACAGCCATTATTTGAGGTCCAGCACCTATCCTTCCTCCTAATATTCCTATTGATTTATATTTTCCTAAGTTCATTTTTTCCACAAGTAAAGGATCCACACTAGCAATCACCAAACCTATTGTATCTCCTACCGAAGTTCCTACAAATTCTGTTATTTCGATAGAGTCCTTACTAACTTGCGATTTTCTTTGTTTATCTAAACCCAACTCGTCAGATACCTGCCCCATGACTTTTTCTAACAAATCTCTATCCATTTACTCCTCCTAGCCACCTATTTGGCATATCAAATCATTATCTTCAACAATTTTCTTTAAATTGTTAAGGTGTTCTTCTTTATTTTTTTTCGTATCTTTCATCAAATAATCTCTACCTAGTAAATAATATTTGTTCTCACCGTAATTGTGATAAGGCAAAATATGTATTTGCTCAACATTATCTAGTGTTTTAACAAATTTCACTATTGAAGAAAACTCTTCAACACTGTCATTTACTCCAGGTATAACTGGTATTCTAATAATTGTTCTGGTCATCGATTGAATCAATTTTGCATTTTCTTTAATCACTTCATTGTGAACCTTTGTATATTTATAATGTAAATTTGTATCGTATGTTTTCATGTCTAACAAAACAAGATCTATATGAGGTACAACCTCCATTATAACTTCTTTACTAATATATCCTTCTGTTTCAACTGCTGTATGCCATCCTTTGGCATGGCATGCTTTCAAAAGTTCTTTTGCAAATTTATATTGAAGTAAAGCTTCACCACCTGATAAAGTAATACCTCCACCAGAATTTCTATAGTAAGTTTCATCTTTTTTTACTTCATTTATAACATCCTCAACAGTCATTTCTTTACCCTTTAGAGTAAGTGCTGATGAAGGACAAACATTAACGCATTCACCGCAAGATATACATTTTTTTCTATCTATCCAATACTTATTTTGAGGACCAATAGCATTATTTAGGCAAATTGATACACACTTTCCACAATGTATACAAAGATTTTTCCTAAACATTATTTCAGGCTTAGTATTTTGGGATTCCGGATTTGAACACCATATACATCTTAAAGGACAACCTTTCAAAAAAACTATAGTTCTAATACCGGGACCGTCATGTATCGAATACTTTTGTATATCAAAAACAATACCTTTCTGTGAATAATCGATAACTTTCATTGTAATTAATTACTCCTAAATTTTATCAAATTCTGTACGGTTTATTATATCATCTTGAACTTCTTTAGCTAGTGTTACAAAATGAGCAGAGTAACCTGCAACTCTTACAATCAAATCTTGATTATCTTCAGGATGTTCTTGAGCATCCAACAAAGTTTGTTTATCTACTACATTGAATTGGATGTGACTACCTTTATGATCAAAATATGTTCTAACTATTGATGCAAAATTCCTTAACCCTTGATCTCCAGCAATTGCTGATGGTGAGAATTTTTGATTATATAGAGTACCATTTGAAGCTTGTGCATGTGGTAGCTTAGATACTGAATTAGCGGCAGATGTTGGTCCGTGATTATCTTTTCCTTGCCTTGGGGATACTCCATCAGCCAATGGTTGATGATTCAATCTTCCATCTGGAAGTGCATTTACATCCTTACCATAAAGTACGTTAGCTGATACAGGATATATTCCAGCTTGGAATTGACCATTTCTAGGATTTTTATACTTATCTAATTCATCACAATAAATTTTAGCACACCTAACTGCAAACTTATCGCACTCGTCATTATCATTACCAAAAGATCCAGTATTTTCTAATATATTTCTAATAGTATTGAATTTTCCGGTAACCTCTCCACATCCGCAACCAGTAATTTTTTGTTCGCTTATATTTTTGGATTCGTTTATCTCATTGTGTATAATATCCTCTAAAGAGTCTATGTCCACTGAACCAGTTGAAGATAAAATTTTCTTTACAACCTCATATATTTCTTCTTCAGATAGATTATCATTACCTGAGTCTTCACTTTCTATAGAGCAAGCACAATTAGGTTTTATATTATCCGAATAACCAAAATTTTGATCCAAAGCTTCTTTAAGCTCTTTTAAAGTTATTTTTTTATCTTCAAAAACATTTTTGTAAATAGCGTACATACTATCTCCAGAATCAGCAACACCAAAAGCTTGTGGACCAGTGAAATTATATTTTGCTCCTCCTTCTTGTGATGATTTACCATTTTTTAGACAATTATCTACCAATGCAGACATAAAAGGCAAAGGTGCTCTCGTCATATGAGAATAATCTATACAATTATCTGCCTCTACTAAATATTGAACGAAATATTGCATTTGCTTTTTATAAGCATCAAAAATATCATCTATTGATTTCATATCCGTCAATTCACCAGTAATTGGTCCTACTTGCTCATCGCCTATTTTTCCATTATGTAAAGCTATCTCCAAAACCTTAGCTATATTGAAAAATCCGGCATCATGCCATCCTTCTGTTTTGTGAGCCGCTTGAGGTTCAACACAACCAATTATGCAGTAATCTCTTGCATCTTTAAGTTCAACACCTCTTGAAACCAAAGCTAGTATAATTACCTCATCATTATAAAAAGCTGGCACACCATAGCCTAATCTTGCAACTTCACAGGCTCTTAAGATAAACTCTTCAGGAGTATTTTGATGAACTCTAACTGAAAAAGACGGTGCAGGTAATCTTACATGAGAAACTGCTTCCATACACATATAAGAAATATCATTTGTAGCATCATTACCATCAGAGTCTTCTCCTCCAACACATAAATTTTGGAAAACTGCATATCCTGCAAATGCTTGAGCTGAAACCTCATCTCTAGTCTTATTTATATCATTTAATTTAACCCATATACAGTCAATATATTCTTGAGCTTGTTCCTTTGAAACAGATTTATCATTTTTATAATAAGGATACATATATTGATCAAATCTACCCGGTGAAACAGAATGACCGTTAGATTCTAATTGTATCATTATTTGAATAAACCAAAATGATTGACAAGCTTCATAAAAATTACTTGCACCATATTCAGGAACTCTTCTACAATTTTCAGATATTTTTAATAATTCATCCTTTCTTATAGGATCATTTTCTTCCTGTGCCATTTGTTTAGCTTTTTTGGAGTATCTATGTGCAAAATTTATTGCCGCAGTATAAACAATTATGACAGCTTTATAAAAAGCCCTTTTCTTTATGCTTTCTGGATCATCCTCTTTTAAGGAATCTAAAAGTTCTACGGTTTCAGAAATTATGCCCCTAAAACCTTTTGATAAAATCTTCCCGTAATCAACGTTGACGTGACCTACTCCACCAAAATAATAATTGCCAACATCAAAAACTTTATTTTCCATACACTTTTTTACTTCATCACTCATTAACGAAGTTGCTAACTCGTAAGTGGTTTTACCTTTCCAATACGAAAAAGCTTCATGCAATCTTTTTTGAGTATTTTTAGGAATCTCAAATGGATCTGCCATTCTAGTTGACATTGTATCAAATTCATTTTCAACCCACTCATAAGAAAATTCAGGACACAAACCAGTAGATCTTGGTGCAATTGTTAATGATCCAACAATTAACTCATCATCTCGTATTGTGACAGGAATTTCATTAAATATCTTCTCCACTGCCTTTGCTCTTCTAAGTATTATAGGCAACCCTTCGGTTTCTTTATAAGATTCAGTTACTATTTCCGCTCTATCAGCTTCAACTTGTGGAGTTGCATTTATTATTACTTTGCGTAATCGCTCAATTCTCTCTGTAGGCTTACTAAAACCTTTAGCTATCATCTTTACCTCCTGTAATGAATTTTTAGTGATACGTTCCTTACACTTATCACTATCATAACTTTATGATATCAAATAAAACATGAAAACGTTAATAAAATTAAAACTAAATTATTGTACTTTTCAGATATATTTAATTAATAAAATCTACTTATCCTTAGTCAATAGATAATTTTGAATTGTAACATCAATTATACAAATAACGTTTTGTGCCTGATTTTTTATTATATGTTTTTGATACAATAATTTAATATTTCTATATCTTGATTTATAGTTCCACCACTTATCCCTAAAGCTCCTACTAATCTATCTTCTAAGTATATAGGGCTGCCACCTGGAAGAAAACACAAATCTTCCCCAAATATTTTCAAACCATCCAATGGTTTTAAATCACTATCAAAAAGATTTTCTGTAGAATTTTTAAATATAGCAGACGTCCTTGCCTTTAATCTGCTTAATTCAATGCTAACAGGCAAACAATCCGATTCTTTTTCAAAATATAACATATATCCCATGTCATCACATATGCTAACGCATATCTTAACTCCTAAATCCTTGGATTTACTTAAAGCTAAATCAGCCAGCTCTCTTAAAAAAGTACGATCAAATATTTTTTTCTTTGGTTTATAGAAAATAGGATTTTCAAGAACATTCATATTCAATTCAACCAAATTTTTACCTTTTTTATATTCTTCAACAAAATATTTTAATATTAAGCGAAGAGTATTTTCTGAATAAGTTTTTAATTCTCCTCTCATATAAGTTTCAATTGATGTCTCATTTGATGAATCTTGCCATGTATACAATTTTCTAGATCTCTTTCTATCAACATTCTTTTCCCGTATCATGTAAATTTGCAAAATGATTTCTACTAAAGTTTTTTTATACTTAGATACTTTCTCTATTAAATTTTCTACTTTTTTATACTCATTTGGATTCGTTGATTCCATCATATACGCATATTTTAAGGTTATTGGATTTATTTTTTCATCATAACTTAATAGATCCGTATAATAAGACCTTAAAATTTCAATATTATAAATAGACCGATAAGCAAATCTTGCGTAAAGGAAATTTCCTGGTTGTTTTTGGCAACTTGCATTCATATTACCATTTGTTTGCTTAAAATATTCCACCTCTTTTATAATTATTTTTCTGATTAAATCACATTTGACATTATCTATATCACCCATGTGTCCTCCTTTCTTAATGATTCATCTTGAATATTTTTTATTATTTCTAGTGCTTGATATATTAGAAAATCGATAGAGCTATCTGTTAATTTTGTATAATTTAAATATGTTACTACTTTTTTACAAATACTTTCAATAATCATATAATTGTCTTTAGACTTATCTTCATCATTTGCTAAAGCCAGTTTCTCAAGTTTTTCAAATGTAGTTATATCATATAAATCCAACTCAAGTAAGCTTCTTTTATACCACTTATAATATGGCATATATTTTTTATTTATTAAATGTAAAAACTCTACAAGATATCTTATAAATTCATTTTTAGCCCACAACGAAGCTATATAATCTTTTCTTTTCACAGATCTTAAGTAGTTGTATTGACCTGACTGAGCCATTTTGTTAAGACAAAACGCCATTTTTTTTAATCTAACATCATTGGGGTAATATTTTAATAATCTTTTTCTAATTTCAGTAAATTTTCTAAAATTATCAACATATACCTTCCCATTTGTCGCTGTTTTTAATAAATCTTGGGGTACATTTAAAAACTCTCTATTAGTAACTGGTCCATTCTCATAAAGTGTGTAATATTTATAAAAGCTTTCAATTGTTTGAACTTGAATTAAACCACTCAAATTTTCTTGAGAAAAATGAATGTTATTAATACATTTATCATATACATCTTTGGGAAGAAATAGATTTACTCTTTTATCAAAATCATGATCTCTTGACAAATAATCATCATATCCCAAACATTCAGATCCCATACCTACTAATCCAAAAGCAGAGTAAGGCAAAATATCTGTGTACTTTTTTTTAAATAAAGGTAAGACTTCAGAATAAAAAAACTCTTCTGACTCTTCAATGCCTTTTTTCTTTTCTCCTTTAATATTAAAAAAATCATTATATTTATCTATAATTTTTTCATAAAGTCTACTATCTTTATCTAAATGCTTGAGTGCTATGTTTTTAGATTTTTCCATGGCTTTATAAGAATCTATTTCATATCCAATTTCATAATACATATTAGATAAGCTAGCGTAGCTCTCAGCTAGTTGAACTTTATTACCAATGCTTTTTAATATTTTTATTGCTTTATTCTCAAGATTTATAGCGTCAAAAAATCTCCCGGTATCAAGAAATAAAAGAGATAGATTATTATATAAACTTGCCGTAGAATAATTATTTTCATTTAAAACATAGAACTTAGCCATACAAAAATACATATACGCTTCCTTATATTTTTTATACTCTCTATATGTATTTGCTAAATTAATTATAATATTAATATATGCCTCACTACCTTTACAAATATTTATATTGTCTAATATTTTAATTGACTGCTTTATAGCTAAAATCGCTTCTTTCTTTCTTCCTGTATTTCGTAACGCACCAGAATAATCATTAAGAATTTCAATCTTTTTCTTATCTAAATTATATTTATCACATATTTGTAATGATTTCTCTATAATGGGAATCATCTCTTGATTCTTGCCTTTTGAAAGCAAATATAAATATTGTTTTTGAAGTTTTTCTAATTCTTTCATATATTTTTAATTAATTCCTTTATAGGTCTTTCTATAATTGTGATATTTTTTATTACTTTTTTATCTATTCTTTGATTAATAAGTTCTTTAGACTGCTTCAACGAAGAAAGGTTTGAACTTAAAAATAAAAGCGACTTTCCAAAAAAGCCTAAGTTTGATTGAATTTTGAAGATATCAATATTTATATTTTTGTAGCATAGATCTCCCGCAACAATAGCATCATATGAATTTATAAATTCAGCAATTAATAGTGATTCTATAGACTCGATATTATTGCTTCTATTAATTTTATTAATCACTTCTTTAGATATATTGTAAATTGGTTTTTTTTTGCAATTTTGTATGTTGATTTTTTCCATATCTTTTATATCAGAATCATTACCATTGACAATTACGAGAAGTCTGCCTGGACAAACGTTTTTTATATATAATAATTCTAAAGTGTATTTTTTCATCAATTCATTAATCGTATTATATCCTTCTGAAATAGCAGAAAATTCAAATATTATAACCGAATTATCCATATTATCACCTACTTTTTAATTTAATATACATATAACTTTTTCCTTTTCAATAATATAATAAATGTTTTATTGAAAAATACAATATATTGGTTTGAATTACACCTTTTAAATATTGAATAATTAAAGTTACCAATGCATTATAATCTTAATTTAT
>NZ_JAKZEY010000022.1 GCF_022808955.1 Anaerococcus sp. AGMB09787
CTTCTTACTGAGCTATCCTTACTATCAGCATAAGCCTTAGCTGTTTGTAAATTCTTGTCAGAATAATCTTCAAGGTCATTAGCCGTCTGACTAATCCTCGAACTCAAGCTATTAATACTACTATTAAAACTAGTCCTTACACTAGATACTTCAGTCGCTATCTTACTGTCAGTTTGAGTTATAGTTGAATAATTCTCAGATATATATCTCCTAAGCTCACTATCATCATAAGCTTCGCTCTGTATCTTCTCTATACTCTCCCTCAAAGCCCTTATATTAGTATCTATCTTTCCGTCAGTTACACTTATCCTACTAGATAAATCAAGCAGGGTTTCATCAACCACTTCATTTTTCTTATCCTGACTTTCTATATGTTCATCTACGTAGTCGCTCATACTGTCAATCGTCATACTCAAATTATAATCAGATTGCTCAAGGTCTTCTTTAGTTTCATCAATTCTAGCATTTGCATTATTAAGCCTTTGATTAGCTTCATCAATTCTAGCATTTGCATTATCGACCCTTTCCTTAAAGGCCTTTATCTCTTCATCAGATAAATCGTACTTCTCCTTAAGCTCCTGAATAACCCTATTATTCTCAAGGTCAATATCCACATTCCTAAAGTGTAGAGTTGACCCGTCCCAATACATAGTATAATCACTTGGAGAACTTCCTATAAGAAAAGTGCCATCTTCTAGATTCCAGCGTACTTTTCCACCACGTAGCACTCCTGCAATAATTAAATCTGCGACAAAACCTTCACCTGTTCCAAAACTTCTAAAGTTCCAGTCGCCGTTAGACTTCTTAGAATTAGCTATAGCAAGAGTTCCTGCTCCTACATAAATAACCCTTGTGGGGTTATCATCTATTTCTCTATCGAAAGAATAATATCCTGCGGGTAGCCCATACTCATTGCCTGCCTTAAGCTCATAATTATAGCCATCTCGGTTATAAAATCCTCTCTCGATCTCATCCTGTACACTGCTTATATATGAAGTATTTTCTCTTAGCTTACTCAAACTTTCATTCATCAAGCTGTCCAGTTGCTTAAAGCCGTTCTTCAAATCCTCCAAAGCTTTACTTTTACCAGTTTGGATAAGATCTCCCAACTCAACACTTGTATCATCATCATTTAAAAGATTTCTCTTTATTTTAAAAATCCTAGTAGAGTATCTTATATCAATATCATCTCTTATGATATTAACCACATCACCCAAAGACACTCTTCCTATATCTACAACCTTGGCACGAAAAGTTACCAAGGGTCTTGAATTTATCACCAAATCCTTATAAGCTTGCTTTAAAAGCTCGGTTTCATCTTCAATATTACTATAAGTTACAAGCTTAGTTTTAGCTTGACCGTCAGCAAAGCCATATCTTTTTGTTAAATCTACAAGTTCTAGATACTCTTGACCCTTAGGCTTATCTACAGGCACATCCTCATCGGCTTTCCAATCAAGGTCGCTTATCTGAATCCTTCTGCCATATCCCCCTGTAGCTTCACCTTCTTCGTCAAATTTAACTTCTCCCTTTCCACGAGGTATAAGCCTTGTAACGACGTTGCTTCTATCAATCTCCCTTGTGATTTCTAAAGCCCTATCTCCATAAGCAAAACGCTTATAATTATCAGATCCCCTCCTTGTATACAAATCCACATACCTATGAGTAATCTTATTTTTAGAAAAAGAAATTCTGAACCCCAGCTCCATATCGTAAGCTTTCAAAACTTTAGATATAGCGTCAAGCCTTGTAGAATCATAAAAATTTAAAGACTTCAAAGGAGAATCATCTACACTACCTACTTCCCACCTTGAGCCATCAAGGGCAACTTCTAGGGCGGCCGTAGCTTTTACACTCTCGGGTCTCTTATCCCTTATATAACCATAAAAAGTCATATCATCAAAAAAAACGTGAATGCATTCATAGTCTACCCTATCAGCCTTTACTTCACTTTTTAAAATTCTATACAGTTGATAGCTACTAGGGTCATATACATCTTTATGAGCTAAATAAAAAGCCTTATCCCACTTTTTACTTTCTTCTATAGGTAGGCTCATAGCAAAAGACACATTCCCGTTCAACTCTTCCGTTTGATAAGCTTCGATGATATTTCTTTGTAAAATTTCACCTATAAGTTTTTCATTTTTGTCAAAAGCATATATCATAGTGAATACTCCCTATAATAAAAATGAACTGTTGAAAACTTATCGCTTTCTCCAAAACTGATAGTAGGCATATACACCTTATCAAAAAACTTTTCAAAATCCGAATCCAAATCAACAAGCTCGTTCCTTGTTTGACCGTTAACATTCAAACCTTCAGAATTTATCAAAACATCCCCTGACAAAGCTTCTGTAAAGATTACATTGCCTATGATACGGTCATCGCTGCCAGTTAAACTTATCTTATTTACTGCCTCTGCCTCAAGATTGATTTCTTCCAAGCCTATCCTAGTTAGCTTATTATAAGACACACTCGGTTCTAAAGCATAGCTTGTCTCATCTGCACCATAGTATACATCGTGTTGTATATTCGTAAACTTATAAGGCTCTATAAGCTTAGCCGTAAGCACTCCCTTAAGCACATTATTATTCTCTGGACCAAACTTCAAATCACTGAAAATAACCCTATACATAAAATTGTAGTCATCCGTAAAACTTATATATAACTCCTTAGGTTCAAATAAACGCAATTGTAAATACTCGGACTTTCGCCTGAAATCCGAATCACTCGTAGCAAGCAAAACAAAAACAATCTCGATTTCCCTATCACTTACCTTTTCTTGATAGGAGATATTCTTACCCACAGATGACTTTACCCAGCTTATCTCCTTAGTGATATCATTTCTTCCATTTACTTGTAAAACTAAAATACCATCACTCAAATAACCACTCTGTATATGAGTCAAACCATGAACATTCGCTACTTCTCCAAACATAAAGCTAACAGGCGATTCATCGTATCCTCCGTATCCATCGCCTGTTGTGTTTATATATTTCTTACTATAAAGCATATAGCCTCCTTAACTCATAACTACTATCTTGTGCTCTTGTTATATCATCGACAAAAGTTGAGAAAGTATTATTGCCCATCGTGAGATTTATATCGAAAGCAAAAGAATGAGCAGAATCGTCTTTATCATAAACCGACATATCAACCATAGTCCTATACGAAAGATCATCCATTGACAAGGCAAGCTCACTACCTGCAAGGGCATTCATATTAGTTATCGCATCTTCCACATAACCCATATTCTTATCAATACCTACAGCCATACCTTGAGGTATAAATTGTCCTATCTTGTTAGCAAAAAGCTTAGACGGTGAATTAATTCCTAAGAAATTTTTAACAGCATTAAAAGCTCTCCTTGCAGCACCCACTGCAGCATCAACAACAGCATCCACAGCACTACCGATACCTCTTGCAACTCCCAAGATTAAATCCTTGCCAACACTAAAGAACTTATCTACAAAGCCTTTTACTGCATTTAGACCCTTTTGGACTACCCTTTTAGCAGCAGAAAACACATCATTAGCCATTTGCCCTATACCTTGGGCAAGATTTTTTATTAATTCCTTTCCTTTTTTCAAAAACTCAGGCAACTTTCGAATAATTTCCCTAATTGTATCAACAAGAATCTTAACCATTGCTTGTAAAACTTTTGGTGCGGTCTCTACAAAACCCTTAGCTATAGTCTTTATTACTTCCCATGCCTTACTTAAAAACTCAGGCAAATAATCAGCTATCTTACCAAGAAGCTCAACTAATAAATCGATAATTTTCCCGACAGCTTCTGGAGCATTCTCTGCCAACCCTTGGGCAAGATTCTTGATAATCTCAAAGCCCTTTTTCAAAAACTCAGGCAAATTATTCAAAATCGTAGAAATCAAATTAAGCAAAACATCTGCCAAAGCCAAGATGACGCTAGGTCCATTTTCAATAATACCCATAGCCAGCTGACCGATTAACTGTATACCTTGCTGGAGAATAGTTGGCAAAATCTCAATTATCTTAGTGATAATATTAGCTAAAATACTTCCGATATTCATCAAAACATTAGGCAACCCTTGCAAAAATCCATTTGCAAAATTAACAATAAATTTAATTCCTTGCTCCAGCATACCTGGCAAAGAAGTTTCTATCCAAGTTAAAATACTAGTAAATATAGTAGAAAATTTCTCAAGTAAACTTTCTCCACCTTGTCCTATCCCTATAGCTAAAGACTCCATAAGCTTACTTCCTTGCTCTAAAACAATAGGCACAGCCGTTTGAATAAAAGTTTTTATCGCAGAGGGTAAAGCCTTAGCAATGTTGCCAAGCATAGGAATTAAATTATTAAAAAGAAAATTCGACAAAGTAGATGCCACAGCATTAACTTCATCTTGAATATCCTCTCCTAACGCCATAGACCCCTTAAGATTATCAAAAGATGCCTTCATTGCATTAAAAGAACCTTCCAAAGTAGTTGACGCTTCCTTAGCAGTAGTCCCCGTCACTCCTAGTTCTTGTTGAATAACATGAATGGCATCATACACATCTGATAAATTATTAATATCATAACGAACCCCCGTCAGCTTTTCAGCATCAGCCAACAGACGTTCCATCTCCGAACGAGTTCCCCCATAACCAAGTTTCAAATTATCCAGCATTGAGTAATTACTTTTTGCAAAGCCTTGATAAGCATACTGAATACTGCCTATATCCGTACCGAATTTATTCGCATTATCTGACATATCCTTTATTGCCATATCAGCTATCCTCGCAGCCTTAGCAGTATCGCCGCCAGTTGCTTGCAAGAGCCTTGCACTAAAAGATGTTACCTGCTCCATATACTTAGTCGCAGATACTCCCGCTGTCTTATATGCATTTTGAGCATTCTTAACTACAGTTTGTGCCGAACCCTTAAACAAAGTTTCTACACCGCCCAAGGCTTGCTCCAGCTTACCACCTTCCATTACCGTATCAGCCATTACCTTGCCAAGCCCCATAGCTGCCACTATACCTACAGCTTTACTGGCAAAAGACTTTATAGAACTTGTAGCACTATTAAGCCCCTTTTGTAATCCAGATACATTGGAAGATATATCGGCAACCAACTTATATGTTGCATCTGCCATCGCATCACCTCCTTTTATTTAAAATTCTATTAAAATCAGCCATAGACTTCGCTTTTTTGGTCTTAGTACCTTCAAAAATCTTTGAGAACTCACTACTTGCATCATAAAAATCCTTATACCTTCTATACACAGCTTGTATCTTAGCCATCTTCCCTGTACCTACCTTCTTTTTAGAAGCAGCTAAATTTACAAACCAAGCATTTATACTCATAAGCTCAATTTCCTTTTGTCTTTTCACCTCATAAGCCAAGAGATGCAGCTGAAAATCATGAGGACTAAGCCTCCTTGCTTCCAAAATAGAAATACCGAAAAGCCCCATAGCAAGAGCAATCATCTCATCGATTGTATAAACTACTTCTTCTTTTCCTCTTTTTCTAGCTTCTTCACTATATCCTCTTGAGAAACTCCCATTTCTCTTAGGACTAGAGCATGCTCCCCCAATTCCTGAACCAAGGAATCAAAAACCTCGTCATATTTATTAGCCACTATCAAATCACTTATATACTCTTCAATATCGGCATTTGAAGGCTTGGAATTTAAAGTATTAGTTGCCCCCTTTATGATAAGTCTCATAGTTGATGGAGTTTTATTAGTAATCCCAAGAGATAACATCTGAACTCCACCCAAGCCTATTTGCATACCTTGCACACTCAAAGACGAATTGTTATTAATATAGTCAATAAAATCAAATCCGAAATACAAATCATATTCCTTGTTATTTATTTTAATATTCATTATTACCCCTATTCTTCATCAGTATCATCAGTAACTTTAGCTATAGTTTGATACTCATAAATAGACTCTTTAATTGAAGATAATTGCTCAGGCGTTAAAGTTTCTTCTCCCTTAATTCCCTTACCGTTTGCTATAAAAGTGAAAGTCAACTCAACTTGCGAATCTGCAGGTGATGATTTCTCATATTCACTCAAATAGCCTTGATAATAAGTAGGCTTTACATCCAAATGCTCATCATCAACCCCTGTTATATCAACCTCCCAAAGTTCCATCAAAACTCCTCTATCAAAACAATCTTCCAGCTCTTCCCACACTGCAAGCGTTCCGTCATCATTCTTATAGGCAAGCGAAGTTATATCAAAAGAAGTTTCACCATCAGTTATAGTAGTAATAGGTCCATCCTTAGTAATCACAGTATCTGACTCCTTTTCCTTGCTTACTGAATGTTCCGTCAAAAACTTTAACCTTGAACCGTCTTCTTCCTTAAATTTTGACCTTTCCCTAAAAAACAAAACAACATTTTTACCACTAATTAATTCAGTCATATCTATCCCTTTCTGTTATATCTCATTCTAACTTCCATTACATTATGAAGTAATAGCTTACTAGTTGAAGTATCAACCATTAAGGTATGCTTAATACTTTCCACTTTAATCATATATCCGTAGGCTTGCCTAAGAAGTGATAAGCCATCGCTAATTTCCATACTTAACTTGTCAATAGCTCCCCTGTCCTTTCTAAGCCCCCAAATATTTATAACTTGCTCACATTCACCATACATATCTACATTTTCAGCATTTTGTGATTGACTATCTCCCAAATGAATAAAGGGATAGACCGCATCAGCATCAGGCAAATAATCGAATGTATTTTCACTAATTCCCCTACATAATTCAAAAATGCTATCATATATAGCTTGATGTGGCGTTTTACCTAAAACTGTCATTCAATATCTTCTTGAGATTACTTCTCAAATCCTCCTTAGTTTCCCTAAAAGCATTGGTAAAAAACGGCTGAGCACTTTGAAACCTAGTGCCATAATTTACATAGCCCGAATAGCCTGCCCCCGAAATTATCTGCCCGTGAAGCTTACTAGGATACCTTGTATTATGCATACTCTTTAAAAAACCTGTCTTATGAGGTGCTTTTGATACCGAAGCTTCCTTTCCACGTTCACAAACATTCTTAATAACCTTAGAAGTTACTTCTGGATTCCTCTTCTCTGCCTTCTTCAAGGCTCTTATAAGCTCCTTATCTCCCTTCAAGCTAAGCTTCATATAGTACCCTTCCTCAAAGTATAAGACTCTTTGCCATTAAACACACTATCTATCGGGTAATACTTTTCACCCATATACAAGGCATACTTAAAAGGCTTTACGGCTTGCAAAAACCTAACATTCATGAGCACTTCTTCCTTAAGTCCATATTCTGCAAAACTTGTAGACTTTCTTTGAAAATTAATAAAACACGGATACTTTTTCTCGACCTTATCCACAATATCTACACTTCCTTTTTCAGGATTATAAACTTCATTTCCATCGAAATAAACCAAGCTTATACTGTTATTAGTCTTCAATACCACATCACCTTGCCTTTCTTGCCTTTATTCTCGTCATTATCTATATCAAACTCTCTTTTCAAAATTGGCATATAAGGAGCAAAATCATCCTCCATTCTACTAAAATTAGCAGAATAGCCATCAACACTTTCACTAATAAGACCAGCAGAACCCCTACGGTTATACCTTATATCAGACACATCAAGAATAATAAAAGCGTACCTATCCTCCACTTCACTAGCTCCAGTGATAAGCTTAAAATGACTTATAGATTCATCGATAATATCTTTCAAAACTTCGTCTTGCAAATCATCCTCAATAGATAATCTTCTCTTAAGCCTTACAAGCAAATTTCCCATATCCATAGATTACTCCTCAGCAAGTTCTATCAATCTTTGCTTTTTATCGCTTCGCTTATACTCTATTCCCTTCTTATCAAGAATATTTTTAAGGTCAGACACACTTAAATCTTTTAATTCATCAGCTAAATATCCTTTAGCAAACAATTCTTCTTCCCTATCGCCCTTATAAACATCAAGGCGGTCAGAGTAATAAACTCCACCGCCCTTCTTATCCTTGAAACTCTTAATCACTAACCTTGCCATACTAAACTTCTTCTAATTCCTCTTCGTCATCTGCCACTGCATCAGGACTTATAGCTGCAAAATATCCGTCAACAGGAATAGCTACAGCAATTTCAAACACAGCCCTTAAAGCTTGCATATCTTGTTCAAACAAATGAACATCGCCACTATCAACAGTTCCATCATTTTGGATCTTAGACAAAGTAGCTTGATCAGCTATCTTTAACCTTAATTGACTGCCGTTAGGTACTCCATACTTAAGAGCTGAAAAATCACCTGTAAGCAAAGTATTTTCAGGATACACTTCACCATCAGCAAGCATAAGCTCCTCATAGCTAATGCCATCCAATGTTTTATTAGCTCTATCAAAAATATAAGTTTTAGTAACATCATCAGTAAGCCCTCTTAGACTTCTGTTCAAAGTCCTATGACCTACAAAAGCATTAGGCTCCTTATCAGTTAAAGCTTCAAAATCATATATACTCTTCGTATCCAAGCCAGTAATTACCTTCTTAGCTTTCTTGGCACTAGCTAGCACATTAACCCCAAAAGGATTATTATGAAGACCCAGGAAAGCAGCCCCGTCAATCATCTTATTAAACTTATCAGCAATTACAGGAACAATTTCATTAAAATAATTAGCCCAAGAATACTCCAAAAACTCCTCAGTAACAGGAAGAATAGTCGCAATCTTCTTAGCTTCCATTACATAATCCTTACCTTTTAAATTCGCAGTTCCAATCTTTTCGCCTTCACCTACAAAATACGCATTAGACAACTCACCCATACCTAGAGATTTTCTCTCCATCTTTGCTTTCATCTCGACAGGTGAACCTAACTTTATTAAAAGTGAAGTATTAACTAAACTTTGCAAAAACTCATTAGTAAACCTTTCATCGGCAATTTCCTTACCTATAGTATCAGACAACATCACATGATTTGGATCAAACTTTTGTGCCATAAATTACTCTCCTTTTAATTTTTTTAACATATCATAGGTTGATGAAACCCCACTTCCAAAACTTAAACCTCCACTGGATACAGGAGCATCTTGACCTATATACTTATTCCTTTCCTCTTCCAACAACTCATTAAGAGCATCGATTTTCTTACTTGTATCTTCAATAGAATCAGACAAAACTAAAGATAAGCTCTTATCAGACCTTTCGATCTTATACTCGTAAAGCTTACTTACCGCAATATCCTTAATTTGATTGAGCCTTTCCTTATTCTTATACTCCTCAATCTCTTGTTTAAGCTTATTGACTTCATCATTATGAGCCTTCTCCTTCTCCTTCAAAGTATACTCATACAACTCATCCTGATTCATCTTCTCTTTCTTCGAAAAATCGTCTATAGCTAGTTGTATCCTTTCAGCTTCTTTAGCTTTATAGTCATTAAATTCACCATTGAGTTTGTCAATTTCCTCTTTAGCTTTGCTCTTTTCGTTAGCTATCCTTCTCTTCATCTCTTCGACAGATACAGTTCTTTCTTCTTCAATATCTGTAGACTTCTTATCATCTACAAGCTTAACATTATCATCAGACATTTATATCCCCTTTCTACGCTTTAACGTGCAACCTCCACGAACTCATGCACCTTTTAAAGCCCTAAGCACGGTTTGGGCAATAAAAAAGCACTCATACTACTCTGAATGCTTAATCAAGAATTTCTATTATATATTCCAACCATATTTTTTTTATTCTTTATTATTAACTTATCAATCCAACTTATTTTACCATAGATATCACCAATATTTTCGTTCAGACTATTAACATCTTTGCAATCTATAATAACATTTTTAACTCCTCCATCGCAATTTTCCAGAATATCAATAGCTTTATCAAGAGATTTTATTTTCAATATATACCGATATTCCCCATCCCGATATAAGTTGGGTATCATAACTTCAATCATATATCCTCCATTGATTTTTTTAATAAAAACGGTATTATGCTATTAACAAGCAGGTCGTCCTCCTCCCCCAAAAAAAATGTCTATTCGAGTAATTGGATAGAACTGAGGGGGTGGGCCTGCTTTTATTATGCTCTTCTATATATTTTTCTTAATTTAAACTCTTCTAAAATTAATATTTTATCTATATACCCCAAACGTGAATTAGAAAATATCCTATTCATTTCATAATATAAATCATCATCATTATAAGTACTATCAACTAAATTTAAAATAACATTATTAGATTGGTTTTTAGTAGAGCTAACAGCCGTACTAATTGTGTTTTTAGAATGTTTATTTATATCTTTTAAATCCCACTTCTCGTTATCCCAAATATAATCCGGTGTTTTCCTATTTTCAGGCAATAGTACTCTAGGACACATATATATTTTTCCTCCAACATTATCTGATAACCATTGAGCTATCTCTTTCTCATGTTCTGAATAATCATAAACCAAATTATAATCATCTTCAAAATTCATAAATGTATACATTTCTACAGGTAAATTTTTGACTTCATCACCTTTTCTTCTCTTAGAAAATATAAAATCATCATTTATTTCAATAAAATTACTCAATTCACCCTCCTTTCTTATTTTATTAAAATTTTCATTATACCCATCATAATCCTTGAAATCATCAGCAGTAAGCTCAACAATACCATAATCCCTACACCTACAATTAGGATGCATAGGTGCAGCATTTACACCAATTTCCCTTTCACTTACCTTAAAAACCTTACCATCTAAAGGCTTGCAAATAGGACAAGCACCCAGTTCACATACATATTTGTAATGAGTAAAGCCATTCTCTTTATATAGCTTATCCCTAGCCTGACTATTAGCCCTAGCTACTTCTGTCTTTAATAATCTTAAAACATTACCTCTACTTACATCAAAAGTCCTTGACAACTTCCCTATTTCACTGTCATAACCCATTCTATGAATAAATATATTAGATAATGATTTAAATATCTCCCTTTGGTGAATCTTATAGTAACCGTCTCTTCTATCCCGTATCCTTTCAGAAAAATTCTTCCCTAGAAAATCCATATTCACTATTTTATCAATATTTTCTGCCGTATCCGAAGCGGAATTAGCAAGAATACCAGCTTGATTAGCAAACTCATTACTTAGCTCCTGATACAAAGTATCATACAAATACCTATAAGCATAATCATAAGCACTATTAAGCTCCAAATCAATATTAGCCTTCATAAGCTCATAGCTTGAAACCCTCATCTTTAAATTATATATCTTAAGCCAATACGAAGTCTCCTTAGAAAAATCCTTATCCTCTACAGCCTTTTTCGCCCTCTCCTGAAACCTCCTTATGTCCATTTCAGAAGCACGTCTTTTAGCCTCCTTTACAGATATGCCCTCATTTTTAGCATAAACCATATAATTTCTATCAATCTCATTTTGAATACTAAAAAGAGCGTCCTCAAAAATCTTTTTAATACGCTCGTCCCTATCAATATCCCTCAAATAAAGATCATACATCATCTTTCTTTGAGCATTATACTGCCTATTCTTCTCTATATAACTTTTCATCAATTATCGCTCTTCTAAAAGCAGCTTCTTCTGCAGAAAGACCTTCTCTTTTATCCTCTTCACTGCTAATTCTTTCCAATTCTTTCTTAGGATTAGTGAAACTTGTATTTTCTAACAAAGTTTCTTGGCTCAAAAGTCCTCCTGAGTCTACAAAAGACTTAATCTCAAGCCATACATCACTTGGTAAATTCTCATGAAAATTAAAACCAATAGCACTAGCATTAAAAGGCGTGCCACCGTTCTTACTCCTCATCTTCTCAATAATCTCATACCTTCTTCTTAAAGCCTTAGAAAAATAATTGACCTTAGTCTCTTTTAACTGCTTTAAACCAAAAGTCTTATACTTCATAGCAATCCCTGACTGAGTATTAAAAGACTCATCAGTAATCTTAGGAATACCAGAAAGCATATGCAAATCATCAAGAATCCTAGACTTATACGCTTCGACTCCACTCACATCATATTGCTTATAAATATAATCAGCAGAAGTACTAGTACTATGACCTGCAGGGTCAACTCCACTTTCAAGAAGCAAAATATTAGCATCCCTCATACTAGATAGATCACTCAAAGACAAATCCACATCACCATTAATAACCAACAAAGCATCATTCAAATCAGACATATAATTAGCAGTGTCAGATTGACCAGCATCATAAGCATCAATAGCAGAAAGCACCTTCTCAAAATCACCCTCACGATATCGGTTATTAAACCACTCCACAACAGGCACATCTCCATATGGATTCTCATACTCCTTATTAACAAGAAAAATAGGATTATTCAAGTCAAACTTCTTCAACTCATAAACCCTATTTTTGGTATACACCTTAGGCTCAATAAAACCATTAAACTCAGGACAATGCACTGCACACACAATATTTCTCCTAACAGTCTTATCCCTAATAACAAACATATCAAAAGGCTCAATCCTTGCAATATAATCATTCAAATCATTTTTAAGCCTATAATGAAACTCAAAAGCTCTTCCATATACCGAACAATCATAACAAAGCTCAAAATTTAAATTATCAACATCATTAACCTTATTAATCTCCAAAATATCAGCTAAATCATTCGTATCACCATCATCACTATAACCATCATAAGAATAAGTAATAGCCTTAGATGCAACATAAGAAGTTGCAAATCTAGAAATATAACCTCCATAATCGTGAGCTATCCTATAATCTGCCTTATTCTTCTCAATCCTCCTTTTCCCGTGACTTATTCCCCAATTTCTCCCATGCACATACGAATCCAACACATAAAGCCTATGACACTGAACCTCCTTAAAATGCTTAATAAAATCAAACAGAACATTATCCTTATTACTAACTAAAGCCTCCACATCATCATAAACATAATGCTCATTGGCATCTTCAGAATAATACTTCTCATAAGATCTATCAAACGTGCTATCTTTATAATCCATATCCCTTTCAAACCTGTAGGACTTAGGAATATACTTACCTTCCTCATAATCATCATCACTTCTGAAACTAGTATCCACCATAAGACCTCCTTCCTATCCAAAAAACTTCTTAACTGCCTTAAACTTCCTTTCAGAAACCTTTCTCCTACCCCTATCGACAACATTCTTGCTATGAATCGCATACCTCATAGCATCCATAACATCATCATTAACCTTTTTAACCTTATCATCACTTGCCTTATCATCCCACACATAAGAAAAAATTTCTTCCCTAAACCTTACGGCACAAGGCTCATAAATTTTAAGCTTTTTAGTCTTATACATAGTAGCAACATCTTCTATACCAGCTATAACTTCCTTATTAGCCAAAAAAGCATCAATACCTTCACGCTTAAACCTCGCTATATGCTCAGTTCTAGCACTGTCACAATAAAAAGCAATATTTCCATACCTTTGCTTGACCTCCAAAGCTTTCCTAGCCCAAAAATCAATCTCCTCACCTTGCCTCGCAATCTCATCAACCATTACATAATCGCCATTATCCGTTTCACCAAAAACAACAATAGCACCATAATGCTCATAGCCCCAGTCAACCCCTGCAAAATAACTAATAAATTCATAAGAAGACAAGTCATTCACATAGTGAACTTTAGGGTCAAAGTCCTTATATACTACTCCTTCGCCACTTACCCAGTTACCATAAATATTTCTTTCTGTATACATTCCTTGAGGAGTCGTCTCAATTGTTGACTGTAAGTATCTTTTATCAAGAAAAGTATTGTCAAATATGGTAAATTTATAAGATATAATCTTATCTGTTGGATTGTCTATATATTCTTTCTTCAACCAATGTTCTGGATTATCAGGGTTAGTATCGCATATAATTCTAGCACCTCTACCTGAACACCTTGACCTAATTTCATCAAATACTTGTGGATTAGCTAGTGAGGCTTCGTTCACATAAGCTCCGTATGAAGTCATACCTCTTATACGTCCTAGTCCGTCTATTTTCCCGTGTCCTACTTGTACCACATATACACCTAGTAAAGAAAAATTCCCTAGTCTATCAAACTTGAAATCTATCCCATATTTTGAAGTTAGTTCAACTAGTACGTTTTGATATATCGTTGATATTGTAAAACCAGCTAAAATATATTGAGGCTTCTCTATATGCTCCATTTTAGCTATATTCTTAACCCTTATTAACTCTTTTATAAATAAGTCATTATTAAGTTGTGTCTTTCCCGACCTCTTAGCACCGTGAAGTATAAGCATAAACCAATCTTTTTGTGAAGTTTCTCTATATATTTGCTGTTGCTTTTTAGTGTAAATCTTATCTAAATTACTCATCTAAAATCCTATCATCTAACAACTCGAAATACCTTTCTAAATTAGAGCCTTGGTTACTGCTTACTTCCTTAGCTTTTCTATCCATCCAAACATCGGGCTTTCTGTTTTTTAACCAAAAAATCTGTGCAGTCGTATCAGGCATAACGTGCCTAGTGATAGTAATTTTTTCAGCATATTTTTTGCCATCAACTATCTTTTGAACGGTTTTTACCTCATCATATTCATAACCCAAGGCCCTTTTTAGAAGTTTATTCTCAACCTCGATGTCAACTACTTCCTTGCCCCTTTTTAAGGCTGCCGAAATTGGTGGATATTTATCTCTCCAAACTCTTAAAGTAGAGTAGGCAATCCCCATATTCTTAGAAATTTGCTCATCAGTAAGACCATCTCTAGCCCAAGCTTCTATCTTCATTAAATTGTCCCTCTCAAGCCATTCTTGATACTTACCTCTAGCCAAATAATCACCTACCTAATCAGTCCCCACTCAGCGAACTTCTCAAATCCTCCGATAATGTCAATATAGTTTCTAGCAATATGGACTATTTCTTCATAAGGTCTACCATCTATCATTTCATCTCCAATGGCACAGGATAGTTCTACTTCTCTATTTTCTTCTTGTGCTTTTAGATGAGCATAAATATTTACAGACACATCAGCTTTAGATAGATCCTTACCATGAAGTCCCCCGCCTGTTACTGCTCGACCCATATCTGAACCAAGCTTTCTATTGGTTGCTCCAGTGTCTACATCAGTTCCACCAGTCCATTCTCCAAGTGGATTTATAGTTGCTTGGGGATAAATTGATTTTAATATTCTGTTAGAAACATTGGACTGACAAATAATAAGCTTGTCTCCATCAATAATATATTTCCCTTCATAAGAATAATTAGAATAAATTTCACGAGCAATTAAAGATAGTCTCTTTTCTTCATCTGAAGTAGGTACTCCTTTAAAAATTCCATTGTCTCCGCATCTTACTTTTTCTTTTTGATTCTTTGATAAGTGGATATCCTGTTCTACTAATTTAATATCCGCTTTGACATCTCCTGCTATCCTATTAATTGTTGACTCAATTTCTTTTTTATTTAGATTACAGTCTGTTTCAATAATTACATGACAATTTCCATGTCCCAGCAAAACTTCAACTGCTATTTTAGGATTTTCTTTTTCCTTATATGCTAAATCCACTATTGCCCCTGCTATCCTGTTAGCAATTTTATCTGGATGCATAGGATTTACTTTTTCAAACATTTATATTTTCTCCTCTAGTATGGCTTCATTTCCAGTAAATTTTTCCCACCTATTTATAATCGCTTCTGCATAAATAGGCTCAAATTCCATCAAATATGCTTTACGTCCTGTCTGCTCGCAAGCAATTAAGGTACTGCCACTTCCACCAAATAAGTCCAAAACTCTTTCTCCTTTTCTTGAGGAATTAAGAATCAACTTAGCCATAAGTTTAATAGGCTTCATGGTTGGATGCAGCTCACTTTTTTCAGGTTTATCTTCTCGAATTATTGTAGAGCCAGAATCAATAATATTTTCAAGAGTTATCGCATAGTCTCTTAATTCATCATAATCCAATTGATTTATATTTGGTTTATTTTCAATTACTGTTGTTTCTGTAAAATCCTGGCAATAGTAATGTCCAGCTCCTTCTTTCCAGCCATATAAGCAAGGTTCATGCTTCCAATTGTAGTCTTGTCTAGATAAGGTAGCCTGACTTTTTACCCAAATTAAAACCTGCCTAGCTGGCATATCTAGCTCAGTCAAAGCATAATGCCATGGTGCCCTTTTAGCATCTGCGTGCCAAAGATAATAAACGCCACCTGGCTTCAATACTCTTTCTATTTGTTTACAAGCTAAATAAGCAAACTCTCTGAAGTCATCATCTGATAAATTGTCATTTTCAATCTTGCCCGCTGAATTCTCATAATTAACATTATAAGGTGGATCAGTAACACATAAATCCATTTCTTGGTCTTGAATTAACTTGTCCACATCTTCAGCTTTAGTTGAATCGCCACACATAAGTCTATGGTCACCCAAAATCCATACCTGCCCTTTAGAAACTCTGCACTCTTCTCTTACTTCTAGGATGGATACATCTTCAACATCTTCAATAATATCCTCATCTAATTCTTCAAGCTCATCGAATCCAAACTGAGTCATATCAATGTCTTCCACCCCCCCCTAGTTCATTTTCAAGGGCTTCGAAGTCCCACTGTGCAAGCTCCCCAACCTTATTATCAGCCAGCCTAAAAGCCTTAACCTCATTTTGTGTCAGATCATCGGCTACTATAACAGGCACCTTCTCCATACCTAGCTTTTTCGCCGCTAAGAGCCTAGTATGACCCGTAACAATTTCATTACCCTTATCAACTACAATAGGCACCTTAAATCCAAAATTCTTAATACTTGATGCAACTGCATCTACTGCATTTGCATTATCCCTTGGATTATTAACATAAGGTATTAAATCATCTACATTTTTATAAATAACATCAATTCTATCCTTAATCATTTTCACTCCTAAAATTAAACAACAAAACAAGTATTATTTTAAATTTTTTTATCCATTTAAGCCTATCAGCCAGACCATCCACTAACAACATTTAGCACATATTAAAAAACATTTTAAGAGAAACCACTCTCTTATAAGCGGGGAAAACTAGAAAAACCCGCTCCCGAGTACCACAAAATCAATATCGTAAGGAGGTGCTAAAAGTGGATAGCCTGACTCATAAGCCTAAAATTGACAAAAGAAAAGGATAAGCCCAATTGCCTATCCCTGAGTTAAACAGTTTTAAATTTATTTCTTGCAACATTTCTACAATATCATTATAACACATAAAATAGCCTTATGTGTTCCATAATCGTACCATAATCGTACCAAAAACAGCTATCTCACATCGACCTCACCCCCTTCAATCAAATACAATCTCTCAAAAATGTAAAGTAAGGCTTCATCGCTCCTTCTTTTGACGGTAGTGGTAGATAAATTAAGAGCCAATCCGCACCTTCTAAAACTCAATCTTTCATCTTTAGGTGCAATCCACATATGCTCAACAATAAATTTCTTATCCTCGTCAAGGCCAGCAATAGCTAACTGCATAGCCCTATTTTCTAGCTCAATCAGCTTCATTCTTCGACTTGATTCATCAATCTTATCGATCATCTTAACCTGCAAATCTTCTTGACTAGAGCCACCGCCCTTAACAGCATCAGTAGAATGCCAAGAAGCCCCAAGCGAAAGCCTATCCCTAGCAATCTCAATCTTGATTTTCTCAGCCTCATACCTTCGCATATCACGCCCATACTTTCTGAGCCTAGACTTTATAGTGTCAATCCTAGTTCGATCTCTCTCCTGTTTCCTAATCTTGTCAAAATCCATCAATCCTTCTTTCTTTGGTCGTATCTCTTCTGTAAATTCATCCACGTTTCAGCACTCACCCTAGTAAGCTTATATAACTTATCGGCAAGTGCCTTATCAATCGGCAAATCACCTTTAAGAAGTCTTTTATAATCCCCCACAACAAGACCTAACCTATGAGCATAATCTTCATACATAGCATCCTCGATATACTCACCTGGTGCAAAATAGTTGCTATCACTCATACTAGACCTCCCTCCTACGCATCTGCCTATTCATCGATTAGATCCTCCTCTTTAATAAAATTCCCGTTGATAGTCCTCCCAGACCTACCCTTAATCTTTTCATAAGCCATAGACAAACATTCTTCTGGGTCAACCCCAATCTGCTCACAAAGGATAATCAAAGTAACAAAAATGTCTCCCATTTCAAGCATCATATCTTTATAAGCAAACTCATTATCACCAAACATATTTCTAAGGTAAAACTCACTCTTAAACTCAAAAACCTCTTCGATAACCTTCATAAACTGCTTATCAGCATTTTCTTCGTGTAATAAATCCTTATCATCTGCCCAGCTTAAAACCTTATCTTTTAAATCCTTAAAACTCATTCTTTAACATCTCCTAACTCAAAGGTTATCTCACAAATTCCATCATCACTCTTAATATCTGTAAAATACAATTCTGTATGAAATTCTTTATAATCTCCATAATTAACTATCCCCTCCTCAAATAAATCAAATTCCAACTCACTTTCAGGGTCAAAATCTTCAAAATACTTTAAAAATTCCTTTACTTTCATAAGTCAATATCTCCTAATTTCTTCCAAATTTAGCAAAGGTACTACATCACCATCTACTTTAAAATCGCACTCATAATCGATATCACTTTCTTTATCATAAAAATAAGCTAAAACATCATCTTCATCATCAAAAAATGATAGCTCCTTAATTAAATCTTTTAC
>NZ_JAKZEY010000023.1 GCF_022808955.1 Anaerococcus sp. AGMB09787
TTATATATTTTAGAATAAACATAGAAAAAGCGTCGACAGGCCCAGTTTATTAGCGGGTTTGTCAACGCTCTGAGAGAGCGAAAAGCTCTCCACTATTACTTACTAGTAATATCTATATAATAATCAAAATCACTAATATTATAATTGTTATCATCTTCGGGGTAGGTAATTCGCACATCATTTGTATCATAGAGATATCTAGCCATAAAATAATAGTATGATGACTTATCCTGTTCATTCATCTTAACTAGAATTCTCTTATTCTCGCCAGTAATTTTTGCTTCAGATAATTTTTCCTTGTTACTAGCATAGATTTTTCTATTTTCATCCTTGTAATTTAATTTCTTTATAGTAGTAAAAGATAAACTAGCCATAAATACCGCCATAATTACAGTTATAATTTTATTTTTATCAAAAGGCATCCAATAAACACTCATGAGTAAGAGATATGATCTTATAGTTTTTACATACCTACCATAACCTGCAAGTTTAACTGCCTCTCCACTTGGCATTGAAAAGATATACATCAAGTAATTACCTAATTGATAGGTAAAATATACACAAACTACAAAAATAAGTAAGTTTTTATATACTTTATCCTTATTATAAATAAAATAAGTAACTACAAGGAATATAAATAAAATCAGAAGAATTCTCTCCTCAAAAATCGCCTTAATAAAATTAGAACTTATTTTAAAAATGGTTGACATATTTTTGTCTAATAAACCTTTTTTGTAAGAAGAAAAGCTCATACTATGTTTACCTAAGTCGTTAAAGTTTTTTTTAACATGAATAGACCAAGACTTATTGGCTAAAAACATTATAAGAAGAGGAAATCCAGCTACAAACTTATCAGCTCTCCAATATTTTTTAAGCATGTATAAGGCAGCTACAACAACAAAGAATAAGGCTGAATTCTTTATTAGACTTACTGATATAATCATAGGCAACAAAATAATTAGTAAATTTTTATTCTCAATAAAATCATATTCGCTAATAAATGCTAACAAAGAAAAACCACTTGTTGCCAGCAAGCTATCTACTAAAAGGCTGTTTATCTGAACATTGTCCATTAATATATATATTGAAAAAATGATAAATACAGGTGTCATATATCGATTATCTTTGCTTTTCTTAAAAATAGGAAAATAACCTGCCAAAACCGCAAAGGCGTTAGCCATAAAACAAAAGGGCTCTGAAAATCCTAGAGGTCTAGTTAATCCATAAATAAAATAAGCACTAGCTTGGGGATAAGAAGTAAAGGTTATAAGCTTATCAGATCCGAAATTTAGTCTATCATGACTAATCAAAAATCTACTAATCAAACCCCAATGACTAAAATCGTCATAGTGGAGGAATTGCTCATTTTTTAAGTAAAGGATAATAAAAATCCCAATTAGAACTAATATCCAATAATTAATAAAGTCTCTAAAGACGACTATTTTTGTAAATCCATAATATAAGCAAATAACTGCAAAGACAAAATGGAAAAAGTAGCTTCCTATTTTCATGAATCCAAGTAAAGCAGAAATATAGATTAGACTACTAATGACCGAAAAATAGGCAAATGGTATAAAGTATATATCCAAAGCAAATTTTTCCCTAATCAATGCAGAAAAACCGAAAAATCCTAGTATTATTAAAATAATATATATCATTATTCACTTCCATTAAAAATAAACTTATTCTGTATAGTAAAAGAAAGCAAGAAAATAATTGTATCAACTATAAGCTTTATTACACTTGCATTCATATTTACTATTTCAAATATCATATCTACAAAAAATGCTGAAAGTATCAATTGGCAAAGCCACAAAGATACATACTTTATAAACTTTGACTTCTCTTTCTTATCATCAGCAAAAACCAGGTTCTTATTTACATTATAATTGAAAATACCTGAGACAATCCTCGCAAGTGCGGTAGATGCCCAGATCACTTTACTAGATGTAGCCAAGATGCTTGGTAAAAGCTTAGTAAGAACTGTGAAAGCTCCTATATCTACAAGGAAAGATGATAGGGATGAGATGATAAACTTAAAGAAAGTTCCAAGCATGACCCTATAAATCTTAAAAGAATCCTTGATGGGGTGAAAGTGGGTCTCGCTATTATTATCAAAATAAACAGTCTCGATAGGTATTTCTATGATTTTCTTCTTAGTTTGAGATGAATTAATAAGCATATTTATCTCATACTCAAACCTTTCACCAGGAAGATCTAAGAAATCAGCAAGGTAGGCTTTAGGAATTGCCCTAAGTCCTGTTTGTGTATCCCCTATCTTATCGTAAAACATAAGTTTATAAATAAAACTAGTAGTCTTGTTACCGAAAGATGACTTGAAAGGTACACCCTCTTCATTGAAGTCACGAGAGCCCAAATACATAGCTACATCGCTTTTTTTAACTATATTTGCAATATTTTGGACATCACTTGCTTTGTGCTGACCGTCGGAGTCAACTGTAATTATATAGGAAAAGTCCTCGTAATTATTTAATATGTAATTAAAAGAATTTTTCAAAGCTCTTCCCTTACCAAAATTCTTGTAATGGGTAAATACATCAAAGCCTTCATCTATTAATTTGTCAAAAAATTCATCGTATTCCGCCCTACTCCCATCATTTACCAAAAGAATCCTAGAAAAGCCCATATTTCTTAATTCATAAAGATAGGATCTAAGTATTCCCTTGGGAGGGTTGAGGGCTGGAATTAAAATAATAAACTCGTCCATAATTTCCTTATTATATTATATTGTAATCATTATACTCAGTCAAGTCCAAAATCTTGTGTAAATTCATCTAGTACAATAATTATTATCACATTCTAATGTATAGTTTAGATGATGTTGTCCAATCCTCATTGATATCAATGAGGATTGGTCTCCAAAAGCCGACGGGCTAGATATTAATCTTATTGCCGAATCTACGTTTGGAAATATTCTTATCACTTTTTCTCTTCTTCTAATTTCCTCATTTAATCTTTCTAAACAATTTGTTGTTCTTAATCTCTTATGGATTATATCATTTCCTAGATAGGAAAAAGCATCTTCAAAGCCTTCATCTAATACATTTAAGCTATTTTGATATTTCTTTTCATTTTCATATTTTTTGAATATTTCATCTTTAACTTTTCTAGCTAATTTGATATCTTGTATTTTAAATAGAGACTTAATATCTTCTCTAAATTCTTCTGTATTTTTCTTTGGGGCTTTTGATAAGATATTTCTTAGGAAATGTACCTGACATCTTTGCCATGTTACGTTTATGGATGTTTCTTTTATTGCCTTTACTAGTCCCTTATGGGCATCTAATATTAGCATTTTTACACATGATAAGCCTCTTTGTTTTAAGTACTCAAAGAAGTCAGACCGTGAATACTCATTTTCTCCATCGCTAATATCAAATCCTATGATTTCTCTACTTCCTTTTTCATTTATTCCTATTGCTATATGACAAGCTTTTGATAGAACTTTGTTCTCTTCTCTAACTTTTATGTAGACTACATCTACAAGTAAATAGGGATATTTAAGTTCTTTTAAATCGCTATTTCTCCATAGTTTTACTTCTTCGTCTAACTCTTTAGTTAAGGATGATACAAAGGATTTGGAATATATTTTACCACACATATTTTCTATTAGTTTTGATACTTTTCTCGTTGATACTCCCCAACATACATTTCTAGCATGGTTGTTAGTAGAGCTTTTTCATTTCTTTGATATCTTTCAAAGACTTCTGCCAAAAATTTTCCATCTCTTCTCCTAGGCACTCTTAGGGTTATTGTTCCTATCTTTGTTGTATAGTCACGATAATAGTAGCCATTACGGTAGGTAATTCTATTAGGATCTCTTTGATAGGCTTGATTATCTAAGTACTCATCCCTTTCTTTTTCCATAAGCTCATTAAATACCTTGGTTAGAATTTTCTTAGCTATATCATTTTTAACTTCTGAGTTAATTAAATTTTGAATATCTTCTATGTTTAATGTAAAATGTAATTGGGTCATATGATTCCTCCTAGTTTGTTTTTGTGCTTAAAAACATTGTACTAGTTTAGGTTTCAAATGACCTTTTCTTTTTACACAATTATACGGGCACTATCTGAAAATATAATTAAAAATATTAGAAAAAACTTAAAAAATATGATCATAGTATATCTAGAATTGCATTGATGAGTTCAGTTTTTTTGAGATACACTAATAGTTGAAATTGAAAGATAGAAGTGATAGAAGAAGAGCATCTTTGGATGAAAATGGAAAGGTTTTAGGTAAGTGATTGATAAAGATAAGTTAAAAAATAGAAAGACTATTTGATTTAAATTATTGGTATATTATAAGTCCATTCTTAAAAATATATCCATATGAAAGTGATTTTGATAATTTAGAAGAGTATTTTGAAAGAGAGTATTTAAATAAGTATTATGAGAGTATTAAGAGAATCTTGATTTGAATTATTTGTTACTACGATTCTATTGTATATTTAACAGAATTTTATGAAGAAAATCCTCTTAAAAGATTTGAGGAATATGAATACAAAAATTTTAGAGATAGAGGGTTAGATGAAATTAGCACTGCTTTAGAATTGGTAATTATAGAAGGAAAGACTCATATGAATGTTTATATACCTTCAAAAGATAGTATCATAACAATCGGTTCCGGGTTTGATACCACTATCTACTCAGAAGATAAAAAACTATTGAAAGAGATTAAATTATATGTTGAATCTGAAGGATTATTTTTAATAAAAAACGATTAAGTATCTAATATCGTCTAGAATTATTCCGAATTTAGGGTGTGGGTCATAATAATGGTTAACTCATCTATGTGTATTTTTATAGGCTTTAAAAAAATCTTAATAAAATGAGATTCCTTATACATTTTTACTATAATATTATTAGCATAATCATCAATAGTTCTCCAATTTCCTAAATCAATTTTTGCGAAATTAAATGATTAGAAGAGGTAGAATCTTTATAAGAATACAATATAATTCTAAAAAATCAATAAGTTAATTTGACTATGATATCAAATAGATTGCTATACGAGGACTAAGCAATGATAGGTGTCAGTTAAGTCTATTTGATATTTATAGATATTGTTTAGAAGAGCTGGAATAAATGTTATATTTGGAGGATATCCATGATCTTGCTCTTAGATGGTTGGAGAAATCATTAATCCTAATCTTTATACCAAGGCTAAGCGCCTTCAATCAGAATATATTTTCTTAGGTGTAATCTTTGATGAAGGCTACAAGACTTATTATTATTTGACGGACGATAATAGCATAGAAGTAGGAGCTCTTGTCCTAGTTCCAGCAGGAAAGGATAATCATGAAGCGCTTGTAAAGGTAGAGAGGGTGGAATATTTTAGCAAAGAACAGGCGCTATTACCTATAGAAAAGACCAAAGGTATTATTCGTAAGTATAAGTCTATGGGTTATGACTATTGGTGGATTGGAGATGATTTTGTGAAGGTATTTATAAATCTTGTCTTTAGCCTAGTGATAATTTTTAATTTTACAAAAAGAAAAGAGAATTTATTTAGATCTGAGATTCCCAAAATCTCGATAACATCAGCTATAATCTTGCTGGTTATAGGTCTTGTTATTTGGTTTTCTGTAGACAAGTCGATGTTGGGTTTCATAAGTCTTTTAGTTGCAGTGATTTGCTTCCTTTCTTTTTTTATAGGGATTGGTATAAGTGAGGAAAATTTTAATAGCTTTATTGCAAATTCTATTGGTATTAAGTCGATACCTTTTGATGAGATAAAAAGTTTAGATATAAAAATTGAAGATAGGGTAGAAGTTAAATTTAAAGCCTATGGTCAAGACTTTATACAATATTATAATCTAGCCTTGAAAAATGACCTGATCAAGTTTTTAGAGAATCATCTTGAGCCAAATACCTTATCTCTTAGCAAGTGATTTTAATTTTATCAAATGTAGGAAATCTTAAATATGGTATTTACTCATTTGGATAATTTATAATTTAATTAGTAAAATTTTTAAAAATTATCTCTTGCAAATGTTAACATAGATGGGTTATAATTATAGTAAATAGGAGGGATGATGCAAGAATTTAAGAGAGTCGTTTTGAAACTAAGTGGAGAAGCCCTAGCAGGTGATAGGGGATTCGGTTTCGATGACGATGTGATTATAAATATATGTGAAAATATTAAGGCTGTTTCTGATTTGGGAGTTGAGCTTGCCATTGTTGTTGGTGGAGGAAACTTCTGGCGAGGTAGGTCTGGGAAAGAAATTGATAGGGCATCTTCTGATACTATTGGGATGTTAGGAACTGTTATGAATGGTCTTAGGGTTCAAGGAACTTTAGAGAAGATGGGACTTGATACTAGACTTATGACAGCCATAGACATGAAAGAAGTTGCAGAGCCATATATTAGAAGAAGGGCTGAGAGGCACTTAGAGAAGAAGAGAATAGTTATCTTTTCAGCAGGAACTGGTCTTCCATATTTTTCAACAGATACTACAGCATCTCTTAGGGCTCTTGAAATAGGAGCTGATGTTATTCTTTTGGGTAAGACTGGAACTGATGGAATTTATGATAAGGATCCTAACGTTTATCATGATGCTGTTAAGTTTGATAGGTTAACCTACAAGGAAATTTTAACTAAAGAACTTAAGATTATGGATACTACTGCAACGTCCTTGTGCATGGATAATGATATGCCTCTTATAGTTTTTGGAATTGATGATCCAAGTAATCTAGTTAGAATTTTTAGGGATAAAGATCCTATTGGAACTATAGTAAAAGGAGAGTTTTAGATGAATTACGAAGATATTAAGAAACAAGCTGAAGAAGCTATGCAAAATTCTGTAAATGGGTTTGAGAATAGAATTGCTAATATTAAGGCAGGTCGTGCTACTGAATCAATACTAGATGGCATAACTTTTTCTTATTATGGAACTGAAACACCAATCAACCAAGCAGCAACAATTTCTATTCCAGAAGCAAGACTATTAGTTATAAAACCTTGGGATAAGAATAATGTAAAGGCTATTAAGAATGCGATTTTGAAGTCAAACATTGGTATCAATCCTCAAGATGACGGTGAAGTAATTAGACTTCCATTCCCACAACTAACAGAAGAAAGAAGAAAAGAGTACACCAAGGAAGTAGATACCTATTCTGAAGATGCTAAGATTTCTGTTAGATCTAAGAGAAGGGATGCTATGGATGAAGTTAAGAAGAGTGAAAAATCAGGAGACATCACAGAAGATGATAAATTTTCATTAGAAGATGAGCTTCAAAAAATTACAGATAAGTACATTAAAGCTATAGAAGAGATAACTCAAAAGAAAAATAAGGAGCTAATGTCAGTATAATTGAATAAGATAGATTTCGCAAGGATAAGAGATTTTTTAAATAAAGATATAGGACCAAGTAAAATATCGCCTAGAATTATGACTTTATTTTTAAAGCAATTATCCTTGCTTTTAAATTCAGGACTTAGTTTAGATAAGGCCTTGATGATAATAAGAGGTCAAAAATTAGATAAGAAACTTACTAAAAGTTTGGAGGGCGTATTATACCAACTGGATCAGGGTTATAGCGCTTATGAAGCTTTCAGGAAGGAAGAAAAGGTCTTTGGTCCCATGCTAATTGCCTTCATAAAGTCAGGAGATGAGAGTGGGAAACTCTCTGATATCTTGGAAGAATATTCGAGGTATGTGGATTTTGATAGCAAGAACAAAAATCAAATAAAGCAAGCTTTGATTTATCCTATTATATTACTTCTTGTTACTATCTTTGTGGTAGCTATAATTATGACTGTGGTTATGCCTACCTTTGTATATACCTTTGAGGGTTATGGAGTAGACCTCCCTATAACTACAAGGATATTGATAAGAATTTCCGAAGCTTTTAGAGATTATTGGCTTGTTTTTTTGCTAGTTATATTGTTGGCCTTACTTGGATTTTTATTTTTATATAGGATAGCCTCCTTTAGGTTTAGAATAGATACTCTTATATTTAAGTACATGCCCTTTAAAAAACTTATGATTTTAAGTATGGAATATCAGATTTCATCCCTATTATATATCTTAAGGTCAGGTGATATAAATTTGATAGAGTGCATGGACATAATAAAGGCTGCCTTCAAGAATACATATTTAAAAATTCAATTTGATTATATTAAGGAAGATCTTACTAGGGGTATTAGTCTTTCCGAATCCTTTGATATGAGAGGGATTTTTTCTAAATTATTAGTATCAATGGTCGAAGTCGGAGAGCAAAGTAGTAATTTGGTAGAATCATTGGATAAGGCTTCGGATTACTATGCCAATGAGTACATTTATAGATTGGTCGGTGTTTCTAGACTTGCAGAACCTATAATGATTTTGATAATGGCTCTAATAGTCGGTTTTGTTGTATTTTCTGTTGCTATACCGATGTTTGATTCGATAAATTATATTTAGGAGAAATATATGATTAAGAAAAAGAGAAAAGGATTTACATTGATTGAACTTGTTATAGTTATCGCAATAATTGCTATCTTAGCAGCCATAGCTATACCTAGGTACCAAGCTACTAGAAAAAGAGCTGCAGTTACTGCCCACAATTCTAACGTGCAAATGCTTAAATCTGCTGGTGTGATGGCACTTTCTGAAAATGAAGAATTAACAAGAGATGCTGTAGAAAAATACGTTGAAAAGTGGCCAGAAGTTCCAAAGGGAATAGGTCATGATGGAGCTGAATATGAAGTAACTAGTGACGGAAATAATATTGTAGTTACTCCTGGTGAAATAGAAACAGATGGAGAGAGCGGTACAGAGAATAACGGTTAGGGTTAAATGTTAAAAATTTATATATTTGCCATAGGGGCAATATTTGGATCCTTTGCTGGCTTAGTAGTAGAGAGATCTATCAGTGGTGAGTCCATTGTACTTCCAGGCAGTCATTGCGATTCCTGTGGCAAGAGCTTGAAGTTTTATGAAAATATTCCTATACTTTCTTTTATTATCCAAGGAGGAAAGTGTAGGAGATGTGGGACAAAAATTCCTCCTAGGTATTTTATAATGGAAATATTAGGGGGGATTTTGATCCTCCTAGCGACCAGTTGTGGTTTAAGTCTTAGGGCATTTATGGTTTTTCTATCTTTATTATTTGCCTTAATAGTTGCCCTAATAGACCTTAGAACTATGGATATTTATATGTCCTATGTATATGTTTTGATAGGTTTTGGCATTGTATATAGGTTGGTTTTTACAGATTTTTCTGTAAGGTATTTCAAAAATATCGGAATATTCACCTTGCTTTATTTATTGGTTTATTTTATTTCTAAAAAGTCCATAGGCGATGGGGATTTATTTTTTTATCTCGCCTTAAGTCTTTTTGTTAGAGATAGTTTATTCGTTTATTTTTGCTTGATATCTATTTGGTTAGGAGGAATATGGGGGATGTTCTTGTTAATTAAATATAGGGATAGAAAGATGGCTATGCCCTTTGGTATCTTTATATTTTTATCTTTTTTAATAACATCTTTATTGGAGGTTAGATTTTTTCTATGAGAAAGAGAGGATTTACCCTGATAGAAGTTGTGGTTTCTATCCTTATAATTTCTATAATGTCCTATGTTCTAATTTTTAAATTTAATTTTGTAGAAAGGGCCAGGTTTAGGAATGAAAAAAATCAACTGCTAAATGATATCTACTATATTAGGCAAAAGGCTATCTTGTCAGGGAGAGATACGAAAATAAAGTTTAATAAGAATTCTTACAAGATTTACCAAGCACGAGGTGGAAATCTAGAAACAATTGATGATAAATACCGTAAACTAAAGTACATAAGCCTAGCTGATGATAGCAGAGGAGATACAATAGTAAATTTCAATCCATCCGGATCTCCATCAGAAGCTACGACTATCAATTTCATATATAAGATAGGTTTAGAAAGGAGAAATTTATTTTTAGCAATAGGTGTAGGAGGCAGTGTGAGAATTTATGAAAATGATGAAGAAGTCGAAGATATTGACTGGCTTTACACTGGTTGAAGTAATCATAGCCCTAGGATTAATAGGAATTATTGGTGTATCAATGATGCCAGGACTTAATTCGCTAATTCAAATAGATAGTCAAGTAAAAGAAGAGAGCAGAATTACCTATGCCCTAGAAGGGGCTATAGAAAAAGCAAGCGATGATCCCTATCAAGTTATGGA
The DNA here is from genome assembly GCF_022808955.1 of Anaerococcus sp. AGMB09787. Classification (GTDB taxonomy): domain Bacteria; phylum Bacillota; class Clostridia; order Tissierellales; family Peptoniphilaceae; genus Anaerococcus. The sequence continues at coordinate 10,168 of NZ_JAKZEY010000023.1, forward strand.
AATTAATGATTACAAAATCGAGGTAAGGGTTAGTCCTTACGGCCAAAGTAAAAACCTACATATTTACGAAGCAAGTTATCAAGACTATTCCTTAGACCTAGTGAGGTGACTTATGAAAAAGAAAGGCTTTACCCTAATAGAGCTTGTAGTTGCTGTTGCTATATCCAGTATTTTAATAGTAGCTATAGGTCTTGTACTATCGACCAATATAGGAATATCGAACCAAGCCTACCTCAATGAAAAATCCTACAAGCAGGCAGCCTATGCCATGACCTACATAGAAGATAAAATTAATAGCGCTTACAAGATAACTGAAATAAAAAATAGGGATAACTGTAATTTCTATCTTTTTAAAGAAGACAGATCCTATGAAGTAAAAGATAAGGGATTAGCTGGTCCAAAATATAAAAAAGTCTATTCCAAATATAGATTTTATACTAAAAACTTGGTTGATAAAACTATCCTACTTATTGAAACCGAGAATGAATTTGGGGCTAAAACAGGTATAGGCTATAATAGGGTGGCAGATTTGGAAGATATTAGCCTCTATTATGATAGGGAAAACGAAATGATAAATATTTCGATAAACCAAACAAACAAATTTTCAAGCTTTGAAGGGGCTATAAGGGTGGATAAGAAGTTGGTTAGCGATGAATAAGAAAAAAGGATTTATAATTGTTTATGTCCTGATAATACTATTAGTTGTAGCAGTGATCTTTAGTTTTTTTCTGGGTCAAATTGAAATTAACAAGGACCTAAATGACAATTTGTTAGATAGAAAACAGCTAAATTATGATATGATATCCACTAATAACATTGTCCTAGAAGAAAAGTATGACCTAATAAAGGACTTTATGATAAATACCTACTCAGAAAAACCTAATAACCAAGCAAGAAAGGAATTTTCTATTTACTATAAGGATAAGACATACTCATTTATCCTTGCCTACTTAAAAGAAACCAATAACCTTGAACTAGATGATACTTTTTTACTTGCTAATAAAAAGACCTACTCAAAAAAATCAACTACCCTCCTCCACACCTATCTTAAAGCAGACCTAAACCCCATATTAGAATTTGAAGATCCACCAACCTATAAGGAAGCCAAGGAAGAATATGACAAGGTAGAATTCACAAATGAACCTATCGTTAAAGATGAATTAATTATTGAAGATAAGAGTAAAGATATTGAGGATATTAAAGAAGAAAGCGGTAAAAATAAAGATAGCACCAATGATGACGAAAGTGATAATAGTGAAACAAGTGGTGATAGGATAGAATCTGACTCAAGTAATGAAAATGATGATACTAGTGATAAGGAAAAAAAAGAATTGGAAAAAGATATAGAAATTATAGACCATGGGGTCCTTATTATAGAAGGAGACCTTATACTTGATGATGATTTTACTTTTAATGGAATCTTGATAGTAAAGGGAAATGTTAGGACTAAAGGTCATAAATTAAATATAAGGGGACAATTTATCGGGAACTCTTATGATAATGATAGTATAAAAATTAGCAGGGATAAGGAAGTGGCTAAGGAATATATAGATAATATAGAAAACTTAGTTAATTTTTATACCTTTGCTCAGAAATTCAATAATTAATATATGAAAAAAAGTAAAGGATGCTTACTTTGTGAGATAAATTTAGGGGAGCATCAAATATTGTAAGTAAGCCCCTTGCCTATGTAATAGAGAAAAAATTAAAGTTAAGTATAATAGTAGTATATATTAAAATCTTTGGAGGTAATATGAAAATTCTAGTAATAAATTGTGGTAGTTCATCTTTAAAATACCAACTTTTCAACATGGATAAGGAAGAAGTTATGGTAAAGGGTCTTGTTGAAAGAATAGGTATCGAAGGATCAAGACTTATCCAAGAAAAAGATGATGATAAATATATAATAGAAGAAAGTATGAAGGACCATACAGAAGCAGTATCTCATGTATTTAATGCTTTAGTAGACAAGGAAAATGGAGTTATATCAGAGCTTTCAGAAATTGATGCAGTAGGACATAGGTTTGTTCATGGTGGTGAAAAGATTACAGCGTCTTCTATAATTAATGACGAAGTTAAAGATGCAATTAACGAATATACAAAATTTGCACCACTTCATAATCCAGCTAACCTTATGGGACTAAAGGCTTGTGAAGAACTCCTACCTGGCACACCAAATGTTGCAGTATTTGATACAGCTTTTCATCAAACAATGCCTTCAAAAACATTCCTTTATGGAATTGATTATAAATACTATGAAGAAGATGGAATTAGAAAATATGGCTTCCATGGAACAAGTCATAAATTTATAACCAACAAAACAGCAGAACTTTTAGGAAAAGATGTAGAAGATCTAAATATTATCTCCTGCCACCTAGGTAATGGTTCATCTATTACAGCTATCAAAAATGGTAAATCTTATGATACATCAATGGGTCTAACCCCACTTGAAGGACTAATCATGGGAACAAGATCTGGAGATATGGATCCAGCAGTTATAACTTACTTGATGGAAAATAAAAATATTTCTCCAAAAGATATGGAAAATTTACTTAACAAAGAATCAGGAGTTTATGGAGTATCTGGAGTAAGCTCAGACTTTAGAGACCTAGAAGATAGCGCTAAGGAAGGCAATGAAAGAGCTCAAATTGCTTTAGATATCTTCCAAACCAGGGCTAAGAGATATATAGCTGGCTATATGGCAGAGATTGGAAGTGTAGATGCTATTGTATTTACTGGTGGAATCGGTGAAAACTCAATCAATATGAGAAAAGATATACTAGATGGCTTCCAACAATTCGGCATCGAAATAGATGATGAGAAGAACAATGTACGTGGTGGAGCTCACGTTATTTCAACTGATGATTCCAAGGTTAAGGTAATGGTAGTAGCTACTAATGAAGAGTTAATGATAGCAAGAGATACAAAAGAGCTTGTAGAGCTTGACAAGTAAGCACTATCATTATATAATAATAAAGATTGCTAAACTGATAAGAGGAGGTGTTATAGATGGCAGTACCAAAGAGGAGAACATCAAAAACAAGAAAAAACAAAAGAAGAGCCTCAGCTTATACTTTGAAGAGATCAAACTATGTTGAGTGTCCAAATTGCCACGAACCTATGTTAGCTCACAGAGTTTGCCCAAACTGTGGATACTACAAGGGTGAAGCAATTCTTGATGTAGAGTAAAGAGATAGTGTTTAACACTATCTTTTTTTGTAAATTATAAAGAGGATAATATGAAGATACTAATCGATACATATGGAGCAGACCAAGGGGAGAAAGTCTTAGTAGAAGGAGCTATAAAGGCTCAAAGTCAAAGGAACTTTACTCCAGTTTTTCTTGGTAATATGGAAAAAATTGAAGGCATCATAGGTGGAAGAATAAAGGATTATGAAATAATTCACACAGATTCCTTTATATCAAATGACGAAGATCCAGCTAGGGCTATTAGAAGAAAAAAGGATGCATCTATTGTCATAGGATATAATAAACTAAACGAAGGGGGCTATGACGGACTTTTGTCTGCAGGATCTACTGGAGCATTGCTCTCTGGTGGACTTTTTATTGCAAAAAGAATAGAAGGAATCCAAAGAGCTGCTCTTGCAACTAGCCTTCCTACTAAAGATGGGGTAAGTATCCTCATGGATACAGGGGCAAATATGGACTGCAAGGCACAATATTTGGAAGAATTTGCCCTAATGGGTAAAGTATATCTAGAAAATGTTCTAGGAATTGATAATCCCAAGATAGCCCTATTAAATGTTGGTGTTGAGTCTCACAAGGGTAACAAACTAGCTAAAGAAACTTATAAGCTATTAAGTGAGTCAAAACTTAATTTTATAGGAAATATAGAGGCTCGCGACTTACTCATAGGCAAGGTTAATGTAATCTTAGCTGATGGTTTTGATGGAAATATAGCCATAAAAACTGCTGAGGGAGTAGGAAGCCTATTATTTAAAGAGCTTAAGGGGATGTTCAAAAGTTCTACTAGAAATAAGCTTGCAGCTGGCATCCTTAAAAATGACCTCAAAAGGCTAATTAGCTCTTATAATGTTGATGAAATAGGGGGAGCACCCCTACTAGGAGTCAAATCCTATGTTTATAAGGCTCATGGAGCATCCAATGAATTGGCTATAACAAGTGCCATCCTAGGACTTATGGAATATATTGACAAAAAAGTTATCGAAAAAATTGAAGGAGAATTGGTATGATAAGAGATAGATTAAGAGAACTAGCAATAGAAAATTTGAATTTAAAAGACGAAGAAATTGATTTTGACAACAAGATATCAGACTATGATATAGACTCTATAGACATGGTTGATTTTATAATGGTTCTAGAAGATGAATTTTCAATAGAATTCACTGATGAAGAATTAGATGAAATTGAAACCCTAGCTGACATAGTTAGTGTTATAGAAAGTAAAAATTAATGGCTATTTCTGAAAGTAGATTAAAAAGAATAGAAGAATTTGAAAATAAAATCGGCTACGTCTTTAAGGATAAGAACCTTATTGATGTAGCCTTTACTCATTCTTCTTATACAAATGAAGTCAAGGGAGCTAAGCAAAATAACGAAAGGCTGGAATTTTTAGGGGACGCTATCCTAGATATGATAGTAAGCGAGATTCTCTTTAGGAGATTTCCCAACAAAGAAGAAGGCTGGCTAACTAAGACCAGGTCAAGACTAGTGTGTACTTCATCCTTTGCCCTAGCAGCTGATAAGTTCCACATGTCTTCTTATTTGAATTTTGGTAATGGAGAGAAGCAAAATGGAGGAGAACTCAAAAAACACGTGAAGGCTGATACCTTCGAGGCTTTTTGTGCTGCCCTTTATCTTGATTCTTCATTCGAGGTCCTATATGAATTTTTGAAGGAAAATTACCATAAAGAGGCCTTTAATATAATAAAGGATGAGAAAATCTTTAATGACTACAAAACTAAACTCCAAGAATATCACAATTCTAATGACAAGAAGATTTTGAAGTATGAGCTAGTAGAAGAAAATGGTCCAGAGCATAACAAGACCTTTACTATGGCAGTCAAGCTTGGTAACAGAGTTTTGGCTACAGGAAGTGGTAGAAATAAGAAGCAAGCCGAACAAGAAGCTGCCAAGTCAGCCTATGAGAAGATTAAGAAATAATTATGAAGAAGAAAGAATACATTATTCCTATATTTATACCATTTTTAGGTTGTCCTCATGACTGCGCCTTTTGTAACCAGGTCAAGATTACTAATTATAGGGATAAGGTCAACAAGGAAAATATAATAGAAGAAATCGAGAAGAATCTTAATTACTTTCCAGATAATGACAATTTGAAGGAAATAGCCTTCTTTGGAGGATCCTTTACAGCTCTTCCACTAGAAACGATGGTTGCTTATCTTGAAATAGCTAAGTCCTACAAAGATAAGAGAATTATTGATAGAATCAGACTTTCTACCAGGCCTGATTGTATAAATAATTTCATTCTGGATGTTTTAAAGGACTATGGGGTTGATATAATCGAGTTAGGTATTCAATCCTTGGACCAAGAAATTCTCGACGCCAATGAGAGGGGCCACAGGGTAGAAGACTCTTATGAGGCAAGCTCCCTTATCAAGGAAAGGGGCTTTACCTTGGGTCATCAAATTATGCCAGGACTCTTTAAGGATAGCTTTGACAAAACTATAAAAACAGCCATAGACTCAGCCAATATGGAGCCAGACCTCGTAAGGATTTATCCGACTTTAGTTATAAAAGAAACCAAACTAGAACAATATTTCAATCAAGGTAGCTACAAGCCCCTAAGCCTTGATGAAGCTGTAAAATTATCAGCTATTGCCTATATGATTTATAGGGCAAAAAATATCAATGTTATTAGGATAGGACTTCAGGTTACAGAAAATATCAATGACAAGGAAGATGTAGTAGGTGGCCCCTTCCATTCAGCTATAAGACAACTTGTAGAATCCTATATTTATAGATTATATATAGAAAAATTAATTAAAGAAAATAATATAGAAGATGAAGCAAGAATTTACACTGACGATAGGTCAATATCAATCATAGCAGGCAATAAAAAATCCAACAAAAAATACTTCTACGATAGGTATGGGTTAAAGCTAAACTTTGAAAGTTCTTGTGAAAGTCCATATATGGAGACTAAGGGTACAAAAATAGACCTAGATATTGATGGGTTTATCTACAATTATGTAAAAGAAAATTATGGTGGTGATTTAAAATTAGGCTAGAAAGTATAGAGCTAAAGGGATTTAAGTCCTTTGCCAATAGAACTAAAATTGAATTTGACGACAAAATCACTGCTGTAGTAGGCCCTAATGGATCAGGCAAGAGCAACATAGCCGATGCCATAAGGTGGGTATTGGGAGAGCAATCTGCCAAGTCCCTACGTGGAGCTAAAATGAATGACCTTATCTTTAAGGGGGGAGAAAGTAGCAAGCCATTAAACCTTGCAGAAGTAGTCCTCAATTTTTACAATGAGGATAAGAGTTTAAATATAGACTATGACTATGTAAAAATCCTCCGTAGGGTCTACCGTGATGGGGAAAATGAATATAGGATTAATGGCAAAAAAGTTAGGCTTAAGGATATTAAAGAGTTATTCTTAGATACAGGTGTTGGTAAGGAAGGCTACTCTATAATATCCCAAGGTCGTATTGACCAAATAATTTCATCATCATCCAAGGACAGAAGACTTATTTTTGAAGAGGCAAGTGGTATAGCCAAGCACAAGTATAGGAGGGATGAATCCTCCAAAAAACTTGAAAAAGTTAGCGATGACCTAGAAATTATTGAGAGAGACTGGGAATTTAAAAAGCGTGACCTGAACCATCTTAAAACCTACAAGGATAATTACTTAAAAAATAAAGACCTAAGTGAAGCCCTCAACAAAGATGCCTATTTTTACATCAAAGGCAAAAGTCAAAACCTAGTTGTAAAGGAAAAAAACCTTAGTGAAGAACTTGACCTTATAGATAAAGAAATCTTACAAAAGACCAAGGAGAAAGAAGGTTATGAGAAAAAACTTGGTCCCTTTAAGGAGAATTTGGGCGAAATTCTAACTAAGGCTAATAGCTACAAGGAAAAATTAGAAGAGCTAAGAGCCTTAAAGGATAAGGCGTCCAATACTATTGAAATAAATAAGCAAAAGCTTGACTACAACAAGAGGGATATTGATAGGATTGGTATAGATATTGAAACCAATAGGTCGAAAAGAGATAAGCTAAGTAGTGACCTTGAAAAAAGTAGGCTAGATAAGAAAAAAATAGAGGAAGAATTAGACCTTGAAATAAAAAAAAATAAGACCAAGGAAGAAAAAATAATAAAGCTTGACCAGACAATTGATGATCTAAAAAAGGAAAAATCAAAGTATCGAAAAGATCAAGATGACCTCAATAATTTAATCTATCAAATAGAACTAGATCAAAAATCTAGGGAAGTCCTAGACAAAAAACGAGCAGAAGATGCATTAGTAAGGGGTCAAAAGATCAGTAAAATCGAATGCCAACTCAAAAGCTTCAAAGAAGAAAGGGATTCTCTTTTGAAAGATGTAAAGGATAAAGAGTCTGAGATTGATAATTTATCAAGGGATGTCAATAGCCTAAAGGAAAATCTTGAATCTTCTAGGGCTAGTATGGAAGAGCTAGTTATTGAAAATAACAAGAACAACCTAAATCTCAAGGCCGCTATTTCTGAATTCAAATTACAAAAGGAAACCATTGAAAAAAATAGGGGATATTTTTATTCTATCCAGGAGTTTCTAAATAAAAGTAAGGAAAAGGGACTAGATGACCTCTACCTAGATTCCCTTGCCAATCTAATTAGGGTTAGGGAGGGCTATGAAGATGTCATAGATATCTTGATGTCAGCTGGCCTACAAAACATTGTTACCAGAAATAAGGAAGATACCAGGAAGTTAATCAACTTTGTAAACTCCAATAGACTTGGTAGGGTAACTTTTTTGCCAATGGACTCTATCAGATCCTTTAGAAAAGAAAGACCCAAGGAAGACGAAGTCCTTGCCATGGCCTATGACTTGGTTGACTATGACCAAGGCCTATGCTCTCTTATAGATCATTTCTTAGGGTCAACTGTAGTTGTTAAGGATATAGATGATGCAGTTAGCCTATCAGAGAAAATCAAGGGCTATAGGATAGTTAGTAAAAACCTTGATATTTTAAATACCTGGGGGTCTATGGTCGCAGGTAATGATAAGAATAGAAAGAAGAATACCGACCTATTAAATAGGAATAAAAAACTAGACCTGATAAAAAAAGACCTAATTCTTTTTAGAAATAAAAAAGATGAGATGAATAAGGCATACTCTAATCTAAGCCATAAGATATCAAGTCTCAAAGATGAAATTGAGGATAAGGACTTGGACCTAAAATCCAAGGAAAAGGACCTATCAAGTCTTAGAAGAGATTTAGATGGACTAATTATTAGGATTGAGAGTTCCAAGGCCAACCTAGAAGACCTACAAAAAGAAATGCCCCTTGATCCAAGCGAGTTTTCTGATGTAGACCTTGACGAAAAGAAAAGGCAGAGGAATCTCTTAATTGAAAAAATTGAAAAAATTAGCCTTGACCTTAATGAAAGCAAGGAAATCTATGCCACTAGCAAGGAAGAAAATTTAAAGGCTCAAAGTAAGATAGAAATCCTAAGAAGGGATATAAACCTAGCGACAAATTCTCTAGCAAGTCTAGAAAATGAAATTGCTGACTTAGATGAGACCTATAAAAGAAATACAAAGATAAAGGCTCAATTAGAAGAAGACCTTGAAAGGTTAAATATCAAAGAAAAGGACCTAAGGACTAAGGTAAGTGACTATGAAGGTCAAATTACTAGGCTTGAGGGGGCTATATCTAAGAGTAAGCAAATTATTTCAGATATGGAAGATAAAAACCAAGAGCTTATTAGACTCAACAAGGAAAGCGAAGATAGGCTAAATGACCTTAATTTAAAGAGGGTTAAGGTCTCCTATGACCTAGATATGGCTAGGCAAAATTTGGCTTCTATAATGGATGAAGTAGGGCCTTTTATGTCTATTTCTTATGATGAGGCAGAAGGGTTATTTAAAGACCAGGAGCCTACAAAAGTTACCAAGAAAGCACTTGTTGATAGGCAGAGGGAGATTAATTCTATAGGATTTTTCAATGAAACTTCTCTGGAAGATTACGAAAATGCTAAGAAAGACTTCGATTTCTTAGATAAGCAAATGAAGGACCTTATTAACTCCAAATCTGATATAGAAAAAATGATAGCAAGGCTTGAAGGTCAAATGAAAGAAGAGTTTATCAAGAATTTCAATATAATTAACGAAAAATTTACTCGAATCTTTAAGATTTTATTTAAAGGTGGAGATGCGAGGCTGCTCCTAGATTCTAAGGATAGCCTAAATGCAGGTGTTGATATTGAAGCAAGACCTCCTTCCAAGTCTCCTAAGTCCATATCCCTTCTATCTGGTGGGGAGAAGGCCCTTACTGCAGTAGCTCTTTTATTTGCAATCTTTGAGACAAATCCTGCTCCCTTTGCCATCCTTGATGAGATAGATGCTGCCTTAGATGAGGCCAATATCAATAGGTATATAGAATACCTAAAGAGTCTATCTGACAAGACCCAATTTATTATGATAACCCATAGGCAAACAAGCATGAGCTTAGCTGAGAAAATTCATGGGGTAACCATAGATGATGAGGGTATAAGTATGCTATATTCCATTGACTTCGATCAAAATTGAAATGATTGTTTATAAAAGTAAAATATATAGGTAAGGAGGATATATGGCAATAAGAAATATTAGAACAGAAGGTGACCCTATCTTAAGAAAAAAATCTAAGATAGTTCCTGAAGTTACAGATAGAATAAAAGTTTTACTTGACGACATGGCAGATACTATGTATCATGCAGATGGTGTCGGACTTGCTGCTCCTCAAGTTGGAATATTAAAGAGAGTCATAGTAGTTGACCCAAGAGAAGAAGAAATAGGACTAGTTAAGCTAATTAATCCTGAGATTATAGAAGAGGACGGCGAGCAAGTTGGAGTTGAGGGATGTCTATCAATTCCAAACTTTACTGCAACGGTCAAAAGACCAGAATATGTTAAGGTAAAATATTTAGACGAAGAAGGCAATGAGAAAATCTGGGATGCTCACGGTTTTCCAGCAGAAGTCCTATGTCATGAAATAGACCATCTTGATGGAATTCTATTTAGGGACAAGTATGTAGAAGAATTGGAATACAATGATTAATATATGTTTTATGGGAAGTCCGAAGTTTGCTTTGCAGACTTTGGATATTCTTTATTATGATAAAAATTTTGATATAAAATTAGTTGTTTCTGCACCTGATAAGAAAAGATCTAGGGGCAAGGTAACACCAACCCCTATCAAGGAATATGCCTTGGGTAAGGGACTTGATGTAATAACGCCATATAGTGTAAATACTGATGAATTTGTAGAAGAACTCCAAAAAAGAGAAATCGATTTTATAATTGTGGTTGCCTTCGGACAATTGATAGGCAAAAAACTTTTAGATGTCTATGAGGATAGGATAATTAACCTCCACCCATCTCTTCTACCCAAATATAGGGGAGCAAGTCCTATGCAATTTAGCCTCCTAAATGGGGAGAAGAAAACAGCAGCTACTGCTATGCTGATAGAAAAGGGCATGGATAGTGGGGATATCCTTATACAAAGTGAAGTTCCTATAGGTGATGATGAAGACTACTTTGACCTAGAAGAAAGGCTTAGCCAAGTAGGAGCTGAGGCAATAAGAGACGCACTACTAAACTTTGATAAGGTCTACGCAGAAAGAATCAAGCAAAATGATGAAGAAGCTACTTATTGTACTAAGATTACAAAGGAAATGGGAAAGATCGATTGGAATAAATCATCTGATGAGATAGTGAATAAGGTACGTGCCTTTGTTGAATATCCTGTGGCTTTTTTCACCTACCAAGGCAAAAATATGAAGGTTCATAAGGCTAAAGTCCTTAGTGGCTATGAGGCAAATCCTTCCTATGTATACAAGGCAAATCCAAAAGAAGGACTAATCATAGGAACTGGTAATGGGGCTATCGAAATTAAGACTATCCAAGCACCTGGCAAGAAGGCTATGGCAAGTGAGACCTTCCTTTTGGGAAATAAAATCGAAGAAAAGAAAAAATTAGATGAATGATTTAGCTTTAGTTTTTAAGATTTTAGAAAATGTTCTATATAAGGATAAGAAAAGTAACGAAGAAATAAACATAGCAGCCCACAAGGCAGAAAATCTTTCCTATGTGAGTAGGCTTGTTTATGGGGTATTGGAAAATAAAATTTACCTAGACTATATGATTGATAAGTTATCTAGTGTAAAATTAAAGAAAATCCACAAAAATGTCCTTATTATCCTAGAAATGGGTTTCTATAATATACATTTCCTAAACACCAAGGACTATGCCACAGTAGATAAGCTAGTTGACCTAACCAAAACAAAGAATAAAAGATCTGCTGGTTTTGTAAATGCTATCCTAAGAAATTTTATTAGGAATGAAGATGAAATAAGCAAAATTAAGATAAGTGATGATTTAAAATCCCTATCTGTAAGATACTCCATGCCCTTAGAGATAAGCTCATATATTAATGAGGCCTATGGGATGGACTATACTAAAAATTTCTTGAGGTATGTTAACACCTACCAAGACCTAAATATAAGGGTCAACAAGCTAAAAACGATCAAGGAAGAGCTAAAAAATTCCCTAGAAGAAAAGGGCTATGAGATAGAAGAATCTAATATCTCACATAATGCCCTTAAGGTCAAAAACCCAGCAGGCCTTGTAGAAGATGATTTATTTACCGATGGCTATTTTACAGTCCAAAATGATGCCAGTATGAAGGTTGTAGAAGTCTTAGATCCTAAAGAAAATACCAAGGTATTAGACCTGTGTGCAGCACCAGGCACAAAAACATCCTATATAGCCGAGTACACCAAGAACAAGGCAGATATTACTGCCAATGACCTAAGTGAGAAAAAACTTGCCCTAATAAATCAAAATATAAATAGACTAGGCCTTAAAAATATAAAACTTCTTAGCTTTGATGGGGCAGTTTTTAATGAGCATCTAACAAATGCTTTCGACTATGTCCTAGTTGATGCACCTTGCTCAGGCCTTGGCCTTATGGCAAGAAAGGTTGAAATCCGATACAATAGGACTGTAGACGATATTAAAAACCTAGCAAGCCTTCAAAGAAAGATATTAGACCAGGCCATTAGATACATAAAGCCAAATGGCTACCTAGTCTTTTCTACTTGTACCCTAGGACCCTTAGAAAATAAGGACAATTTTAATTATTTGAAGGCTAAGGATAATTTGGATCTAGTAAATATAGATGGCAAGGAATACATAGAGTTTGTACCATTTATAGATAATACTGACGGATTTTTTATAAGTAAATTTAGGAAGAAATAAGATGAAAGTTACCATTAATGATAAAACTTTAGAAGAACTTGAGGAACTTTTCCTAAAAGAAGGCTACCAAAAATTTAGGGCCAAGCAAGTTTTTAGGCAAATCCATGTAAACAAGGTCAATGACTTTGACCAAATGACAGACTTAAGCAAGGATATGAGAGAAGAGCTTAGTCAAAAGTTTTATTTTCCATCAGTCAAAATGGAGAATGAATTTGTATCAAAGATTGATTCTACCAAAAAATATCTCCTAAGCCTTGATGATGGCAATATAATTGAAGCTGTTTTTATGAACTATGAATCTAGGAAGACTATATGTATTTCTTCACAAGTTGGCTGTAGGATGGGTTGTAAATTCTGTGCTTCTACCAAAAAAGGCCTTGAAAGAGACCTTACTGCCGGAGAAATTCTGGAAGAAGTTTATGAACTTGAAAGAATAAATGGAGATATTAATAATATTGTAATTATGGGGATAGGAGAACCCCTTGATAATTTTAAAAATATAACAAGGTTTATTTCTCTAATAACCGATGAAAAGGGAAGGAATTTATCCCATAGGTCAATAACCCTATCAACCTCAGGTCTAGTACCTAAGATTTATGAATTGGCTGATATGGATATTGACGTAAATTTGGCTCTATCACTTCACTATGCCAGTGATGAAAAAAGACGCAGGTATATGCCTATAGCCAACAAATATTCGATAGGGCAACTGATTAAGGCTTGTGATTATTACCTTGATAAAACCAAGAGAAGGGTTAGCTTTGAATATGTAGTAATAGACGGAGTGAATAATTTGGACGAGGATGTCAATAATTTAGTAAGTCTATTTGCCGGTAAGAATATTCATATAAACCTTATACCGCTAAACCCTATAGAAGAATTTGCCTATGGAAAACCTAAAAATTCTGCCCTACGAGACTTTAGAGATAAACTTTCTAGAAAAAAACTTAATGCAACCATAAGAAGGTCCATGGGATCAGATATAGATGCTTCTTGTGGCCAGTTAAGAAATAATTATGCGAGGTAAGCATGAAATTTAGTACGATATCGAATATAGGTAAGCACCGAAAACTAAATGAAGATTACTATGGGAACCTAGAGAAGGGGGATCTTGATTTTTTCATAGTGGCTGACGGAATGGGGGGTCACTCTAATGGGGAAGTGGCAAGTAAACTCGCTAGCAAGATTTATATAGATTTTGCCCAAAATGAAGAGATAGACTCCTACGATTCTTATCTATCCTTCCAGGAGGAGGCTCTAAGAAGGGCTAATAAGGAAATTTATAACCTAGCAGCCTCCGAAGATGGCTTAAAGATGGGGACAACTGCAGTTTGCCTTATAATAGATAAGAAAGAGAAGAAGTACTATATTAGCCATTTGGGAGATTCTAGAATCTATATATTTAGAGATGGTGAAATTTTTTATAAGACTCGTGATCATAGTCTTTTAAATGACCTATTGGATTCAGGATCACTAACAGAAGATGAGGCAAAAAACTTTAAAAACAAATCTGCAATAACTAAAGCTGTAGGAATTGAAGAAGAGATTAGTCCTGAAAGCTGTCTTGTAGATATGAAAGAAAATGATAAGCTTCTAATATTTACAGACGGCTTGTCAAATGAACTAGATGATATGGAAATTAGGGCAGTAGTGAATGAAAATACTGATGTGTATGAGATTTCAACTAAGCTTATTAAACTTGCCCTAGATAAGGGTGGTCACGATAATATTACTGTGACTACTATTTTGATATGAGAGGGAATATGGAAAAGATAATTTTGGACAATAGGTACGAGATTATTGAACAAGTCGGCGTAGGAGGTATGGCCAAGGTCTACAAGGCTAAAGATAGGCTCCTTGATAGGATTGTAGCCATCAAAGTATTGAAGGATCAATACGCAGAAGACGACGAGTTCTTAAAGAAGTTTAATAACGAAGCTCAATCAGCTGCCAAGTTAAACCATGTCAATATCGTTAATGTCTATGATATAGGCGAAGATATGGTAGCAGGTCGCAAGCTTTATTACATTGTAATGGAATATGTGGAGGGTACTACCCTAAAGGATTTAATTGATAAGGAAGGTAGACTTTCTAATCACGATATTACTGATTATTCCATCCAGATAGCACAGGCACTAAAATCAGCCCACGAGTCAGGCATTATCCACAGGGACATCAAACCTCAAAATATAATGATTGATAAGTATGGACTTGCCAAGGTTACAGATTTCGGTATAGCAAGGGTTTCATCCAATGCGACTATTACCTACACATCTTCTATCCTGGGGACTGTTCATTATATATCACCAGAACAAGCCAAGGGAAAGATAGTAGACGAAAAGAGTGACCTCTACTCCCTTGGAGCTGTAATGTATGAGATGGCAACAGGCAGGGTTCCTTTTGATGCTGATAACTCTGTAGGAATCGCAGTAATGCACATTCAAGATAAACCAAGAGATGCCAGGGCAATAAATCTATCCCTATCTGATAAATTAAATTCTATAATAATGAAGCTATTAGAAAAGGACCCTTCAAATAGGTACCTCAGCGCAAAGGACTTAATAACTGCCTTAGAAGGAAATCTAGTGATGGTAAAGGAAACACCTCCTTCTGATACAGCTAGGATTCCAATAAGGGTCATGCAAGATAAAAAAGAAGATACCGAGGCAATCTATGTATCATCAAGTGATGATAGGGATAAGAAGAAGGAAAAGAAAAAGTCAATAAAGATCTGGCCTATAGCCCTATTAGCCCTTCTCTTAGTCTTGCTAGTGGCTTTCCTACTAACTAGACCTAGTAAAGATAAGATTGAAGTACCGACTGTTATCAATCTAAACCAAGATATGGCAGTCAGGGAGCTAGAAAAAAGAGGCCTCAAAGCAAATATATCAAGAACTGAAGAGAGCGATGAGTATGACGAAGGTAAGGTCATGAAGCAAGACCCTAATTCAAGTGTCTTGGTCGAGCCGGGTACTACTGTAAACTTAGTAATTTCTGAGGGAAGGGAAGTAAATGTAGTCGACCTATCAGGCTTAAATATAAATAATGCTGAGGAAGCCCTAAAAGAAATAGGCCTTTCTATAGGTAGAACAACTACCGAATATTCTGACACTGTAGAAAAGGATATGATAATTAGGCAAGACCCTAAGCCAGACTCCAAGGTTCAAACAGGAACAAAAGTCGATATTGTAATATCTTCGGGACCAGAAGAAAAGATAGAAAACACCACCGTTCCAAACCTAGTAGGGGTCGAAGAAAATACTGCCTACGACCTAATAAACCAATTTGGCTTATCAGCTAGAAATGTTGAATACAAGGAGAGCGAAGAATACGAAGAGGGCCTTGTAATTAGCCAATCAATATCAGAAGGGACAGAAGTTGCTATGGGATCAGCAATAGACCTAGTTGTATCTACAGGCAAAAAAGAAGAAGAAAAGGAAGAAAATCAAGTCAAGAACGTAGATTTGAGACTAACAATCAATACTGAAAACGACACATTTAATGTCAAGATTTACAAGCTAGATGAAAATAAGTCTAGGACAGATTTGATGTACAATGAAGATAAATCAAAGCAAGATTTAACAGAAGATGGAGTATTAAACCTTAACTTCAAGGCAATCCTAAATACAAACTTTGAAGTAGTAATAGACGATGAGTCTTATGGAGTGTATACAGTAAATTGAAAACAGGAAAAATTATCAAAACACAAAAAGACATATACTATTTAGATGTAGATGGTCAGACCTACCTATGTAAGGCTAGGGGTAACTTTAGAGTTAAGGGAGTTAAACCCCTAGCAGGAGATAGGGCGGAGATTGAAGTAACTGGAGATAAGGAAGGCTATATCAAAAATATAATTGATAGGAAAAATGAAATTAAAAGACCGAATATAGCGAATGTAGACCAACTTTTGTTATTTGTTACTATCAAAAATCCTCCTCTTAACCTCCTAAGACTTGATAAGTACTTATCCATGTGCGAATTTATTGATATAGATGTCGTAATTATCTTATCTAAGTCAGACCTTGCAAGTGAAAAAGAAATCGAAGAATTTAGGGAGATTTATCAAAATATTCCCTATGAGCTTTTAGTTTTGGATAATTATAATTCTTTCCCCAAGGATAGGATTTTAGAAATACTCAAGGGGAAAACCTCAGCACTATCTGGGGCATCGGGAGTTGGTAAGTCTACTTTTCTAAATAACTTGGTAGATGAAGATGTAGAAATCGGATCAATTTCTGAAAAGCTTAAGAGGGGGAAAAATACCACCAGGCATACCGAGATTTTTAAGGTAAATGAGGACTCCTATATTTTTGATACACCAGGATTTGATTCTTTTGATATAGACTTTATAGAAGACGAGACCGATTTAAAATACACCTTTAAGGAATTTGACAATACATCCTGTAAATTTAATAATTGCAACCATATAAATGAACCCCAATGTAAGGTTAAGGAAGAATTAAACAAAGGCCTTATTTCAAGGTCAAGGTATGAGAATTATTTAACCTTATTTAATGAAATAAAAAAAAGGAGAGAAAATAAATGGTAGAACTTAGTCCATCAATTTTATCTTGCAACTTTTCAAGACTCCAAGAGGACTTGGATCAAACCAAAAACACCAGGGTCAAAATGATTCACATTGATGTAATGGATGGCTTATTTGTGCCAAATATTTCCTTTGGCTTCAAAATCATAAGTGATATCAGGTGTGGTAATGACTTGTTTTTTGATACCCACCTAATGATTGAAAGACCGGAGAGATATATAGAAGAGTTTAAAAAAGCTGGCTCTGATAGGATAACTTTCCACTACGAGGCAACTGATGATGTAAATAAGGTTATTGACCTAATAAGTCAAAATAATATGGAAGTTGGCTTAACCCTAAAGCCAAAAACAGATCCAAGCCTTCTCTTGCCATATTTAAAGGATATAGACCTCATTTTAGTAATGAGTGTTGAGCCTGGCTTTGGAGGACAGAGCTTTATGGAAGATTCGATTGAAAGGATTAGATTCTTTAGGAAATATATTGATAATAATAACCTAGCCACCAAAATCCAAGTAGATGGGGGCATAAAGACCAATAATGTTAAAAAAGTAATAGATGCTGGATGTGATGAAATAGTTTCAGGTTCTGATATCTTTGCTAAGGATGATATAAGGGGTCAAATCGAAAAATACTACGAAATTTTTGAAAGTTAAAAAAGACGAGGCTTAGTAAAGGGCCTCGTTTTTTGGAGCTAGAAACAGGACTTGAACCTGCAACCTACGGTTTACGATACCGGTGCTCTACCAATTGAGCTATTCTAGCAGATATTTATTATTATACCATAATTTTACCTTTTTCTTAAATTTTTGTTATGTGTTATAATTATTATAATGATTTATATTTTTTGCCTTGCCCTACAAAATTCGTATGGAATTTCTAGGAGGAATTAATATTATCTTACATAGATTTTACAATCATAATTTATAATATATGAAGGAGTTATTAAATGATTTATTCAGTTATAGATATTGGTTCAAATACCATAAGGCTATCTGTTTTTAAAGTTAATGGAGATAGTGTAATTAACTTATTTAGCGAAAAGGAGCAAGCTTCCCTAAGGTCTTACTTTAAGGATGGAGTATTAAGTGAAAAGGGAATTAATAAGCTTATAGAAGTTTTGAAAATCTTCAAGGCAGTTATTGATAATTTTGATGAAATTGACCATGTTTATCCCTTTGCGACTGCAACTATTAGGAACTCTTCAAATAGGAATGAAATCCTAAAGAAGGTTAAGGATGAAGTAGGTTTTGATATTGAAATCCTATCTGGTGAGGAAGAAGCTAAGCTTGCCTTTATAGGTGCTAGCTCTTCTATAGATGTAAGTCGTGGTGTATTGACTGACATAGGTGGTGGTTCTAGCGAAGTTGTTATAATTGATCATAGCAAGGTTATTAAATCTACATCTCTTGATATAGGTTCTTTGTCAGCCTTTAACGATTATGTAAAGGGACTTCTAGTAAGTAAAGATGATAAAAAAGATATAGACGAAGAGGTCAAAAAAGAACTAGCTGATAATAATATGTACAAGGAAGACCATGACATATTGGCAGCTGTAGGTGGTTCTGCGAGAGCTACTCTTAAGCTATATAACAACCAATATGACTTGCCAACTTCAAACTATGAGATGGAAGCTAGTAAGCTAAACGACCTAATAAAAGACATCCTAGCTATGGAAGATAGGGACACCTTGGATCTAATCCTCCAAGTAAAACCTGACAGGATTCATACCCTAGTTCCTGGTATGATAATATTAAATAGGATAGCAAAATATTTCTCCTGCAAAAAAATCAACGTAAGTCAAACAGGAGTTAGGGAAGGATATATCTATAATAAGGCTCTAAAAGTAAAATAAGAAAGGATTTATAATGGACACATCTTTTACTCAAAATAGAGAGTTATCTTGGCTAAAATTTAATGAGAGAGTTTTAGATGAGGCAAGCGATAAGAATGTAAGGCTCTTTGAAAGGTTAAAATTTTATTCAATATTTGATTCTAACTTGGAAGAATTCTTTATGGTTAGGGTAGGATCATTGACAGACCTTAGCAACCTAAAGAAAAAGGCTGTAGATAATAAGTCTGGTATGACACCTGAAGATCAATTAGATGAGATAATGAAAAGATCCATTCCACTATTTGAAAAGAAGGATAAAGTTTTTGATGATATTGTAGAAGACCTCAAAAAAGAAGGATTTTACATCAACAAGGTAAGTGAGCTGGGAGATAAGGAAAAAGAGTACTTGGCATATTATTTTGATAGCAAGATAGAACCCCTCCTCAACTTCCAAATAGTAGATACTGTTAGACCATTTCCACGCCTACCTAACTTATCATTGAGTGTTATTTTTAAATTAAAAAAGGCTTCTAAGAATAAGAAGAAGGATAAGGACGTGGATTTTGACCTTGGACTAATCTTTGTTCCAGATAAAATTCAAAGATATATCAAAATATCTGATAAGTCTGTAGTTCTAATAGAAGATATTATAAAAGAATTCGGCGCTAAGGTCTTTGACCAATATGAATCAGTAAGCGAGTATGTAATGACCCTTACTAGGAATACCGATATCAAATACAATGATGATGACTTCGATGTTGAGACAGACTTTAGATCCTATATGAGTAAGATGTTAAAGAAGAGAAAGAGACTTCAACCAGTAAAACTTGAAGTTGACGAGGAGCTAGATAGTGATATTAAGGAATTTTTGAAGGAAAAACTCCCACTAAAGGAAGAAAATATCTTCGTAACTACATCCCCACAAAGGGCGGGCTTCATCTTTGACCTTATAGATGATATGCCAGAAGATATGAAGGAAAAACACCTGGATCCTCCTTTTGAACCACAAAAATCTCCAATGGTAGTAGAAGATAGGCCTATGACTGACCAAATAGAAAATGGGGACATCCTACTTTCTTATCCTTATGAGTCAATGGATCCATTAATAGATTTACTTAATGAAGCAGCTGAAGATGACAGTGTAGTATCAATCAAGATTACCCTCTATAGGATAGCCAAGGATAGTAAGGTTGCCAAGGCCCTAATAAAGGCTGCAGAAAATGGCAAGGAAGTCTTTGTCCTAATGGAGCTAAGAGCGAGGTTTGATGAAGATAATAATATAATCTGGTCATCAAGACTTGAAGATGCAGGCTGTAAGATTGTTTATGGCTTCGATAACTACAAGTGCCACTCCAAGGTTCTCTTGATAACCAGAGTCAAGGATGATAAGATTTCATACATTACCCAAGTAGCTACAGGTAATTACAACGAAAAAACAGCCAAGCAATACACAGACTTCTCCTTTATGACATCCAATGCAGAAATTGGAACAGATGCCAAGGAGCTATTCGATAATATCATGATAGGAAATCTAGAAGGTAACTACAAGCACCTCTTGGTAAGCCCTAAGTCCATGCAAGAAGGACTTGATAAGTTAATAGATGAGCAAATAGCAAGGCAAAAAGAAAGTGGAGATGGCTATATTAGGCTAAAGATGAACTCCATATCAGATAGGGAACTAATCGACAAACTTTCTGAAGCAAGCCAGGCTGGAGTAAAAATTATCATGATGGTAAGGGGTATTACCTGTATCCTTCCTGGAATCGATGGCAAGACTGACAACATAGAAATCTATCAAATAGTAGGTAGGTTTTTGGAGCACCACAGGGTTTACCAATTCGGCAAGGGAATTGATGCCAAAGTCTACCTATCATCAGCAGATTTTATGACTAGAAATATTAGAAATAGGATGGAAGTAGCAGTTCCTATCTTTGATGAAGACATCAAGCTAAGGATTATGAAATTCCTAGATATAATGTTCGCTGATGATGTCAAAATTAGAAAGCTCAATAGCGACGGAACATATTCTAAGGTTGAAAACAAGACTAATTCCATAGCCCATGAGATCTTGATAGACAATGCCAAGAAAAGAGCTGCAAGCAAGCAAAGAGAGGAAAAAACTTCCCACGCTATCACTAAGGATGTAGAACTTGAAGATGGCAAAAATATCAAGACCAAAAAAGAAGCAACAACCACATCTCCAAAGAAAAAATCATTTATTGATAAGATTAAAGAATTTTTTGGATTATAACAGTTTATGGCTGGCCGGTTAAGTCCGGTCGGTTTTTTTATTAATCATAATAATTGCGGTTAGCGTTATAAGGCGTACTATTAACTATATAGGTATTTTTATTTGTTAATTTGATATACTTATAACTATGGAGCTATTATGAATGTTTCTTATTTTATAAATTACATAGGCAATTTAATAACTTATAATAAGGCCTTATGGATACCTATAATTTTTATCCTTGGTATCCTTGTATTTTTCATAATATCTAGAGCCTTTAGGAAGAGTGGGATATTTTTTCTTGCTGGTGTATTTGGTATAGACCAGCTAATTAAATTCTTGCCCTATGATATTTATGGCTTTTATCCTGAAGCAAAGAGTACGATAAATATTTTGTATATTATAGGCTTTGCTATTTTTATTTTTAAGAGCCTTAAGATCCTATCTAACTTATCCTATTCTAAGCTTAGACATAGGTCTGGAAACAAGGCTAAGGGATTTTTATCCTACACAGGCTCCCTGCCATTTATTATTATGTTTATAATTAACATTGTAGATATAAATAACCTTATGCCAGGAAATCTTAAGAAATTCTTAACTTCGCTTGCCTTTTTGTATATGCTCTTTAGGAGCTTCTTGTCAGCCTATAGGTACCTCGATAAAAAGGATATACCTATGGTAAGGGATAAGATGAATTTTGATGATATTGATGAATATCTAAGAGAAGATCCAAAGGAAGTAATCGATAAGAATAAGGGTAGGAGAATCCGAAGGACTCTTGACGATGATATAAAAATTTATAGGGGTTTGGATAAGAATAATTTAACTGTACCAATAGCTGATATCAACCATGCCCAAACCAAGGTCTACAAGATCGATGAAAGGATAGAAAAACTTGAGAAGCAATATTCACTAGTTGATATAATTGACCTTGTTACAGCTGAGGATGCAGAAAATTCTATCACCCTAAGACTAAGCGAGTTAAACACTGGGGAAACTAGCTCCTATACTAGCAGTAATGCTAAATTTAAAATGGTCGAAGAGAGAGAATATAAGGTAGACTTGGAATTTAGGTACAATAACGAGTATGACTATGGAAGATTTATTGATATTCTGATTAAGTATTCTAAAAATAAGGAGTCTTATAAGTTCGAGCTAATAGTCGCTCCTAAATCCTTGCCTAATAGCAAGATTGTTTTTTATGATCCATCAAATATATTTGATATGGAAGAAGACCAGTATCAAAATATCGGTGGCAGGATTATTTCTATGAATTTTCCAAAATACAAGATTAATTTTATTACAGGTAATTAAGATTAAGTTTAAGATGGGCTAAGGACCTATCTTTTACTTTTTAAAGGAAATTATTAATGGATATTACAAATATTTTATCAAAAGAACTAAATATTAAAGAAAATAATATAGACAATGTTATCAAACTCCTTGACGAAGGTTCAACTGTAGCCTTCATAGCGAGATATAGGAAGGAAGTAACTGGTAATCTTAATGATGCCGAAATAAGAGATATAGAAAAAAATCTGAGTAAACTTAGAAATATCGAAAAGAGGCAAGAAGAGATTATCAAGTCTATAGATGCCAAGGGTAAGCTAACAGAGGAATTAAAAAATCAAATACTAGAAACTAATTCCCTCACTATCCTTGAAGACATCTATGCTCCCTACAAGTCAAAAAGGAAGACCAGGGCAGATATTGCAAGAGAGCTTGGTCTTGATGAATTGCTTAAGGCTATACTGACTTCTGCTGAGTCAAAAGAAGAAGCTCTAGACCTAGCCAAGGACTACCTAAGTGAGGACCTAGAAGATCCTAATGAAGCAGTCGTAAGGGCCATGGATATCTTGGCAGAAGATATAGCAAATACCATAGAGGCTAGAAATATTATTAGGCGAGATGGTTTTGTTAGGTCAAGGCTTAAGGTTAGTGAAAAAGACGATGAAGACAAGCTCTATGCCAATTATTATGACTTCAATAAAAAACTTAGGGAGACTAAGCCCTTCCAAATCCTTGCCATAAACCGAGGAGAAAGGGACAAGGCCCTTAGCGTAAAGGTTGAATTTAGCGATGAGTATAACAAAAAATTAATTGGTGATATTTTCAAAAAGGACAAGGACTACAAGGGCTACCAGAGGGAATTTGTAGATGCAGCAGTTGATGATGCCTACAAGAGGTTGATGCTACCGTCCATATCTAATGAAATGAGGTCCTACCTAACAGAAAATGCTGAAGATGAGTCAATACAAGTTTTTGGCAAGAATTTAAAGCCTTACCTCTTGCAAAGACCTATAAAGGGTCAAAATCTTATTGGCCTAGATCCTGGCTTTAGGACAGGTTGCAAGGTAGCTGTAGTAGACAAAAATGGCAAATATCTTGATTCTACTGTCATTTATCCGGTAGAACCCCACAAGAAGGAAAGGGAAGCTATAGACACCCTCAAAGGTCTAATCGAAAAATATGATGTAAGTCTAATCGCCCTTGGTAATGCAACAGCATCTAGGCAAACAGAAATTGTAGTAAACAAGCTATTAAAGGAAGTAGACGGTGTGAGCTATGCAGTAGTCAACGAAGCAGGGGCTTCAGTATACTCTGCTTCAGAGCTTGGGGAAGAAGAATTTCCGGACCTTGATGTAACCATAAGGGGAGCGATCTCTATGGCAAGACGCCTCCAAGACCCTATGGCAGAGCTTGTAAAAATAGAACCCAAACACATAGGAATTGGGCAATACCAACACGACTTAAATGAGAAAAAGCTAGACGAAGAATTATCCAAGGTCGTAGAAGATGCGGTAAATGAGGTAGGTGTCAATATAAATAATGCCTCCTACAAGCTCTTATCCTATGTATCAGGCTTAAATCAAAATCTAGCCGCAAGGATAGAAGAAGACTTCAAGGAGGGCAAACTTATCTATAGAAAGGACCTCAAAAATGTCAAGGGTCTTGGTGACAAGACCTATAAACTTGCTGCAGGCTTCCTTAGATTTCCAGATTCTCCTGAACTCTTAGACAATACAGCAGTCCACCCAGAATCCTACAAGGTAGCCAAGAAACTTATAGGTAAGGACCTAGATAAGATAGACCTAGAAGCTACCAGTAAGGACCTTGAAGTGGGCCTACCGACCCTAATAGATATAATAGAGGAACTAAAGAAGCCTGGCCGAGACCCTAGGGATGAAAATCCTGAAGTCATAACCCAACAAGAAATTATGGACATAAAGGACTTAAAAGAGGGTATGGTATTAAAAGGCAAGGTTCGCAATATAACCGATTTTGGTGCCTTTGTTGATATTGGAGTCGGAATAGATGGCCTAATCCACATATCCAATATTTCAAATAAATTTATTAAAAATCCGAACGAGGTATTAACAAATTCACAAATAGTTGATGTAAAAGTAATAGAAGTAGATAGGCAAAAGGAAAGAATAGGCCTATCAATGAAAGATGTAGGTGAAAAATGAGATTATCAAAATATTATATGCCAACCCTAAGAGAAGATCCTGTAGATAGCGAAACAGCTAGCCACAAACTATTGGTAAGGGGCGCATTTATTAGAAAACAATCAAGTGGTATTTATACATTTCTACCACTAGGCAAAAAAGTTATTAACAAAATAGAAGCTATTATCAGGGATGAGATGGAAAAGTACGACAGTATAGAAGTTCAAACCTCCATCCTCCAAACTAGAGAAATTTGGGATAAGTCTGGTAGGTGGGAAACATTCGGCCCAGAAATGTTTAAACTACAAGACAGACACGACAGGCAATACTGCCTAGGGCCTACTGCAGAAGAAGCCTTTACTGACCTAGTCAAGGATGAGCTAAGCTCTTATAAGCAATTACCAGTCAACCTATATCAAATTGTATCCAAGTTTAGGGATGAAAAAAGACCAAGATTTGGAATAAATAGGTCTAGGGACTTTATAATGAAAGATGGGTATTCCTTCGATGCTGATGAAAAGGGACTCGAAGAATCCTACCAAAAAATGTGGGATGCCTATAGTGAAGTATTCGAAAGACTAGGTCTTGAAATAAAAATTGTAGAAGGTGATTCTGGATCTATGGGTGGTAGGAAGAGTCATGAATTTATAGCTCTTTCTGAAACTGGTGAAGGAGTTATCCTATATACCGATAATTCTGACTATGCTGCTACCGATGAAAAGGCGAGGATAAAAATAGACTTTGAAGAAAAGGAAGAAAAGGATTTGGAACTTGTAGAAACCAAGGACCTAAAAACTATAGAAGAAGTAAGCAAGTATTTGGGAGAGGATCCTAAAAACTTTGCCAAGGCTGTTGACCTATCAGTAAATGGTGAGCCTCTTCTAGTGTTTATCCCAGGAGATAGAGAGCTAAATCTTGCGAAACTTGTCTCCTACCTTGAAGTTCCAGAGCATGCCATAGAAATGCTTGATGATGAAAATATTTTAAAGGTAAGTGGAGCCAAAGCTGGCTTTACAGGGCCAATGGGACTAAAAGACAAAGATGTAAGAATCCTAGTAGATGAGTCATTGACTAAAAATAAAAACCTAGTAGTAGGAGCCAATAAAACAGACTTCCACTACAAAAATGCAAACTTCGGAAGGGACTTTGAAGGAGAAGTAGTAGAAGATCTTATCACAGCAAAAGAAGGCGATATGGCCTATGATGGATCTGGAAACCTTAAGGCCAAGAGGGGGATAGAAGTTGGTAACATCTTCCAACTAGGCACAAAATACAGCGACACAATTGGAGCTTATTTCCTAGATGAAAATGGTAAGCAAAAGCCATTTGTTATGGGTTCCTACGGTATAGGAGTATCAAGGTCAGTCAGTGCTATAGTTGAACAACACCATGACGATAAGGGCATCATCTGGCCAACATCTGTGGCACCATTTGAAGTAATAATTACTGTAGTAAATACCAAAAAAGAAGACCAAGTAGCTCTAGCAGAAAAAATCTATGATGAGCTAAAAAATAAAAGAATTGATGTCCTCCTCGATGATAGGAAAGAAAGGGCAGGAGTTAAGTTTAACGATAGGGATCTTATCGGAATTCCTTATAGGATAACTGTTGGCAAGGATGCAAGTAACAATATAGTAGAGTACTCTACAAGGTCTGAGATGGAAAATGAAAATATTAGTGCAGAAGATGCCATTAGCAAGATAGTAGAAAGCATTAAATCAGACCTTACATTTAAGTAGATTTATGGTATTATGAATATAGGAAAATTTAAATCAAGGAGTTAATATGTTAGTAAATGCAAAAGAAATGTTAGATAATGCGTACGAAAATGGATATGCCATAGGACATTTTAATACAAACAACCTAGAATGGACCAAGGCTATCCTCCTAGCTGCAGAAGAGAAGAAAACCCCAGTAATTATAGCTACATCAGAAGGAGCTAGCAAGTATATGGGAGGATTTAAGGTAGTAGCAGATCTAGTTAAGGCTATGCATGATGGACTAGGAATTACTGTTCCAGTTGCTATCCACCTAGATCATGGTTCTTATGAAGGAGCTAAGGCTTGTATAGAAGCTGGATTTACTTCAGTAATGTTTGATGGATCTCACTTTCCACTAGAAGAAAACTTAGAAAAAACTAAAGAAATTGTAGAACTTGCCCATAGCAAGGGAATTTCTGTAGAAGCTGAAGTTGGTGGTATAGGTGGTACCGAAGACGGAGTAACTTCTTCAGGAGAAGTAGCTGATGTTGAAGAATGTAAACAAATAGCAGCTTGTGGTATAGACTTCTTAGCAGCAGGAATTGGTAACATCCACGGTGTATATCCTGATGATTGGGAAGGATTAAACTTTGATGTACTTAAAGAAATATCAGATGCTGTAAAGATGCCTATAGTTCTCCATGGTGGTACTGGTATTCCTGATGAACAAATTAAAAAGGCAATTAGTCTTGGTGTTTCAAAAATCAATGTAAATACTGAATGTCAACTTGTATTTGCTGAAGCTACTAGAAAATATATAGAAGCTGGTAAGGACCTAGAAGGCAAGGGATTTGACCCTAGAAAACTACTTGCAGATGGTACTCAAGCTATAATCGATAAAGTTGAAGAAAAAATCGATATGTTTGGGTCAGCAAACACTGCAAAATAGGAAGAATTAGTGGGGTCTTTGGGCCCTCCTTTTTTATAAGAATTATGGAAAATTTAAAAGAAAAAAAACTTCCTGAACTTAGGGAAATTGCCAAGGATCTAGGCATTACTTCAATTACTAAGTATAGGAAGGATGAACTGATAAAATTAATAGAAGAAGCAAGAGAAAATGAAGAAGTCGAGAAAAAAGACCAGGCAGAAAATGACCTAGGAGCCAAATTTGACTGCCAAGGTATCCTTGAAATCTTGCCTGATGGTTATGGATTTTTGAGAACTTCCTTATACGAAAGTGGCGATGATGATATATATGTACCACCTAAGCAAATAAAGATGTTTAGGCTAAAAACAGGTGATTATATCACAGGAATAGCTAGGGAAAAACACACTAGAGATAAGTTCGCACCTCTAATTTTTGTAAGTGATGTCAACGGCATTAAGCCAGGTGAAGCCTTTAATAGGCCTTTATTTGAAGATTTAACTCCGATTTATCCAAACGAAAGAATTAGTCTAGAAAATTCAAAAGACAACATTTCTGAAAGAATCATTGATTTTTTAAGTCCAATAGGCCGAGGACAAAGAGGCCTAATCGTATCCCAACCTAAGGCTGGAAAAACAACCCTAATTAAAGGAATAGAAAGAGCCATTGAAAAAAATTATGATGATATAAAAATTATAGTCCTATTAATTGACGAAAGACCTGAGGAAGTTACAGACTTTATTAGGTATGTCAATGAATATAGGGATGGCCAAAATGAGCTTATGAGGACAGAGGTTGCAGCATCAACCTTCGATAAACCTCCACAAAACCATATAGACATGGCTGAGATGGTGCTAGAGAGGGCTAAGCGATTTGTAGAGGGAGGAAAGGACGTTATAATTCTCCTAGATTCTATTACAAGACTTGCTAGGGCCTACAATATAATGACACCCCAATCTGGTAGGACCCTATCTGGAGGACTTGATCCCCTAGCCCTAGTTGGTCCTAAGCAATTCTTTGGAGCAGCTAGAAATATAGAAGATGGAGGATCGCTAACTATACTCGCCACAGCCCTAGTTGATACAGGTTCAAGGATGGATGATATGATCTTTGAAGAGTTTAAGGGTACAGGAAATATGGAAGTCCACCTAGATAGAAGACTTGCAGATAGGAGGATCTTCCCTGCAATAAATATCGAAAAATCTTCAACCAGAAGGGAAGACTTGCTCTTAAGTAAAGAAGAGCTAGAAGCCAACTATAAGCTTAGAAATGGAGATAATTCAAGTGCAGAATTTATAGTAGAGCTTATAGATTGGATGAGAAGAACAGGATCTAACAAGCAATTCATTGATTTAATTAATAGTTCATTTTAAATCTTGAAATTAAAAAATACCTATGGTATAATTTATATTGCTTATTGAAAAGAGAAACGAACAAGAGGTGTTTAGATGAAAAAAGGACTACATCCAGAATACCACCAAGCAAAAGTAACCTGCATGACATGTGGAAATGAATTTACTGTTGGTTCTACTGAAGAGGAAATCAAGGTAGAAATTTGCAGTAATTGTCATCCATTTTATTCAGGTAAACAAAGAAATGCTGAACGTGGTGGAAATGTTGAGAAGTTTAACAAAAAATACGGCAGAAAATAATAAAATGGATAAGGTAAGGAAACTTACCTTATTTTTTGTATAAATAATGAAAATAAGAGATTACTTAAATAAAAATTATAATGACACTTTAATATCCCTAACCTACCTACTAGATAAACCTAAGTCCTTCATATTATTAAATCCAGATCTAGAATTAGATATAGATATAGAAAAATCTCTCGATAGGATCCTGGCTTTGAGGGAAAATAACTACCCCCTCCAATATGCCATAGGCTACTGGGAATTTTATGGGATTAATTTTAAGGTAGATGAAAGATCCTTGATTCCAAGATTTGAAACAGAAATAATAGTCGACTATATAATCAAGGGTGACTTTAAGAAGGATAGGATTTTAGATATAGGAACAGGATCAGGAGCCATCGCACTAAGTCTAGGAGAGAATTTAAAGTACTCTACTATAATCGGTTCAGATATAGAAGATAAGGCCCTAGACCTTGCTAGCCTTAACAAATCTAGGCTAGGGATAAGAAATGTTGATTTTATTAAATCGGATTTATTTCAAAATATAGACTCAAAATTTGATATAATAGTTTCGAACCCTCCCTACATCAAGGCAGAAGACTATGAAAGGTTAGAAAAGGAGCTTTATTTTGAACCCAAATCTGCCCTTTTAGCTGAGGATGAAGGCTTATATTTCTATAAGAAAATTATAAAAGATGCCAAGGACTATCTAAATGATGAGGGTTTACTAATTTTTGAAATTGGATATGACCAAAAGCTAAAGCTTATAGATCTTTTGAACAAATCTGATTTTAAAAATATAATAAGTATGAAAGACTATAATGATTTTGATAGATTTATAGTAGCCAAGAAAGGATAAGTATGTTTGAAAATATTGAACACATAAAAGAAAATTATTTGGATCTTGAAAAAAAGATGATAGATCCAGAAGTAATGTCAGATATTTCTAAATTAACCAAGATAACTAGAGAATATAACTCTTTAAAGCCTATAGTTGAAAAATATGACCAAATCAAAGAAGCAGAAGCCATAATCGAAGAAAATAGAGAATTATTAAATGAAACTTCAGATAGCGAAATGGTTGAAATGCTCAAAGAAGAGATAAAAGAAAAAACTGAAGCCCTTGAAGGCTACAATGAAGAAATGAAAATCCTCCTTATACCTAAAGACCCTAACGACTCAAGAGACGTTATAGTAGAAATTCGTCCAGGTGCCGGTGGAGATGAAGCAGGCCTTTTTGCAGGCGACCTCTATAGGATGTATCACATGTATGCTGATAAGGAAGGCTACAAGACCGAAGATATTGAAGTAAGCAGTCAGGGTATAGGTGGTATAAAGGAAGCTACCTTTATGATAAGGGGAGAAGGAGCCTATTCAAGATTTAAATATGAATCCGGTGTCCACAGGGTTCAAAGGGTTCCAGAAACAGAATCAGGTGGTAGAATTCACACTTCTACTGCTACAGTTGCAGTCCTACCAGAAGTAGATGAGGTAGATGTCCATATAGATCCCAATGACATAAGGACAGATGTATTTAGGTCATCTGGTAACGGTGGTCAATCTGTAAATACAACAGACTCTGCAGTTAGATTAACCCATATCCCTACGGGAATAGTAGTATCCATGCAAGATGAGAAGAGCCAAATTAAGAATAAAGAAAAGGCTATGAAGATCCTTCTTGCAAGAATTTATGAAATCGAGGAAGAAAAAAGAAACAAGGAAATAGCTGACAATAGGAAGAGCCAAGTTGGTACAGGAGATAGGAGTGAGAGGATTAGAACCTACAACTTCCCACAAGGTAGGATAACTGATCATAGGATTAACAAAACTATCTACCAACTAGATGACTTCCTAAATGGTAATATAGGGGAAATGATCGATTCCTTAATTACTGAAGACCAAGCTAGAAAACTTGAGAAGATAGGCGAGGAAGATTAGTTGTTCAAATTTTTGGCAGATAGATTTATAAAAAGTAAGGGGCCTATGTCAAAGGCTGAACTTAGGCTCTCATACATATCTCTTTCGTCTATGGTTGGTATCGGGATAAATCTATTGCTTTTTTTCGGTAAATTAATCCCAGGCCTACTAATTTCATCCCAGGCCATTGTAAATGATGCCTTTAACAATCTATCAGACTCCCTGGCATCTATTATGGCCCTCTTTGGCTCATCTATTTCAAAAAAACCAGCTGATAAGGAACATCCATTTGGCCATGGTAGGACTGAATATATAATAAGTATGTTAGTATCAATCGTGATTATGTATGTGGGTGTCTCACTTTTTATTAGTTCTATCCTGTCATTTGGTCAAAAGAAGCTCATAGTCTTAGACAAGCTAACCATAATAATCTTGCTAGTAAGTATTGGCTTTAAGATCTATATTTATTTTTTGAATAGAAGTCTCTCCAAAAACTTAGATAGCGAATTAAACCATGGGGTCATGCTTGATGCGAGAAATGATATCTTGGCAACTTCATCTATTATGGTTGGAGTTTACTTGCAGAGATATGTTTACTTTAATATAGATGCGATACTAGGGGTGGTACTCGCCATATTTGTTTTTATGCCTGGCTTTGAGATGTTTATGGATACTTCAAAGACCCTAATAGGCAAAAGAGTGGACCCTGAGATTGAAGGGCAAATAGGCAAAATTATTATGGCTGGGGAGTATGTAGAAGGCTATCACGACCTTCAAATTCACGAATATGGTAAGGGCAAAATGGCGGGATCTTGCCATGTAGAAGTACCTGCCAACCTCACAGTAGATGTTGTCCATAGGTCCATAGATAAGATTGAAAAAGAAATTTATCAAAAAACAGGGGTTAGTATCACTATCCACATGGATCCAACCTACTGTTTAGTAGAGAATTAATGAAAGAAGCAAAATGAAAACTCTTGTAAAAAAAGTTAACAGAGAAAATATAAATAAAGATGTAATAAAACATGGGGCAGAACTTATTAAAAAAGGTGAGCTTGTAGCTTTTCCAACAGAAACAGTCTACGGCCTTGGAGCATCAGGCCTAAATGGTAGGGCTTGTGAGAAAATCTTCAAGACTAAAAATAGACCTGCTGACAATCCGCTCATTCTTCATATTTCTTCTATAGATATGTTATATACTTTAGTAGGTGAAGTAAGAGAAGATGCCAAGAAATTAATGCATCTCTGGCCAGGTCCTTTGACCATGGTATTTAAGAAGTCTAAGCTCATACCAGATATAGTTACAGCTGGAGGAGATACAGTAGCTATTAGGTTTCCAGAAGATAGGATAGCCCATGAGTTAATCAAAGAAGCAAATATCCCCATAGCAGCTCCTTCAGCCAATATCTCAGGTAGGCCTTCACCTACTAATGCTGAAGATGTTTACTATGACCTAGAGGGAAAGATTCCCTTGATAATAGATGGTGGACCTTCTAATATCGGTATAGAATCTACTGTTATCGATATGTCTGAGGAGATACCTACAATCTTAAGGCCAGGATTTTATACATATGAGTATATTAGAGAAATCTTACCTCATGTTATCCTAGATGATGCCCTAGTTGATGATAAGAAAATTCCTAAATCCCCAGGGCAAAAGTATAGACACTATGCCCCAAAGGCCCAAATGAAGATTTTTGTAGGCTTTGAGGCTAGCGATAGGATCTATGATATTGCCAATGAGCAAAAAAATCTTGGCAAGAAGGTAGGTATATTGACTTTCGAGGATAAGATAGATAGGTTTAAGGACTTTTATACCATATCCTTTGGCCAAAAATCAGACCTTAGGTATATGAGCCATATTTTATTTACAGCCCTTAGGCAAATGGACAGAGAGGGTGTAGATATAATCTTGGCAGAGGGAGTTAATGAGAAAAACTTGGGTAAGAGTATAATGAATAGAATGAAGAAGTCTGCTTCAGGAAATATAGAATATTTATAGGAGATAGTTATGGGAAAAGTACATGTATTAGACCATCCGGTAATTAAACATAAGATAACAATACTAAGAGATAAAAATACAGGTTCCAATGAATTTAGATCAATTGTTACTGAAATAGGTATGATCTTAGCTTATGAAGCTACTAAGGATTTGGAGCTTGAAGAATTTGAAGTTGAAACACCAATTACAAGGACTACTGGTTATAGACTTGCTGGTAAAAAACTTAGCGTAGTTCCAATTTTGAGGGCAGGTCTTGGTATGGTAGATGGTGTATTGGAAGTAATCCCAGCTGCGAAGATTGGTCATATTGGTATGTATAGGAATGAAGAAACCCTTCAACCTGTAGAATACTACTGCAAGCTTCCTAATGATATAGAAAAAAGAGAAATCCTTGTTGTAGATCCAATGGTTGCTACAGGTGGATCTGTCGATGATGCCGTAACTAGACTTAAAGAAAGAGGATGCAAATATATCAAGCTTCTCTGCATAATAGCAGCACCAGAAGGTATAAAGCTTCTTAGTGAAAAGCATCCTGATGTTGATATCTACTGCGCCCAACTAGATGAACATTTAAATGAAAATGGATATATAGTTCCTGGTTTGGGAGATGCAGGCGACAGGTTGTTTGGAACTAAGTAAGGATAGACTATGGCAAATAAAGATATACTAGTAATTAATTCAAATGGTCCTTTGAGAGGAGAAGTTAAGATAGACGGAGCCAAAAACTCTGCCCTACCAATTCTTGCTGCCTGTGTACTCGGTACAGAGGAAATTATCCTAGATGGAGTGCCTGAGCTTAAAGACGTTGAGATAATGATAGAGGTCTTGAAACACTTGGGGTCCAAGGTTGAATATATTGACGAAAATTCTTTGAGGATAGATTCAAGTAACATTAATACCTGTGAGACTCCCTATGAACTAATGGATAAGATGAGAGCATCATTTGTAGTAATGGGTCCCCTCCTTGCTAGATTTTCTAAGGCCTATACCAAGGCACCTGGTGGATGCAATATAGGAGCAAGACCAATAGATTTACACCTAAAGGGTTTTAATGCCCTAGGAGCAACTAGCATAGTTGACTATGATCAAATTTCTATAGAAGCCAAGGATGGACTAAAGGGTAATGAAATCTACCTTGATTTCCCATCAGTTGGAGCAACTCAAAATATAATTATGGCTGCAACCCTCGCAGAAGGAGAGACAGTTATAGAAAATGCTGCAAAGGAACCAGAAATAGTAGATCTCGCATCTTTCTTATCAAAGATGGGAGCTAAGATTAAGGGAGCAGGTACATCTACTATAACCATAGAGGGAGTAGAGAAGCTAACAGGTACTAGACACACCATAATACCTGATAGGATAGAAGCAGCAACCTATATGCTTGCTGCTGCTATGACAGGTGGTGAGGTTAAGATAGTTAACGCTATAGGATCCCATATAAGACCTGTTATAGCAAAACTTATAGAAATCGGAGCTGAAGTCGAGGAAGTAGAAGAAGATGATGTAATCTATGTTAAAGCAGATCACAGACTTAAGTCAACAAACATCCAGACCCTACCTTATCCTGGTTTTCCTACTGATGTCCAAGCCCAATTTATGGCTCTCCTTACAGTAAGTGAGGGAGAAAGTAGGATCCAAGAAACAGTTTTTGAAAATAGGTTCATGCACGTTGAAGAACTTTCAAAAATGGGAGCAGTTATAGCTACCTCTGGCAATAGGGCTACAATAGCAGGAGTAGAGAGCCTCCATGGGGCGGATGTAAGGGCTACTGACCTAAGGGCAGGAGCGGCCCTCGTTATGGCAGGACTTGTAGCCAAGGGAGAAACAAGAGTTTCAGACATCTACCACATCGATAGGGGATATAGTCACTTGGTAGAAAAACTCACTGAATTAGGAGCTGATATTAAGAGAGTTACTATAGAAGCTTAGGAATTAAATATGAAGATAGAAGGTACAGTTACAAAGATAATATATAGAAACGACGAAAATGGCTACACTGTTTTTGCCCTTGATACTATCGATTCTGATATTGTCTGCGTGGGAACTGTGCCTTTTTTGAATGAAGGAGATAGGCTAAACTTAACAGGAGAGCTGACCTACCATGATAAGTATGGTGAGCAATTTAATATAGAGTCTATGAGCCTATCAAAACCCAGAAACAGGGAAGCAGTCATAGGCTACCTATCATCATCAGACATTAAGGGCATAGGCAAAAAGACAGCTAAGAGGATTTATGATTTATTTGGTGATAAGTCTCTAGATATAATCTATGATGAGCCAGATAAGCTACTAGAAGTCGATGGTATCGGCAAGAGGAAACTAAAAGATATAAAGTTATCCATCGAAGAAACTAGGGATAGTAGGAAGTCCCTAGAATTCTTGCAGGGTCTCGGCCTATCCTACAATCTATCCATGAAGATATTTAATAAGTATGGCCAGTCAACCGTAGATGTAATAAAGAATAACCCCTACAGCCTGGTAGAAGATATAAGGGGAATAGGCTTTACTATGGCTGATACCATAGCTTATAAGATGCAAATGGACCTAAATTCAGCCTTCAGAATAAGCGCAGGCATAGACTATACCATAAACAAGGAAAGTGAAAGCAATGGTCATACATCTCTTAGATACGAAGACCTCCTTATTAAATCAGCTGCCCTCCTAAAAGTCGATAGGGAGAAAGTTGAAGAAGTCATCCAAAATGACCTAATTAGGGGCAAGCTTGTATCTGTAAATATAGAAGATGCTACCAATATATACACATCTGGTCTTTATAAGGCAGAAAAATCCTCTGCTATGGTCATAGCTAACAAGATTAAATCAAAGTACATATTTGACATAGATTTTGACTATGACCTCTCTATCTTTTCTGATGAGCAGAAAAAAGCCATAGAAAGCGCCTTTAAGTCAATGCTCTTAGTTATTACTGGTGGGCCTGGTACTGGTAAAACAACTATAATAAACGCAATCTGCAAAATCCTAGAAGATAACGACCTTACTTACTATCTAACTGCCCCTACCGGTAGGGCTGCCAAGAGGATGAAAGAATCAACCGGCAAGAATGCCTACACCATCCATAGACTCCTAGGAATTAAGCCAA
Source organism: Anaerococcus sp. AGMB09787 (assembly GCF_022808955.1). GTDB lineage: Bacteria > Bacillota > Clostridia > Tissierellales > Peptoniphilaceae > Anaerococcus. The sequence continues at coordinate 45,959 of NZ_JAKZEY010000023.1, forward strand.
ACGAAAATATTAGCGAATATAACGAAGATAACCCCCTAGACAGGGACTATCTCATAGTAGATGAGGTCTCCATGGTGGATATCTTCCTTATGAAAAACTTACTAAGTGCAGTTAGTGAAAAAACTGCCCTCATCCTAGTAGGAGATAGCGACCAACTCCCATCGGTTGGGCCAGGAAATGTCCTTAAGGACATCTTAGAAACTGACGTAGAGAAGGTAAGACTTAAGAAAATATTTAGACAGGCTGGTAAGTCAAATATTATAGTCAACGCCCACAGGATTAATGATGGGGCTTATCCAATCCTAAACCAAGCAGGAAAGGATTTTTTCTTTATAGAAGCCGATAGGGAGAGTTTTGTAGATAAGTTGGTAGACCTAGTAGGAAACAGACTACCGAAATTCTATAAATTTGATCCCATCAAGGACATCCAGGTCCTAACCCCTAGCAAGAAAACTGATTGGGGGGCTAGCCACATAAATAAAATATTACAAGAAGCCCTCAATCCTTCCAAGGACCAGTTAAAAATTAATGGCAAGATTTTTAAGAAAAATGATAGGGTCATGCAAATAAGAAATAATTACGACCTCAAGGTCCAAGGAGTCCTGGATAGCGAAGAAGAAGGGGCCTTCAATGGAGATATGGGGATAATTGAGGATATTGACAAGAAAGAAGAAATCCTCAGCATAAGATTCGAAGATGGTAGGCTTATTAATTACAAAAAAGAAGATATCAAGGACTTAGACCTATCCTATGCCATAACCATCCACAAGTCCCAGGGATCAGAATTTCCTGCCGTAATAATCCCAATGATGCAGGTAGCTCCTATGCTAATGACCCGTAACTTGCTCTATACTGGAGTAACTAGGGCAAAGAAGATAGTGATTTTACTAGGATCCAAGGCCATTATTAAAAAAATGGTAGATAATAATTTCTCTAATACAAGATATACCAACCTATCCTATTGGATAGGGGAAATGGAGACTATCATAGATGATTGACTTTTTATTTATGGATGAAGACCTATGCTATTCATGTAAGAAAAATAAAGCTCTTAAATATAAGCTTTGCGATGGTTGTTTAAAAAAACTTGACTATGTAGCTAATGAATTTAAGGTAGGTGAAACTACCTGCTACGCTATATATTTTTATAATGACTTTATGAAAAAATTAATAGGATCCTATAAGTTTTCGAGAAATACTTCCCTTTGCAAGGTCTTTGCACCGATGTATGAAGACTTTATAATTAAAAATAAGCTCTTAGACTTTGACTATATCCTACCATCACCCTCATCAAAGAAAACTCTGAGGACTAGGGGGTTTGACCATATAGGCTCTATAGTCGATATAATTGGCAAAGACCTGGGAATAAGTGTTTTAAAATCTTTTAAAAAGGTCAAGAACACCAAGACCCAGCATAGCTTGGATAGGTTCAAGAGGGCAGAAAACTTAAATGATGCCTTTAAACTTTATGAGAGTTTAGAAGACAAAAAAATCCTCCTAATAGATGATATTATTACAACAGGTAATACCATAGAAGAGATAGTAAAAACCTTAAAAGAGGGAGGAGCAAGTGAGGTCGTGGGTCTAAGCCTAGCGAGTGAAAAACCTATAATTTGATAAAAATAAAGCTGATCGCCAAAAGTTTTTGGGAGAACTTAAGGGAATCAGCTTTTTTATAATTTAATTTAATTTTCTTTTTGAAATTCTAACCTTGCTAGAATCTATAATCTGAATTGACTCATCTTCTAATATTCCATCATCGTATTGGCGTTTTTGCATAGACCCTGATAGGGCAAGGCCTATATTTATTAGGGTTATTAGCTGGAAGGTACCTCCGTAGGAGAAGAAAGGTAGGGGGATACCTGTAACTGGCATTAGTCCTATAGTCATAGCTATATTTTCAAAGATATGGATGAATAATAGGGCTGCCACTCCAGTAACTGTAACAGTTATAAAGGTATTCTTTGATTCTTTGGCTATATTTACTAGTCTTAGTATCATTATTGCAAATAGAATTATAACTGCAATAGATCCGATAAAGCCTAGTTCTTCTGCGAGTACTGGGAAGATAAAGTCAGTTTCTTTTTCTGGGATGTAGCCGTATTGGCTTTGGCTTCCATTTAGAAATCCTCTACCAGTTAGCATACCAGAGCCTATGGCGATAAGACCTTGTTGTTGTTGCCAGTTGGATCCTGATGTATCTCTAGATGGGTCTAGGAAGTTTTGAATCCTATCTAGCCTATAACCAGAAAGGTTATTAATAGCTACAAAGGCAACAATAAGGGCAAGTTCCCCAAAAATTGCTATCCACTTCCAAGAAATTCCACTAACAAAGATCATAGCAGCAATAAAAAATACATAAACCATTGAAGTACCAAAGTCAGGTTGCAACAAAATAAGTGCAACAGGAAGTCCTGCCATAATTACAACCTTAAGGACTGTAAACTTATCATTGATATCAAACTTATGCTTATCCAAGAAGGCTGCTAGGGCAAAGATCATACCCACCTTTGCTACTTCTGATGGCTGGAAGGATATAGGTCCTATATAAAGCCAAGAGCTAGCTCCCCATTCATCAAGTCCCCTACCAAGAAATATTGTAAGAAACAAGAGGACATTAATTACCAGATAGACTAATAGATATGATCTTTTGATAAAATCAAGGTCTATAGTACAAAGGATTAAGATAAGACAAAATCCTAAGAGAGTCGCTACTATCTGGGAGGCTATGGGTCTAAGGTTACCTCCATGGGCTGAGTATAAGACGATTAGACCAAATATACTTAATATTATCGTTACAAATAATAGAATAAAGTCTAATTCCTTTAAATCTTTTTTCTTTAAATTAAACATGTTATCACTCCAATTCTTTTCTTATTATATAACAGAGTCAATCCTTAATCAATCAAAATTACAAAAACTTAAGGGTATAATCAAATTAGAGGTGATATTATACTTAAGCAAAAAGAAATAAGAGAAGTACTAGAAATATTAAACAAAACTTATCCAAATGATGACAAGTCTATGCTAAATTTTACTAGTCCCTTTGAGCTATTAGTTGCAACCATGCTATCAGCCCAATCTACCGATGTCAGAGTTAACAAGGTTACTGACGTTATGTTTAAGGACCTCAATACTCCAGAGGACTTTGCCAAGGCAAATCTAGAAACAATTATTTCCTATATAAAATCTGTAGGAATCTATAAGAATAAAGCAAAAAACATAAAGGCAACCAGTGAAATACTAGTTAGAGACTACAATAGCCAAGTTCCTAGGGATAGGGATGAGCTTGTTAAGCTTCCAGGAGTTGGTAGAAAAACTGCAAATGTAGTGGTTTCCAATGCCTACGGAATTCCTGCTATAGCAGTAGATACCCATGTCTTTAGGGTGGCTAATAGGATAGGACTTGCTGAGAGTAATAATGTTTTGGCTACAGAAAGAGATTTGGAGAAAAATATCGATAGGGACCTTCGGTCAAAGACCCACCACCAACTTATAAGGCACGGTAGGGCAATATGTAAGGCGAGAAAGCCAGATTGTAGTCTTTGTCCTTTAAATAAAATTTGTGAATTTGTAGGTGAAAATGATGATTAAGCTATTTGCAATAGATTTAGATGGAACACTCTTAGATAGTAATTCTAAGATGGGTGAAGAGAATATCAAGGCCCTAAAAGACCTTGAAGCTAGTGGGGTTAGAGTTGTAATCTCTTCAGGAAGGGTCCTATCTTCAACCCTCTACCAGGAAAAGAAGATTTCAAAAAATCCAGTAGTAATTGCCAACAATGGTGCCCTAGCAGGCTCTTCAAATAATAATCTCTTTGTCGATAAGAAATTAGATATAGAAATCCTAAAAAGGCTCTATGACATATGCCTAGATAACAAATTAAACTTTCACTTTTACAGTAAGGATACCTACTACTCAAATACCCTTGATGTAAAAACCTTAGACCACCTAGGACTTGAAGGGGACTATGGTTTAAATTACCAGGTCAAAATTCACATATCTGATGATCCAGTAGGAGATATGATTAGGTATAAGGATGATCCCTACAAGCTTTTGGTTAATGGGCTAGGAGAAAGTTCCCTTGGTGAAGATGGGCTAAGAAAAATATTAGAAAAGATCTTTGCTGATGAGGTCTATATAACATCATCCTACAAGGGTGCCTTAGAAATTACTAGAAAAAATACAAGCAAACTTTCAGCAATTTATGCCTTATGCGAAAAAATGGGTATAAGTAGAGAAAGCTTCTCAGCTATTGGTGATTCGACTAATGATGTGGAAATGGTAAAAGAAAGTTCCCTATCCTTTGCCATGGGAAATGCAAGCGATGAATTAAAAAATATAGCCAGCCATGTAGTTAGTTCAAACGATGCTAATGGAATAGTTGATGCAGTGAAGCTTATAAAGGAATATAACCAATGTTTAATATAGTATTGATAGAGCCTGAACACCCTGGTAATGTTGGAAATATCGGAAGAACGGCAGTTTTGACTGAGTCAAGACTCCACTTAGTGAGGCCCTTCAAATTTGACTTTTCAGATAGGTTTTTAAAAAGAGCGGGTATAGACTATTGGGACAAGGTCGACCTAGTAATCCATGATAGCCTAGAGGAATTTATGGACTATGTTAGTGATAAAAGATTTTACCTAATAGAAACAGGATCAGATAAAAGATATACTGATGTCGAATTTGATGATGGTGACTACCTAATATTTGGTAGGGAAAAAGAAGGAATAGATAAAAAACTCTTAAATGAAAATAAAGATAAGATTTTGACAATTCCTATGACAAAAAAGATGGATAGGTCACTAAATCTCGCTAATTCAGTTTCTATAGTAGTATATGAAGCACTAAGACAAAGCGATTTTAAATTTTAAAGGAGAATTATGTACGATATTATAATTATAGGAGGAGGTCCTGCAGGACTAACAGCAGGCCTATATGCCGGAAGAAGTAATTTAAAGACATTGATAATTGAAAAGGACGTAGTAGGTGGCCAAATTTCTTCAACTGCCTTTGTAGAAAACTATCCAGGATCTATAGAAGATGCTACTGGAATGGGCCTATCTGAAAGAATGCTTGAGCAAACTTCAAAATTTGCAGAAGTAAAATATGAAAATGTAAAGGAAGTTGACCTAGAAGGCAAAACTAAGAAGGTAACAACCAGTAAGGGCGAATATGAAGCTAAGGTAGTAATAATTTCTACAGGAGCAAGCCACAGGAAGCTTGGTGTAAGTGGTGAAGAAGAATTTGCCAATAAGGGAATTTCCTACTGTGCAACTTGCGATGGCCCATTTTTTACAGGTCTCGATATCTTTGTAGTTGGTGGTGGAGATAGTGCCCTAGAAGAAGCTATCTACCTTACAAAATTCGCTAAAAGTGTAACCATCATCCATAGGAGAGATGAGTTTAGGGCAAGTGGCTATGTAGTAGATAGGGTTAAGGAAAATCCTAAGATAAAATTTGAACTAGACTCTGTTGTAAAAGAAATTAAGGGTGATAGGGAAGCTAAATCTATAGTCCTAGAAAATACCAAGACTGGCGAAATTAAGGAAGTTAAGGCTGAAGAGGATGGTCCAATCGGTGTATTTATCTTTGTAGGCTATCTACCTCAAACAAAAATATTTGAAAATGTTCTTGAAATAAAAGATGGTTATATTGATACAGATGAAGATATGAAAACAAATGTTGAGGGAGTCTTTGCGGTTGGTGATGTTCGAAGGAAGAAAGTTCGCCAAATGGTAACTGCAGCAGCTGATGGATGTATAGCAGCAATTTCAGCTAATAAATATCTAGAAAATAATCAATGGTAAAATATTAAAAGAAGAAAATTACCTGGGGGATTTGCTTGAAAAATGGGTATTTATATAAAGTAAAGAATTAGGTAGTTGAAAATATTATAACAATTAAGTAAAGTACTAAATGTAGTAAGAATTAATTTAGGAGGAAATAATGGCAACAAAAGTAGCAATTAACGGATTTGGTAGAATTGGACGTCTTACACTTAGAAGAATCGCTGAAGTTACAGATGATATCGAGGTAGTAGCAATCAATGACCTTATTGACAAAGAAGGTCTTCTATATGCTTTCAAATACGATACAGCACAAGGTAGATTCAAAGGTGAAGCTGAACTAACAGAAGATGGATTTAACATCAATGGTAAAGAAATTAAAGTATTTGCTGAAAGAAATCCAGAAGATCTTCCATGGGGAGAACTTGATGTAGATGTTGTACTTGAATGTACAGGACTTTTCACTCAAAAAGAAAAGGCAGAAGCTCACATCAAAGCAGGAGCTAAAAAAGTTCTAATAAGTGCACCTGGTAAAGGCGAAATGAAAACAATAGTTTATGGTGTTAACCATGAAACACTAGATGGATCAGAAACAGTAGTTTCAGCTGCAAGCTGTACAACAAACTGCCTAGCACCAATGGTTAACGTACTAATCAATGAATTTGGTTTTGTTTCAGGTCAAATGTCTACAATCCACGCATACACAGCTACACAAGCTATTCAAGATACCCCAGCTTCAAAAAAGGACCTAAGAGGTGGACGTGCAGCAGCACAAAATACAATCCCTGCATCAACAGGAGCTGCAAAAGCAGTAGGTCTAGTACTTCCAGAAGTTAATGGTAAGCTTGATGGTTCTGCTCTAAGAGTACCTGTAATTACAGGATCTATCACAGAACTATACTCAGTTCTTGAAAAGAAAGTTACTGTAGAAGAAGTAAATGCTGCAATGAAGAAATATGAATCAGATGCATTTGCTTACACTGAAGATGATCTAGTATCAAGTGATATTATCGGATATCCAGCTGGATCAGTGTTCGATTCACAACTAACAAAGGTTGTTGAAGGAGCTGACGGAACACAAGTTGTTAAGACAGTTGCTTGGTATGATAACGAAATGGGATACGTATCTAACTTAGTTAGAACACTTGATTATCTAGCAAATCTTTAAGAATGAATAAGGCGAGCTAAGACTCGCCTTTTTTTTAACTGAAATATTGAGGTGTAATATGAATAAAAAAACTGTAAAAGACATAGACGTTAAAGGCAAAAAAGTCCTAGTAAGGGTTGATTTTAATGTACCTTTATCAAAAGAAAATAAAGGTGAAATAGCAGATGACTCAAGAATTAAAGCAGCTATTCCAACAATAGACTACCTATTAGACCAAGGCAGCAAGGTTATACTTATGAGCCACTTGGGAAGACCTAAGGGAGAGGCTAATCCAGAATTTTCTCTAAAACCAGTAGCTGAATACCTAGCAAATATCTATGCTGACAAATTTCACTTCCTACCATCAGATACAGTTGTAGATGAAGAAGTAAAAGCAGGAGTAGAAAAACTTGAAGATGGCGAACTAGCCCTACTAGAAAACACAAGATATGTTGCTGGTGAAACTAAAAATGATCCAGAATTTGCCAAAGAACTTGCATCCCTTGCAGACCTTTATGTAAATGATGCCTTTGGAACAAGCCATAGGGCTCACGCATCAAATGTCGGCGTTGCTAGCATCTTACCATCAGCAGTAGGATTTTTAATTGAAAAAGAAATCTCTCTTATGGGCAAGGCTCTAGAAGCACCAGAGCATCCATTCGTATCAATCCTAGGTGGAGCTAAGGTATCTGACAAAATCGGAGTAATCGAAAACTTAATTACAAAAGTTGATACAATCCTAATCGGTGGTGGAATGGCTTATACCTTCCTTAAAGCCCAAGGCAAGGAAATAGGAAAATCTCTTCTAGAAGAAGATAAGATGGACCTATCCCTATCATTAATCGAAAAGGCTAAGGAGAATGGAGTTGAAATCCTCCTACCTGTTGATGTAGTTGTAGCTGATGAGATAAAAGATGGAGCAGAAACAGAAATCGTGGACATAGATTCTATACCAGCTGACAAGGAAGCTCTTGATATAGGAGAAAAAACTGCTGAACTTTTTGCATCAAAAATAAAAGAAGCTAAGACAGTTGTATGGAATGGACCTATGGGAGTATTTGAAATAAAAGAATTCGCAAATGGTACAAATCAGGTAGCCGAAGCTCTTGCTCAAAGTGATGCTGTAACTATTGTAGGTGGTGGAGATAGTGCCCTAGCAATAGAAAATGCAGGACTAAAAGATAAGATAACCCACGTATCTACTGGTGGTGGAGCAAGTCTAGAATTCCTTGAAGGAAAAGACCTACCAGGTATAGCTGCAATTGAAGATAAGTAAAAGGAGAAATAATGCGTAAAAGTGTAATAGTTGGAAACTGGAAGATGAACAAGACTCCAACTGAAGCAAGTGAACTTTTAGATCAAATCAGTAAATTAGACCTTGATAGAGAAGTTGAAGCTGGTGTTTGTACTCCAGCAATAGACCTCCTACTAGCCAAGGACAAACTTTCTGAAACCAATGTAAATTTTGGTGCTCAAAATATGTATTTTGAAGAAAGTGGTGCCTTTACAGGAGAAATATCACCAACCATGCTTCAAGACATAGGAGCAAGTTACGTAATCCTAGGTCATAGCGAAAGACGTGAATACTTCCATGAAGATGATGAACTAATAAACAAAAAGGTCCTTTCAGCTCTAGACCATGACTTAACACCAATTCTTTGCTGTGGTGAAACTCTTGAAGAAAGAGAAGCAGAAAAACACGAAGAAAAGGTAAGGGGACAAATCGAAGCTGATCTAGAAGGCATAAGTAATGAAGATATAGAAAAAGTAATCATTGCCTATGAACCAATCTGGGCAATAGGAACTGGTAAAACTGCATCTAGTGATGATGCTGATTCTATGTGCGGATACATTAGATCAATAATTGCTGATAAATTTGGAGAAGAATATGCTCAAAAAGTTAGAATCCAATATGGTGGATCAGTAAAACCTAACAATGTTGTTGAATTGATGGGCAAGGAAAACATAGATGGTGCCTTGGTAGGTGGAGCAAGCTTAAAGGCAGAAGACTTTGAAAGCTTAGTAAATTATAATAAATAAGGAGAATAAAATGAGTTTAATAACAGATGTATATGCAAGACAAATTCTTGATTCAAGAGGAAATCCAACAGTGGAAGTAGAAGTTTATACTGAAGATGGTGGCTTTGGTAGAGCAAGCGTTCCATCAGGTGCATCAACAGGTGAATGGGAAGCAGTTGAACTAAGAGATGGAGACAAGGACTACTACCTAGGCAAATCAGTACAAAAGGCTGTAAATAACGTAAATGAAATTATTTCTGAAGAACTTGAATATGCTTATGACGTAACAGATCAAATCGGCATTGACAAAGCAATGATTGAACTAGACGGAACAGAAAATAAGGCTAAACTTGGTGCTAATGCTATCCTTGGTGTATCACTTGCTGTTGCTAAGGCTGCTGCAAATGAACTAGGTGTATCACTATACAACTACATCGGTGGAGTAAATGCTAAACTTCTTCCAACACCAATGATGAACATCCTTAATGGTGGAGAACACGCTGATAACTCAGTAGACATCCAAGAATTTATGATCTTCCCACTAGGAGCTGAAAGCTTCTCACAAGCCCTACAAATGGGAGCTGAAGTATTCCACAACCTTAAGAAAGTACTCTCATCAAAAGGTTACAATACAGCTGTAGGTGATGAGGGTGGATTTGCTCCTAACCTAAAATCAAACGAAGAAGCACTAGAAATCATCTGCGAAGCAATCAAAGAAGCTGGCTATGAACCAGGAAAAGACGTTTATATAGCTATGGACTGTGCTTCAAGTGAATTCTACAACAAAGAAGATGGTAAATACCACCTAGAAGGTGAAGGTACTGTTAAAACAGAAGATGAAATGATCGATTGGCTAGAAGAATTAGTTAACAAATATCCAATCATTTCTATCGAAGACGGTCTTGATGAAAATGACTGGGAAGGATGGAAGAAACTTACAGATAGACTTGGAAAGAAAGTTCAACTTGTAGGAGATGACCTATTTGTAACAAATACAAAGAGACTTGCTCAAGGTATAGAAGAAGGCGTTGGTAATGCTATTCTAATCAAGGTTAACCAAATCGGATCTCTAACAGAAACTCTAAATGCTATCGAAATGGCTAAAGAAGCAGGCTATACTGCAATTGTATCTCACAGATCAGGTGAAACAGAAGATACAACTATATCTGACCTTGTAGTTGCTGTAAATGCAGGACAAATCAAAACAGGTGCTCCATCAAGAACAGATAGAGTTGCTAAGTATAACCAACTTCTAAGAATAGAAGATGAATTATTCGACAATGCACAATTTAAGGGACTAAAGGCACTTTATAACCTTAAATAGTAATTGATAACTAGGCAGCTTCGGCTGCCTTTTTTCTATTTCTAAGAGTTGAAAAAATTACTATATTATGGTATTATTTATAAATGAATCGGAGGTGTCTATATGGTAAATTTCTTAGCAATTGTGCTTGTAATTGCAGCAATTATTATTATAGTTGCAGTAACACTACAAGATCCAAAATCAGAAGGACTAGGAACTCTATCAGGTACACAAACTAACGTATTTGGTAAAAGCGCTCACAAAAGCAAAAATGAAATGCTAGATAAGGTTGCTGTAGCTGGTGGAGTTATTTTATTTTTAGTTAGTATATTAATGCTAGCAATTAACTAAAAGGGGTAGGCTTATAATAGCTTAGCCTTTTTTTATATAGGCATAAGGGAGAGCTTATGAATTTAAAAGAATTAATCCTTAATATAGTAAATGATGAAAACTATGAACCTATCACAATAAAAGAGTTTGAAAGTTACTTGAAGGCTGATAATTACACTAGAAAGGCAGTGAAGGACCTACTAAAAGAATTAGACAAGGAAAATCTAATCAGGATTTCCAACAAAAAACGTATCATGCCAATTAGTCAGGAAGAAAAAAACCTCATCGGTACAATTTCCCTAGCCCAAGGGGGTTATGGATTTTTCATCTCAGATGAGGAGGACTTTGCTGATGTTTTCATCAAAAAAGACAATTTAAAAAGTGCCCACAACAATGACAGGGTTAGGATAGAAATCACCAAAGAAAAAGAAAAGGGAAGAAATGCCGAAGGCAAGGTTGTAGAAATCCTTGAAAGGGTAAATGATCAAATAGTTGGCACCTTCCAAAAAAATGATGGCTTTGGCTTTGTTATTGCCGATGAGAAAAACTTTGGTGAAGATATCTATATAGACAAAAAATACTTCAAAAAAGCCAAGGATAAGGACAAGGTAGTAGTAGAGATTATAAAATATCCCAAGAAAGGAAGTCCAGAAGGAAGAATAGTAGAGATTATCGGAGGAAAGAACGATAAGAACATAGACATCCTATCATCTATCAGGGCCCACAACCTACCCTACGAATTTTCTAAAAAAACCAAGAAAGAACTCTTATATATAGACAGCGAGGTAAAAAGCGAATACCTCAAGGGCAGAGAAGATTTTAGGGACTTATTTACTGTAACTATTGATGGAAGAGACTCTAAGGACTTTGACGATGCGATTTCAATCGAAAGAGACGGGGATAATTATATCCTCTATGTCCATATAGCAGATGTAGCACATTATGTAAAAAAAAGCACAGCTATAGATGACGATGCCTACGAAAGAGGTAATTCTACCTACTTGTTTAATATAGTTATTCCTATGCTTCCAAAGGCTTTATCAAATGGGATATGTTCCCTAAATCCCAATGAAGATAGGCTTGCTATAACCTGTAAGATGAAGATAGACCCCAAGGGTAGGGTTATAGAAAATGACTTCTACGAATCTATTATAAATTCAAACTATAGACTAGTCTATGATGATGTAAATGCATATTTGGATGATGGTGATGAAGAAGTTTATGATGATAATTATTTAAAAGAAGTTTTGACAGACTTTAATGAACTAAGGAAAATTCTTGCAGCTAAGAGAGAAAAACGTGGGTCTATCGACTTTAATTTTTCAGAAAGCCAAATAGACATATCTGAAGATGGTAATGTCCTAAATATTTCTAACCTCAATAGGGGAAGTGGTAACAAACTCATAGAAGAATTTATGCTTGTGGCTAATGAAACAGTAGCAAGCCTATTTGCCTATATGGATTTTCCCTTCTTGTATAGGGTCCATGAGAAGCCAAGTGAAGAAAAGATCGATGGCTTTAAGTCAGCCTTGGCTGCTATGGGCTACACCCTCAAGGGATCAAGCCTCCACCCAAAGGACTTCCAACAAATCCTAAAAGATATTGAGGGGGAGAATGAAGAGTCTATTATAAATATGCTCATGCTTAGAACTATGCAAAAGGCTAAATATTCTAAGGATAGGGGCATCCACTTCGGCCTATCTACAGAATACTACACCCATTTTACATCACCTATTAGAAGGTATCCGGACTTGATTGTCCATAGACTTGTCAAAAAATATATAAATAATAAGTTAACTTCTACGAGTCAAATCAGTCTTGAAAAGAGTCTTGATAAGAAGGCAGATCATCTGTCAATGACAGAGAGAAGGAGCGAGGATACTGAAAGAGATGTAGAAGATATGCTAAAGTGTAAGTATATGAAGAGGTTTATAGGGGATGATTTTTATGGGAATATTTCCTCTATTACAGACTTTGGTATCTTTGTAGAGCTTGACAATACAGTAGAAGGATTATTTATGTACAAGTTTTCACCTAAGAGATATGAATTTCTTGAGGATAAGTTAATGGCCATAGATGTAGATGACAAGATCTACTACAGGATAGGGGATAGGGTAAAGATAAGAGTACTAGACGTTGATATTTATCAAAGAAATATTGATTTTGACTTGGAGGTAAGAGATGAAATTATTAGCTAATAATAAGAAAGCCTACCATGATTATTTTATAGAAGATAAGTTTGAGGCAGGACTTTCCTTATTAGGTAGTGAAGTAAAATCCATCAAGGCTGGGAGGGTTTCAATCAAGGAGTCCTTCATAGGAATGAAAAACGGAGAAGTTTTTATTTATGGAATGCATGTAAGTCCCTATGAACATTCCTATGAAAAGGAAATTGACCCAACCAGGACAAGGAAGCTTTTGCTTCACAAAAAAGAAATAGATAAATTAAATAAGGGTAAGAGCCTTACTGGCTACACAGTCCTTCCCCTTAAGGTATATGAGAGAGATGGCCTTGTTAAGCTTGAAATTGCCCTAGCCAAGGGTAAAAAGCTATATGACAAGAGAGAATCTATCAAGAAACGTGAAGATAAGAGAAAAATAGACAGGGCATTAAAAAATTATAGGTAAGACAATGACAAATTCAAAACTTAAAGTTAAATTATTAAACTACACTCCAAATGGAGAAGAGACCATAGCAGAAGCTGGTAAACTATGCTATAGTAGAGTGGGAGTTGATGAAATATCAGAAAAACTAGACCAAGAGTCAATAGAAAAATATGTAAAGATGCTTGCTAATATGGGCCACCTATCACCAATAGAGCATATTTCCTTTACCTTTGCAGTTGAAGGAGTATCTAGGGTCCTTAGCCATCAACTAGTCCGCCATAGACTAGCATCCTACTCCCAACAATCACAAAGGTATGTAACCTTAGACCAATTTGACTATATAATCCCTCCTGAGATAGAAAAAAATCCTAGGACTAGGGAAATATTTGTAAAAAAAATGGAAGATGACCAAAGGGCCTATGATGAGCTAACAGATATTCTTTATCAGAACCACTATGAAAAATTCATAGATGTAGGTGTGGATGAAGCCAAGGCCAAGAAAGACGCCAATAAAAGGGCTATAGAAGATGCAAGGTATGTCTTCCCAAATGCCTGTGAAACAAAGCTAGTCTTCACAATGAATGCCAGGAACCTCTTACACTTCTTCTCCCTTAGGTCTTGTCTTAGGGCCCAATGGGAGATAAGAGAGCTCTCTGATGAGATGGTTAAGATCGTTAAGGGTATTTATCCAAACCTCTTTGCCAAAGCCGGTCCGTCTTGTATCCACGGCCCTTGTCCAGAAGGAAAGATGACTTGTGGTAAGATCAATGAAGTCAGGGAGAAGTTTAGTAACATCTAAAGAAAGGATAGAGTATGGCATATATTGAACTAGTTGACTTAACCAAGGAATTTAAATCGGGAGATTCAAAAATTCTTGCAAATGATCATATAAATTTTAGCCTAGATGAGGGGAAACTCCTAATTATAGTAGGGGCATCTGGAGCAGGCAAGACCACCCTCCTTAATATGCTTGGAGGTATGGATACAGCAAGCTCAGGAAAAATTATAGTCGACGGTAAAAACTTAACAGAACTTAATGATAGGGAACTTACAGAGTATAGGAGAAATGACGTTGGTTTTGTCTTCCAACACTATAACTTAATTCCCAACTTAACAAGTCTTGAAAATGTAGAAATGGCTTCAGAAATCTCAGATACATCCCTAGATTCTAAAGAAATATTAAATGCGGTAGGACTTTCTAAAAGACTTAACAACTTTCCCTCCCAACTATCGGGTGGGGAGCAACAAAGAGTTGCCATAGCAAGGGCAATATCCAAAAATCCAAAGCTCCTACTCTGTGATGAGCCAACTGGGGCCTTGGACTACGAAACAGGTAAAAACATCCTAAGGCTCTTGCAAGACTCTAGTAGAAAGCTTGGGGCAACGGTCATAATAATAACCCACAACAGCGCCATTAAGCCTATGGCAGATCAGGTAATAGAGCTAAGAGATGGTAAAATCGTAGAAAATTACGAAAATGACAAGCCTAAGCCAATAGATGAGATAGAGTGGTAGTATGAATAAAACATATATAAAAAATATTATCAGGGATATCAAAAAAACTAAGGGCAAGGTGATTTCTATCCTGGTAATGGTAGCTCTGGCAACAGTTGTAGTTGTGGGCTTGTTATTGTCAGGCTCTACAATGAGAAAGTCCTTGGATACTAGCCTTAAGACCTACAAGCACCCAGACATTATAGTAAGGTCGACCTACGGTCTTGACTATGAGGATGAGGTCTTACTCAATAAAGATAATTTGATTGAGACTATTAATTTTACAAAAATTGCTGACCTTAAGCTAGATGATAAGATTATTAAAGTACGATCCTTTGATGAAAATATCCCCAAGGGAGGGCTTACTGAAGGAAGATTTGTAGAAAATCCCAAGGAAATTACTTTAAATCAAGAACTAAAAGACGACTACAAAATCGGCGATAATATTACCTTCTCCTATACGAATGATGATCAAAAAGAAGAAGCCCCTATGGCAGAGATGGAATATGAGGTTGTAGGCTTTTATGAAACAAGTGATCATTTCCTAGATGATATGAAAGAGATGTCCCTTACAGCAAAAAGTGAAGTAGGTGGATATGGCCTAGTAGTAGAATCTAGCTTTAGTACAGATAAGTATGGGGAAGCCAATATCATCTACAAGGACATAAAAGGGCTTGATAAAACTTCCAAAGACTATAGGACTAAGGTAAAGGAGAAAAAACACCACTTAGAGGACCTTATCAAAAACCGACCTGAAGAAGTCCTAGCTGATATAAAGGCTGATGCTAACCAAGAAATAAAAGATGCAGAAGAAGAAATAGCAGATGCAGAAAATCAGCTAGAAGATGGAAAGAGGCAAATCCTAGAGGGAGAAGAAGAACTAAGGCAAGGCTTCAAGGACTATGAAGAGGGAAAAATAGAATACCAAAAAGAAATTAGCGATGGTGAGGCCAAACTTAAGGATGCCTACAACAAACTTTTAGAAGGTGAAAATAAACTCGACCAAGGCAGGAAGGACTATGACCAAGGACTTGCGACCTTTAATAGTGAAATAGCTAAGGGCAAAGAAGAAATCAAATCAAATGAAGAAAAGATAAAGGCTGGCAGAAGAGAACTTGAAGCTGGCAAGAAACTCTGGCAAGAAGGGTCTGATAAATTAGAAGAGACTTATGAAGAATACTCTACAAAACTTGGTAAGGCCTATGAAAAGTTGTTACCGGTTAAAAATGCCATGGAAGAAAAGCAGGAGCAAGTAGAAGATTTAAAAAAGGCCCTAGGTCAATCTTATGAGGGAGAGGATAGTAAAGAAGACCTCATAGATGATGATAACAAGGCTCCTATAAAAATAGAAGAAGAAAAGCCAGTAGTTCCCTATAAACTAGTAGGAAAAGATCAGGAAGTTCAAGGAGGAATTAAGGATAAAGAATTAGGGGCTTTAGCTATAGAAGGACTTGGTAATGACTTAGACCTAAAGGATAAGCTAAACCCAGAAACATTATCCAAGCTTCAAGCAGAGTTTGAAAAGGCCAAGGCAGTTTTTGATAAGGCCTATGGGGAATATGAAAAAAATAAAAACCTAGTAGATACTACCTACAAGGAAAAAAGATCTGAACTCGATAAAAAATATAAGGAAATAGAAGAGGGCCAAGCCAAGTTAGACAGGGGATCTTCTGAAATAAAAAAGGCGAAAGACCTCCTAGCTAGTAAGGAAGCCGAGGGCAAGGCTGAGTTAGATCAGGCCTTAGTTGAGATAAATAAGGGCCAAGCAGACCTAGATGAAGGATGGGCATCTTATAATGATGGCTTAAGTCAATTAAACCAAGGAAAAATTGATGGAAGAAATGAATTAAAAGAAGCCTATGATAAGCTTCTAGATGGTCAAGCAGAATTAGAAGAAGCCAAGGAAGAATATAATTCTAAGAAGGATGAGGCAAAGGAAGATATTAAAGAAGGCAAGGAAGAGATAGCAAATTCAAAAGATGCTATACTTAGGCTTCCTGATCCTGAATATGAGGTAGAGAGTATATTCGATAACCAAGGAATTGACACCTACTATGAAGATTCCTTAAATATCGATAAGCTCTCCAAGGTCTTTCCTGCCTTCTTCTACCTAGTTGCCATGCTTGTAACACTTACAACCATGAAGAGATACATTGATGAGCAAAGAAATATCAACGGAACCCTCAAGGCTTTGGGATATTCCAACTCTGATATAGCCAATAGATTTTACTTCTATGGACTTGTTCCTACAATATTGGGGTCAATAATAGGGGCCTTGGCAGGTAGGTTTATCCTCCTAAAGGTCATAGTTGTGGCCTACTCCACTGGCTTTAATGTGGATGGTATCCGTGTACCAAGTAGTTTGCTTGTTATGGTTGGTTCTATCCTAGTTTCATCACTCCTAATAGGATTTACAGTCTTTATCAGCTCAAGAGATACTGTCAAAGAGCTACCTGCAAGTTTACTAAGACGTAAGTCTCCAAAGATTGGAGGAAAGATCCTACTCGAAAAAATAGATCCATTATGGAAAAGACTTTCCTTCGTGACCAAGATTACCTTCAGAAACATCTTTAGGTATAAGTCAAGGATGTTTATGATAATCTTTGGTGTGGCAGGGTGTACTGCCCTAGTATTCTTTGGTTTTGCTATGATAGATTCTGTAAAGGATACTTCGATTAAGCAAAACAGCGAGATAAGTAATTACTCAGCAGTTGTTTATCAAAATACCAATTCCTCTGAAGAAGAAAAGGCAGAGTATAAAAGAGAAATTGATAAGTTTGATAATATAGAAGTATACTACGAAAATGCGACTCTAATTAACGATGACGATGAGAGAGATATAACTATAGTATCTCCAGAAAATGATAAGGCCATAAAGGACTTTATAGCCCTCCGTACTCCATCCAAGGAAGATTTGGACCTAGCAAGTGTTAAGGCCATTCTAAGTGAAGGAGTGGCACGTGACCTAGACTTATCAGTTGGGGATGTAATTAGGATTAACCTAGATACTCGTGATATGGACATAGAAATAGGTGGGGTAAATGAAAACTATGTAGGTGACTATCTCTACATTTCTAACCCATACTTTAAGGACCTCCTAGGAGAAGAAGTCCCATTAAATGCCAATTTTGTAAATGGGGATGTCGACCAATTAATCAAGGAGATGAAACAATACGAGGGAACTGGGGCGATTTTAAATACCAAGAGTGCCTATGACTCAATGGATGCCTTGATGGAAAATTTAAACCTAGTTATGACAGTAATAACCCTCATGTCAGCCATACTAGCTATGGTAGTCCTCTACAATATAACTAGCATAAATATTGGCGAGAGAAGAAGGGAACTTGCTACTGTAAAGGTCCTAGGATTTTACCCAAGGGAAGTAACAGCTTATATTTATAGGGAAATATTTACCCTAACTATACTGGGTATCTTTGTTGGCTATATTCTAGGTTATATGATGTTTAGGTATATCTGTTATGTAGTAGCTCCTGATGGGGTCATGCTATCATACACAGTCCACTCTAAATCCTTTATAATAGGAGCAGGACTCACTCTAGCTATTTCAATAATAATCCTAGTGTACTTCAATAACAAACTTAAAAAAATTGATATGGCAGAGGCTATGAGCTCTGGCGATTAAGGCTAAAGGCTATGGGAAATATCTCATAGTCTTTTCTTAATTTAAAATAAAGGTAAAATTTGTTATAATTTTATATGAGGTGAATATGAAAATAATTATGGTAAGACACGGCCTAACGACAGCTAATATTGAGGGAAGATTTTCTACCCCAGATACCAAGCTATCTGATAAGGGCCTATATATATTAGATAAAACAAAAACTTTATTAAAGGACTACGAAATCTCAAAGGTCTTTACATCTGAGCTTGCTAGGAGTCAAGAAACTGCAAGGCTACTAGGCTTTGATGACTTTACTCCTGATGAGAGAATAAACGAGATCAATTTTGGATCCTTTAGGGGAAGACTCCTAAAAGAAGTCAGAGAAAATGAGCAGGACTTCTACCAAAGAGAAGGAGCTGACTACTTCAATACATCTTTTCCTGATGGAGAATCAAGGAGTGATCTAATAGAAAGAGTGGGAGATTTCTTGGATGAAGTGTCAAGGACTTATGAGGGTAACATTCTCTGCATATCTCACGGGATAGCTATAAGGGCGTCTTTATTTTGGGTCCTAAAAGACCTAGCTAATTGGAATTCTTTTTGGATAGATAACGGAGCTCTTACTGTATTTAATATAATAAACGATAAAAGACTAATAGAAAGTGTTAACAAGATATGAAATTTATCCACTTGGCTGATGTCCATCTAGGAGATAAGTTTGATATAACTAGCAGCCTTTCTAAGAGGGTGAGGGGGCTTTCTTGGAAGAGTCTTTCCAATATCCTTAATGCGAATAAGGATGTGGACTTTGCCCTTATAGCTGGGGATCTTTTTGAGAGGTCTTATTTTTCATCCAAAGACTTTAAAAGGCTCTTTGAAATATTCGAGAGCTTTGGTAAGGATATCTACTATGTAAGTGGCAACCACGACTACTTTGATGGTTACACAGATATATTTTTCGCTAATGGACCAGCTAACCTCCATGTATTTCCTAGTGATAGGCTAGGAGTCTATGAGGATAATTCTACAAGGATATATGGGATATCCTATAGGGATAGGGTTTTTAACCAAGAAGTTGACCTTGGCATAGACTTGGATAAGAATTTTTTCAATATCCTTCTTATCCACAGTGATGTAGGTAGGGAGGGGTCAAAGTATTGTAATTTAAATGAAGAAGACATAATCTCTTCAGACTTTGGTTATATTGCCCTAGGCCATATCCATAAGGCGCAGGCTATAGCTAAGGCCTTCTATCCTGGAAGCATAGAGCCACATAGCTTTACTGATACTAATAATTATGGCTACATCCGATACGATGATGGGAAAGTTTCCTTTGTTGATTCATCTATTACCAAATTTGTAGATATGAAAGTCAACTTAAGTGATTTTTCTTCAGCCAAAGACTTATTAGCCGTTGTAAATAATAAATTATCCGAGGATAAGAAGAATTTCCTAAGACTTACTATAAGTCTTATGGAGGATATAGACCTAGGTCAACTAAAAAAATATATCGATGCAGACTTTGTAGAAATCATTAAGAAAGAAGACTTTGATTTTGATAAGATAATCTCCCTCTACCCAAACTCCCTCTTGTCCAAGTATTATGATAAGTTCAAGGGAAAAACTAGCGAAAAAGACAAGCTTGCGAGGGATATGGGCCTGGATGCCATACTTAGGAGCCGTAATGACTAGGGTTTATATTAAGAGATTAAATATTATATCCTTTGGGAAGTTTGAAAATCTAATAGTGGACTTTGACTCAGGTTTTAACCTAATATATGGTAAGAATGAAAGTGGAAAATCCACCCTGGCATCTTTTATAGAGGGGATACTTTATGGCTTTGATGAAGGGAAGACCAAGACTAATTTTTCCTACAAGAAAGAAGCCTACAAGCCCAAACTCTCCTATAGGTATGGAGGATCAGTTATTTTTAATAAGGATGGCTATGATATAGAAGTCTCTCGTAATTTTGATGATGGGTCATATAGTATTAGAAATCTTAGCCTAGGAGAAGATATAGAGGGAAAGAAGAGTAACCTAAATTACCCAGGAGAATACCTCCTAGGTCTAGATTACAGCTTATACAAGGCCTATATTGCAAACTTTACCTTTCAAAAATCAGAAGTTATGGCCAAGTCCTTGATTTTAGAAAAACTATCTTCTAAGGACATAGACTTTAACTTTTCACCAGTTAGAGCCATAGAATATCTAGAAAAAAAAGACAGTAACCTAGGAAGTGGAAGGGCCTATACTAGACCCTATGCCAAGACCAAAAAGGAACTAGATGAGGTAAATGATAAGCTCTATGAAATTAATCTAGTTAAGCAAAGATATTATGAGGACTTCAAAAAACTAAAGGAGAATAAAGATAGGCTAAAGGACTTAGAGGCTTCATACCAAGCTCAAAAGAATAAGGTCGACTACTATAGGAATATTAGGGGATCTTCTAACTTTAGAGATTATCAAAAATGGACTAGGGACCTCCAGGCAACTAACGAAGACCTAAAAGAATATAGAGACCTAGTAGGCCTAGATGATAAGTATTTTGAAGATTTAGAAAAAGAAGTCAAGACTACTAAAGAAGATAAATCTTTGATTGATAAAATCATCCACTATTCTAACTATATTTTACTAGGTCTAGTGCCGATACTTGGAATATTAGTCAATAAGTATTTCTTTTTGTTAATAATTCCCATCCTTTATTTGATCATAAGAAATAATAAGGGAGATTCTAGAGATGCTGATGATATGAGGTTCTATAAGAATAAGAGAGCGAGGTATCTAAAGTATAAGGCAATACTAAAGGAGAAGGAAAAAATTGAGGAAGTCTTAGCTATTTTAAAAAAACAAGATCTTATCTACGAGGAAAGTCTAATGGGCGAAGAGGTAGACTTTGATGCCTTGGATATAGAAAAAGAGGAGGAGAGGCTTTATTCTATATTAGAAGATATAAACACTAGTAAAGATAAGATAGCCTCTAGCGAAAAGTCCTTGGTTACTATAGAAGAAAAAATATCTAATGAGCTAGATATCCTTGATAGAAAAAACCAACTTGAAAAGAGACTTTCAGATATAAAAAGACAAAAAGAATCTATAAGGCTCGCTATTTCCACTATAAAAGAAATTTGTAAGGAAAACGAGGGAGATATTGGAAAGATTAATCAGAGGGTAAATGACCTAGTTAGGATCCTTTCGAAAGATAAGTATGAAAGTATAATATTTGATAAAGATTTAAATCCACAGATTAAAAGTAAGGATTCATATTATTTGGACTTAGATCAATTATCAAAGGGTTTTATGGACCAATTATATTTTGCCCTAAAGCTTAGCCTTAATGATGAGGCTTTTTCTAAGATTTTTATGGTATTTGACGATAGTCTAATTAATTATGATATAGAAAGACTCAGATCTGCTATCTTGTTCTTACTAGACACTTCTGAAGATAGACAGGTTATCTACTTTACCTGCCACAAGAGGGAGGAAGAATTTTTATCTTCAGAGGGGATTTCTATTAACTATTTAGATATGGAGAAGTTATGATATATGCACTAGGAGATTTACATTTAGATTATACAGGTGAAAAATCCATGGAAGTATTCGGCGAGGGGTGGAGCAATTACCAGGAAAGAATCTTCACAAATTGGAATGAGATAGTAAGTGAGGAGGATACTGTCCTAATCCCTGGTGATATTAGCTGGGCGATGGATCTAAAGACGGCCCTAGTAGACCTAGAAAAGATTGATAAATTAAATGGTTCAAAAATCTTGATGAGGGGTAACCACGATTATTGGTGGGCATCCCTAAAGAAGATGGAAGCCCTTGATCTAAGGACCATGTCCTTCTTACAAAACAATTCATTTGAAGCCGAAGGCTATGGTATATGTGGGACACGTGGATGGATAGCCAAGGACAGCAATGATTTTAGTGACCATGATCTTAAAATATATACAAGGGAACTTATTAGACTTGAAAATTCTCTAAAGGCTAGTAAAAATAATATGAGAATAGTCATGTTACACTACCCACCCCTAAATGCTGATGGAAGCTTTAATGACTTTTTTGATCTTTGTAAAGACTATGGGGTGAGTAAGTTGATATATGGCCATCTCCATGGAATAGGACATAAGTTAATTAAGGAAGGAAATATTGAAGGGGTCGAAGTAGCCTGTGTTGCAGGAGACTATATCGACTTCAAACCAATAAGGATTGTATAATGCAAAGAGAAATTGAAGTAAAAGTTTTAAATATTGATATTGATGAAATGAAGGAAAAACTTGAAAGTCATGGGGCCAAGCTTATTAACCATGAATTTCAAAAAAATTATACCTTTAAACCAGCTGGCGATAAGGGCTTTGACAATGGTTACCTAAGACTCAGGGAAACAACCTACGAAGACAAGGCCCATAAGGATAGGGAGCTTACCTTCAAGGAAGTTAAGGAAGTAAATGATGTTAGGATCAATAACGAATACACAGTAAATATTGATTCTGTAACCATGATGATTAAAATTTTTCAATTCTTAGGGGTTGAGCTTGAATACGAAGGCCACAAGGAGAGAATATCTTATTCCTACAAGGGTCAAAGATTTGATATAGACATTTGGGATGATAAGACCTACCCTGACCCATATATGGAAATAGAGTTTACCAACCAAAGTAAAATTGATGAAATTATAGATGACCTAGATATTGATAGGTCAAATGTTACAAATAAGTCAATAACTGAGCTTAGAGAAAGCTTATAAATTATAGGCAAGATAAGTTATTGGATGGGGTAGAAGTAAATTATTTAGGAATTTATTATGAGTAATATGAAAAAGAAAAAAGGCTTATTTAAAAACATATTAATTAATTTTACCCTACTTCTTTGCTTATTTGCTTTTCTAACCATAAATAGGGTCCTTGGTTCAGAAAGTAAAAGGGACTTGATGTACTATGGTCTTGAAAAGATAAACCGTAAGACCTTTGAGCTTTATGATATGAAGAAATTAAGATTTGAGAAACTTAGGAAAGATCTGGACCAAGCACGCCAAAGTTCTATGAACCATGTATCTAAGGACTCAGATTTTTACCTGTTAAAGCCTACTCCCTTTACCGTTGAGGAATTAGACAGCGCTCTTATAGGTACTGGTCTTGAAGGTCTGGGTAAGGATTTCAAAGAAGCTGAAGAAAAATTTGGGGTAAACGCCATCCTTCTAATGGCAATGGCAAAGCATGAAACTGGCAATGGAACAAGTGAGCTTTTTAAAGACAAGAACAATCTTTTTGGCTTTAATGCCTACGATGACGACCCATACAACAAGGCTACACATTTTAATAGTCCAGGGGAGTCAATAAATACAGTCGCAGACCACCTAAAGAAGGAATACCTAGCAAAGGATGGAGACTATTATAAGGGGGTTAGCCCTGATGCTATAGGTAAGTCCTATGCTACAGATCCTGACTGGGCCTCCAAAGTTTCTAATATGATGGAAGAAGTAGCTTCTAATATGATAAGTGAATATGAAAGATTAAAGTAAGCTTAATTATTAGGCTTTCTTTTTTTATATAAGCTAATAAGTATAATGATTTAAAGGAGATTAGCATGAGTACAAGAGATTATTTACAAGGAAAATCAATAGATGGATACGAATTTTTCGGAGCCCACAAAAAGGATAAGGGTTATATATTTAGAGTCTTAGCTCCAGAAGCTGAGGAGGTTTTTCTAATAGGAGACTTTAATGACTGGGAAAAAACTCCTATGAGAAGGTATAAGACTGGAGTATTTTCTCTTACAGATAACAAGGCAAAGGTAGGGGACCGCTACCAATATTTGATAAAAACAGATAAGGAAGAGGTAAAAAAAATAGACCCCTTCTCTAGGTCTGTAATCTATGAAGATGATTCTTCTGAAATAATTGATGATACTTATAAATTTAAAAATAAAAAAATAAAGGAAGTTCCTAAGAACATCCTCCAAGTTCATCTTGGTTCTCTTTTTAAACAAGATAAGGATTCTAAGACTATTTTTGATGAACTTATAAAATATGCCAAGAATTTTAATTATACCACAATCTACCTAATGCCTATTAATGAATACCAAAATTATAAGTCTATGGGCTATGCTCCCCTTACTTTATTTTCTTATTCCAAGAGATATGGCTCTATAAAAGACTTTAAAAACTTTGTTGATAAGGCGCATAAAAATAATATCGGAGTCATTGCTGAAATTGATATTAGCGAATTTGATGGAGATAAGAAGGGGCTAATTAACTTTGATGGGTCAGATATATACAATTATCAATATGATGATATACTATACAACAATTATGGGTCAGTTAACTTCGATATAAGTGAAGACACAGCCAAATCATATGTAAAATCTGCTATAGGTATGTACTTGGATGACTATAAGCTTGATGGGGTAAGCTTTCCGGATATAGATAATGTCATTTACTGGCAAGGAGAAAGTACTAGGGGAATAAATAACAAGTGGTTCGATTTTCTTAAAGAGCTAATTGAGCTAATAAGGGATAAAAAAAGCTTGTCCCTTGCAAGTTTTAATTGTTATAGTGGCGATATTGACCTAGAATTCGATATGATCTTTGATAATAGGTCAAAGACCCTAGTTAATTTAATAAACGACCTACCAATAAACAGGGAAAATTATAAGAACCATATCTATAATATCCTAGAAAACTCTTCAAGTGAGAATATCCTTGGCTTTTCCTTTGCCGATTCAACCACAAATGAAGCAAGCCTTGCTATGAAGATATATTCAGATGGCAAAAAAGCCAAACAAGAAAAGGGACTTTTGACATTCTTGTACACCCTAAAATCCCCTAAAATCCTCTTTATGGGAGATGATAGAGGAGACCTCAAAACATTCTCAATCTACGAGGCCTTTGATCCAAATAATATCGAAAATAGCTTGGAAGATGTAGAATCCTACTACAAGGACCTAACCAGCCTATTCCTAGCAAGTAAGGCCCTAAATAATAGGGAAAGTAGCCTAGAGCTTTTAGATATAGAAGGTTACAGCCTATATGCCTACAAGAGAGCATACAAAAATGAAGAATATCTAGTCATAATCAACTTCACAGATATAGACTACCAAATCAAAAGTCCATACAATCTAGAAGAGGTATTAAACATCGATGACTTAAAATACCATGGATCTGGCAATATCAATGGAAAAGTCACTAAGGGAGAAGAAATAAATATAGAAGCCTTTGGGGCAGGAATTTTTGAAATTTTATAATAAAAAGACTGGTACAAGAATAACTACCATCCACCAATAGAAAGACAAGTGGAAGTGACTTCTTCCTCTGAGAAAACTCTCAATATGGTTTATAGGTTTTGTACCAGTAATTTTTAATTATTTTTTTTCTAACTTGTATAATGTGTCTATGTTATGAGCAATATAAGTGAATCTCTCTAGGGCAACCTTTCTTGGAATTATCCCTAGGAAGTAACCGTCATCATGGGCTATACATACAAAGTTGTTATTTATGAGAAGTCTTAAGACATCTTCAAGTTCGTAATTATCAAAAAGAATCGGTGCTACCTGATTCATTACTTCTTTTACCTTTATATTAGAAAGTTTTTCCTCATCGAAGAGCGATAGGTCATCAAAGCTTGTTACTATATTTGAAATTGAAATTAGTCCCCTAATATGGTTATCATTATCTACTACTGGTATAACTTGATAACCAGAATTGGATAAGACTAATACTGCATGGAGGAGACTATCTTCTTCATTGCAGGTCGCAACTTCTGATGCGGGTATCATTAAATTTCTAGTTGGTTGATAGAATAAATCTTTAATTTCTTCGTTTATCATAATTTACCTCTACTAATATTATAAACGACTTAGCCAATAAAATAATGTATAAAAAAAGTAGCTAGGAAAACCTAGCTACAAAATATGTAAGCACACCCAACTTTGTTCTTAGAAGCTCTTAAAAGTGTCATAAGTATTCGACTCATGTCAGGTGACCTCACGACACATAGTAAGTACTGCTTAAAGCTGCTACGTTCCCGTCCTGACATGGTTCACAGCTTGCTATTGCGTAAGACCTGACAATCAACACCAAATCCTCATGTCTTAATGAAAGCTCTAAGCCCTCTGTTGGGGATTAAACCCTGCTGTAGCGGATTGCAGGTTACAAGGCACCGCTAACTCCCCGTCTAGTGCATGGCGGAGAGCATGGGATTTGAACCCATGATACGCTTAAAACACGTATACACGATTTCCAATCGTGCTCCTTCAACCACTCGGACAGCTCTCCTCGCTACATTTATAGACTATACTTCAAAAATTTCATAAAGCAAAAAAATATTTTCGCCTATCATTTATTATTCAAAATAAAGTATGATATAATAGAATTATTAGAAAGGAATTACTATGGCTAAAGCTTTGTATAGACAGTATAGGCCCAAGACCTTTGATGAAGTCCTAGGTCAAGATAGGGTAGTAAATGTCTTAAAAAACCAAGTTAAAAATAAAAATTTTTCTCATGCCTATATTTTTGCTGGTGAAAGGGGAACGGGTAAGACGACCTGTGCTAAAATTTTTGCCAAGGCTATTAATTGTCTTAATCCAAAAGATGGTTCACCCTGCTTAAAGTGTGATAATTGTAGGTCCATAGATGAAGAAGCTACAATTGATATTATTGAGATGGATGCAGCTAGCAATAGGAGGATAGATGATATTAGAAATTTAAAGGACAATGTTATTTATCCACCCAACAATTTAAAATATAAGGTATATATAATCGATGAGGCCCACATGATTACTAGGGAGGCCTTCAATGCCTTGCTAAAGATTATGGAAGAGCCACCAAGCCACCTTGTATTTATCCTAGCTACAACAGAGATTGAAAAAATCCCAAATACGATATTGTCTAGGGTTCAAAAGTTTGAATTTAACAAAATAAACTCTAAGGATATCAAAAAACAAATAAATATCATCCTACAGGATAAAAATATTACCATGGAAAATGAGGCTATAGATCTTATTATCAGAAAGGCCAAGGGGGCCATGCGTGATGCACTATCAATCCTAGACCAGGTTATTTCGACAGAGGAAAGCTCATATAGCCTACCAGATGTGGAGAATTTGCTAGGAACAGTAGACTTTTATGATATAGACTCCCTTACCAAGTCAATCTTTGCCTATAATCAAAAGGGAGCCATAGACAAGGTCTTCTCTCTTAGGGATCATAATAAGTCCAATAAGGATATAGTAGAAGCTCTGGCATCCTATATGAGGGATATTATGTTGTATAAGCTGACTGGCGATAAGGTCGATTTTGAAAATGAGGATAGAGCAGACTTTATTGAGGAGAGATCAAGGGAAATTGACCTTGATAGGTTAATAGATATATTGGATCTTGTGGGAGACTACGAGATAAAGCTCAAAAATACAGACAATACTGACCTAATTACTGAGCTTATGGTTATTAGGCTAATCAATTCTAAGGATATTAATTCGCTAGATGGAAGGATTAGGGCCCTTGAAGGGAAAAATGAAATTAACCTAGTAGAACTTGTAAATAAGGCTATAGAAGATAAGCTTTCTAATATAGACTTCTCAGATAAGTATATTTCTAAGAGACCTAGTAAAGAGAATGAGTATGATAAGTATCCTAGCATAATTAACCTAGAAGAAGATACCTATGACACAGAAGAAATAGAAAATATTGAAGATTCAATACCAGAAAAAATAACTACTGATGTTCCTAAGGAAGAAGAAGCGAAAAATGAAGAAGCCTTGACTCCTGAAATCAAGGAAGAACCCGCAAGTTCTTGGACAGAGCTTTCAACCTACCAAATCGATGACATCAAGGAGATGTTTGTAGCAACAGCAGGTAGGAGTCTCAAGGGGATGTTCGAGAGTGAAGGATTTAATTATTCTTTTGATGGTCATAACTTTACCCTCTACTTAAAGGATAGCTTTTATGGAATCTTTATCCAAACCAAGATAGAGGAAATCACAATCAAGCTATCTGAAATAATAGGGAGTGAAGTATATTTCGAGACAGATGATTTTGAAAATTATCAAAAAAAAACTCCAAATCTAGGTAAAGAGGGTACAATTAAAGAAAAAGACTTAGTTGAAGAAGTCAACGAGTCGGATAATATTGATGAAAATGAAGAAAAATTAAGAGAAATCTTAGGTGATTTATTAATTGTAAAATAAAGGAGATATGTATGGCAAGAGGCGGATTTAGACCAGGCGCACCAAATATGAACAATATGATGAAGCAAGTAAAGAAGATGCAAGAGCAAATGGAGAAAACTCAACAAGAAATTGAAGAGAGAGAATTTTCTTCAACAGCCGGTGGTGGAGTAGTAGAAGCAACTGTAAATGGAAGAAAAGAAGTTGTAAATATCAAGATTGACCCAGATGTAGTTGACCCAGAAGATGTAGATATGCTGGAAGATTTAATCATGGTAGCTATAAATGATGCCATGGGCAATGCTAATAAGTACAGCGAAGATGCTATGGGTAAACTCACAGGTGGAATTAACATTCCTGGACTAATGTAATGGCACTTTTTCCAGAGTCATTAGCAAATTTAATTGAAAAATTCCAAAAGCTTCCAACTATAGGCAGGAAAAGCGCCGAGAGGCTAGCCATGTCTATAGTGGAAGATGACAAAAAAGATGTCGAGGATTTTGCCCAAAGTCTTATAGATGTCAAAAATAGAATCCACTCATGTGAAATTTGTGGAAATTTAACCGAGGATGATATTTGTGATATATGTAAGGATATAAGCCGTGATAACGAAACAGTTTGCATAGTTGAAGATATCCAAGATCTTATAGCTATCGAAAAGTCTGGAGCTTATAGGGGGCGCTACCATGTTTTGGGAGGATTAATTAGTCCATCTGATGGTATTGGGCCAGACCAATTAAATGTTGATAGGTTGTTAGAAAGAATTAATAAGGAAGAGATTAAAGAGGTTATCTTGGCTATATCTTCAACCATAGAAGGGGAAACTACAATTTTGTTTTTGCAAAACCTTTTGGCCAATAGAGACGTTAGGGTTACAAAGCTAGCCCAGGGTATCCCAGTAGGATCATCACTCGAATACTTTGACCAACTAACCTTGGAGAGAGCCTTGGAAGATAGGAGAGAAATAAATGACTAGGAGAAAATCTGTATTTCTTATCTTCTTCCTTTCTTTAATCCTTATATCTTGTACTGATGTAGCCAGAAAAAAAGAAATAGTAAGCGAGCAAAAGGAACCCTCAGATCCTAGTATATATAGCTCACTTGATGTAAAAACTACTAGCTTTTCATCAACAATCCTCATGGATACCATAAAGGAAAATAGTGAGCTTCCTATAGAGTCAACCTACATAAGCGATACTAAAGATCTCTATGATGGAAACTTTGATATTGCCATAGTAGATGCCCCAATGGCAGCTAATCTCTATAAGGATTCAGAGGTACATATAAAAATAGCAGGAATTAGCCTAGTAAATAATTTATACCTACTAAGCGATGGCGATATTAATAAATTTTCTGATATATTTGGTAAAACGATTTTTGTTAAAGATTTAGGGAATGATTTTAGGCAGAAGATAAGTAAAAAAATTGGACTGTTACAAAAGTTTATAGGTATCAATATTATCTATTATAAGGATGCTGATAACCTTAATAGGCTAATAGGAAGTACAAAATCCTTTGTAGCCTTGGCAAGGGAACCCTATATTTCTATAATTAACGATGATAAGACCTATAAGAAATATAAAATAAATGAAGCCTTGTCTGCTATATCTCCTGATTTTGACGATTCTTTTGATATGATATCAGAAGTTATTATAGTAAATGGGGACGTCCTTAATAGCAAAGAAGATGCTTTAATCAAATTTTTAGATGAAATTAGTCAGAAGAAAGACTCTGAACCTATTATATCTGATAGGCTTGTAAATACTTTTGATATAAGTAAGGATGATGCCCTTGAAATTTATAAGAACTTAGATAAGGTTTTTATAGAAGGGGACACTATGAAGGGGATTTTTAATGTTTTATATGACAATATAGAAAGGTTGAAGCTAACTTCAATATTTGGTCAAAGACCAGCTGATGATTTTTATTATGTGAGGTAATAAATGTTTAAGATTAATAATTTTTTAGATAATGATGACGTTAATATTTTAGATAAGAAGGGTGCCTTTACAGTTTTTGAATACAAGAGAGACCTATCTGTAACCAAGGATAGGGCTATGTATGAGTACTTTGCTTCTCAAATGAATGTTAAATTAAAGCAAGTAATGTGTGACCTAAGTGTAAGCCCTATTACAATCCAAAAGGGCAGTATGCAATGGATGGTTGGTAATGTCAATACTACTACTGGAATTAAGGGTGTGGGAGACTTTTTTGGCAAGTCAATTAGAGGAGCAGTAACCAAGGAAGCAGCTATAAAACCAGAATATGAAGGAGATGGGGTAATTGTCCTTGAGCCTACCTACAAGCATATAATCCTAATAGATCTTGCTACATGGAATAATAGCCTGGTCTTAGAAGATGGATACTTCCTAGCTTGTGATAGTAATCTAAAGCAAAAACTTGTAGCAAGAAATACCCTGTCATCAGCAACCCTTGGTAATGAAGGCTTCTTTAACCTCGGAATCGAAGGTAGTGGTGTAGTAGCCCTAGAATCTCCTGTACCAAAGGAAGAGTTAATAGAGATAGAACTTGACAATGACCAAGTTAAAATCGATGGCAACTTTGCCATAGCCTGGTCCAAATCCCTAAAGTTCACTGTAGAGAAATCTAGTAAGTCCTTAATCGGATCTGCTGCATCTGGTGAAGGACTAGTAAATGTCTATAGGGGAAGTGGTAAGATTCTAATGGCTCCTATTAAGAGCGACCTAACAATTGGAGAAGAAGTTTAAGGTTTTGAAGATTATCAAATTAGATTTCCGAGAATGTAAGTAAATATAAAAGCTTGCTATCGACCTGTATTGTAAGTATGGGTCGATTTTTTGCTTATTTGCTTTTATAGACTTTTATCATATAATAAGACAGTAAGAGTCGGAGGACTTTTAAAGTCTATAAAGAAGGTGATTTTTTGAATATTTTAGAAAAGCTTACAATTTTAACTGATGCTGCCAAGTTTGATGTATCATGCTCCTCATCAGGTTCTAATAGAAAAAATAAAAGTGGAGGACTAGGAAACGGCCACCTATCAGGGATATGCCATTCATGGAGCGAAGATGGTAGATGTATATCCCTTTTAAAAATTTTGTTTACCAATGCTTGTATCTATGATTGCAAGTATTGTATTAATAGGTCTTCCAATGATGTAAAAAGGGTGGCCTTTACTCCAAGGGAAGTAGCAGATTTAACCATGAATTTTTACAAGAGAAATTATATAGAGGGACTCTTCCTATCATCAGGTATTATCAAAAACCCTGATTATACCATGGAGATGCTTATAGAAACTGCGAGAATTCTAAGGCTTGAATACAATTTTAATGGCTATATCCACATGAAGGCCATCCCAGGGGCAAGCTATGACTTAGTAAGAAATATGGGCCATCTTGTTGATAGGATGAGTATCAATGTAGAGCTTCCTACTGATGAGTCTTTAAAACTTTTGGCTCCTCAAAAGAAGACTTCTGAAATAGAAAATTCTATGGCTGTTGCCAAAAATTCTATTATTCAAAGGAAAAATGAGATTAAAGTCTATAAGCACACACCCAAGTTTTTGCCAGCAGGTCAAACAACCCAGATGATAATCGGAGCAAATAAGGAGAGCGACCTAGAGATAATGTCAAGATCGCAAAATCTCTACCAAAATTTTGACCTAAAGAGAGTATTCTATAGTGCCTTTGTACCAGTTGTAAAATCTGATCTAACCAAGGACATAGATAGGGTTCCCTTGCTGAGAGAGCACAGGCTTTATCAAGCTGATTGGCTTATGAGGTTCTATGATTTCAATGCAGAAGACCTAGTCAATTCATCTAAGCAAAACCTGGACCTCGACCTTGACCCCAAAACATCCTGGGCCGTAGACCATATAGACAAGTTCCCTATTGAAATAAACAAGGCCTCCTACAAGGACCTTATGAAAATTCCTGGCATAGGCAGAGTTTCAGCAAGGAAAATCATCAATGCCAGAAAGTATAGAATGCTTGACTACGATAACCTAAAGGCTCTAAATATTTCAACCAAAAGAGCCAAGAATTTTATCCTAGTCAAAGGAAAATACTGGGGATCCAAGTTTTCAAACAAGAAAGAGCTTAGGATGCGTATGAGTCTTTCTGACAATAAGTCCCATGAGCAACTTTCCTTCCTCTAGGAGTTCCTATGATTGTAGTATATGATAAAACTTTTGATGGATTTTTGACAGTCGTTTTTGATTATTACAAGGACCTATTTGAGATCGAAATCAGAAGTGAAGACGACCAACTATCCTTTCTTCATATGGTTAGGGTTAGAACTGATATAGTTAAGGCAGATAGGGTGAAGGCTTCTATCAAAAAGAACCTCTCAAAAGTCTTCTACAAGGATATAATCACAGCTTTCAATTCTTTCTACAAAGATAAGGATATAATCATAGCAAGGCTTATAAAACTTTCCTTTATAAAGGGCGTAGAAGTAGTTTCTTCTGCCAATAAGTATGCTATAGGCTTTAACAAGATGGTTAAAAATTACCGTAGTGAGGCTCATTGCTTGAAGGGACTCTTGAGGTTTAGAGAAATCCAGGAAGGTTATCTCTTTGCAGAATATGAGTCAAATAATTTTATCTTGGGAGATTTATCCTATCATTTTTTAAAGAGGATGCCTGATGAGAAATTTATTATCTATGATAAAAATAGGGCCAAGGCCTTTGTTTCTATTTATAGCAACTTTGAAGTAGTTGATATAATTGATCTAAATATAGAAGAAAATTCCGAGGAAGAATTTTTTAGATCCTTGTGGATAGTCTTTTATGATGCGATATCCATTAAGGAAAGGAAAAATAAGAAACTTATGATTTCTAATATGCCCAAGAGATATTGGAAGTACTTGCCTGAGAAAAATAGGTTAAAATAGTAATATGAAGAAAGAAAGGACAATGAAATGAAGGGAGAATACCAAACAATAACCCACCCACTTAAACCCCTATATGATAAGGAATCTAAGATATTAATTCTAGGATCCTTCCCATCAGTTAAGACTCGTGAGTATGGATTTTTCTATGGCCATCCACAAAATAGATTTTGGAAGATTATGGAAGGACTTTTTGGAGTAGAATTATCAAGAGATATAGAGGAGAGAAAGCAATTTATCCTTAGTAACCATATAGCCATGTATGATTCAATTTATAAGTGTGATATCATAGGATCAAGCGATGCTAGTATAAAAAATGTTATACCATCGCATCTTGAAGAAGTGGTGGAGGCTTCAGAAATCAATCAAGTCTTCTTAAATGGTGCCACATCCTACAAGTATTACAAAAAATTCCACTATCCAAAACTTGGCATCAAGGGAGTTAAATTAACATCAACTAGCCCTGCCAATGCCAGGTATAGGCTTGATGACCTTATAGAAGAATGGAAGATAATCCTAGATTACCTATAGGCACCTCTTAGCAAGGTGCTTTTTGTATGCATAAAAGTATAGCTATTTCTATAGTAGAATTTACCAAATCAAATTTTTTATTTATCAAAATTTTATATATTTTTACTTCTATAAACACAAGTAATGCTATCTTTTTAACAAAGTGTATTTTATTTTGAATTACTTATAATATTTGCAGCATATTTTTATTGACGTAGAAAAAATTTGTTGTACAATATAAAAAGCAAATGCAAGTAATTTGCATTTAGCCCATGCTTTTATTTAATAAGCTATATTTTAATAATTGGAGGAGATTTAATATATGAAAAGTAGAATTTTAAGGAGAATTTCATTTTTATTTATTAGTTCTATCTTATTATTTACTGGATGTAATTCAAATAACACAGATGAGGCAACTCCTGCTGAGACTTCAACAGAACCTAGCCAAAGTGAAAATGTTGATAATGAAAAACTTACAGTATATACATCATTTTTCCCTGTTCATGATTTGACAGAGAAGATTGTTGGCGATAAATGGGATCTAAGAACTATTATAAGAAATGGAGAAGAGCCACATGGTTTTGAACTAAAAACTAAGGATATGGCTGAAATAACAGATGCCGACCTAATTATCTACAATGGTGCTGGAATGGAAAGCTTCATAGATGACTTGAAGGCAACAGTTAATGATGATGATAAATTCTTAGATCTATCACAAGGTTTGGTATTACTAGAGACTGAAGGATCTGACCTAGTTGAAGAAAATTCTAATAGCCACGACAATGTTAACCCTCACACCTGGTTATCAATAAGAAATGCCATTGAGGAGCTAGATACAATATATCAAATGGCAGCAGCAATAGATCCAGAAAACGAAGAATTCTTCAAGGCAAATCTAGAGAAGAGTCAAGCTGAATTTGAAGAACTTGATAAAGAATTTGAGGAAACCCTAAGTAATGTTGACGATGAAGATAAGTATTTTGTAGTTAGCCATGCAGCATTCAATTACTTGGCTAATGATTATGGTCTTCACCAAGTAGCTGTAACAGGTCTTTCACCAGAAGATGAACCATCCGCTAAGCAACTTAAGAAAATAGCAGACTTCGTAGAAGAAAAAGGTCTAAAGACTATTCTTTTTGAAGGTAAGGCTACACCAAAGGTTGCAGAAACCTTGGCCAACCAAACTGGTGTAAAAACAGATACTATCTACACAATGGAATCAGTATCAGAAGAAGAGGCTAAAGAAGGCTACACAGGACTTATGAAGAAGAACCTCGAAGTTTTGATGAGAGTCTTTAATGAATAAGATTCTTGAAGTTAATAACTTAACTTTCGCCTATGAGGATAGGGCTATACTAGATGGCTTTACTTGCTCGATGAATGAGGGAGACTTTGTCGGTATTATTGGTAGAAATGGTGCCGGCAAGACAACCCTATTGAATTTAATCCTCGGCAATTTAAAAAAGTACAAGGGTGAAATTAAGTTATTTGGTGATAATATTAAAGGCAATAACCACCTTGATGATATTTCTTACATTAGTCAAAGTGCAGTAAGTGCATATAAAAATTTTCCAACTACAATTAGTGAATGTCTAAAAATTAATTTAAGAAGACTTAAGAAGAATATAGATGCGGATCAAATGCTCAAAGACCTCGATCTCTATGACCATAAGAATAAGAGGTTGAGTGAACTATCTGGTGGTCAATTACAAAAATTAGGAATTCTGCTCGCTTTAATTAAGGATTCTGACTTTATAATTCTAGATGAACCAACAAATAATATTGATCCAGCTTTTACCTATGAGCTTTTGGAAATATTGACCAAGTTAAAAAACGAAGGCAAGACAATCCTTATGGTAACTCATAATATGGAAATTACTAATAAGTATCTTGATTATGTATTTAAGGTAGAGAAGGGAAGGTGTGAAGTTATAGATGCTAGAAATGTTTAAATATGATTTTATGACTAGGGCCTTTATAGTGGCTGGCTTCTTAGCCATCATCCTTCCTTGTGTTGGTCTTACCTTGTTGTTAAAAAGACTTTCTACTATGGGAGATACCTTGGCCCACTCTTCCTTGGCTGGCCTATCCTTTGCCTTATTAATAGGGGTCAATCCTCTTTTAGGATCAATTGCGTCATGCTTATTGGCTGGATTTGGAATTGAGATATTAAGGAGCAAACTTAAGGCCTACCAGGAAATATCTACAGTAATTGTTTTAGCTGGAGCCATAGGTTTGGCTGGAATATTTTCATCCTTTACTGGAGCTAGTAATTCTGTAAGCTCCTACCTATTTGGATCAATTGTTACTGTAACAGATGCTGAATTTTATATAACTATAATTATGTCAGTGATCGTACTACTTGTTTATCTAGCTATATATGACAAGCTATATTTGAGTGTATTTGATCCACAACTAGCAAAATTATACGGGATTAAGAATAATAGATTGAACCTATTATTTACTCTAATTGCAGCTATCACAATATCAATTTCTGCAAAGACTATTGGTTCCTTGATAGTTTCATCACTTATTGTAATCCCAGTAATTACAGCCATGCAATTTGCTAAGACCTACAAGATGTCACTAATCATTGCCATGGTTTTATCCTTTATTTATATGTATGTAGGTTTATTCTTATCCTACATTTTTAACCTAAAACCAGGGTCTGTAATTGTACTAATATCAGTAATAGTTTTAATATTAGCCATGATTTTTAAGAGAAATAAATAATTTAAGAAAGGGGAAATTATGAACAAAAAAACTGGTATAAGCGTAGCGTTAGTATCAGCCTTGGCTGTTGGTATCGGAGCTTTTGCCTATGCAAACAACGAAAACCA
This sequence comes from Anaerococcus sp. AGMB09787, assembly GCF_022808955.1. Taxonomy (GTDB): domain Bacteria; phylum Bacillota; class Clostridia; order Tissierellales; family Peptoniphilaceae; genus Anaerococcus. The sequence goes on from NZ_JAKZEY010000023.1 coordinate 82,658, forward strand.
AGCTAGCAAGGGAAATACTAATTCTAACATCGAAGAAAAAGTTGCTAAAAATGACAAAACTTTTGAATTCGTAAAAAAAGAAACAAAATATGCAACAGATAAGACAACAGATGTTCTTATAGATAATGAAGTAAAAAAAGAAGATATCGAAAGAGTTGTAAAACACGGTGACCACTGGCACGTATTTACCAAAGACGGTAGGGAAATTATAACCTATACTGACCCAGCTACATTAGGAGATAATGATGAAGGTGGACTTGCCTTTGTAAGCGTAGTATCACTAGACCAACTTAAGGGCAAAAATATCACATCAATTAAACTCCATGGTGACCACTACCACGTTTATGATGCTAATGGTAATGAATTCCTAACCTACGAGGATCCTTCAAGCCTCTTCCCAAACCTTACTATTGGCCAATATGTAGGAAGTCACGCACCAATAGGTGGATCTAGCTCAGGATCATCTCTATCAGCAGCAGCTGCACCAGTAAGAAGCTCAGATGTAGTAAGAATTTTGGTACACGGTGACCACTACCACATATACACCAATGATGGTAGAGAATTCATATCTTATGAAAACCCAAGTGCCCTATATCCAAATGCAGAATTTGGAGTTTACCAAGGTACCCATAGCAATCCACAAAACGGTAATGTTACAAACAATTCTCCAAAGTATGTAAATGTATCAAACCAAGGACCAAAAGTTGCTAACGTGGTTAGCCTAGATCAACTAGAAGATGAAGTAAAGAAAGCTCCATCTAGCAATACCAGCAACACTGTACCTTTCTCAGAAAAAGATATAGTAAAAATTGCAGTCCATGAAGACCACTATCATATCTACACAAAAGACGGTAAAGAACATATCATCTATGAAGATCCAAAACAATACTACCCAAATATTCCTATAGTAGAATTTGAATTACCACAAATTGCAGGAATGATTGATAAGATAGTAGATAAAAAAGATGGACAATATATTGTAAATGATGGTAGAGATACCTACAAATACAATGAGAAAGACCTAGATCTAACAAATAGGGCCTTTGCAGAATTACAACTATCTAAGGTTAAAGATAACTATCATTATGAAATAGTAACACCTAAGAATGGAGAACTAGAACCACAAAGACTAGTTAATAATTCAGACCTACCATTCCATGCTGAAAATGCAACAGTAGATACAGGTACATCATTCATAATCCCCCACATTGACCATATCCACATAGCCTATTATGATGATATGTCCAAGGAACAAATAGCAACAGTAAAATACTTGATGACTCACCCAGCAGAAAGACCAGCTCCATGGGTTGATGCAAGTCACACCAAAGAAGATGAAAAAACACAAGCTGCACCAGACTTCATTGCCAATGTAACACCAAAAGAAGAACGTAAGGGCAAGAAAAACTGGCAAATAATCTACTCGGTAGAAGAAGTAGCTAAGGCTAGAGAAGAAGGTAGATATGCTACAAACGATGGATACATCTTTGACCCAGAAGACATAAGAGATCCAAACGTAACAATATTTAGTTTCGATAACTCTTTCAACATTCCTAAGGCAGGAAAAGATGGAGAATTTAGAAATATAATGGTATCAGACCTATCAGAGTCAGAACAAAAGGCTGCTGAAGCTATCATCAAAGAAAGAAAAGAAGCTGAGAAAAAAGCTGAAGAAGAAAAAGAAAATAACAAAAAAGATAAGAAAGAAGAAACTTCTGATAAAGCAAAAGAAGACACAAGCAAAAAATCTTCTGAAAAACCATCAGAAAACAAAACTCTTGAAAAAGAAGAGAAATCTGATAAAAAATCTTCTACCAACAAATCTTCAGATAAAAAGGAAGCTAACAAAAAAGATTCTGATGAGACATATTCTACCAAGGAAAGCAAAGTAAGCAAAAAAGCTAGAAAAAAAGACCTTGAAAATGCCGAAAAGTCTATAAGATCAGAAAAATCCGAAGTAGCTGATGAAAAAGAAGATACAACATCTTCTGATAGAGATGAAGTAACAAATAAATAATAGATAAGAAAAGGGTGATGGTGAGACTGTGTAAAATTTTGTGTATAGAAACCTCCTGATTAGGGTAAGTACAAACTAATCAGGAGGAATTTTTATGCCAAGAAAAAGACCGGAGACAAAAAGAAGCAAAATAGCAAAAATGTTAATTGAAGAATATCAACCTCAAAGCGCACAAGATATTCAAGAAGCACTAAAAGATCTTTTAGGCGATACAATGGAAGAACTTTTAAAAGCAGAACTTGATGAACATTTAGATTATGAATACGGAGAAAAGCCCTTATCGCTTAACACAAGAAACGGATCAAGTAAAAAAACAGTTAAATCATCATATGGAAATATAGATTTAAGCATTCCAAGAGACAGAGAAGGAACATTTGAACCTCAGTCTTTAAGAAAATATGAGAAAGATATTTCTAACATAGAAAACCAGATAATATCAATGTATGCAAAAGGGATGACAACAAGAGATATATCATCTCATATCAGAGATATTTATGGATTTGGAATATCCGAAACAATGGTAAGTAAAATAACAAATAAAATACTACCAACCATAGAAGAATGGCAAAATAGGCCATTAGAAAGAGTGTATCCAATGGTGTTTCTAGATGCTATCCACTATCACGTAAGAGAAAACAACATAGTAGTCAAAAAGGCCGTCTACATTGCTCTAGGCTACAACATGGAAGGATTTAAAGAAATACTTGGGATGTACCCAAAGGGCAGACCCTGGGTAGGAGAAAACGAATCAAGCAAATACTGGCTTTTAGTATTAAACCAGTTAAAAGAAAGAGGACTGGAAGATATACTAATAGTTTCAACAGATAACTTACCTGGCTTTACTCAAGCAATAGAAGCAGTATATCCAAAAGCAGAAATCCAAAAGTGCATAATACATCAAATTAGAAACTCCACAAAGTATGTATCCTACAAAGACATAAAAGAACTAATGAAAGACCTAAAAGCAGTATACAAGGTACCAACAGAAGACTTAGCCCTAACAAATCTAGGAATCTTTGAAGAAAAATGGAATAAAAAATATCCAATGTGTGTAAGTTCTTGGAAAAACAACTGGGCAGAACTATCAACATACTTTAAATATCCAGAAGGAATAAGAAAGCTAATATATACAACAAATGCTATGGAAAACTTTAATAGGCAACTAAGAAAAGTAAGAAAAAATAAAACAATATTTCCAAATGATTATGCCCTTCAAAAAAGCTTGTATCTAGCAATGGTAGATGCATCAAGCAAATGGACATATAGAATACGTGGCTGGGATCAAATCTTATCCCAATTATCAATATATTTTGAAGGGAGTTTTTAATTAAGATAAAAACCCAGTATAAAATCGGCTGCAAATTTTCATGAAAATTTGACAGTTTATTAAAGTCGTATAAAATTAAGTTAAGCTCCATTTCTATAGAAATGGACATCTATTGATACATAAAAAATGTATCAACCCTTACCCTTTTATCAGGATTTAGGTTGATACACAAAATTATTTACATACCCGGTGATGGTAAAAATCAAATAACCATCACCCTTAAATATTGTTTACTTAGGTCAATCTATTGATAAATTCATTTTCTAATTATAAGTTAAAATATCAGTAAAATAAATCAAATATTTTTTGTTGAATCTCTTATTACAAGTTTTGTTGGCACAGCAACTTCAATAGGAAAGTCTCTTCCTGATAACCTAGAGTCAATAAGATAGAAAATAGACTCAGCCATATTTTTTATATTAAGGTCAAGACTTGTAAGTGATATAGATGAATATGAAGCTAGATTTGAATTATCAAAAGAAATTATTTTAACATCTTCTGGTACTCTTAAATTATTATCAATTAAGGATTTCATTGAGCCTATTGCCATTTGATCATTGGCAATTATATAAAGATCTGCCATATCTCCCTTTTTTATAAGATCATTCATAAGTTTATAGCCACTTTCCATATCATAACTTCCATTGGCGACATTCTCTATATTAAATAAGCCTTCTTCTTCTGCCAAAACTTTAAATAACAGGTATCTTTCATTTTTTACAAAATTTCCACTCTTATTTTTAGACCACTTTTTAGCATTTGCTCCTATAAATCCAATTTTATCAATATTTAATGACTTTATATGATCAAATATTTGGTGCATACCATCCTGAAAATTTGGAACTATAGAATCATATTTTGTAGGTGGTGGAGAAGATCCTACAAATATTATATTATCAGTATAATCTAAAATTTCTTGTATTTGTTGATCCTTTATATGGCCCATGATTAGAAAGTAATCAAACTTATCTTTCATATCTTCAATATCTACTAAGGAAAGGTGACAATATTCTACTAGGTAGCCTCTTTCATTTAAGGAATATTTTATATTTTGCCAAAGCTTTAAAAAGTAAGGATTAGATATTTGATTTTTATTAGACACTCCTGTTACTAGACCGATTTTTTTATTAAAATTTTCTTTATTTACTTGTGATTTTTTACTTTTAACTTGGTAATTGTTTTCTTTAGCTATTTTCTTTATTAACTCTTTTGTTTCATCTTTTACCTTGAAATTTTCATCATCTTTTAAAACCCTTGAAACTGTAGCTATAGAAACATTTGCTAATTTAGCTATATCTTTTAATGTTGTCATAATTATTCTTCTTTCTATTATAATATTTTACTCTTATTAATAAATTAATAAATGTAAATTTTTATATTGTCAAAAGTATATTGTGATTATTATCATTATTAGCAATTATTCTTAAAAATAAATAAAACAACTATTGACTAAAGGAAAATGTTTTAGTAAAATCTTACTAAGAAGATTTAAAATTTTACTAAAATAACACAAATATTTTACGTAAACATAATAAAACTTTATTATACTTGCAATGTAAAAAAATATTTAATAAGGAGTAGATTATGAAAAGTAAAAAAGTTTTGGCTTTAGCCTTGATAACTCTATCATTTGGGCTAGTAGGATGTCGTTCTAATAATACTGATACAGAAGCTTTGAATAGTAATCAAGAATCAAGTGAAGAGGTTAAAACTCCATCTGATGATACTATAATAGTTTATTCTAATGCTGTAAGTGATGGTCGTGGAGATTATTTTAAAGAAGAAGCTTCTAAATCTGGATTTAAAATTGAATTAGTAGATCTTGGGGGAACTGACCTCATTAATCGTTTATTGGCAGAAAAAAATAAGCCAGTTGCTGATATTGTTTTTGGTTTAAATGAAATGAACTTTAACAAGTTGGCAGAAGAAGATTTACTTGAATCATATAAACCTAATTGGCTTAATAAGGTTGATGAAAGTGTAAAAATCAACGAAGAAAACTTATATTCTCCTATGGATATAGCTAGAGTTTTTCCCATCTATAATAAGGAATTTGTAGAAGAGAAAGACCTACCTAAGGATTGGTCAGATTTATATAATGATGAAAAATATAAAAACTTATATAAGGTACAAAACAAACTAGGTGGAGCTACAGATACAGCCGCTATGTATATACATCTTATGGATTACAAAGATGAATCTGCTGAACTAGGTGTAAAGGATGAAGCTTGGGATGACTTAACAAAATGGTTTGAAAATGGATATTCAACTCCACAAGGAGAGGATTGGATTCAAAACTTTGTAGATGGTAAGGTTCCTTACGCTTACACCTATATGGCAAAGCCATCAGAAATAGAAAAAGAATATGGAGTAGATATTGGAATAATAGATCCATCATCAGGAGTAGTTCAAACTGTTGAACAAGTTGGTGTTGTTAAGGATGGAGAAAATAATCAAAAAGAAAAAGAATTTATCGATTGGATGGGATCCACAGAGATAATGAAGGGATTTGCAGAAGGATTTAATCAAATACCAGTAAATAAAGAAGCTCAAGATAGTGCCCCAGAAGGTCTAAAAGAAGTAATGGAATCTACTCACCCTGCTGATATAGATTTTGACTTTGTAGGCAAATATATAGACCAATGGGTTGAATATGTAGAATTAAATATAATGCAATAAAGTTTACTCGGTGAAGTTATGATTAAAATAAAAGATTTACAAATAAAATATGGTGATTTTGTAGCAATGGATAATATCAACTTTGAAGTGAAAGAAGGAGAATTCTTTACCTTCTTAGGTCCTTCAGGATCTGGTAAATCGACTCTTTTAAGAGCTATAACTGGCTTTTTAAATCCTTCAAGAGGAACTATTAAAATAAATGATAAGATAATTAATGATGTTGCCATAGAAGATAGACAAATAGGTATTGTATTCCAATCCTATGCTCTTTTCCCATCTATGAGCGTATATGACAATATTGCTTTCGGATTAAAAGTTGAGAAAAAGGATAAGACATATATTGATAAGAGAGTAAAGGAACTATCTAGACTTGTAGATCTTACAGATGAACAAGTGCAAAAAAATGTATCTGACCTTTCAGGTGGTCAACAACAAAGGGTGGCTATTACTCGTGCTATGGCTAAGAAACCAAAAATACTTGCCATGGATGAGCCTCTATCAAATCTTGATGCTAAACTTAGAAAGTCATTAAGACAAGAACTTAAAAAAATTCAAAGAGACCTAAATGTTACAACTCTCTATGTAACCCATGACCAAGAAGAAGCCCTAACCCTATCTAATAGAATAGCTGTATTTTCTAATGGTCATTTAGAACAAGTTGGAAGTCCAAAGGAAATATATGAGCATCCAAAAACTGAATTTGTATGCACCTTTATAGGGGAGTCTAATAAAATTGATAAGAATTTAATTAAAAAAATTGCATCCAATTTCGATACTAATTATTATAGTTCATTTTATATAAGACCTGAAGATATCAAAATTTTAGAAAACGATGAGATTGTAGGGCCTAATGAAATTTTACTAAAGTATGAAGGAGAAGATTATTATGGAACCCACTATATTTATCATCTAGTTGATATTAATACTAATACGAGACTTACAGCTAGAGAATATAGGTCTGCGGAGAATATTATTTCTAAGGGTGATTATGTGAAGGCGAGGTTTGATATAGGAAAGATTCTTGCCTTTAAGGAGAGATAGATGGAAGCTAAAGCTAAAAAATCAAAGTTACTAAATATCTTACTCATAATATCTGTTGGGGCAGTCCTATATTTCTTAATAGCTTTTGTCCTATTACCAAATATATCTGTCCTTAAATCTTCATTTGTAGTCGATGGAAGTCTAAGTTTTTCTTCTATAAATAAGATAATAAAATCAAAAAGAGTAATGGATGGACTCAAAAATTCATTTTTAATGGCACTAACTCTCCCTGTAACAGTATCAATTGTAGGAATAATGTAAGTACTCTTTATAGACTATTTTGATATTAAAGGCTCAAGATTTTTGACCTTGACTTATTTAACACCCTTAGTATTTGGAGGACTATTGATTAACAATGGTTATGTATTTGCCTATGGTCCTAATGGAATATTTACAAACTTAGCATCACAAGTTAATCCTGATATAAATAGGTATTGGTTTTTGGGATACAAGGCAGTTATTACTGCTATGACCTTTGGTTGTACTACAAACTACATGCTATTTTTTAGAAATGCCTTATCCAGTATAGACTACCATACAGTTGAGGCTGGTAAAAATCTAGGCGCTAGTCAATGGACTATACTTAAAAAGATTGTATTTCCACAAGTCATGCCTATGATTATAACTTGTATAATATTGCTATTCCAACAAGGACTTACTTCCTTTGCAGCACCATTAATTCTGGGTGGTAAAGACTTTCAAACAATAATGCCCCTAGTACTAACTTTTTCTGCAAGACCTAATTCAAGGGATATAGCAGCTATGCTTGCATTATTTCAGGGTGTATTCCAAATAGGTGTATTGTTCGTAGTTCAAAAGTTGACTATGGGCAAGAATTATATCTCTATATCAAAAACTAAGGCTAAACTTAAGAAACAAAAGATTAAAAATCCAATTGTAAATGTAGTTTCCCATATATCTGCTTATTTATTGGCATTCCTTAATCTAATACCGTTTTTATGTGTAATAGTATTCTCATTTACAGACTACAAGACCATAGGAAGCGGAAAGATTTCCCTATCATCATTTACCTTAGAAAACTACAAGAGAGTATTGACAGACCAATCTGCATATGGACCATTCTTAACATCAGTAGCGTACGCTGGGGTTGCTGCCCTTATTATATCTATTATATGTATATTAGTAGGAAGACTTTCACAAAAAAAGAATAACATCTTTACAAAAGCCACAGAATTACTAATTTATATACCTTGGGTTTTACCTGCTATACTCTTTGCAATAGGACTAATAAACCTTTATAGTGTGCCACATTTTTGGGTTGGTTATAAAATACTTACTGGAACTTTGGTTATTATGCTTATAGCCTATATAGTAGTTTCGTTACCTAATACCTATAGATTTATAAGATCAGCTTACTTCGGTGTAAACCAAGAACTGGAAGATGCGGCAAAAAACCTTGGAGCAAGTAGATTTTATACATTCTTTAAAATAGTGCTTCCTGTAATAATGCCAACAGTCCTAGCCATGTTTGTTTTAAATTTCAATGGAAAAATAAGTGAATATGAGATATCAGCCTTCCTTTATCATCCATTAAGACCTACACTAGGTATAGTAATAAGGTCAAATGCAGATCCTACTGCTGCCATAGATGCTAAGGCCATAAACTTGGTATATTCAACTATTCTTATTATGATTTCTATACTAGTTGTATGGCTCGTACGTTATGACGGTGTTAAAACAATAAAAAATAAAATAAAAAAAATTAGAGGTGGTGAATAAATACTTTGAAAGAAGAATATAAAGTTAATAACAGCAAACTCATAGAAAAAATAAAAGAGAAAAAATTTCTTATAACTGCTCATAGGGGAGTATGGGGTGGCAATATTTGCCAAAATACCTCATATTCATCTAAGCTTGCCAAAAAAATGGGAGCTGATATTGTAGAAATTGATATAGGAAGAAGTAAGGATAATAAATACTATGCCTTTCATACATCAGAAGAAAAAAGCATTTTCAATGTAGATCAAAAGTTTGAAAATCTTGAATCTGAAGTAATAATAAAACATCCTCTATTAAATCAGCAGTATGATAATTCTGGTTATAGGGTGGAAGAATTTAAAAATATTGTAGATGGGTCTGATGAAGATGTTTTATATCAAATAGATAGATCACAAAACTATTTTCCTGAATTTTTAGATTATCTTTATGATAATTTTGATAAAGAAACACTTAAAAGGCTAATGATAAAATGTTCTATAAATGATAAAAATTTAGAGATTTTTGAAAAGTATCAATATAAATTTATGTTAATGCCTATAATAAGAAAAAAAGACGAAATTAAAATTTTAGAAAAATATAAAAATATAAATCTTATAGGACTAGAAGTAATAGCAGAAGATAAAAAGTCAGATACTTTCGGAAAAGAATTTATTGATGAAATTAAAGAAAAATTTGGTGTACTAGTTCAAATAAATTCCATAAGAATAAGCGGAAAGTTCGACCTATACGCTGGCTTAGATGATGATATATCTTTAATTAAAGATCCTAAAGAAGGCTGGGGAAAACTAATTCAATTTGGTGCCGATATGATACAAACAGACTGGAGCTTAGCTCTAGACTTGTATAGAAAAATATATAGTTCACTTTTTTCTTAAAAAACTCCATTAATTTGGGGTTTTTTATTGATTTGTACACTTAAGTGAGTTGAGCGAACGAAAGAGAACGAAATAATAAACCACCTGCTATGCAGGTGGAAGAAATTATCTTTAGCTTCAAGCACCAAGAAAACCTCCTTAAAGTATAATTGTGATAGTCACATGCACAATTAAACAAGGAGGTAATCTTGGATAAAAATACTTTATCACATAAAGCCTACGATGCAAATATCATATAGTATTTGCACCAAAATATAGAAGGCAAGTAATATATAGACAACTAAGGAAAGATACAGGAAGCATACTTCGAGAATTATGTTCAAGAAAAGGAGTAAACATAATAGAAGTAGAGCTATGCCCAGACCATGTCCATATGTTCGTAGAGATACCACCGAAATATTCAGTATCAGAAATAATGGGATATTTAAAAGGAAAAAGCTCATTAATAATATTTGATAGGCATTCAAACTTGAAATATAAATATGGAAACAGACATTTTTGGTGCAGAGGCTATTATGTTGATACAGTAGGAAAAAATGAGAAGAAAATAAAAGAATATATACAAAATCAATTACAAGAAGATTATTAAACAGATCAAATAAGTATAAAAGAATACTATGATCCCCTTACGGATAAGTAAGTCAAACAAAAATAAAGGAAACTCTAAAGCAGTAGTTTGGATAGTGGTGCATGTGAAAAAATATTCGACAGCCCCAATAGGGGCGTGTCGGTATTAGCTCATTTAGGCGCTGTGGTAACTTTAAGCTTTGCTGGTAGTTTTGATTTACTAACTAATATCTTATATCCACACTAAATAAACAATAAAAATTCATCTGGGACGTAACTTATTAATAGCTAGTCTTTAGTGCAATAATGTTGCAGTTTAGACTATGAAATATTTGTGTACAAAAACCTCCTGATTAGGGTAAATAAAAACTAATCAGGAGGAAATTTTATCCCTTGAATTTATAATCTAAGTGCAACAAAAAAATGATTCATAGTTTTCTGATAAAATAGTGTTTGCAAATACAACTAAAAATCAGGAGAGACTATGAATCATTATAATCATTTTACACTAAAAGAACATGAATTGCTTAAACATTTTCTTGATATAGGCAAAAACCAAACAGAAATTTCAATTTTGCTAGGAAAAAATAAATCTTCAATTTCAAGAGAAATAAGAAGAAATAGCCAAGATGGCGAATACATTCCTTGTGAAGCTCACGCTATATACGAAAAAAGACGACTTCATTATAGACCAAAGAAAAAATTAGATAATCCAATTTTATTTAATTGTGTAAAGGATTTATTTTTAAATCATCAATGGCCTCCAGAACAGATTTCAGCTAGATTAAAATATGAAAGTTCTAACTTTACTATATATATAACTAAATACAAAAGTCTTGATTTATATACGTTTTGAGGATATAAAACTGGCTTCTTTAACAATTTATCACTTACTAGTATCTATTTTCATTGTTTATTCTTATTATACCTATTCTCCCAATGTTCTAGTATAGTGTTGTAGACATATTCTCCTTGATTTTTAGCGATTTCAAGAGATTTTTTTATATATTTTTCATATGAAAGACCTAAGTCTTCCAGTATCAAAGCTTTTGTATAAAGAATTACTGGAGAAGTATGGGATTTAGAATTAGAACTAAATGATTTATTTATATATTCCAAAGCCTTATCTTTTACACCCAGTATATAGTAATCAGCAGCCATGTTATGGAAAACTAGATATTCTATATTATTGTAAGTAGAATTGGACTTTTCTATAAACTTATATACATTAATCCTATCTGTTGGTCTTTCTAAAGTTTGAGCATAGTTCATCAAAATTCTATAGTCAATATAATCGTAATAATTATTATTAAGATTATCAAAATCAAATTCCCCACCAATATTTAAAGCCTCAAGAATTAATTTTTTTCTAATATAATTATCTTTTTCTTCTATACTTTTTAAGAATAGAATTAGCTTATTAGCCTTAGTTTTTATAATTTTTCTTTTAGACTTTTTTGAGATTTCAGTCAACCTATCAATTTCTTCAGTCATCAAAGATCCATTAATTCTATCTTTTTTATTTATAGAATTTATAATGAAATCAATTTCGTTAGCATCTTCATAAAAAATATTAAAATAGCACTCAATAAGATCAACTTTATATATGTCTGATAAAATATCAAGCTTATCAAAATCATAGGAATCTCTTCCATTCTCCATCCTAGATATGGTATTAATGTTAATATAGCTTATTTCAGATATGTCTTCCTGGCTAAAGCCTTTTTTTAGTCTGATATTTTTTAAAGTTTTAGCAAATAATAATTTTTTATCATTCATAACACAACTCCTAATTTATTATTATATCATATTTATTGATAATAGTGTATATTAAATTTTGATATGGGAAAGTCCTATCTGATTTGATACAATATATTTAATAAAAACAGAAAGAGCTGAGGTAATGAAGAAAATATTGAAGTCATTAATTTTGTTAAGTTGTATTTTTATTATCTCATTATCAATATCAAAACGATTTGATGATAAAGATAATGATACAATATATTTATGTACAAGAATAACTTGGAATATACATAATGTTAACTATTTATATGAATGATTAATTAATAAAGGATGAAAATACATAGATAATTATAAGTAATAAAATAACAGGAATAGACAAAATATAAAAAATATAGGAGTATATAATGGATGAAATAAAAGAAATAAAATTTGAAGAAATAGAAATTGAAAATAGTCTAGAAAAAGAACTTAATGAGCTTGAAACTGAACTTTCTTCTTGTGGTAAAGCTTGTGGAGGAACAAAAAATACTGAGGATTAATATAATATAAGGCTATAAGAAAAAGAATAAGTCTATTCCTGTTATTTTATTATGTATATTACTAATTTAGAAATAATAATTAATATTTTAAATCAAAAAATAAACAAAAATAAGTTGCTTGAATATGGATATTTTATAGCTGTAGAAAATATTGATGGTAATTATAAAATAAAATTTATAAATGAAATTAAAAATAATAAATCATATTCATTAGAAAATCCAAAGTTATTTATTCCCAAGGAAGATAGTTACTATTTTTTAATGTGGTGTAAAAAAAATTGCTATATACCAATGGTTATACATACTCATCCTTGCTATCATAAGGAAATCTGTATTTCTTTTTCAAAACAAGATTATCGTTTTAATGAAAGTCTTATGAGGTTAGGTAAAAAAATTGGATTAACAGAGTATATTTTTATGGTTACTAATTGTAAAAAGTATCAAATGGATTATTATGATAAAAATTTGAAATATAGAAAATTAGGAGATCTTAGCGATGATAGAAAAAAATGACTTTTTGATTGAGAAGAATAACGAATCTTACTACATATTTTATAAAAAAAATTTACAGTTTAAAAAAGTAGATCAAATAAATTTTGATAAATTTGAATTGCTTTTAAGTAATTTAGAACATATGCCTGAATCTGAATTAAAAAAAACCGAAAATTATTTAAATAAGATATTTATATCAAATAAAAATAAGAGATTTAAAAGTTTATTGAAAACTAATAAAATCTCTAAATTAGAAATTATTCTTAATAATAAGTGCAATTTATCATGTAAATATTGCTATGCTAATGGAGGAAGCTATAATCAAGAAATAAATGCTATAGATTCTAAAAAAATAGAAAATTTAATATCTAAAATTATTCCAAAACATTTTAATGATATAGGAACTGTAATGTTTTTCGGAGGGGAGCCGTTAATAAGCTTCAAAACTATAGTGAGGATAGTAGATAAATTCGAATATCTATATAGTTCAGGTCTTATAAGGAGGATACCTCAATATACTATTGTTACAAATGGAACTCTTATAACCGATGAAATAGCAAGGTTTTTTTATGAAAAGGATTTTGGGGTAACCATAAGTATAGATGGCGAAGAAAATGTACATAATATATTGAGGCCATTTAAAAATGGTGATGCAAGTTTCGACTATGTAGATAAAGCAATTTTTTTGTTGAAAAAATATAAAGTTAATATTCAATTACTTGAAGTAACATATACTCTTCTACATAGAAATAAAAATATTTCTAAAGATGATCTCAAATTCTATTTAAGTAATAGATATGGAGACATTAGTATCTTTATTTCTGATTGTATTGGAGACAGTGAACTATCTTTAGCTGATGATCTTAATTTAGATGAAAATATTAATTATGAAAAACAAAGCAAATTAGCTACTCTAAGAAATATTATAAATAGTAATTATGATAGCAATTATTGTGATGCAGGGAGAGAATCTTTTGCAATAAGTCCATCTGGTAAAATGATTCCATGTCATTTTTTTATGGGGCATAATGAATATATAATTGGTGATTTAAACAAGGAAATAATATTTAATAAAAACTATAATAATTTATTAGAATATTTCAATTATTTGAAAGATTATCATATAAAAGAGTGTTCTAATTGTTGGATAAAAGATATTTGTAGCGAATGTCCAGCTTCTTTACTAATTTATAATAAAGATAATCTACTAAAACAATGTAATATAAGAAGGAAGCAAAAAGAACATATTATTAGGGATCTAATAAAAAAAGGGGAGATTTATTAATGAAAGAGTACATATTAAAAAATAAGATGAATTTAATTTTATCAGTATTATTTGGAATTTTTGAAGTGTATTTTATATATTTGTTCACAATAGATAGTTCTAGGCTAGTGAATATATTTGTTGGGAAAGAGGCCACCAGTCCTAATGGTATTGTAATAAGAGCTTTGGTTTATGTTGTTACAGCTTGTTTTTGTTTTTATGTATCTGAAAAAAACTCTAATGCTTTTACAAAAAATATATGTATAGATTTAAGGCATGACTATATTGATGGACTTTTTTTATCTAAGACTTCATCATTTTACAAGAAAAATAAGGGTGATTTTTTAGCGGATGTTGACCAAAATGTAGATCAGTTAAGGCTAGATTATTTGTCAAATCTTCCTAATGCACTTACTGGGATAGGAAGAAGTATTGTTTATATAGTTGGATTATATATTATACACCCCTACATATTATTATCTACTTTGCTTTTTGTTGTTTTACCAGGATTAGTAAGTTCTAAGTTTTCTAAATACATATCAAAACTTCAAGTATCAAGATCAAAAAAATATTCTAAATACATAGATATACTAAATGAACTATTGGATGGATACCTTCTTATAAAGCAATCAAATAATAGGGAATATTTTTTACATAACTTTGACAAGAATAATGAGAACTTGCTAGAAGCAAGAAACAAACTCAATATTACAAATTCAATGTTGTATGAGATATTGTTTGTTCTAAACCTCCTATCTTATTTATTAATAATATACATTGGTAGCATTTTGGTTAAGAATAATTTTATAGAACTTTCAGATTTACTAGCATCATTAACTTTAGTATCAATTTCAACCAATGCTATGGCAGAGGCCTTTAGGGATTTGGCTCAAATTTTATCTACTAGAGAAATTAAGGATATGGTAGTAGGAAATATACCGAGTAAAACTAAAAACCTAAAAATAGAAAAAATTCCTATGCTTGATATAGAAATTAGAGATTTATCGTTCTCTTATGGGGATAATAAGATATTTGAGAATCTAGATTTAAATATTGAAGAAAATAAATCATATGCTATAATAGGAAAATCTGGGTCAGGAAAGTCAACATTAGGTAAAATTTTAATCAAAATAAATGATGATTATTTGGGAGAAATTAGTTTTAAAAATGGAGACTTTAAATCTTTTAGAGAAAATGAGATATATTCATTGATTTATTACATACCACAAAATTCAATAGTATTTAGGGACAGTTTGGTTAAAAATATTGCTATGGGAGATAGGGATATTGATTTAGAAAAAATTGAAGAAATTATAAAAAAAGTTGACCTTAACTATGTATATCAAAGCAAAAAAGACACCATACTAGGAAATGATAGCTTATCAGGTGGGGAAAAGAAGAAATTAGAGTTGGCCAGAGCTCTTTATAGGAAAGCTCAAGTGATAATATTTGATGAACCTACAAGTGGCCTTGACCCTATAAGCGCTAGTACTATAGAAAAACTTATCGGACAGCTAGATGAGATAACTAGAATAGTAATTACCCATAATCATGATGAAGATTATCTTAAGACTTTTGATAAGATTGTAAATATTGAAAATTATAAATAAACATATAACCTGATAGAAAAAGTCAATTATAATCTAAAATTAATTTCAGATTATTTTTTGTCAACTCAAGTGATCTGAACGAACGGATGTGAGTAAAACAAAAACCACCTACTATGCAGGTGGAGAAATTTAGCTTTAGATTCAAGCTAAAAAAATTCTCGCTAGATATATATAATTGTGATAACCACATGCACAATTAAAACAAGAAGAATTTAATGGACAAGAATATTTTATCACACACCAAATGGCGATGTAAATGTCATGTAGCATTTGCACCAAAATACAGCGTATCAGAAATAATGGGATACTTAAAAGGAAAAAATTCATCAATAATATTTGATAGACATGCAAATTTAAAATATAAATACGGGAATAGAGACTTTTGGTGCAGAGGCTATTATGTGGATACAGTAGGAAGAAATGAAGAGAAAATAAAATAGTATATACAAAATCAATTAAAAGAAGATTATTACACTGATCAAATAAGTATAAAGGAATACTATGACCCCTTTACGGATAAGGAAGTCAAACAAAAATAAAGGAAACTCTAAAGCAGTAGTTGGGATGGTAGTGCATGTGATGGAATACTCGACAGCCCCAATAGGGGCGTGCCGGTATTCGCGCCTTATAGGCGCTGTGCAAATTTTAAGCTTTGCTGGTAGTTTTGATTTGGTAAATTAATGTTTAACAACATAGTTTGGAAAAGAGACATCTTAGAATAGAAGATAGTCCAATAGTTTTGAGGGTATAGATTAAATTATTAATATTATTTTGTCATATAAAGAATGAACAAAATAATACCAGTCAATACTATAGTTATACCTACAGATAGGATAACAGTTTCCAAACCATTTTCATATGTTATTGGTTTAAAGCTATTATTACTCTTTTTATAAAAGATTATAGTCTCAATAGCAGACATTTCTAATATTATAGTAAGAATATACCAAATATTTAAAGAAGCCTGTAGTAATTTTATTGATATAGCAAAACAAACAAATAATATTAAGTTTGAGATATAAAGTTGTGTTACTGATATATTTTTTGGTCTTTTCATAATAATTTCATTTACTCTTATAAAATTTTATTTGATTTTTATATTCTCTTGGACAAAGTTGACAAACTGTTAGGTTAACGTTAACACATAATTTTAATTAATCAAAAGTACTTTCTTATTAAGAATATTACCCAAAAAAAATTTTAATAAACATCTAATTCATAAAAATATATATGGATATATTATAAAGAATATATAAAACAACAAAAGTTAGATAAAGACCTAACTTTTGAAGTTTTTTACAAGATTATTTACTTTTATATTGATATTACTATTATCTTTTATAAGATTAGATATAAGGCTTGTTATAGAAAGGGCAAGGGCAGTTGGCACTAGCCATGAGAAGCCGTATTGGGCAAATGGCATTTTTTCTAATATGATTGTTAGAAGGTTTAGACCTGCCTTTGCTAAGTTCTCAACAATAGGAATTATTATAGCAAAAGATGCTGATACTACATAGGATAGGTGGGTGTAGTTCATTCTATTGTGGCTTACTCCCATAAATATTAGTAGCATAACTACTGGATATATCATATTTAGTATAGGTACTGATATAGAAAGGAGTTTGTTTAGGCCAAAGTTTGCTATCAAAAATGAGAACAAGGTCCATATTCTTACCCAGTTTTTGTAGGAGATTTTGTGTTTGAAGTAGCCCTCAAAGTACTCACAACCACTTGTTATAAGGCCTACACAAGTTGTAAGGCAGGCAAGGGTAAAGATTGCAGCAAGTAGTAGCTCTGTAAAAGGACCAAAGACAAATCTTGCTGTTTGGGTTAGGATAATAGCACCGTTTTCTGCATTAGGAAAGATGTTGGAGCTTATTTTTCCTACATAAGATAGCATATAGTATATGGTAAATAATATGGCTCCAGCTACAATTCCAGATTTTATTGTGTAGTTGGTTATACCCTTATCATCCTTGATATTAAATTTCTTGAGGGATAGGTTTATTACTAGTCCAAAGTTCAGGGCTGCTATGGCGTCCATGGTGTTGTAACCTTCAACGATTCCCTTGGCAACAGGGCTTTTCTTATAGTCTAAAATAGGTCCTCCTATGTCAGGTTTTACAAACAAAACTCCAACAATAATAATATTATTAGTCCAATAAGGAGAGGGGTCAAGTATTTACCGGTTCTTTTTAGCAGTTGGTTAGGTTTGATACACAACATATAGGCTATTAAAAAGAAGGTAAAGGTATAAATGATCCTCGCCATAAGGATTGGGAAATCACTAGGGATATAGGGAGCTACTGCCATTTCAAAGGGTACAGATCCTGCCCTTGGTAGTGTGATGCCAGGTCCTACTGCAAGGTAGATTAGTGGGGTAAATATTAGGGAAAAGAGGGGAGATACTCTACTTGCAAGGTTTTGTAGGCCATCTGCCTTACTTACAGCTATAACTCCCATTACTGGAAAGATTACTGCGGTTATAGAGAAGGCCAATAGACTTATTAATGTCTTATCTCCTGCTTGGTTTCCCAAAAGTGGGGGAAATATTAGATTTCCAGCTCCAAAAAATAGTCCAAATAACATAATACTTAGTGTAATAAATTCACTTCTTGATAATTTTTTCATTTCTTCCTCCATAAATTATGTTTGCGTTTGATAGGAGAATAAAATAGATATTAAAAAAGCCCCTTATCCAAATCAATGAATAAAGGGCGAAATATCTTCCGTGTTACCACCTTAATTCCCGAAAAATCGAGCTCTCATAACATCAAACAATGTCTGGTTTTCTTAACGCAGACCTCTGCGACAACCCTTACTTACTTTCACGGTTGCAGTAAAAAAGACTACCTTCCATATATCATTCCCATAAACTTACACCTACCGTTTACTCTCTGAGCGAAACTTTATATGTACTCCTTCTTTTTATAACTTTTATTTAATGATATTTTACTAGGTTAAAGAGATTCTGTCAAGTCTAATTATAATTATTTTTGAAAATTTATTATATTTGTAGATATCATAGTTGATAGAGCCTTAATAATAGCTAGCCAGATAAAAAGTAATTTATTTTATTGCAAAGAAAATCCTCCAAGATTATTTATCAAGGAGGAGTCTATAATATTTTTATTCTTTATGCCTATTTTCTTTTAGATAAATCAAAAATCCACACAAGACTGTTAGAGAGTTTGATAGGAGCATAGCTATCCAGATTCCTGTTGATCCTAGGTTAGTTAGATTTTTGAGGACTAATATTATAGGTATTCTAAATATCCAAAGTCTACCTAATGATAGGTACATGGTGTATTTGGTATTACCTACACCTTGGAAATAACCAGTTATGGCCGAGAAATAACCCATAAAAAATGTTATTACTGCTGAGTAGTACATATATTCACTTGCCTGACTCCATAGGTCTATATCGGACTTATCCTTAATGAAGATTGATAATAATTGATCTTTAAAGACAAGGAGGATTATAGCTGCAATGAGGGAGAAAATTGTTATTATAATATTTGCTCTCTTAAATATATCCCTGGCTCTTTTCTCCTTCCTTGCTCCTATATTTTGTCCTATGATGGATGTAAGGGCCATACCTACACCCATGGATGCTTGGTTAGTGATATCTGATAGTCTATTACCCATAGAGAAGGCAGCAAGGGTTGTAGTTCCGTAGGATTGGATAAAGCCATTAAGGAAGATAAATCCAATAGCCTCACCAGAAGATCCGAGGGAAGCAGGAATTCCTAGGCTAAATAAATTCCTAATAATCTTTGGATTAAATTTGAAGTTCTTAAATTCTATGTCTATTTCTGATTCCTTGTTTAAGACCCTGATAGCAATTATTACTAGCAGAACCTTTGAAATAACTGTAGCATATGCAGCTCCAGCAAGTCCTAAGTTTAGTCCAGGAAGGCCTAAGACATTATCAAAGATAAAAAATGGATCCAAGATTACATTAACCAAGGAAGATATAATTGATATAACTGTTATTGGTCTAGTAAGACCTTGGGCATTTAGGATGGCCTGGTAACCAAAAAATATCAGGTCAAATATTAATCCAATGGAGTTAATTGCCAAAAATATCTGAGACTTGTAGGCAAAGGAACCTTCTGCTCCCATCCACCTCACTATGTATGGAGATATAGCATAACCTACAATGGAAAATATAATTCCCAAGATAGCAGTTAATACTAGAGTATGTCTGGCGTAGACCTTGGCTTCTTCATTTTTTTTGCCTCCTAGTAACTGGCTCATAATAGATGTAGCTGCTACATTGATACCAAGTCCTATGGCTATAAATAAGAAATTTATAGGCCAAGTAAAGGAGGTTGCAGCATAGTCCTCAGATGAAAGCTGAGCAACGTAGATTCCGTCTGTTATACCGTAGAGGGTCTTGATAAGATTACTAATCATCAGAGGAATAGATATCCTAAATATTACCTTGTTGATGTTTCCGTTTGTTATAAATTGAATGTTACTTTTCTTTTCTGTCATAATTAATCCTTATATAATATTTCTCAAGTAATTATTATATCTTTTATCTATGGTTATCTGCAAATTTTAAGGAGAATTATTAGATAGTAATTAATAGAAGCCTTATAAATAATTCATTCGTAAAAGTTTATAATTATATGATAAAATAAAGGTAAATGGAGGGATTTATGAAATTTGATGAAGTTTTTAAAGGCTACGATAAATTTAATAAGGACTGGGCCTTGGCCAGTGCAGGAAGTATAGAAGATTTTAATGGCTGTACTATAGGCTGGGGCTCTCTTGGATCTATATGGGATAGCGGTGGGATAAGAAGAATTATCACTATTTATATCCACCCAGCCCGTCTAACTTGCAAGTATCTCTTAGAAAATGACTACTTTACTATATCATTTTTTGATAAGGCAGATAAGGAGAAGCTTGCCTATATGGGTTCACATTCTGGTCGTGATGATAAAAATAAGGCAGAAACAGCTGGCCTTAGTCCAATAAAGATAGGGGATAGTGTGGGCTATGAGGAAGCAAGTCTTACCTTACTTGTAAAAAAACACTATCAAGGTCAGTTTTCTAAAGATGGTCTTAGTGATGAGATCAAGAACTATTATAGCAAAAGTCCCGAGGTGTACCCTGATTTTGACGGTGGTTGGCAGGCCCACTATGTCTTTGTAGGAGAGATTGTAGAAATTAAAGAAAATTAGGAGGATAGATGAAAAATATTGGAATTTTGGTGGTTGAAGTTGATTCGGTTACTAGAAGATACAAGGACAGGATAGACCATCAAGTAGTAGGTGGTTTTGATACTTATAAGATAGAATTAGGAGACTATAAGCTAATTTTTGCTCATACAGATTATGGCCTTATAAGGGCTGCTGCTTGCTCACAAATGCTTATAGATAAGTTTGATATTGACTTGCTCATAAACTATGGAGTGGTTGGATCACTAAGAGCTAACCTAAATGTTGAAGATATATGCTTTGTAGATAGGGTAGTTCATTATGGGATGGATACATCTCCTGTCGATAAGGTCGAAGTAGGTAGGTATATGTCCTATCCAGATGTCTATTTAAGAACAAGCGAGGATATTTTAAATAAGGTAAAAAATATTTATAGCCATATACCTCTTCTTACTGATGGTTGTGCAGATAAATTTTTGGACAAGAAAGAAGATAAGGAAGCCATAGCTAGGACCTATGATGCTGATATTTGTGATATGGAAAGTGCAGCGGTTGTTATAGTTAGCGATCTAAACCGTATACCAAATCTAATTATAAAGATAGTATCTGACTCCCTAAGTGGGGGAGCTGATGAGTATAGCAAGAGCTTCCAAGCTGCTTCTGATAAGTGTCTAGAAATAGTAGAAGAAATTATCAAGGAGCAAATAATTTAACCTAGCTATGGAGATGAGGTAAGGGATTTTATTTATTGGAGAAAATTATAAACTTATTTCTCATAGGTTAAAAAATCTAACAAATTAATTGTCTTTTTTGTGAAATACAAAAGGCATATAATAAATTTTACCAAAACTTTACCATTAATTTCTAAAATATGATAAAATGAGTATGTAAAATAATTATTAAAGGAGTGATTTATATGGCAAAAAATTTTAGAGGAAAATCTTTCTTAAAACTATTAGATTTCTCATCAGATGATATTAGATATTTATTAGACTTATCTAAAAACTTCAAGGACTTAAAGAGGGCAGGAGTTCCACATAAGTACCTAGAAGGAAAAAATATCGCAATAATTTTCGAGAAGACATCAACAAGAACAAGATGTTCATTCGAAGTTGCTGCCCACGATCTAGGAATGGGAGTTACATATCTAGATCCAACAGGTTCTCAAATGGGCCACAAGGAATCAGTAGCAGATACTGCAAGAGTTCTAGGTAGGATGTTTGATGGTATCGAATTTAGAGGATTCAAACAAGAACACGTTGAGACTCTAGCAGAATACTCAGGAGTTCCAGTATGGAATGGACTAACAGATGAATGGCACCCAACACAAATGCTTGCAGATGTCCTAACAATCGAAGAACACTTTGGTCATTCTAAGGGACTAAAATTCGTTTACTTTGGTGATGCTAGAAATAATATGGCAAATTCCCTAATGGTAGTTTGTGCTAAACTCGGTATCAACTTTGTAGCTTGTGCTCCAAAAGAACTCTTCCCAGAAGAATCACTAGTAGAAGAATGCAAGAAGATAGCAGCAGAAAACTTCTCAACTGTAACCCTAACTGAAGATGTTAAAGAAGCAGCAACAGGTGCTAATGTTATCTATACAGATGTATGGGTATCAATGGGTGAACCAGAAGAAGAATGGGAAAGAAGAATTAAGATCCTTAAACCATACCAAGTAAACAAAGAAGTTATGGAAATGGCTGATAAGGAAGCTATCTTCCTCCACTGTTTGCCAGCCTTCCACGATAAGGAAACAACTGTTGGTAAGGAAATATTTGAAAAATATGGCCTAGATTCTATAGAAGTAACTGATGAAGTATTTGAATCTAGTCAATCTTATGTATTTGATGAAGCAGAAAACAGAATGCATACCATAAAAGCTATTATGTATGCAACCTTATGCTAAGGATTGTAGGATAAGACAAACTTCCTATAAATTATATAGGAGTAGGATGGGGAGGGTTAATCATGAGGATTTAACTATGGTCCTCATCATCACCCTCCCATATATAAAAAAGGAAATATTATGAAATTTATAATAGAGGGTATATCACAATTAACTGAATGGTTCTGGAGTCGGCCTATCCTTATAGTGCTACTAGGAGGAGGCTTACTAATTTCTATTAGAATAGGGTTTGTTCAGCTAAGATATTTACCCTTCATACTTAAGCAAACTTTTGGCAAAATGTTCTCATCTGATGTTGGAGGAGAAGGATCGGTTTCGCCTTTCCAAGCAGCATCAGCAGCCCTAGCTTCATCCATAGGTGCAGCTAATATTGTAGTAGCTCCAGCTATTATTTTTACTGCAGGCCCAGGAGCTATATTTCGGATGTGGATAGCTGCCATAATAGGAGCAGGCACCAAATTTGCTGAGATAGTTCTTGGTATCAAATACCGTGAGACTAACGAAGAAGGAGAGTATGTAGGTGGACCAGCCTACACCTTTAAAAAGGGAATAGGTGGTACTTTAGGTAAGGTAATGGGATATTTGGTAGCGTTTTTCTTTATGATAGAAATTTTACCATCAATTACCCTACAAACAATATCTGCAGCAGGCCCTATAGAACAATTGGGTATTAGCCGTATATTTTCAGCTCTCTTAATAGCAGTCCTTGTAATTTTGGTAGTCTACGGTGGTATCAAAAGAATTGCTCAAATCACAGAAAAAATGGTACCACTAATGGCAGCTATTTATATTATCGCAGGATTAATAGTGATATTTATGAATATTGACCAAGTTCCAAATGCCTTTAGGATGATTTTTGTAGGGGCCTTTAATCCAAGAGCAATTGGTGGAGGTTTTGCAGGAGCAGGTATTGCAGCCTTAATCAAGGCCGGAGCTGCCAGAGGTTGCTATTCTAATGAAGCTGGTATGGGATCAGCTCCCTACGCTCATGCCACAGCAGTAACAGATCACCCATGCCGTCAAGGTATGTGGGGGATATTTGAAGTAATCTCAGATACTATAATAGTATGTACAATTTCTTCACTAGTAGTCCTAGTAACTGGACTTTATGAGAATCCTGATATGAAGGATATAGGGGTTGAGAGGGCTTTTAATTCTACTTTTGGAAATTTTGGTACTTTTCTTGTATCCCTTTGCTTGTTCCTCTTTGTATTATCAACTATAATAGTAATAGTATTTTATACTGAAAAATTAGGAGAGTATTTATTTGGAATAAAGGTAGGCAAGATTGTAAGGTCTATATCTTGTTTCATGATTGTGTTGGGAGGGTTTGTTTCTTTTGATAATGCAGGAGTTTTCCTGGATGCGACCTTGGGACTTGTAGTATTTGTCAATATGATAGGAATGATTTTACTTAGCGGTGAAATTAGAGAATTAGTAGATGATTTTTTCAAAAATCCGAAATTTTATCACAAGGGTAAAAAGTGATTAGATAGAGTTATCTACGGAAATATCCAGTGTAGGGCTGGATATTTTTAGTTAAAAAAGATTTTAATAGTTTAATAAGATAAAATAGGCAGACAAGTAGCCTTATAAAAAATGGTGGTAATATGGATTTTAAGAAATATAGTCAGTCATCTGTAAACATAATAAAGGAAGCTAACAGGCTCGCTATCAAAAATAACAATGTAGAAGTAAGTGACCTTCATTTATTTTATGCAATAATGACCTTGGAAGAAAATTTAATAAGGACCTACTTTAAAGACCTGGATATCTCTTACCATAAGCTCACAGAAGCCATAGAAGCTTCTATTAGTAAATTGAGGTCTGCCAAGGGGGTCAATTCCCTTTACTTATCGAGGTCTTACCAAAGAGCCTTAATAATATCTGAAGAGATTGCTAGAAATAATTATGAAGAAAAAATCGGAGTCGAACACTTGCTCTTAAGCCTTCTTCGTGAGGAAGATATGCCAAGTGCTAAGCTCGGCCAAAGTTACAAGCTAACTTATACCAATCTCCAGAACCTTATAGCCAAGAACTTAAACCAATATTTGATCCAAGGCATAGACAAGGAAATAATTATAAAACTTTCCAAGTATGGGGAAGTTTTAAGTCAAAAGTCCCTAGAAGGTAAACTTGACCCAGTCGTAGGTCGAGAAGAAGAAACAGCTAGTGCCATAAGAGTCTTATCAAGGCGTATCAAAAATAATCCTGTCTTAGTAGGTGAAGCTGGTGTTGGTAAGACAGCCATAGTAGAGGGGATAGCTCAAAGGATCACTCGTGGTGATGTGCCTGATAATTTGAAAGACAAAATTATCTTCTCCTTAAATATGACTTCCCTTGTGGCAGGGGCTAAGTATAGGGGAGACTTTGAAGAAAGACTCAGGAAAATCTTAGACCTTATAATAGATTCCAAGGGCAAAATCATATTATTTATTGATGAAATCCACAATATAATAGGAACAGGTGCCACTAATGGAAGTATGGATACAGCCAATATGCTTAAACCCATGCTTGCAAGGGGAGAGATTCTCACTATAGGAGCTACTACCCTTGAAGAGTATAGGAAGTATATAGAAGTTGATAAGGCCCTAGATAGGAGATTTCAAAAAATCCTTATAGAAGAACCCTCGATAGATAGCTCTATTGCAATAATGAGGGGGATAAGGTCAAAATATGAAGCCTATCATGGGGTAAAGATAAGTGATGGGGCATTGATTGAAGCAGTCAAGCTCTCTAAGAGGTTTCTTCCCGAGAGAAACCTACCGGATGTGGCAATAGATGTTATAGATGAGGCCTCTGCCTTGGTAAAAACACTACGAGATCAAAAGCCACAGGCCATTGACACCATCCATAGGGAAATAGTTCAATTGGAGATGGAGATTATAGGGCTTGAAAGGGAAAAGGACCCTATAGCAAGAAAAACGATAGAGGATAAGAAAAATCAAATTCTTAATCTCGAGGCAAGGCTAAAAGACGAAGAAAAATTGTATAATCTTGAAAAAGACAGGCAGGCCCAAATAGTAAAAATAGAGAGTGAAATAAATCTAACTAGCTTTGAAATAGAAGAGGCCAAGGAAAAAAGAGATTTTGATAAGTTAAATGAACTTATAGGTATCGAAAATAAATTAAAAGATAGCCTAGAAGACTTAACGACCATAGAGCCTTACTACGACCTAAAAACCAAGGTTACAGTAAATGAGGTAAAGGAAATAATTTCCAAGATGACTTCCATGCCCAAGTCCAAACTTACAATAAATAAGCTCGATTCCATTAACAAGATAAGAAACCAGCTCAAGGAAGAATTTATAGGTCCGAGTGAGATTATTGATAAGATTATAGATACCTATATCATATCTTTTGGAGGGGTCTTCGAAAAAGATGGTCCTGTACTTAGCTTTGGAATTGGAGGTCCTGACACGTCAGCAATTGATTACTTATCAAGGCTTCTAGCTGACTATCTCTACGATGGAGACAAGTCTCTCCTAGTCTTTGATATGAATGAATTTAGCGAAAAATCATCTATTACCAAGCTCATTGGAGCCCCACCAGGTTATGTTGGCTATGAATATGGTGGTGGCTTAACTAATGCTATAAGAACCAAACCCTATAGTGTCCTTGTCTTCGAAAATATAGATAAGGCCCACATCCAAGTCTTTAACTTGATCCTTCAGATTTTACAAAATGGAAGCATCAAGGACAATAAAGATAAGAATATCAACTTTAAAAACACTATAATTATCTTGACCATGACTCTTGATGAAAATGAAGACATGGGAGAGCTTATTGATAGGAAATTTGGAGTAAATATCGAATCATACGTCGATTATCTCTTCAACTTAGCCAAGGCTAATGATGAGGCACGTAAAAAATTAATTGTACTAGAGTTATCTAGGATTAGTAATATCCTTAATGATAAGCATATAGCTATAAGCTATGGAGATGATTTTGTAGGGAAGTTTTTAACCCTAGCCAAAAGGGAGGCTATGGGAGTAGAAGAAATTAAAAAATATATTGAACAAGACCTATATTTCTTAATTAGTGAACAAAATCTAAGGCAGCCAATCGAAGCCTTTAGTACAATTCATATAGATTTTGATAAAGATTATAAATTTACTATAAAAATAACGAAAAAGGAGTAGGAAATGGAATTTAAGTTACCAGTTTTAGAAATGCCAGACTTTTCTGATGAAAAGTATAATGGGGCCAAGGACATTAAGACTAGTGAAGCCCTCCAAGATGGGGTAGCACCAGATGGATTTTTTCTTACAAGACACATGCCAACATTTTATAGGTTTGATGGAGAATGGCTCTTACCTGACCATAATAGCCTAAACTGTGTAGGCGTTCTTGAAGATAAAAAGATTATTATAAAAGAAATAAGACAAATCAAAAAGGGAGACAAGGTAGTCCTTGGAAAGGAAGGAAGCCTTGATGAAGGAATCTTTGTCCATGAAGAAGGCTTTGCTAATGATATATATTCAAGACCAGGCAAGGCTGTAGAGACTTCTTTTTCTAGAGACTATGATTATCTCTTCGACTTACTTACTCATGAAAGAGATAGCGAAGATGGCTATATAGTTTGGGTACTAGGACCATCAGTTGTCTTTGACTATGATACAAGAAGGGCCCTCAACCAACTAGCTGAAAATGGCTATATAAATTGCCTATTGGGTGGAAATGCTATGGCAACCCACGATTTAGAAGGTGGCTTCTTAAATACTGCCCTCGGTCAAAACATTTATACCCAAGAAAATGTCCCTATGGGCCACTACAACCACCTAGACCTCTTAAATGAAGTAAGAACTTCTGGTTCAATTAAAAACTTCATAGCAGAAGGCAATGTAAAAGATGGTATCATAAAAACTTTATCAGATATGGATGTTCCGTTTGTCCTATCTGGATCAATTAGAGACGATGGTCCATTGCCTGAAGTTATAGGAGATACTGAAAAAGCTCTTAGCGAAACAAAGAAAGAGCTTGATAAAGCTACAGTTATTATTTGTATAGCAACCATGCTTCATTCCCTATCAGTTGCCAATATGGCATCATCATATAGAGTAAGGAAGGATGGCTCAGTAAGTCCAGTTTACCTATACTCTATAGATGTAACAGAAAATGTAGTCCACAAGGTGGGAGCTGCGAGAGAGCAACTTGCCTTTGTTCCAATGGTTACTAATGTCCAAGACTTTGTTGTAAACTGCGAGAAGGCTTTGATTACACCTGCCAACAAGGTTTTAGCAGAGGAGATGGAAATACCTGAAGAAGAATATGTAGAAGTTTACCAAAAGGAAAGTAAAAGTGAAGGAGAAATAGATGATTAAATTAGAAATACCACAATATCACCATCCTGATTTTGACAAAGACTTCTTAAAAAATGCACCAAATGTTACCCTAGAAGAAGTTAAAGAAGATGGTCTAAGCCCTAGAAACTACCATGCCTTATCTGTTTATCCTGAATATTTTAAGATAAATGGCAAGTGGGTTTTGGCTGCTGAATCCAGAATGGATACTGTTTGCGTAGCCAACGATACTCCAGGAGAAGAAAGCGTAAATATAGTAGAATTTAGAAACCTAAAAAAAGGCGATAAGGTAGTTATCGGTCGTACAGAAGATGCTAGCGAAGGAATATATGTATGGACTCAAGGATTTTTGCAAGGAGATGACCACAAGGATACCTTTGCTTTTAGGTCGGGAAGATCAAGAGAGACTGCCTTTTCTATGGATTACGACAACCTCTACCAAGTATTGGAACACGAAAAAAATAATGGTGGCTATGTAACTCTTGTAGTAGGAGCTGCCCTTTCACTAGATAGGGACTCAAGAAATGCCCTCGAAAGACTTGTAAGAAATGGCTATGTAAATGCAATCTTCTGTGGAACAGAGACAGCTGCCTTCGACCTAGAAAGAGGAATTTTTGGTACATCTTGGGGTCAAGACCACTTTGAAAGAGAGCAAAACACCACAAGAAACCTATTTGAGACAATAAATCTTGCCAGAAAGTACGGATCAACAAAGGCCCTTGTAGATGAAGGCTTAGTTAAAGATGGCTTTGTCAAGGCTTGTATAGAAATGGACGTTCCTCTAGTTATCTGTGGAACTATCCGTGATAGACTTGGCCTTCCAGAAACTATCAATAATGTCTACGAGGCACAAAATGAGATGAGAAAGCACGCTAGAAAGACATCAACTATGATAATGATGTCTGCTATCCTTTATACTATAGCAACTGGTAATATGACCCCATCCTACAATGTCTTTGATGGCTTGGTTAGACCAGTATATATGTACACAGTAGACATTCAAGAGTTTGCAGTTAACAAACTATCAGATAGGGGAACAGTAACAGCAGTTTCAATGGTAACCAACGTTCAAGACTTTATAAGAAATGTTGATAGGGCATTGAACAATTAATAGATAAGAGGACTAATATGAGTAAAATTGTAATAGCCTTAGGAGGAAATGCCCTAGGAAATACTCCAACAGAGCAAAAGAAGGCTGTAGAAGTGACAGCAAAATCTATAGTAGACTTGGCAGAGGAAAATGAGCTTATAATATCCCATGGCAATGGTCCCCAAGTTGGTATGATCAATCTTGCCATGGATATGTATTTACAAGCTAGAGATGATATGGATGGGATGCCCTTTGCAGAATGTGGAGCCATGAGCCAAGGATATATAGGCTACCATCTACAAAATGCTATCGAAAATGAACTTAGCAAAAGAAACTTAGACAAGATGGTAATTTCTATAATAAGTGAAGTTTTGGTAGACAAGGACGATAAGGCCTTTGAAAATCCAAGTAAGCCCATAGGATCTTTTTATTCCTTGGAAGAATCCCAACAGATAGCCCAAAAATATGGTTTTACCTTCAAGGAAGATGCTGGTAGGGGCTACAGGAGAGTAGTTCCTAGCCCAAGGCCAGTAGATATCCTTCAAAAAAGAGCGATAAAAGACCTATATAATGCAGGTGCCTTAGTAATAGCTGGTGGAGGAGGAGGTATACCTGTAGTTAAGGAAGAAGGCAAACTAAGAGGAGTAGATGCTGTAATAGATAAGGACTTTACAGCAGCAAAACTTGCAAGTCTAGTAGGGGCTGACCTCTTGATAATCCTAACAGCAGTAGATAAGGTAGCTATTCATTTTGGCCAAGAAAACGAAGAATGGATCAGCAAAATGAGTGTAGCAGAAGCAGAAAAATACCTAGCTGATGGAGAATTTAAAGAAGGATCAATGAAGCCTAAAATCGAAGCAGCTCTCAGTTTTGTTAATGCAAAAGATGGCAATAAGGTGCTAATAACATCCCTAGATAAGGCCATAGATGGCTTAAAGGGACTAACTGGAACCTATATAGGATAATTACAAGGAGCTTAGTCAATGATGGAAATATCTGTCGCTAAGCTCTTTTTATTTGTTTTATAGTTATTATAAGAATCATTTAATTATAAGATATATTATCCTATTAGTTTACAAATAATATATTTTGGTATAAAATGTAACAATGGAAAATAAGCGATTTTCAAATAAAACAAAAGGAGTGTAAATGTATTTAGCACTAAAAGAAATGAAAAAGGAGAAGGGGAGGTTTGTTCTTATTATAGGAATAGTTATCCTGATAAGCTACCTTGTATTCTTCTTAACAGGACTCGCCTATGGACTTGCTAAGGATAATATACTTGCAGTTGAGCTATGGAAGGCAGATAAAATTGTCCTAAAGGAAGGCTCTAACAAAAATATCTCATCATCAATGATGGAAAAAGAAGCTATTGATGACTTTAAGGATTATGAGATATCACCAGTTAACTTATCCAGATCTTCTGCCTATATTAATGGAGATCAAAGCGAAAGTAAGACTGTAGATATAGTATTGATGGGACTAAACCAAGATAGCAAGGCCTATCCAGAAGTAATAGAGGGAGAAAAGCCTGCCAACAAGGACGAAGTTTTGGCACCTGTATCTTTTAAGGAAGAAGAGGGCTTGAGCCTGGGAGATGAGCTAGAGCTTAGTATGAATGAGAGGGTATTTAAGGTTGTAGGTTTCACTGAAGATTCAAAATATAACGTGTCACCTGTAATTTATACAGACCTTTATGAGGCATCCCCTGCCTTTTTATCCTACAAGGAGCAAGTAGACGAGGCTAAGGAAAATATGGAAGCTGATGGAGCTAGCGGTGCAACAGTTAGCATACCTGAGAGAATTGCTGGAATCTTGGTCCATGGAGATAGCGACCTTTCATCAGACGAAAACTATGATGTAATTCATATAGGTGATTTTATCAAAAAAGTCCCAGGATTTTTGGCACAAGTATTGACCTTTGGACTAATGATTATATTTTTGATTATGATTTCTACTATAGTTCTAGGTGTCTTTATGTATATTATAACCATGCAAAAGAAGCAAACTTTTGGCATTATGAAGGTTCAAGGTATTTCTAATTTCTATATTTCAAAGTCAGTAATAATGCAAACTTTTATAGTTAGCTTGACTGGTGTAGTTATTGGATTGCTACTTACTATAGGATCAGAATATGTCTTGCCTGCCAGTGTTCCATTTAGGTCATCCTATGTGTTCTATGGAATAATTTCGGTACTGATAATTTTTATATCTATGCTAGGGGCTATATTCTCAGTAAGGTCAGTATCCAAGGTAGATCCTTTGGAAGTATTAGATTAGGAGGTTCTTGTGAGTGAAATAATTAGATTTGAAAATGTAAAAAAAGAATTTAAGGACGGGGAAGAAACCATCCAAGCTATTAAAGAAACATCCTTTTCTATAGAGGCTGGACAATTGGTTGCCATAGTTGGTCCATCAGGATCTGGTAAATCAACCCTCCTTACTATGATGGGAGGACTCCAAAGTCCAAGCTCTGGCACAATTTATTTTAATGGCAAAAACCTAAGCGAGATGGATCAAAAATCCAAAAACAAACTTAGGTTTAAGGAAATTGGATTTATCCTACAAGCCTCAAACTTGGTGCCATTCCTAACTATATCTGAGCAATTTGAGCTAGTAGATAAGTTTAATGGGACAAAGTATGACGAGAAAAAGGCAGAAGAAATTATGGAAGAATTTGATATCCTAAAGAGAAAGAACCAATACCCAGGTGATTTGTCAGGAGGAGAGAGGCAAAGGGCAGCCATAGCCAGGGCCTTATATCCAGATCCCTTCCTTATCTTGGCAGATGAACCAACAGCAAGCCTCGATACCAAAAGAGCGATAGATGTAGTAGAAACCTTAGAAGAGATAACCAAAAACTCTAATAGGACAACTGTTATGGTTACCCATGACACTAGACTTCTCAAGTATTGCGATAGGGTATTCAAGATTACTGATGGAGAAATGAGTGAAGAAAAAATAGATAAGTAAATTAAAAACGGCAGCGGGATTTTCCTTGACTGCCGTTTCTCTTTGATTAAAATTAGTTATTAGTGAATTTATTTAAGAAAGCTTCATAAGCCTTGTAGGTCATGTAGGCATCAGCCTTGGATAGGAGTTCTACTGGTGCGTGCATTGATAGCATAGCTGTTCCCATATCTACAACTTCTGCTCCATATTCAGCAAGGATGTAGGCGATTGTTCCTCCACCACCTTGGTCCACCTTTCCTAATTCTCCTGTTTGCCAGATAATATCATTGCTATTGAAGAGGTCTCTAATTCTTGCTATATATTCTGGGTTTGCATCGTTAGATCCCCCCTTACCTCTTGATCCTGTGTACTTGCTCATTGTTACGCCATGACCTACGAGGGCTGAGTTTAGTTCATCGTAGGCATACTTGTGGTCAGGGTCAAAGGCTGCAGTTACGTCTGCTGATAGGACATGACTTCTTGCCATAGCACGTCTTACTTTTATGTCTGAGTAATCGTCCATGCTTGCAAGGATTTCTGCTAAAAAGTTTTCGAAAAACTTAGCAGACATAGAAGTATTACCTACTGATCCTATTTCTTCCTTGTCAACAAAGAGTCCAACAGCTGTTAGTTGTGGATTATCTGTATTAAGGATAGCTTCTAGGTTAGCATAGGAGCATACCCTGTCGTCTTGACCGTGAGCTGCTATCATTGCCCTATCAAATCCTACGTCTCTAGCCTTGGCAGCTGGAACTACTTCGAATTCTCCTATAGCAAAGTCGTCTTCATCAAGGTTATAGTTTTCCTTTAGGTAGTTAAGAACGCTAACTTTGATTAGGTTATCATCTTCTTCTATTCCGTATGAAGAATGTCCCAAAACAATATTTAGGCTTTCTGCTGGGATTGCTTCTCCTATTTTCTTCTCATTTTGAGTTTGACCTAGGTGTGGGAGGATGTCGTTGATGTAAAATACTGGATCATCGTCCTTTTCCCCTATAGCTACCTTAACTTCCTTGCCTTCCTTGTCTATAAAATATCCATGAAGGGCAAGTTCTATTGTTGGCCATTGGAATTTCTTAATTCCACCATAGTAGTGGGTTTTAGCAAAGGCCATTTCTGCATCTTGGTATACTGGGCTAGGTTTTAGGTCGAGTCTAGGTGCATCCAAGTGGCTGCCTACTATGTTCATACCTTCTTCTAGGTCATCACCGACTACCATTAGAACAACTGATTTGTTTTTGTTGTTATAGTAGATCTTGTCGTTTTTGTTAATTCCCTTATTTAGGGCTTCTTCTAGAGATATAAAGTTTTTTTCCTTAGCTTGTCTTATAATTTCTGTTACAGCTTCACGTTCTGTCTTAGCTGCATCTAAGAATGCCTTATATCTTTCTCCGTATTCAAATATTTCATCATTTGTATTTTGATCAATTCTTTGCCAAATTGACTTCTTATTTTCCATATAATCACCTCTTTATTATTATATAGCATCTGTATTTATATGCCACTTTAATCTAATAGTATAAATCTTGTAAACTGCCAACTAAAAAGTGGTGGATGACCACCACTTAGATTATTTTACCTATTCACCATTTACTATTCTTCTAGTCTTTAAAACTTGGAAGTGTCCTATAAGGGCTAAGACGAAAAATACTATGGCAGCAAGCATTACTAGGGTATCTGAATATATGAAATCAGATCCTGGTCTTTGCTTGATTGCGATACCGATTAAGGCCCATAGGGCAGGAAGGGTGACATAGGCGTTACCAGTTTTCTTAAAGGCAAAAAGTTCTAGCCCACAAGCAAGGGCTATCATTATTATAGTAACCACTATACCAAGGAAACCTACTCCATTAAAACCAGATTTAACAAGGAGGGTCATCACATTAGTAAAGCTTGCAAAGATTAGCCAACCAGTATGGAGGCCAGCAGGTATGCTCAAAAATACCTTGTACCTATTATAAAACTCCATATCCTTACCTATGGTATTTACTAGATAAACTAGACTTAGAGCGTATAGGATAATGGCAACCAGGGCGATAGCGATCATATCGTTGTTCCAAGTCAAGGTCCATATTATATTAAATAATTCCCAGGCAATAAAGCATGGCATTATCTTGTTATAATATATTTCCTTATCATTTACGCTTAACTCTTTAATAAAAGGAAGGACAAAGGATATTATCATTCCAATGTAGATAACTCCCCATATAGAAAATGTGATTGGAGCTGGAGCTAAGAGGTTTGGATACATGTCTGATATTTCTTGTTGAGTGTATGGCAAAATAATACCCAGTGAGGACATGTAATTTAGAACTATAGTAGCCACAAAAAGAATCAGACTTACTAGATAAAAATTGTTTTTAAATTTTTCTTTCATAATTTTCCTTTCTAAATAAATTATTTTATATTTAATAGATACCCAAAAATAAAATAATTCTCTCCTTAAATTTGAAATTTATCAGCAAGTATATATAAATCTATGAAAACCATTACAAATTATTAAAAAAGTATATAATAATTTATGAGATAATTTTAATAAAGGAGTTATGATGAAATATTTTGATTTAAATGGCAAGAAAGTTTCTCGACTAGGGTTTGGTTGCATGAGATTACCAGTACTTGATAAGGATAATTCAAAAATCGATAAGGAGAAGGCATCAGAGTTAATACTTGCTGCAATAGATAAGGGGCTTAATTACATAGATACTGCCTACAACTATCATGGCAAAATGAGTGAAAAGTTTGTGGGAGAATTTTTGGAAGAACATAATTTAAGAGATAAGGTCAATCTAACCACCAAGAACCCTGTTTGGCTAGCAGAAAGCAAGGAAGACTTCTATAAGTTGTTGGAAGAGCAACTTGCTAACCTTAGGACTGACCACCTAGATTTTTACCTCCTTCATTCCCTTAGCAAGGACAGTTTCCATAAAGCAGTTGATCTAGGTGTTCTAGACTTTGCAGAAGATATTAAGAAGAGAGGTCTCGTAAAAAATATAGGCTTCTCCTTCCATGATGAGTATGAAGTTTTTGAAGAGATTATCAAGGTCTACCCATGGGATTTCTGTCAAATTCAACTAAATTACCTGGATATAGACTACCAAGCTGGAATCAAGGGCTATGAACTTGCAAAGAGGATGGGTATTCCTATGGTAATTATGGAGCCACTTAAGGGAGGAAGATTATCAAATCCTCCAGAAGAAATTGCTTCAATGGTTGATTCTTTCGAAGGCTATTCTCCTTCACAAATGGCTATCAAATTCCCCCTAAGCCTTGATAATGTAATGACTGTCCTAAGTGGAATGAATGAGATGGGTCAAGTCGAAGAAAATACTGATATGGCAGATAAAGTTGAAGCCAATAAATTAAGCCAAGAAGAGAAGGACTTTTATAAGAAGGCCCGTGACATATATAAAAGCAAGGAACAAATAGCCTGCACTGCTTGTGAATATTGTATGCCATGTACCGTAGATATTAACATTCCAAGGGTCTTTGCCCTATGGAACAATGGCTTCTTGTATGATGAAGAAGAAAAAAGCAAAGAAGCTTATAAAACATATTTAGAAAAAGGAGTCGACCCACAAAGTTGTATTGAGTGTGGTAAGTGTGAGGGAATTTGCCCACAAAGTCTCGAAATAATAGAGGGCCTCAAAGAAGCTGATCAATATCTAAGATAGGAGATAAATTTGATAGGGATATTAACAAACGATTCGTTTTTAAAAATTAAGGATGTAGAGGAATACTTTACAGAAAATGTAGACGAGGAATGGAAGATATACAAGATCTTCGATGAGATCTATGATGATAGGGATAAGATAGATATAATCCTATCTTCTGGAAGATTGGATGGAGAAAAAATTAAAAACTTTAAGAATTTAAAACGGGTCTTTTCTTATACTACTGGTGTTGATAAGTACCCTTTGGATTCCTTGAATGAAATGGGAGTAGTCCTTACTAATACCAAGGGAGTCCAAGCCAAAAGTATATCAGAACAAGTCCTCGGAGTAATGATATCTTTCTCAAGAAATCTTTTTAAGGCTTACCAAAACAAAGCAGAAAGAAAGTATGAAAAGTACCCTATGTATGAACTTTATAACAAAAGACTCCTTATTATAGGTATGGGAAGCATTGGTAGGGAACTAGCTCGTAGGGCCAAGGCCTTTGATATGCGAATAGCTGGTGTTAGAAATCATGTCGATGGAAAAGATCAAGAAAATTTTGATGAGGTCTATCCTACTAGTGAATTAAAAAATCACTTATCAGGTTTTGACTATATAGTTTCTATCTTACCATCAACTGAGAGTACAAGGGACTTATACAATTATGATTTGTTTAAGGCAATGGATAAGAATACTATATTTATGAATGTTGGTCGTGGGGATGCTGTGATTGAAGATGATTTGATTAGGTCCCTAAAAGATGGAGAAATAAGGGGAGCCTACCTGGATGTCTTCCAAAATGAGCCACTTAGTCCAAGTTCTGACCTATGGGACCTTGATAATCTAGTAATAACTCCCCATATAGCAGGGCCAACTCCCTTTTATTTTGAGAGGGCTATGGTCTTATTTCAAAGGAATTTAGAAGAATTTAGAAAGAATAAAGAATTATCAAACACTATATCATATGAGGAGAGGTATTAACTATGAGAGATTTTATTTTTGATATATCAACTAGGATATTTTTTGGTAGCAAGCAACTTGATAAAATAGGACCAGAAATTAAAAAATATGGAAACAGGGTCCTTGTAGTATATGGGATGGGATCTATTAAGAAAAATGGACTATATGATAAGGTAACAAGGGAACTAGACGAACATAATATAAAATATTTTGACCTAGGTGGAGTAGTACCTAACCCGAGGATATCCAAGGTAGTCGAAGGAATAGATCTTGTTAGAAGAGAAAATATTGACTTTATCCTCGCAATAGGTGGGGGCTCAGTTATAGATACAGCCAAGCTTATAGCAGTAAGTTCATTAAGTGATGTAGATCCATGGAATATAGTCCTAGGCAAGGAAAAAATACAAAAGGCCCTTCCTCTTGGATCAGTCCTTACCCTATCAGCTACTGGATCAGAGATGGATACTGATTCTGTCATCACCAATGAAGCAACATCACAAAAGCTAGGCTGGGCAAGTGAATTTGCTAGACCTAAATTTGCCTTTATGGATCCAGAAACTACTTATAGTGTAAACGC
Source organism: Anaerococcus sp. AGMB09787 (assembly GCF_022808955.1). GTDB lineage: Bacteria > Bacillota > Clostridia > Tissierellales > Peptoniphilaceae > Anaerococcus. The sequence continues at coordinate 120,170 of NZ_JAKZEY010000023.1, forward strand.
CTACCACACAGCAGCCGGAACTGCAGATATTATGAGCCACACTATGGAAGATTATTTTTCTTTAAATGATGGGGCCTTTTTTCAAAATAGAGAAGCTGAAGGAATCCTAAAGACCTGCCTTCACTACGGACCTATAGCTATAAAAGATCCTACAAACTATGAGGCTAGGGCAAATCTCATGTGGGCAGGGTCTTGGGCTATCAACGGACTCTTATCCAAGGGCAAATCTCACGCCTGGTCAGTCCACCCTATGGAACATGAACTATCTGCTAAGAAAGATATCACCCATGGTATAGGTCTTGCAATCCTTACTCCTCCTTGGCTAAGGTATTGCTTAAGGGATGAGACAGCTGGGAAAATTGCTGAATTTGCTTACAATGTCTTTGGTATAGAAAAATCTGAATCTATAGTGGATGATGCCAATAGGGGGATAGATGCACTGAAAGAATTTTTCCATCAATTAGGTATCAATGAAAGACTAAGGGATTTTGGTTTTAATGATAAAGACCTAATTGAGATGGCTAATAAATGTATTGAAAATACTAACAAAAAATTTATAAGGGGCTTCGTTGACCTCTATGAAGAGGATATATTAGAAATTTATAGGATGGCTTTATAGAAAATTTTATATAAAAAAAGGCTTTAGTAAATATAAAAACTTGCTAAAGCCTTTCTTTTAATTTTCTTTTAAAAATTCTTTATATTTTTCCCTATCGTAGACCACATCAAGCTCACCTATAAAGGCTGTGTATTTATTTGGATAGCAGAAGTGTTCCTTAAACTTATATAGACCATCCTTATCATCTAAACTAAAGGTTCCACCAAAGTCAAAGTACCTATATCCATTTGCCATGGTCCACTTTATTTCTTCCCACACCATATTGTAATTTGGCATCTTGGACCTCATATCATTAGAAGAAGCTGCATAGAGGTAATAGACCTTGTCATTGTAAGGGATTAACAAGGAAGCTGCAAGTGCCTTATCCTTATAGTAGGCGGTAAATATTTGAGCGTCAAAGTTGTCTATAATTCCTTTAAAATATTCCTTTGGCCTATAATTTATGCCTTGTCTTTGAGCCATTATCTTAGTTAGTTGGTAAAAGTTATCAAGAGTTTCATTATTCGTTTCTCTTTTTGTAATTATTTCCGACCTAACGGATTTTCTTATATTATATCTTCCTTTGCTAGAAAAAGATTTAAGTAGGCTATCTTCATCAAAGCCCTTTGTATCAAGGATCATATTATATCTTGGTTGAGTGAAGCTATGGATATCAGCCTCCACAGATCTAAAGTCGTAGCCTAACTTCTTATATTCATAGATAGGTTTTTCTTCAAAGGGAAATTCTGGATCCATCCTTAGCAAAAAAGCATCATACTTTTCCTTAAGAGGGGTTGCCTCTTTGATTAGTTGGTCAACTAACTTATAATTTCTAAAATCGCAAACTGGTCCTCTTGGAGCATAGAGAAAGTGCTTGCCATTAATATTTTTTATTCCAATAATAGACATAGCTCCAATAATTTGCTTATTTTCTTCAACATAGACTAAATCACTTGTCCAATTATTTTTTACTCTTGACCAGGCAGGGTCTTGCATAGGCTTGGCATAGGGACTGGACTTAATAAAATCCATATATCTTTTTTCTTCTTCAGCTGTATTTACAATAGGCATAATATCCTCTCCTTCTTATATTTAGTTAATATTGTTTGACTAAAGGGTTCATAGTGAGTGGTATTTACCCACTAGTAAAATTATTCTTTAACTACTATACCGTTATATAAAATAAATATAGAGTAAATTCAATATTAAAGTTAATAATATATTACATGGTAGTTTAGGGGTGATATTTGAAAATTTCTTTCGATTTTACATACACTTTACAATTATTTAAAGTTAATCTAATAAGTTAGCTTTAAGATTTAATTATAAAAGAAAAAAGGAAGGTTATATAATATGAAATTAAAAACAAAACTTTTTAGTACTGTAATTGCTATGTCTATGGTGCTTACTGCATGTGGACAAAATAATGAACAACCAGCTGACGATGCTGCTGAAACAGCACCAGCAACAGAAGAAGCTGCTACAGAAGAAACAAGTGAAGAAAACACAGACGCTGCTAAAGACAGTGAATCATCAATGGGAGCTATATCATTAGTATCAAGAGAAGATGGTTCAGGTACTAGAGGAGCTTTCACAGAATTAGTTGGACTAGTTGAAAAAACTGATGATGGAGAAGAAGACCTAACAAGTACAGAAGCTAATGTTCAAAACACAACAAACGGAGTAATGACAATAGTTGCTCAAGATAAGGGAGCTATCGGATACATTTCACTAGGTTCTCTAAATGATACTGTTAAAGCTGTTAAGGTTGACGGAGTTGAAGCTACAGAAGCAACAGTAGAAAGTGGAGAATATTCATTATTTAGACCATTCAACCTAGCTTACAAAGAAGATGCTATAACAGATCTTGGAAAAGACTTCTTAAAATTCATCGCTTCTCCTGATGGACAAGCTATAGTTTCAGAAAATGGATATGTAAAGATTAAAGAAGGCGAAGCTTATGAAGCAAGCGGAATGAGTGGAGATCTTAAAATTGCTGGATCTACATCAGTATCTCCTCTAATGGAAAAACTTATCGAAGCTTACAAAGGACTTAATCCAGATGTAAACATCGAAATGCAATCTATCGGTTCAACTGAAGGAATCAACACAACACTTGATGGTGCTAGTGAAATAGCTATGGCTTCAAGAGAACTAAAAGATGAAGAAAAAGAACAACTTACACCAGTAGTTATTGCTAACGATGGTATCGCAGTAATTGTTAACAAAGAAAATCCAATCGAAGAATTAACATCTGAACAAATTCAAAAAATGTTCAAAGGCGAAATCGCTGACTGGAGTGAATTAAATTAATGGAAAAAGACATAAAGGGCAGAATATTTGAAATAATATTTCTTATAGCTACACTTTTGTCAATAAGTTTTATAGCTCTAATCTGTATATTTATTTTCAAAGCTGGTATAAGCTTTGTTAGTAAATACGGATTATGGGAGTTTATTAGTGGAAGTAAGTGGAAACCAACAGCAGTCCCTCCAAGCTATGGTATCTTACCAATGATTGTAGGATCTATCGTAGTTACATTATTATCGCTAGTGTTTTCCGTTCCTTTTGCATTGGCCATATCTGTATTTATGGCCTTTTATGCTAAGAAGACCTATAAACCACTTTCAAGCTTAATAAAACTTATGGCTGCTGTACCATCAGTAGTATATGGTTTCTTTGCCTTAATGGTAATAGTACCTATCATAGCATCTATTACTAATAGGGGAGGAATGAATATACTAACTGCAGCAATCTTGTTAGCTATAATGATTACTCCAACTATAGTAGAAATTTCTGAAACTGCCTTAAGAAATGTACCACAATTCTACTATAATGGATCAATTGCACTTGGTGCAACTAAAGAAGAAACAATATTTAAGATTATGATTCCAGCTGCTAAGAATGCAATTTTCTCTTCTATAATCTTAGCTATGGGTAGATCAATTGGTGAAACAATGGCTGTATACCTAGTAATAGGTAACCAACCAAGGATGCCTGGTTCCATATTCGAGGGAGTTAGAACCATGACAACTAATATAGTTCTAGAGATGGGATATGCATCTGGTGACCACAGACAAGCTCTTATTGCGACAGGTATGGTGCTTTTCGTATTTATTTTGATCATAAACTTAATATTCAACATAGTAAGAATAAGAAATGAAAAACAATAAGGGAATGAAATGAAAAAAACTTTTAAACCTTTAATTATGCTCCTAACTGCGCTTGGACTCTTATCCTTTGCTGTAATAGTAATCTATATACTAGTAATGGGTATTCCAAGTATAGATAGTTCAATATTTGCATGGGAATATAACAGTGAAAACCACTCTCTTATGGCACCTATGATTACTACCCTGGTTACTATAGTGTTAACCTTGTTAATAGCCCTACCACTTGGAATTTTTACTGCTATATATACTAGCTCTTATGCCAGAAGTAAACTTATAGTTAACCTAGTAAGTTTTACTAGTGAAATACTTGCAGCTATTCCATCAATTGTTTACGGCTTATTTGGTTATTTGGCTTTCGTAATATTTTTAAAGATGGAATTTTCTATAGTATCTGGTTGCTTGACCTTGATGATAATGGTTCTACCAACCATTATTAGAACTAGTCAAGAGGCTATAGCTACAGTAAATACCCTACAAAGAGATGCATCTTTGGCCCTTGGAGCTACAAAATTAACAACAATTTTTAGAATTATTCTACCAGAAGCTCTTCCAGGAATCCTAGCTGGTGTATTCTTATCAGTAGGTAGAATAGTAGGTGAAACAGCAGCATTAGTTTACACAATGGGAACTTATGTATCTATGCCTTCAAACATCATGAAGTCTTCAAGAACATTGGCAGTTCACATGTTCCAATTATCTTCAGAAGGTCTTTATGTAGACAAGGCTTATGCAACTGCAGTAGTCCTATTGATCTTTGTAATAATAGTCAATGCTGTATCAAATAAGCTTGCAAACAAACTTATTAAGGAGTAATAATGACTAAACCAATTATAACAGTAAGAGATCTACACCTTTTCTATGACGATTTTGAAGCATTAAAGGGTATAGATATGGATATCAATGAAAATGAAGTTACAGCCTTCATTGGACCTTCTGGCTGTGGAAAGTCTACTACAATAATGTGCTTCAATAGGATGAATGACCTTATTGAAGGTTGTAGGATTGAAGGAGAAATTAAGATAGGTGGAAAAAACATCTATGATCCATCTATAGACGTTACAAGACTTAGAACTGAAGTAGGAATGGTCTTCCAAAATCCTAACCCATTTTCTAAATCAATTTATGATAATATTGCCTATGGACCTAGAAACCATGGCATCAAAGACAAGTCAACTCTTGATGAAATTGTAGAAACAAGCCTTAGGGATGCTTCTATATGGGATGAAGTAAAGGATAAGCTAAACCAAAATGCTCAAAGCCTATCAGGTGGACAACAACAAAGAATTTGTATAGCAAGATCCTTGTCAGTAAAGCCTAAAATCCTATTGATGGACGAATCTACAAGTGCTCTTGATCCAATTTCAACAGGTAAGATTGAAGAACTGGTTGATAAACTTAAACAAGAATATACAATTGTTATGGTAACCCATAATATGCAACAAGCTGCCAGAATCTCTGACAGAGTAGCCTTCTTCTTAACAGGTGAAGTTGTTGAGATGGATGAAACAGAAGTTATATTTAACAGGCCTAAGCACAAAAAGACCGAAGAGTACATTACAGGAAGGTTTGGTTGATGAGAGAAAGATTTGATAATAAGTTAAATGATGTTGAGGAAAGCTTTGTTAGTTTAGCTGATCTCTACCTACTTAACTTTGAAAAATTTATATTATATAAAGATAGTCCAGAAGTACTAGATGAAGTCATTCAAAATGAAGCTAAGATTAATTCAAGGATAGATATAGTAAAGGATATGTGCTATACCATGATGCTAAGAGAAGCGCCTGTAGCTAGTGATTTAAGATTTATTCAAACATCTATGTCACTAACCAGCTCTTTTAGACGTATCTATTCTCACTTGGTAGAAGCAGCTATAATCTTGAAGGAAATTGAATCTAATGAATCTTTACTAGCTATAACCGAAGAAATGCTTAAGATTTTAAATGAAATGCTTACTAACTTTAGGAATGCCCTTGTAGAAAGAAACGAAGAATTGGCATATAATACTATTAAAATGGATGATCAAGTAGATGAATTATTCGAAAAATCAATCGATTTTGCAATAGGTAAAGAAAGGGAGAAGGTTATTAGTACCAACGAACTTGCCAATTTAATTCTTTATTTTAAGTATTTTGAAAGAATAGGGGATAGGTTAGCTAAAATTAACTCACTAATAACTAATTTATAATGATATACGTTATTGAAGACGATGATTCGATTAGAAATTTAATACTCTATGCACTCAGAGAAAAGGGCTACGAAGCAAAGGGATTTGCTGATGGTTCCAACATAATTAACCTTATGAAAGAAGAATTACCAAGATTAGTTTTACTTGATATAATGCTTCCTGGAAAAGACGGCATCGAAATCTTAAAAGAGATCAGAAATGATAACTCTTTTAAGGATATCGCCGTAATTATGCTAACAGCCAAAAGCGAAGAATTTGATAAGGTATTAGGTCTTGATTCTGGTGCTGATGATTATGTAGTGAAGCCTTTTTCTGTACTTGAACTTTTGAGTAGGATTAAGGCTGTTTTAAGAAGATACGGAGAAGACAGGTCCAAAAAAATGGATTATAAGGAAATATCCTTAGATAAGAAAAAGAGAAGTGTAAGTATTTCTGGCAAGGCTATTGATCTAACTTACAAGGAATTTGAAATGCTACTTTACCTTATGGAAAACCCCAATGTAGTTATCACTAGGGAAGATTTTCTAATTAAGATATGGGGCTATGATTATGAAGGCGAAACTAGAACGGTTGATGTGCATATAGCAAGTCTTAGAAATAAGCTTGATGTGGCTAGTAAGTACATTAAAACTGTGAGAAATTTAGGATATAAATTTGAAGAATAAGTTAACTTATAAATTAAAAAAATCTATTCTCTTTCTCTTAATGGTAGTTTTGCTTATTACTTCGATTTTTCTAGGACTATTGGAATCTAAAAGTTCTATTGATCAAAAACTCACTTATATGGATACGTCCCTGAATTATCTTTTAGAAAAAGAGGACTCATCCAATTTTTATGATGATTTAGATGATTTTTCTAAAGTCAATTCAAATCTAAGAATTACCTACATAGGTAGAGATGGAAGGGTTCTCTATGATTCAAGCGAAGACTATAGAAAGATGGATAACCATGCCAATAGGACAGAATTTATGGAAGCTATGGCCAAGGGTAAGTCTTCCAATATTAGAAATTCTGACACTATTGGGTCAAGATTATACTATATTTCTCAGAAAGGAAATAATATCTTGAGGATATCTTCGGAAATTTCGATCTTTAAGAACTTAATTATTTATCATGTTCTGACAGTATTTTTAATCGGTGTAATTGTTATAATAGTTCTACACATATTTACAGGTATTTTTGTTGATAGAATTATTAATCCAATTAAAAACATAAGCGACAATCCCTATGACATAAGTGATGAATTTATCGATGGTTCATATGACGAGATTCAACCTTATCTAATAGAGATCAAACGTATTACAGAAGAGCTGGAAAATGAAAATATGAAATTAAAAAATTGGAATCAAAAAATTTCAGAAATTACTGAAAATATTAAGGAAGGTATGCTACTCATTGATGAAGACTTCAACATTAATCTTATAAATCCATCAATCCTTAAAATATTTGGCAAAAATAAGGCAATACGTTCTTTAAATGACCTTACTAATGATAAAGCGTTAATTATTAAAATTAAAGAAGCCCTAATTCTAGATGAAGAAGTAAATTTTGACATAAATATCAATAATACAGACTTTAGAGTTTATATAGACCCTATTTATAATAATGATAAGAAGAATCTCTTTATAATCTTTGTTGATAATACTGAAAACAAAAGGGGAGAAGAGCTAAGGCGTGAGTTTACGGCCAATGTGAGCCATGAACTAAAGTCTCCACTAACATCTATCAACGGTTATGCAGAATTAATATCTTCAGGTCTGGCTAACGAAAAAGATATTAAAGAATTTGCTAAAATAATTAACAAAGAAGGCTTGAGGTTACTAGATACTATTGACGACCTCCTTAAACTATCTAAGTTAGATGAAGGAAGTGAGTCAATAGAATTTACAGAAATTAACCTAGAAGAAGTATTTAGATCTATATCTAATAAATTTTTGCCAAAAATTATCGAGAGAAACCTCCTGGTAACTTTTGATATAGATGACATAAGAATATGTACCAACGAATCACTATTTATTGACCTTTGTACCAATATATTTGAAAATGCAATCAAATATAATAAAGATAATGGTAAAATAAAAGTTATAGCAAAAAGAAATGAAGATGGCAGAGCCTACATTTCTATAAAAGATACGGGTATAGGTATAAAGGAAGAAAATATTGATAGGATTTTTGAAAGATTTTATATAGTCGATAAGGCAAGAACCTCATCACTTAAATCAACAGGGCTTGGCTTATCAATAGTTAAGCATATAGCACAAAATCTGGGCTACACCATTGATGTTAAGAGTGTGTACAAAGAAGGAACAGAATTTATAATAAGGATAAATGAGTAAATAGTTCGGGCTATTTACTTTTTTTATAAAAAATGTTTATAATTTTAAATTTTGGTTATAATATAAATAGATGGCAAGATAAAATCAATATCTTGACCTTGAAATTAATACAATGATAAAAATTGCTAAAGTGAATGTAAAAGTTAAAAATTAAAGGAGATTTAATAATGGAATTTAAAAAAGTAGTATTATTAGGTGGAGGAGTTTTAGGATCTCAAATAGCACTAATGAGTGCTTATACTGGCCATGATACAACTATTTGGCTACGTAGTGAAGATTCTATAGGAAGAACTGAGCCAAAACTTGAACGTTTTAGAAAACTTATAATTGAGGACCTTGAAAAATCTAAAGATTTAGTTGAAAATGAATTCGGAAAATACTTCTATCCAAAGGGACTTATTGATTCATGGGATGATATAAGTGTAGAAAAGATTGATGAACTAATCGAAGAAAGAAAACCAAGATTGGAAGAAAATGTTCATTTGGAACTGGACCTTGATAAAGCTTTAGCTGATGCTGATATCATAATCGAAGCAATGTCAGAAAATCCTGAAGCTAAAAAAGATATTTACGAAAAAATTAATGATAAGATTGATGAAAAAACAATTTTAACTACAAATACTTCTACACTACTACCATCACAATTTGCTGAATATACAGGTAGACCAGAAAAATACTTGGCTCTACATTTCTCAAATAACATTTGGAAACACAACACAGCAGAAATCATGGGACATGAAGGAACAAGCGAAGAAGCATATAATGCAGTAGTTGAATTTGCTGAAGATATCAACATGGTTCCTGTAGAACTAAAGAAAGAACAACCTAGATATATTCTAAATTCATTAGTAGTTCCTTTATTAGATGCTGCTAAAGAATTATGGGCTAAGGGGGTTGCAGATCCTAAAACTATAGATACAACATGGAAGATAGGTACTGGTACACCTTTTGGACCATTTGAAGGAATCGACTTAATAGGACTAGAAACAGACTATAATATCCTTAAAAATAAAGACGATGTAGATGATCCAGATTCTCTAAACCACAAGATAGCAGAACTACTCAAAGAAAAAATTGATAAGGGAGAAACTGGTGTAAACGCTGGTAAGGGATTCTACGACTACGAATAAATTCATAAAGTAAAGGGACCTTTAGGGGCTCTTAATTAGGGATTTATTTCCTTAAAATTTAATCGGCATGAAGGTATTAACCTTTGTGCCGATTTTTATATGTCAATTTTCCCTATGAAATTCCAATAAATCCAAATGGTTGGTTTCTTTAAATTTGTGCCTGGAACTTTTTCTGATTGTTCTACATAAATCTTGTCTACAAATGTTCTTATTATTTCTGGATCAAGTTCTTTAATATCGGTGTACTTCCTCACAAGCTTTAAGAATGATTCCACATTAAGTTCTTCCTCCTGTGATTTTGTAATAGTTTTTTCAAGTTCAACTATTCTTTTTTGAAGTGAAATTTCTTCTTCATCATAAGCTTTAGCCATTTTCTCAAATCGTTGATCAGATATCTTACCTTCCAAGTTATCTTCATATAGGTTTTATTTTTCCTCCCACATCACAGGCGAAGAAAAACATAGTTTTTTTAACCCATCTTAAAAATTTCTTCCCCTAATAGACTCAAGACTTTTTCAAGGGATGTGAGTAATTATTCCTTCATCCATTTGTATAAGTAAGATTTGAAATGAATTTTCCGGTTATAAAAAAATATTTCTCCCTTCACTAGCCCTAGGACAAAAAAGGTAGTTTTGATTAGTTTTTTAGCAATTTTAATTCTATCAATTAAAAAAAGACGTAAATAAATCCGTCTTAAGAAATATGTAAAGATTAAGCTGTAAAATGTGGTATAATATTTTCATTGAATATTTCATTTATTCGTGAATTACATATTGTTATAAGGAGTACACATGGCTATAACATACCGAAAATTATTCCATTTATTGATAGACAAAAATATGAGTGTTTCAGATTTACAAAAGAAAGCTGGGTATAGTGCTAATATATCAACCAGATTAAAAAATGATAATTACGTTTCTCTGGAAACAATAGAGAAAATATGTAGAGCTTTGAATTGCAAAATTGAGGATATTATAGAAATCAAGGAGGATTAGGAGTGATAACAAAATCAAATTTAAAAGACGTTCTAAAATTAATCGGATATGAAGAACATAAAAATCAAGAAAAATATTTAACAAAAAAATACCCAGAATTTGATTGCTCCATCTCTGTTGATTTTGAAAATGAAAAAATAAACTATCCTGAAGACAAAGGTCTAATGGTATATAAGAGAACTACATGTAATTTTTCTGACCCTGAAAATTTTGTTGTATTAGAATGCGTGACAAGATTAATGGATAAAGGCTATCAACCAGAGCATATAGAAATTGAAAAGACATGGGCTTTAGGACATGATCAAAAAAGTGGTAGAGCAGATATTTTAGTAAAAGAAAGTAGCGGAAAAACTCTTTTTATAATTGAATGTAAAACTTATGGCAAAGAATATGATAAAGCACTAAAAGACACTCTAAACGATGGAGCACAATTATTTTCTTATTGGCAACAAGAAAAATACTGTAAATGGCTTGTTCTATATGCATCCACACTTGATAGAAATGAAGTTAACTATAAAACATGTGCAATTAACTGTAGTGATGATAAAAACTTAATAGAACTCGCAAAGAAGGATTCGTCAATTCTTCTTTATAAAAGTGCCTATACAGTTCCTGATTTATATACTGTTTGGAAAGAAACTTATGAAAAAAGATTATTGGGCGACATTATATTTAGAGATGATTCTATAGCTTACCAAGTTGGAGTTAAACCATTAAGAAAACAAGATCTTATTGATTTTTCAGGAAAAGATAAGGTGGTAAATAGATTTGAAGAGATATTAAGACATAATAACGTATCTGATAAAGAAAATGCCTTCAATAGGCTAGTAGCACTTTTTATATGTAAGCTAGTTGATGAAATACAAAAAACTGATACAGATATTGTCGATTTTCAATACAAAGTTGGAACAGATACTTATGAAAGTTTACAAGATAGACTCCAACGTCTACACAAAGAAGGTATGGAAAAATTTATGAAAGAAGATATTTTTTACATACCTGAAGACTATGCAAAAAGAACCATAGAACAATACACAGGCAATAATAGAACTGAATTAATTAAGGAGCTTGATAATACTCTGCGTATCTTAAAGTTCTACACTAATAATGACTTTGCCTTTAAAGATGTCCATAATGAAGAATTATTCCTTCAAAATGGTAAAATTCTAGTAGAAGTTGTAAAACTATTTGAAAACTATAGGATTATTGGATCAAAGAATCTACAAATGTTAGGAGACCTTTTTGAACAGCTTTTAAATAAGGGCTTTAAGCAAAATGAAGGACAATTTTTTACACCGGTACCTATTACTCATTTTATTTGGGATAGTCTTCCTTTAGAAAGAATAATAAGACAGAATGAAAAAGTAAACTTTCCAAAAATAATTGATTATGCTTGTGGTGCTGGACATTTTTTGACAGAAGGTTTTGAAGCTATCAATGATATTTTTATTTTTCTTGATCCAGACATGAATATTGATTTCTCATGGGCTAGAGATAATATATATGGCATAGAAAAAGATTATAGACTGGCTAGAGTATCAAAAATATCTCTATTCATGCATGGAGCTGGAGAAGGAAATATTGTCTTTGGTGACGGACTGGAAAACTATAAGGAAAAAGAGATTATTCCTGAAAGTTTTGATATTCTAGTAGCAAATCCACCTTATTCTGTTTCTGCTTTCAAGCCACATTTAAATCTTAAAAATAATGATTTTAAAGTTTTGGATAAAGTTTCAAACACTGGATCTGAAATTGAAACTCTTTTTGTAGAAAGAATTTCACAACTTCTAAAGCCTAAGGCTGTTGCTGCTGTCATTCTTCCTTCTTCTATACTAAATAAAGAAAACGAAAGCTTTATTGCAGCACGTGAGTCAATTATTGAAAACTTTAAAATTAGAGCCGTAGTAGCCTTATCTAGCAAAACTTTTGGAGCAACTGGAACAAATACAGTAATTTTATTTTTGGAAAAGTTTGATGAACCGCCTAAAAAAATCGATTTGGTAAAAGATAGCGTGAACTCTATTATAGCAGGAAAAGCTCTTAAAGATTGGGAAGATGAAATCATATTTAAAGAGTATCTAAAAACAATAGGTGTGGAAATAGAAGATTATAAAAAATTCATAAATAAAAGCTTAAACTATTACGAATATAAAAATAAATACTTTAAAAATTATACGTCAGGCTTTTTAGGCTTAAGCTCTGTTAAAACTAAGAAAAAACAAAAGACTTTCACAAAATTAGAAAAAGATGAGCAGGATATCATCTTAAATAAAATGTTCTATGACTATACTTTTGAAATTGAAAGAGAAAAAATCAAATATTTTGCCCTAACTTATAAGGAAAGAACTCTTATAATAAATGCACCAAATGACAACAAAGGACAAGAAGATTTTTTAGGCTATAAGTGGTCTAATAGAAAGGGACAAGAAGGAATACAGATAACAAATCCTGGTGGGAAGCTGTATAAAAATGAAGATAGGCGAGACGAAAACAACCTTGCATCTTTGATTAGAAAGTCATTCTATGGAGAAGAATACTCTATTGATAACTTAGAGGAATACTATTATTATCTAAATACTAAGGATATGCTTGATTTTAGGAGTGTAGAGTTTAATAAGGGAATAAAAACTAGAAAGGTTAAAATTTTAAAAGATGATCCAAATTTAACAACCTATTACCTATCTGATAAAAAAATATTTGATTTATCAATAGGAGATAGAATTTTAAATGACGAACTTGAAGATGATGGTAAAATACCTGTTTACAGTGCCAATGTTTTTGAAGAATTTGGTAGAATTAACAAGAAGAATATTACTGATTTTTCAAAACCATCGATTTTATGGGGTATTGATGGCGACTGGATGGTCAATTCTATTTCAGCAAATAAAGAATTTTATCCCACAGACCATTGTGGAGTTTTGAGACTAAAAACGGATAAAATTTTAATTGATTATTTAGTCTATGCCTTACAAGTTGAGGGAGAATATGAAAGATTTTCAAGAAACTATAGAGCATCAATACAAAAAGTTAGACAGTTAATTATCCAAGTTCCACCTATTGAAGAACAAGAAAAAATCATCGAAGAAATTAAAAAAGTAGATTTAGTAATAGAAGAACAAAAATCTACAATTGAAAAATATGATGAAGACATCAAATCAAAATTTGTCGAGATGTTTGAAGGGAAGAAATTTGAATTTAAAAAACTATCTGAACTATTCACTTTCCAATTAGGTAAAACTCCATCCAGATACAATAATGAATACTGGACTAAAAATGGTTATAAATGGATTTCAGTTGCTGATATGGGGAAATATAACAGATTTACAAAAGATACTACTGAATTTATAACTGATATAGCAATTGCTGATACAGGAATCAAATTTGTACCAGCTAACACTGTTATTATGAGTTTTAAATTAACCATAGGAAGAACAGCTATAACATCAGAAAATATATTTACAAATGAAGCTATAATTGCTTTTTTGAACAAAGGTAAAAAGTATGTTCACAATGAATATTTACGATTATGGTTATCTTCACATGATTGGTCTACAGGAGAAATGAATGCTGTTAAAGGAGTCACTCTTAATCAATCATCCATTGGAAATACAGCATTACCTGTTCCGCCTAAAGAACTACAAGACGAATTTGCATCCTATGTAGAAGAAATCGACAAATTGAAATTTGAAAATATTAAATGCTTAATTGCTTATTTTCTCAAAAGTTTTAACTCAATATAAGCTTTGTTTATTTCCTGGCTCAATGTTTCGGCTTCACAAAAAATCTTGAATTCTTCATCTGTTAGTTTGCCGTATGATACTTCCCAAAATTCATCATGAAGTCTATCGGCACATTTTTTTGCTGTTACAGCTATATCTAAAAAGTTAATGGCTGATCCAACTTTTCGTTTTTTGCTTTTTTAACTGAGTATTCTGCGTATCTTTTTCAAGCATTAACTTCTGTTTCTAATCTTTCCAAAATTTCTTGTTTCATACATAATTCTCCTTTTTGATATACATATATTCCGGTACTATGAAAGATAAGTCAAGACAATGAAAATCTATTATTATACAATTACTCAAATTAAAAAGGCTAAGAACAACTCTGCTCTTAACCTTTTCTATTGCCACCTAAAGATTCTCTAAATCAGTTTTTCTAAAATCCCTAATTCAATGAGCCTTTAGGGTCCTTTTTTGTGGGTGATTTTATAGCCCGGGGTAAAAATTTAATAATAAAGTGGTCAAATTATTAGTAAGCTTTATGAAATTTATAGAAGTTTTTAGATAATAGGTAAATAACTTAATAATTAATAGGTAAGATTTTATGAGATTACTAAGCATTATATTAACAATAACTGGAATAGTATTTACAATATTTGGCTATCTAATTTATTTTAAAAAAAATTACACCTTAATAAACGGATTTGAATCTGACCTAGTAAAGGGGAGAAAGGATATTTCTTATGGAAAAAAAGTAGGCTTGGTCGAATTGATATTGGGAGTTATTATGATCTTAATTGGAACGTTACTATTTATTTATCTATGAGGAGGGGGATAATCTATCCCCTTATTTTTCTCCTTCTAAAATTTCTATGGCACATTTGACCCCATCAAGGCTTGATGACATGATGCCACCAGCATAGCCAGCACCTTCCCCTATTGGTCTGAGGTTTTTAAATTTAGTTTTATACTTATCTCTTACAAGTCTAACAGGGGAGGATGTTCTGATTTCGACACCAGTTAGTATAGCATCAGAACTCGCAAAGCCCCTCAATTTTTTATCAAATATTTTTAATGCTTCTTTAATAGCGTAGTTTATTCTTTCTGGATAAACTTCATTTAGATTTGAAAGGGTGTAACCAGTTTGAATTGTTGGACTTATTTGGCCGATTTTTTCAGTTTTTCTATTTAGAAAATAGTCTTCAAGTCTTTGGACAGGGGCCTTGTTATTTGAACCAGCCAATTGATAAGCCTTTTTTTCAATTTGCCTTTGGAAGTTTAAGCCAGCAAATTTACCTTCCCCGTAGGTTTCGCTTCCAATTGAGCAGACTATAGCGCTATTGGCATTGGTATTTGCCCTATCGTTATAGCTCATGCCATTTACACATAAAGAATTTTCTTCGCTTGACCCATTTACTACATAGCCACCTGGACACATACAGAAGGTATAAACTGAAGTCCCATTATCTTTATTGGTGTAGTTTAGTTGGTAAGAAGCCTGAGGGAGTCTATCATCCACTAGGTTATATTGGCTAAAATTAATATTCTTTTGTAAATGCTCAATCCTAAAGCCCACTGCAAAGGGCTTGGCTTTTATGTCTATATACTTATCAAGCATGACAAAGGTATCCCTCGAAGAATTACCCAAGGCCAGGATGTATTCATCGCTAATATATTCTCCCTTATCAGTTACTAGGGATTTTATTTGATTATTTTTTATATCTAAATCAATAAATTTTTCTTCAAAATGAAATCTTCCACCTAAGTCTTCGATTTTTTTCCTTATATTTACTATGACCTTTCTTAGGACATCTGTTCCTATATGGGGTAGGTGGTCATAGAGGATATCTTCATTGGCACCATTTTCAACCAAGATTTTGAAAATTTCATTGATTCTTTTATCCTTGGACCTTGTAGTAAGTTTTCCATCAGAAAATGTTCCTGCTCCACCTTCACCAAATTGGATATTTGACCTTACATTCAATGGTGCTCCTCCAATAAAGGCATCTACAGTCTTTACCCTTTTTTCCATTTGCTCACCTTGTTCAATTATATCGACCTTGACGCCAGCCTTGGCAAGGGATAGGGCTGCAAAAATCCCAGCAGGACCTGCACCAACTATAGTTACACTTTTGACCTTGTTTTTATTAACAAATTCTAGTTTTTCCTCTTTATAATCTGAAATATTTGTCCTTAGTTTTTTTCTTACTTTGGTAGAGACTTTGGTATCGAGGATTACTTGGTAGATATAACTTACACCACGCCTAGCATCTATTGACCTTTTAAAAATTCTATATGAATCTATTTTTTTATTTATAATTTTTTCTATTTCTTTTTTAAGATCTTCCTCACTATGGTCATAAGGAAGTTTTATATTTCTAAGAAGTATCATCTTGCCTCCAATCCTATATATTTTACCTTAAATATATAATTCTTAAATTTAAATACCC
>NZ_JAKZEY010000024.1 GCF_022808955.1 Anaerococcus sp. AGMB09787
GATCTTACTAAAGTTTTTTAACATAATTTTTTCTCCAAGGTTAGATCATAATCTTTTGATAAATCCATTAGTTTTAATAATTCTTTTTCATTCTTATAAAATTTACAACATCGAGGCTCTTTATACTTCTTCGAAAACAACTGACATGCTCCTCCGTTACAATATGCCCAATTTAAACATTCTTTACATTCTTTCTTAATGTAACACTTATTCCATATATCGAAATAATCCGATTTTATAAAATCACCTTTTTTATCAATGTATCCAATATAAGATTCATCGTTTTCTATTACTGTACATTTTGATACTCTGAAATCTGTATTAACAACATAGTGATTATCCTTTGCCGCAAAGCAAAGACTATCATAAATAGATAAATAGCTTCTTAAATTAGCTATTCTATATCCTTTGCCAATGAAATTTTTAATAAAATTAAGTATTTCAATATCAGATATTTGATGAGATAATGTTTTAAAATCGACTACAGAATTAAAGTCAAGATAAATATTACTATTTTGCTTTAATCTATTTAACCATCTTTCTACATTGTAAATATTATTTACAATTTCTCTAGTCAAATTCATTCTAATAACAATTCCAAAATCATTGTAACACCCAAAATTAGTTTGAATATCTTCTATATTTTTTATTATTTTATTAAATGAGCCCTTTCCATTTAACAAAATTCTTTGTTTGTTATGAATTGTCTCAAACCCATCTATAGTAATTTGATATGATTTAACATTGCTTTTATATAGTTTTGAAAAAATATCTTTATCTAATAGATATCCATTTGTAGTTATACTAGCCAAATAATAGATATTATTTTTCTCACATAATTCTTGTATTCTTGGTGTTAAATATAATATTGCATCAATATTTAAAAGTGGTTCTCCTCCAAACCAATTTATAATAATTGTTTTAAAATTATTTTTTTCTATTTGATTGCTTATAAATTTAAGTAACCTAATGTAATCATTTCTTTCAATTTTTTTATCAGAAAATTTCTCATAACAATAATTACATCTAAAATTACATTGACTTGTCAATTTCACAATTATCATCAGAGTATCATTAGAATTTTTTATTTGATTTTGCAATTTTTTAATTTCGAATATCTCGTTATCACTTGCAAAAAAACTTTTTTCTCTAAAGAAAGATTCTACTTCGTTATATGAGCATAAATCTTCAAATGAAGAAAAATCTTTTTTTCTATATCTTATAAAATAATCATTCTTTGTATTATATAAAAGTTTAAATTTATTATCGTAACTATCTGCTTCTAAAACATATTTTGATAACATTTTTACTCCATTTAAGTGCAATAGAGTAGTATATAATCTACTAAACTCTATCGCACTTTATAATTACTTAACGTTAATTGTTATAACTGAGAAACATCTTCCAACAAACTGCTTTTTTTCATTATTGAATTCAAAAACTATAGTTTCTTTCATAAATACCTCCTTTTTTTTTGCTATTTTACCACATTAAACTTCAAGTTTCAATAGTTACATTATCGTTTTTTTATTATTGATATCTCTCATTATATCGAGCGAATTTAAAGATATGATATTTATATACTGCAACATCCAATCTCTAAGTGCTAGTGTTTCATTTGACCGATGGAATTAGGAATATCATCCTGACTCTTCGGAAAGTGAAAACGTTTATACCGCAGCTAATTCACATCTTCATCTTATTTTGAGACCAGCTTTTTAGCCCTTTGCCTATACTTCTATTAACTTGGATGATTCTAGCTATAGGTTAAATTATATGGAAGAGATGAGTAAAATTACACAAGTGTTTAGATTATATATGCGATCATAATATGCATCTTGGATATTTTGACCAAAGAAAATCTAAAAATAATCAAATAAAAAGTTAATAAGGAAACTAGAGGATGCTCTTTATGAAAATAAGCTTACAATGGATGCTGCTAAGTCTTTAATAGAAAATTACCCTGAAACTGTTAATATATAAGGTCTCAATTAGAAGATTTGATTGTAGAGAATTAAAGGCTTTAATAATTAGTCCAAAAGATTTTAGTTTCATTAGAATAGATAAAAAGTAAAATTCTCAATATTTTAAACTGACTCTAAAAGTGAACTAACCCTAAAAAGTTAAACCCAAAACTACCTTAAGAATCTAAGCTTTTAAACTGCAAAATATAATACATAATTCAAAATTAATTTTGTCAATTAACAAAAATATATAATCTCTCACACAAGAGTATCATTTTAAAATTGGTTAATGCATATCAAAGCTTAGCTAATGAACTTAAAATCAATAATCTATCAATAATTTTGAGATGGTAAAATAATTTAGAAAAAAGTTAATTAAGTACTAAATCTAAAAAGAGTGGAAGACATTCAAAAATCTCAAAGTTACTTACAATTTCAAAAGATACTAAAAAATATTCATCAGTAAACTTAACTAATTTAGAGAACGATTCACTAAAGCAAGCACAATAAAAAAATATAGAATTGTCTCAAATGATATATACATGATTAATGCAATTTCTGACATAATCTCAGTTTAAGAAAGAAATACAAACTAAAAGACTTGTTAAATTATTATAATCTTCTAAAATCTACACTATCTATTTACAAAAACGCTTAAAGAGAGCGAATATAGATAGGTATATATAAAGCTTATTTGAAATGTTAAAACAAGAGATATATAAGTGAGTAAATTACTATTCATACGAAAAACAAAATAAAGAATTGAAAAATATATTAAGTATTACAAGAAAAAAATAAAACGTAGGATACCTATCTGTAGAATATAGAAAAAGACGGAACATAAAAAATCCTGCCCTATAGGTAGGAGAAATAAACACTAGAGCTAGAGATATTTCCAACTCTAGTGTAGAAACAACTTTATGGGGTCAGCTCAAAATTATTCTTCAAAAAATTCATACATGATTTTAAAGACCTCTTGTCTTATATTTTCATCTGTAAAATCATGGTTGGTGTCAGAAATTTCTACATACTTAGCATTAGGGTAAGACTCAGTAAGCTTGATATTGGAATCCCTAAAGACTAGTTCATCTCTATCTCCTCTTATGATTAGGACTTCTCCCTTATATTTTGACGCTTCCTTGTAGATGTCTTTTTTTAAGAAATCCTCTAAGAATTTCTTATTAAGTCTTATACCACCTATATCGATATCCTCAACATCTCTTACTAACTCATCGAAGCTTAGGTCTATGGCGTCTTCTTTGACCTCTCCTTGAATTTTTCCTTTATATATAGATTCAAACATTACCTTTAGGTAGTCCTTGTTATTCATATCGCTAGCTGGAGCTAGGAGGCAAATCTTGTAGGGGTTGACCTTATGACCTATAAGGCAAGCTATAACTCCACCTAGGGAATGACCCATTAAGTAGATTCTTTCCTTGTCTACAAAGGATTGAATTTTGACGAACTCGTAGATTAGGAGGGCTTCCTCTTCTTCCCTAGATACTGTCATATCATAGAAGCTTCCGTCTGATTCATTCGTTCCCGAGAAGTCAAACCTTACTACAACATAGCCCCTATCTGTGAGGTATCTTGCATTAGTAACCCTAAAGAAGGTATTGCCATTCCTATCCCCACCAAAGCCATGGTAGAAGATAGCTGTTGGGTATTTTTTGTACTTGTCAAAGTCATCAGGGGTATTGATAACACCCCTTAGTATAGTTTGATCTTTTTTACTTAATTCCTTGTAGATATATTTCATCTTTATAGCTCGTTTAAAATTCTCGCCATCTCAACTCCAGAAGCAGATGCTTGGGATAGGCTGTGAGTAACTCCTGATCCATCACCTAGGCAGTAGAGTCTATTTTGGGATGTTTCAAATTTCTCATCAACATCGACTACGGAGTTGTAGAACTTAACCTCTATACCGTATAGCAAGGTATCGTCATTTCCCATGCCAGGTGCAATCTTATCTAATTGGTAAATCATCTCGATTATATCATCTAATTGCCTCTTTGGCATTACTAGAGATAGGTCTCCTGCAGTTGCATTGAGGGTTGGCTTGGTAAAGGACTTCTTCATCCTTCTTTCTGATGACCTACGACCTTTGACTAGGTCTCCGAATCTTTGCATCAAGACTCCCCCACCCAGCATATTGGATAGTTTGGCTATAGATTCCCCATATTCATTTGAGTTTTTAAATGGTTCTGTAAATCTATTGGTTACCAAGAGAGCGAAGTTGGTATTTTCGCTTTGAAGCTTTGGATCTGTAAATGAATGACCATTTACTGTCAAAATTCCATTGGTATTTTCAGTTACAACTTGACCATAAGGGTTCATGCAGAATGTCCTTACAACATCATTGTATTGCTTGGTTTGATACATTATCTTTGCCTCATAGACTTCATCAGTTATGTGCTTGAAGACTTCGGCAGGGACTTCTACACGAACTCCAATATCGACCCTGTTGGACTTAAGACCTACATCAAACTTATTGCAGATATCTGCTATCCACTTAGAGCCAGACCTTCCTGCAGCAAGGACTAGGTGTTTTGCCCTATAGACTTCCTTATCTGTAGATATTAGGTAATGATCATCCTCATAGTTTACATCCTTGACTAGGGTACTGAAAGAGAAGTCTATAGTACCCTTTACATAGTCAAAGATTTTTTGGAGAATTATTTTGTTCCTATCAGTTCCAAAGTGACGAACCTTGGCATCCAAGAGGTGGAGATCATACCTTAGACATTTTGTCTTTAGGTCATTTTTATCTGTAGAAAATAGTTCTAGGTCACCTCCCCCATCAAATTTCATGAGGACATCATCCACATATTCCATAAGCTCCATTGCCTTATCTTCCCCGATATATTCGTGAAGGTCTCCACCAAAATTAGTTGTTATATTGTATTTACCGTCAGATAGGGTACCTGCTCCACCAAAGCCATACATGATATTACAAGGCTTACAGCTTATACAGTGGTCGACCTTTCCAGTAGATATTGGGCAAAGCCTATTTTCTACCTTTCTTCCAGCATCTAAAATCAAAACTTTCTTATTTGTCTTTAGTTTAGTAAGTTCATAAGCCAAAAAAGCCCCACTAGCTCCTGCGCCTACTACTACAACATCATAGTCTTTCATCAAAAACACTCCTTTTTATAATTAACCTGTTATACTATACAAGTTTTAAGCAATTATTAAAACTATTATTTTAAATTTAACAATCTTATGCTAAAATAGATTTAATATTATTGAAGGAGATATCATGAAAGAAGCATTAAAAAAAGCATTTCCTTATACTATTCCTGTTATAATAGGTTATACCTTCTTAGGTCTTGCCTTTGGAATTATGTTAAGCCAGCAGGGATTTAGTGCTATATTGGCACCAATCCTTTCGCTTACAGTTTACGCTGGTAGTATGCAATTTGTCCTTATTCCCCTACTAAAAACTGATATTAGCCTCCTTGGCATTGCAATCCTAACTCTTTCTGTCAATTTCAGGATGATGTTTTATGGGGTATCCCTCCTTAAGGAGTACAAGAATTCAAGGTCAAAGTTTTTATTTATCTTGACCCTATCAGATGAAACTTTCGCCCTAGATACATCTATTAAGCCACCAGAAGATGTAGATGATAGTGACTTTTACTTTGCCATTGGTCTGATTAATTATGGAGTTCGGGCACTAGCATCCTACCTAGGAGGCTTACTTGGTGATATGATTAGCTTTAATAGTGCAGGTCTTGACTTTGTTCTTACAGCACTCTTCTTAGTCTTATTGGTAGAACAATTTTCATCTACCAAAAACCACAGGCCATTTTTTATTGGTATTTCCCTATCAACTCTTGCCCTTATACTTTTTGGTAAGGATAATTTTATGATACCAGCCCTACTTTTGATCGTTTTATCCCTGATAGGATTTAGGGGAAAGGTGGAGGATTATAATGAATAATATGTTAGGAATAATTGCAGTAGCGACCATAACAACCTTTTTGATTAGGTCAATTCCATTTTTGTTTTTTAGCAAAAAGAACCTTCCAGATATTATTGTCTATTTTGGTAGGTACTTGCCCTTTGCCCTCATGCCCTTGCTAGTTGTCTTTGCCCTAAAAGAGGTAAATGTCTTTATTTATCCTTATGGTCTCTCTGAGCTGATAGCAAGTCTGGTAGTAATTATTCTCCATGTTAAATTTAAAAAACTTGCTCTTAGTATTGGCTTTGGCACTTTGACCTATATGTTCCTTGTTCAAATAGCCTTTGTTTAAAAAAAAGGTAAAATTAAATAAAATACATAGGAGAGAATAATAATGAATAAAGAAATAACCATATCAAACAACAAAGCCGTTCTAAACTTTTCCAAGGCCTTTTTTTCAAGCTCTGAAGAGCTATTGAGATCTGAAGGATTTTATGAAGTTCTAAGCTCTTTTGTCAGATTCCACAAGGAAGGTAATACCAGAGTTTACTCTTACCTAGAAAAATTTTTTATATCATCTGATATAGATAAACTTGCTTCAGAACTCAGGGATATAATCAAGATCCTCACAGTAATGAGCCTAGATGAGGCTAGTGATAAGATTAATAAATATTACAAACTTAATGAGCAAAGAGATAATTTATTGAGGGTCGTAGAAGATATTTACAACTACTGGAGAAAGCTCGAGAGATATTCTATAATCGAGAAATCTTCATCAGAAGCAGGACTCGAAGTCCAAAACTTTTTGGAAGCTAATATCAAGCTCAAGGAACTAATCCTAGATATCTATAGGAAAATCCAAGTTTCAATAAGTGGATTTTCTCCAAAGGTCTTTAGGCAAGTGCCTGCTGGGGCAAATGCCTCAGTTATAATTAGAAAATCTAAAATAGCATATCCAGACTACCTTGACTTCCTAAACAATATACCTTTTATAACCAAGGTTATGATTGAAACTCCTTATATAACTTACACCAAATCCAATAAAAGGGATGGATTTTTCAAAGAAGTTTATGAGAATCCACTTACAGACTTGGAAATAAACCCACACGAATTCCTCTGCTACCCAGCTAAGGTCGCTGATAATTTAGTCTATGTTTACTTCCACATAGACTACATGACCCATGGTATTTCTGCATCAAACCTCTTTGAACTAGCCGATGAAGAAGAAGTTCTAAATAATAAGCCTGATGCCATTTATATCTTTGGAGTAAAAGATGATAATGATAGAGATGTCTTCTATGAAGATAAGAAAAACAACCTAATAATCGGTTATTGTAACTATGCTGAGAAAAAAGATTACTTCGGCTACCTAAAAAAAATGTGTCTAACCTTAAACAACATAATCTCAATGAAGAAGGGATACCTACCTATCCACGGAGCTGGAGTAAATGTAGTTCTCCACAACGGAAAGAGTGCGAATATAGTAATCTTAGGTGATAGTGGAGCTGGTAAGAGCGAATCCATAGAAGCCTTTAGAAGCCTAGCCAAAGAATACATTAGATATATGACTATAATCTTTGATGATATGGGCTCCTTTAGGATAGAAGACGGAGAGGTAAAGGCATATGGAAGCGAAACTGGTGCCTTTGTTAGACTTGATGACCTAGATAGTGGCTATGCCTTCAAGCAAATAGATAGGTCAATCTTTATGAACCCTGACAAGATAAATGCAAGATTAATAATGCCAGTCGCAAGCTACGATGATATAATGGAAGGCTACAAAGTAGACTTCTTCCTATATGCTAACAACTACGACAAACTAGATGATAATGAGAAATCCATAAGATTTTTTGATGATAAGGAGCATGCCATCCAAGTTTTCAAGGACGGGGCAAGGCTTGCCAAAGGAACTACCACCGAAGAAGGCCTTGTTAAATCCTACTTTGCAAATCCATTCGGTCCTTACCAAAAGCAAGAGAAATGTGATGAGCTAATCGAGAAATATTTTACAAGGCTCTTTGCCAACAATATCAGAGTTGGTACAATCAGAACCCAACTAGGGATAGAAGGAATGGAGAACGATGGCCCATTAAAATCTGCTAGAGAACTATTTGAAATAATAAAAGAACTTTAAATTTATCCCAGGTTAGTCCCTGGGATTTTTCTTGTAAAAACTACCTGTACTATAGAATTTTCTCAAAAATTCCAAATGACTTGGTAAAATTTATCAATCATAGTGGTATCAAAAATCAAGTACATCCATTTGAAAAAATTATGAAAATGTTTTATAATTAAATTATACAAGAAAACTAATAGGAGGTTTTATGGTATTATTTTTTATAGGACTCGTCATCCTCTTTGCTGGCGGATTCTTCTATTCAAAGATTGTCGAAAAACAATTCGGCCCTGATGATAGAGAAACTCCAGCAGTTAAAAAAGCAGACGGTATAGATTATGTTACAATGAACAAGAACAAAAACTGGCTTATTAACTTACTTAATATTGCAGGTACTGGACCAATACTCGGACCTATCCAAGGTATTTTATTTGGCCCAATTGCCTTCCTAGCTATTCCTCTAGGATGTGTATTCGCTGGTGCAGTTCACGATTATTTTACAGGAATGATCTCCATGAGAAATGGCGGTAGCCAAGTTCCAAAACTTGTTGGTAAATACTTAGGAACAAATACTAGAAGAGTTTACAATATAATCATTGCAATATTATTACTACTTACTGGTACAGTATTTGTTTACACCCCTGGAGATTTGATAGCTAACGATATCCTTGGACTTGATCCAAACTCAAACATTATTTGGATAATCTACGCTGTAATTTTCGTTTATTATATCCTTTCAACAATTCTTCCAATTGATAAAGTTATAGGAAAGATTTATCCTATTTTTGGTGCCTTCCTCCTTATTTCATCATTCGGAGTATTTATAGGCATCCTATTCAAGGGACTTCCTCACCTACAATTTGAAGGATACGGTCTCCTATATGACCACCCAACAGGACAAAAATTCATCCCATCATTCTTCATAACTGTAGCTTGTGGTATCCTATCAGGTTTCCACGGATCTCAAGTAACACTTGTTTCTAGAACAGTTGGAGACGAAAGAGAGGGAATTAGAACCTTCTACTCAACAATGATTACTGAAGGATTTATAGCTATGATTTGGGCTGCAGGAGCCATAATTCTATTCTCAACAGGAGCTGCTGGCCTAGATACCCCAGGTACCTTGATGGTTGGACAAATTTCTAAAAACTTCATGGGTACAATCGGTGGTTACCTTGCAATAATCGGTGTAATCGTCCTCCCTATAACAAGTGGAGATACATCATTTAGATCTCTAAGACTTATCGTTGCAGAAGAGCTAAACATTGACCAAAGATCTTCTAAGAAGAGAGCTACTGTAGCTGCAGTCCTATTTATCCCAGCAATTGCAATCCTATACTTTGCAAAATCTAACCCTAACGGATTTAACATCCTATGGAGATACTTCGGATTTACAAACCAACTAGTAGCAATCTTTGCCCTAGGTGTAGCAACAAGCTACCTAATCACAAAGAAGAAACTATATCTAATGACCCTTATCCCAGGAATCTTCTACTCATTCATAGTAGCTGCCTTCATAAGCTCAGCTGATATAGGATTTAAACTAAGCACAACAGCAGGTTATGTAATAGGTGCAATATTTGCTATCCTCTATGCAATATTTGTAGTACAAGTATCTAAAAAGAGAAAGACAAAAATTGACAAGATAGTCTTTGAGTAATAATTTATAAAGTTAAAGCAGCCTTAAGGCTGCTTTTTTCCTACAAAAAAGCACAGGAGACTCTATCCTGTGCAATGATATTATTTTATTTTCTTTAGTAGTTCTACCAAGAATTTGTAGTTACCTTGTACGGATTCTATGTTTACTTTTTCTTCTGGGCTGTGAGCGCCTTGGATTTCTGGACCGAAGGAGATCATTCCTACATGTGGGATTTCTTTTTTGAATAGTCCACATTCTAGGCCACCATGGGTAGTTGATACTTCCATGTCATTTCCTCTTACTTCTTTCCAAGTTTCTTTAGCAAGGTCGATTAGGTCTGTTTCTTCTCTTTGCCATCCTGAATATTCTCCCTTTACTTCATAGGTTCCACCAAATCTGCTTACGATTTCTTTGTCAATCTCTGCCCTATCAAATTTGGCTGAGTCTACTTCTGATCTTATCATGATGTTATACATCACTTCATCTTCTCTATTTTCTAGAATTCCTAGGTTGGATGAAGTTACTATGTTGTTTTGGTATTTTTTGTAGAGACCATCAGGCATTACGTAGAGGGTTGAGATTATTTTCTCTGATACTTCCTTGCTTATTACTTGTCCATCAAAGCTTGCTTCTCTTACTTCGATTGTGCCGTTTGGATCTGTATCCTTGTATTCATTTAGGATGTCTGCTATTTCTTCTTTTATTGTCTTTATAGCTTGGTCCCTATCTTCTACTGCTACTATAGCATTTGCTGTTGTAGGGATGGCATTTCTCTTAACTCCACCCTTAATTTCAGCGATTTGAACATTTCCTAGCTTGTGAAGGAGTCTTGCTAATATTTTGATAGCGTTTAGTCTAAACTTATCGATTTCCATTCCAGAGTGACCACCCAAGAATCCTTTGATGTCAATTTCTATAAAGTCGCCTTGGGCTTGTTCATATTCCTTGGCAAAGCTTACTTCTAGGTCAAGTCCACCTGCACAACCTATGGTTAGGATGCCTTCTTCTTCCGAGTCAATGTTTATTAGGTACTTAGCATCTAATTGGGATAGGTCTAGGGCATTGGCTCCTAGCATAGATGTTTCTTCAGATGTCGTAATTACTGCTTCAATTGGGCCATGTTCAAGTTCATCATTGTCAAGGATTGCCATTATAAAGGCAACACCAATCCCATCATCAGCTCCAAGGGTTGTTCCATTGGCTGTTAGGTAGTCTCCTTCTACCATAAGCTCTATTGGATCTTTTTTAAAGTCATGGTCACTTCCATCAACTTTAACTGCTACCATATCCATGTGGCCTTGGAGGGCAACTGTTGGCCTATCTTCGTAGCCCTTGCTAGCAGGCTTCTTGATAACAACGTTTAGAGCTTCGTCTTGGTTTACTTCTAAGTTTCTATCTTTAGCAAATTTTACTAAAAAATCTGAAACTCCTTTTTCATTTCCTGATTCTCTAGGTATTTGACTAATGTCATAAAAGTGAGAAAATACTTCTTTAGGTTCTAAGTTTTTAATTTCCATAATTCCTCCTAATACTTCTACTATACCCATTTATAATATTATTTTTACTATCGATTTCTTCATCTAATTTTTCGTAATAATCCCTCAAATTCCTGGCATTTCGGTACTTTGTACCATCCATTAGCTTGGAGTTGGCATTCATACCAAGGCCTATAACATTTTCAAGCTCGTCATTGATTATCATATTGTACCTTTGAGGGGTATCGTTCCTATGGTAACCAATGTTTTCGAGGTTGCTGATGATATTTTTTTGCCTGTAGAGGTAGTAGGGCTTGTAGGCCTGACTCTTAGTAAAGTTCTCTATGGCTTGGCTTATTACTTTAGGATTTATGGATTTTGACCTCTGAGACCTTTCGAAGTACTTGCTACCTACCTTAATACTTAGGGTATGGAAGGTAAGGTTGTGGGGTCTTAGCCTTTTTAGGATTTCAAAATTCTTCTTAAAGAGTTCGCTATCCTCTCCTACTAACCCTACTATAAAGTCGGTATTTATTATAAAGCCAAGGTCATATGCCTTTTCATAAATTTTTAGGAAATGGTCTAAGTTGTAAGGCCTACCTGCCATTTTTGCAATGTCAGTATTAAAGGTCTGAGGGTTTAGAGATATCCTTTGAACTCCAGATTCTTTTAAGATCTCTATTTTTTTCCTATCCAAGGTATCCTCCCTCCCTGCTTCGAAGGTAAATTCCTTGTAGGTAAAGCGTTTATTGATAGCATCCAATAGCCTTGATAGGTCGTTTGCCTTGAGGTAGGAGGGAGTCCCTCCACCTATATAGATGGCATCAAGCTCTCTTGGTAGATCTATATTTTCCATCTCATAGATTAGCTTATCGATGTATTCTCCCTTGTCATGGTTAGCTCCTACTAGGGTTGGATATGAGCAATAATCGCACCTTGTTGGGCAAAAAGGGATGTTGATATAGATAGAAAAATCTTCACTATTGAAAGCTAACTTTCCTTGCTCTTCCCTTACTTCGCCTAGCAATTTAATCTTCCTATCACTTAGCCTATACTTTTCTTTTATCTCTCCTAGGTTCATTTGTTTTAGGAGCTTTGATGGCTTGGATCCAGTGAGGTAACCCCGTGGGGACTCATAGCCTGTTAGATTAACAAAAAGGTCATAGAGATCTTTCTTAAGGTCTCTTTTATCATAAGTAATATCCTTGCCCCCATAAGTAATCCTGTCCTCTAGGATTCTAAGGTCAGCCTCCTCGTCATAAATTATCTCCTCATGGTCAAAAAATATATTTAAAATGTCATAAACTTTTTTCTGATTTTTTCTATCTTCTACATAAAATTTCATAAGAATATCATACCAATAAAAAAAGACCCCTGGCAAAGGCAATAGGCCTAGGCCTCTTGGAAATGGGGAAGATTTGAGGAAGGAAGTCGATAAGAGCAAGACTTATCTCCACGAGTCGGCGAGCTTGCTCACTGAGCCAGAGTGGCTTCCACGATCCGATAGGCTAGCCTCCTCCACCTAACCCCAATTTTTCCAAGGCTCTTTTTTTTTACTTGGGCTTTTAGTTTTTGATTTTTTTCAAGAATTCGTAGGCCCAGTTTCTATCTATCATTTGGCCTTCGGTTTCTTTGAAGTATTTTTCGTATTGTTTTAGGACCTTATCGTAGATTTCTTTTATGAATCTAAGTTTCATAACCCTACCGTCTTTGCTTATGATTTTGAAGTTACCGTCATCTTCGTAGGTAAAGCTTGCCACATCATCATAGGCTAGGTCAAATTGGTCTGATTCTAATATGATGTATTTCATTAGTTCGATTGCCTTATCAGATAGGAACGATTCAAAGATTATTATCTTTTCCTTAACTTCTGCCAGACTCTTGGACATCCTTATTACAAAGTTATAAGCCTCATCCTTCCTCTTTTTATCTAGAAGCTTTAGGGATGATAGGAAGGCTAGTCTATATTGGAGGTCGACAAATTTCGGATCATTTATTATCATGAATTTGATATCATCATCAGTATAGGCGAAGGTATAGTTAGCCCTAAAGGTGTGTCCACAAGAAGGACAAGTAACCCTTGCAAAACTCTCTTCTAGGATATCCCTTCTCTCATCTCCCTCTGAAAAGACTGCAGTATTTAGTTCAGCCTCAAAATTATCTCCACACTGTGGACATCTTAGTTTGAATTTATTTAATCTTTTTTCCATAACAACCTCTTTTCTCTAGTAAGTAAAACCTTATTAATCAAATTTAATCGACTTAAGTAGTGGTATAGCCAGAATACTAGCTATGATTACAGAAATTGTCGCATTTATTAGGCTAACTCCGAGCTTTGGTATGAGCTCAGCCATTGTCGCTTCCATTGTAAAGCCCAGGATAAATTTATTCTTGATAAATGTTTGGACCATGTAGAGTACAACGTATGTAAGTTGGCCACAAATATTTGCAATGACTAGTCTTTTCTTGCTGAAGGCCTTCTTGCCCCTAGCAAAAATAAAACCTGCTACAAAGCCCATAGCAAACTTAGTTACAAAGGTTATAGGTGCTGATGTAAAATATACTGGATCAAAAAGGTCAAATAGCGCAGATCCTATCCCTCCAGCAAGCCCACCAGCTACAGGCCCCATAAGTATTCCAGCTAACAAGCAAAATACATTTCCCAAATGAAACCTAGTTTGTCCAAAGGGTGTCATAATAGGTATTTGGAAAAACCTTGAAAATATATAGACTAGGGCAATAAATAAAGCCACAAAAATCATTTTTCTTGTATCAAAAGTTTTCTTCATAAATTCCTCCTATCTTACTTTTAAGTATAACACAATATATATATTATATTAAAGTCTATATTAAAGCTTTTTTCTTAACTTAAAATCAAACCAGTTTACAAAAATCGCAGTAATTACTCCAATCAATGTATCTATAATCCTATTAATAGCAAAGTCTAGAGGAAGTCCTCCGGGGTCATGACCATGGTTAAGGGTAACAGAAAGAAAGACTATGCAGGCTATGCTTATGGCTCCATTTAACCCCAAGATGGAAAGGGCCCAGATCAAGATAAAGACAAAGACAGACAATAGAAAAAGATTGAGTATTTGCCCATCTTGAAACCTTCCCAAGAAAAATAGGTAGGCAAGAGCCAAAAGTCCACCGATTATGCTCCCCTTGATCCTATTAATCCCCTTGGTGTAGGTTCCTTCAACATTGGTATCCATACAAATAATAGCGGCTATGGCAGAATAAAAGCTAAGACCTGATCCAAACCTCATAACCGATATCACCATTGATATAAAAACTGCTATCCAAGTCTTGATTATCCTAAGACCAGGCTTTTTGATTAACATAGCTTAGCCCTTACATAAGTGAGGAAACTCTCCTCATTTACCCTATTTACCAAGTAATTTTTCTTCCTACTTGTACTTCTAAGGAGTCTACCTCTATCTTCTTCTTTGTCTACCTTGAAGCCAGCCTCATCAAAGATAAAGGCCTCTGGGCTTTCCATAAGGTAAAGGAGGAGGGAGGCCCTAACGAGGCTCTTATCCTTATCAAGTTCTTCTATTGCTTTGATAATCTCATCATTCCCTGCTTCTCCATCGATGGCCTTTGAAATATCTATCTCTTCTCCTATTTCTTGGGGTAGGATAAATAAATCAATCGAAGTATTCAAAATAATATCTATGGCCTCTGGATCCTTCCTAAAGTTCTCCTCTATATCCCTAATAGAACCCCCACTTATAAAGATATGTGAAATATAATTTTCCAAATCTTCGTGTTTTTGGAGGGCCTTGGCTATGTTTGTAAGTGGACCTGTTGTAAGGATATCCAAGGCTCCACAGTCAGAAGCTATCTCATAGAGGCCATCTTCTACAGGGATATCCTCCAGGTAGTCCTTCCTTGCCTCAAAAAAGACCCTATCATCCTTATCTGTCAAAGATTTTCCCTTGATGCTCTCATAATTGCCAGCTATTATTGGCAAGAATAAGTCATACTTCTCATTAAGGCCCAGGATATTCTCCCCTGCTGCCTTGGCACTCATCTTAGATCCAACAGTAGATATACCAACAATTTCAAAAGAAAATGACCTAAAGGCCATATCAAGCATAAGTGCCTCATCATAAGAAAAATTTGTATCTA
This sequence comes from Anaerococcus sp. AGMB09787, assembly GCF_022808955.1. GTDB lineage: Bacteria > Bacillota > Clostridia > Tissierellales > Peptoniphilaceae > Anaerococcus. Next base: position 15,233 of record NZ_JAKZEY010000024.1, read on the forward strand.
TATAAATAAATGGTTTTTCCTTTTCCATATTACCTCCCATTTCTGAGCCTTATTATACTAAAAAAACAGCTTTTTTCAAAGCTGCTTCTCATTATATTTATATGTCCATAAAGCCCCTTGTGTATCTTTTCTTTGCCAAGAGATAGAAAACCAAGGCTATTATGATATTTAGTAAGACTGGTAGGCCTATTGCAAGATAAGGCATAGTCCCACCTGACATCATCATTACGAATATTCCTATACCCACATTTAAAAATACGAATAAGAGGCTTAGTAGGTAGTAACCAAAGACCCTGAAGCCACCATTGTTAATAAGATCTTTTGGATTAGTCCAAGATATATTAATTCCCACAGTAGATAGGAATACTCCTATTATATTAGAAAGCAAGGCTCCCAAGGATAGACCAACAAAGCCCGCTAGTATATTTACTAGACCAAATTTTAGAACTAGACCTACAACGACAGCCAAAACGAGGTTTATCCCAGTAGCGATTAGGCTTGCTGAACTTAGTCTTGCTAGCATATGGCTATGGGGATCGATTGGTAGGGTTTGGATTAGATAGAAGCTCTTTCCCTCTCGAGATAGGGCGTTTTGGGCAATACCTCCATTACTCCAAATCAAAAATCCTATAGAGTAGCCACCTGCAAGGATCACCCACTTGCTATAAGGAGATGCAAGGTTAAATTCTTCGATATTATTTCTACCAGTTGTGATAGTTATTATACCAAAGATTAGAGCCATTAACATAGGTGAATAGAGGAACATTACATCATTCATTAAAACCTTGAGGTCTCTTTTAACTAGGGCCTTAAACTGACTTGATTGGTTTAAGCTAACATTTTTTACCTTAGTAGAAGACTTCTTGACTTCTTTCTCATTCTTAACTGCCTTACCAAATACTGACCTATAATAATTTTTGTCAGCTAGCTTGTAGGATAGGACCAAAAGTCCACCACTTATAGCATAAAGGATGAGACTTGCTATAAGCCTCCTTCCAATTGAGCCTGTTATAGACAAGCCAAAGAGTTTAGCATTAAAGAAGATGTTTGATACTAGGCTTCCCTCGACAAAGACATCATTAAGGGCCTTAGAAATATTTGCCCCCGATGCATTTTGCGAAAAGGCAAAGTAATAGATAAAGCCCAATATTACAAACATCACACCATAGCCTAGGTTTTTAAATAACTTCTTGTGGGAGTTGATATTAGAAAACCTCTTAATAAGCATTATTAAAAGAGCCACAAGAGTATAGGGTATGACTACCATTGGCAAGAAGTTGACTAGGCCTAGGGCAAAGCCAAGTAAATCAAAGCCTCCTACCCTATCATAGATTACATAAATTAGGATAAAGAAGAGGAAATAATCCACAAAGGACATACAGCCTCCGATTATCTTTCCTACAAAAAGTTCTTCTTCCTTTATAGGTAGGGTTTGGTAGTTTGATATGGCCTTCTCCGAAAATATCCCAGCCATAATCGTTGCCAGGTAGATGGTCAATATCATCACAGTAACCATCATAGCAAATATGGTAAAGTACATATAGTCAAGGCCAAGGTCAATAAAAACCTTAGCTGTAACGATGGATATTGCCGAAAATAAATATCCTAAGCCAAGATAGGTTAAAATAAAAACGACTATCCTTGCCAGGTAGTTTTTTGGCATACCTGGAGTTCTCTTTGATGGGTAGTAGGGGAAAAATTGCTCCTTTAGGGCATATTTACTTATCAATAAAATATTATTCATCTGTAAGCTCCAAGAATATTTCTTCTAGAGATCCTTCTCTATTGACCTTGGTCTTTATTTCTTCAAAAGTTCCTATGGCAATAATCTTGCCCTTGTTGATGATAGCTATCCTATCACATAACTCTTGGGCAACTTCCATGACATGGGTTGAGAAAAAGACAAGCTTCCCCTCACCTGCCCTTTGTCTTAGGATTTGCTTGAGGTTGTAGGCAGACTTGGCATCAAGGCCTACCATAGGCTCATCTAAAATCAATACTTCAGGTTCATTTATCAAAGCCCCTATTATAGCAAGTCTTTGAGCCATACCATGGGAATAGCTTGAAATTTGATCATTCATAGCAGATCTTATATCGAAGTAGTCTAAGTAATGCTCTAATCTTTCCTTACGGGTTTTACTATCTACCCCGTACACATCAGCTATAAAGTTTATGTATTCATTTCCACTATAATTTTCAAATAGATCTGGATTATCTGGTACATAAGAAAAAAGGCTCTTATATTTCTTAGCATCATCCTCTAGGGACATACCATTTATAGCAATTTCTCCTTCTGATTTTGAGTTAATTCCTACAATACTCTTTATGGTTGTGGACTTCCCTGCCCCATTGGGCCCCAAAAAGCCAAAGATTTCTCCATTATTGGCTGTAAAACTTATGTCATCTACAGCTTTTTTCCCATTATTATAGATTTTAGTAAAATTTTTAACCTCTAACATCAAGCACCTCCTTTAATGCCAAATGCGATTATTATAATTTAATATTACCACAATTGTTTATATTTTAATATTGTATTAAATATTCTATATATTTGATAATATCATTTTACCCCCCCCCTTAGTAAATTAGCAAATTAAATGCTAATAAAGATTCCC
>NZ_JAKZEY010000025.1 GCF_022808955.1 Anaerococcus sp. AGMB09787
TTTCTTACAGAAGAGTCCTTACTATCAGTATAAGCCTTAGCTGTTTGTAAATTCTTGTCAGAATAATCTTCAAGGTCATTAGTTATATCCACCTTCATACTAGATACCTTAGTAGCTATCTTACTATCCGTTTGGGTTATAGTTGAATAATTCTCAGATATATATCTCCTAAGCTCACTATCATCATAAGCTTCGCTCTGTATCTTCTCTATACTCTCCCTCAAAGACCTTATATTAGTATCTATCTTTCCGTCAGTTACACTTATCCTATTAGATAAATCAAGCAGGGTTTCATCAACCACCTCATTTTTCTTATCTTGACTTTCTATATAGTTATCAACTAGCTCATTTTTCTTATCCTGACTTTCTATATATTCTTCTACATAGTCGGCTACACTCATAATCGTACTATCAAGATTATGATAAGTTTTCTTAAGGTTTTCTTCAGCTTTATCTATTCTAGCATTTGCATTATCAAGCCTTTGCTTAGCTTCATCAATTCTAGCATTTGCATTATCGACCCTTTCCTTAAAGGCCTTTATCTCTTCATCAGATAAATCGTACTTCTCCTTTAAATCTTGAATAACCCTATTATTCTCAAGGTCAATATCCACATTCCTCATATGAAGAGTTGACCCATCCCGATACATACTATAATCGGAAGGACTATTACCCATCAAAAATGTTCCGTCTTCCAGATTAAAGAATACCTTACCTCCACTTAAAACACCTGCTCTTATAAGGTTGGCTGTAAATCCATCTCCATCACCAAAGGTTTCATAAGCAAAGCTACCGTCAGGATTTTTATGATTGGCTATGGCAATCTTACCGCCTTTTAAGTTAATGGCTTGGGTAGGGTTGCCCTCTTTAGGAGCATTAAGAATTAATATTCCTTCACCAGGCTCGGCATAGACCCAACCTCCAGTTTCATTAAGTTCCTTATTGAACCTATCGATTACACTTTGAATATATGAGGATTTGACTCCCTTGGCTAACTTATTTAGTTCATCATTAAATCTATCCCTATCATTATCCAAAGTGGACTTTAATTTATCGTAATGCTGAAAATTATCAGACAAATCTTTTATATAATTTCCCAGCACTATACTATCATCGTCAATCTCTTCTATGGGGTTATCAGTAATAGCTATCACTCTAGTTTCAACTAAAGTGTCCATTTCCTTATCTTTTACTATAACCCTATCGCCTAGTCCTACTCCTTCACCTTCATAACCTTCATACCTTGATACATCTTCAACCTTAAGTTCATAGGTGATTTTTGGTTTGCATAATTCCTTGAGCTTATCTCTGGTCAATCTAAGAAGTTCTTCCTTATCTTCACAGTCAGGAAATTCAACTCTTCCGAATATATGCTTCCTATTTTTTCCTACTCCATACTTACGTCTTGCTTCTTCATCGGCTACATATTTCTTTCCGCCGTTTATTTCAGAGAAATCAAGCTTTCTTCCGTAACCTCCAGTAGGATCTCCGTTATCTTCTACTACTTTTTCGCCCTTACCAAAACCATATAAGGCAGTAACTAAGTCTTTAATAGAGGTGGTCTTTTTTATGCTTTGTATATCTTTGTTATATTCATATCTTTTTCCACTATTTCGCCCTATACTTTTTTTAAGGTCAATATACCTATGCTCTATCCCATTCTTACTTACATCTATCCTTACATTTATTTCAGCTCCATACTCTTCAATCATCTTCCATATAGCAGCCTTAACACTTGTTCTATACAAATTAAAAGATTTAAGCCCGAAGTAATCAACCCTTCCTACTTCAAACCTCGTACCTTCAAGTACTCTCATAAGTATAGAAGAACAAGTTTCATTTCTGGGTTTCATATCTTCTATAAAAGACCAATATAACTCACTTGTAGAGTCCTCACAAAATACTGAATATTCAACCCCCGTGTCCTTATGATTTTTAAAATAATCTATTATGATATATTCATTCCACAGGCCTTCTTTGTCCATAAAAAGAACCCTTTGACCATATTCTACTTCCCTATCTGTTTCAAATTCCAAAGTATTAAGTCCGTTGAGTTCTCTTTTTCTTACAATATTATTATATTTTAAAGACGCTATAAGCTTTTCATCCCTATCATATAACATCAGCATTCAATCACCTACCGATCATAAAGGTATCTTTCATAATATTCAAGACTTACAGGCTTTTCAGCCTTTATCCTATCTCCGGGCTTTATTTCAAAGAAATCCGAATAAGGAGAAAGTCTATCCATAGCCCTGTTGGATCCGAATTTAACTAAATGTTTTTCGCAATCTATAAGAAAATTCTGACTAGTACCGTCAAGAATTTCTATAAACTCTCCCGTTCTCATATTTGTAATCTTATTTTTATTACCCGTAAAAGTAAATATCCCCTTGGTTGAACAAGGGGTATCCATCTCTATAACCTCATCAGTAAAGTTTTTATACCTATCTATCCTATATTCACTCCTTGCCAATGGATATGGAGCTCTAAAGACAAGAGTTAAATAGGCATAGCTATTCCTATACCTTTCAAAATCTTCTATAGATACTAGGATTGCATCATACCAAGTCCTTTTACTCTTATAATTTAGTGGTCTCATTTCCTTACTATATACAAGTTCCATTAACTCATTAATCTTTTTATCAATGGTATAATCAGAAAAATTAAAAAGTCTTATAGACGCCTGTATATCCAAAGGAGCAAAACTGTTGGATTTATACAAGCTCCCGTCTGCTCCTAAAACTTTCTTTTCAATAGTACTTATCGTAGGTAAAGGGGATCTGCTTACATCTTCAATAACACCCAAATTACCCAAATCCATATTACCGAATATCAAATGATTATTAAATAAACTAACCAAGACCTACACCCCTTCTCTTCGTTTCTATATACCTGTACAACTGTCTGGCTACCTTTTCTATATCATCTTCACTTCTTATATTAAATGTATTACCAGTTATAACAATTCCTGTATCAGAGTTCCCATTGTCATTAACCTTCTTCATTGTATCAGCAAAAATATCGGCAAGCCTTTCAATAGGTAGAACTGCTTCCGCCCCTGCTTCACCTACACCCTTTATACCGTAAGGGGTATTAAACATTGTAGGCTTGGTAAAGATAGCACCTTTTTTGTACCATTCAACCCATACACTAGGTACACGTGGTGGATCCAAACTAAAACTTCCACTAATACGAGGGTGAGGTAGTACAACCCTAGGTGATGGCAAGGTGGTATTGAATATACTCTTAAGTCTATTCATCTCACCGCTTATGGTATTGACAGCACTTCTCATAGTATTAACCATATTATTCTTTAGAGAAATGAATTGATTACGGCCATTGTTGACCATAGCTTGGAAACTTGAATTAGAATTGTTTACCATATTATTTATTTGAGCCTTAACATTACTTGCAGCACTCTTAATAGCATTGATAATAGTTTTCTTTATATTCTCAAACTTACTTTTTGTATTGGTCGACAGTCTGTTAAAGCTATTGTTGAAAGTATTAACCATGTTATTAAGGCTATTAGTAACATTTCTTACCATATTATTAATACTATTCGTTACGCCCTTACCTATATTGGTAAAACTCTTAATAGCGTTACTATTTAATTTATTGAAAGAACTATTTGCATTATTTGTAAGCTCATTCAATTGTAGAGTTGCTTGATTTGTAAGGTTGGTGAATTTATCTACACCAGTCTTAGATGCACTACCTAGTTTGCTTTCAGCATCAGTATTAACAGTATCAAAACTGTTTCCAGCAGTATCATTAAGGAGCTTCAACCTACTGTCAGCATCTATGTTCATTCCATCAAACTTACCAGATGCGGTGGTATTTACAGTGCCCAGTCTATTTTCAACTATGCTGTCCATTTCACCAAACTTGCCGCCCACTGTTTTGTTTACAGTATCTAGTTTTTCTGATGTGTCGGTATTCATTCCATCAAACTTACCAGATGCAGTGGTATTTACTGTATTTAATTTCTCATCTACAGTTCCATTAACATTATCTAGCTTTTGACCAACTACGGTATTTGTCCCATCAAACTTAATACCAACGGTTCGATTTAAGAAATCAAGTCTACCGCTAGTATTTAAGTTAGCAGTATCCCACGCAGTGTTTACACTACCATTGAGTTCACCAAACTTTATATTGGCAGTTTCATTCATAAAATCAATACCGTCAGATAGATTTCTGTTCATGTTACCTACTTCTTCCGAAGCGTTGACTTGCATATCATGCCAAGCTTTACTAGAAGTACCAAACACGGTATTCATCTTCTCTTCTGTGGTTCGATTGATCTCATCCATACCTTGACCAGTAATGGTATCTAAATTTTTTAGACTCTCTCCAGCATATTTAGACATTTTTTCATCATGCCTTTTCCAGAAATCATCAACCCATTTACCAAGACCTGGTATTTTTTCTCTCATCCAATCGCCAATACCACCCCAGAAACTGGTCCAACCTTCAGACATACCTTCCCAAAATGTTTGCCACTTAGGTTTTATCTCTCCTGTTACTGTATCTATATTGTCAATAATATCTTTACCTTGTTGTTCAGCTTCTTTTACAACTTTTTCATGCTCTTCTTCAGCAGCCTTGATTGTATCATCCTTTTTTCTTTTGGCAGCTTTTATTATTTCATCTGCCATCTCATTGTTGATTGTTCCACCTTCAGCTCTTAGGTTTTCCGCTATACGTATTTGCTCATTGTATTCTTCTTCAGCATCATCTATTACTTGATCCCTCTTAGTCGCAGATTGGCTTATCATTTCAGACATCATTTCTGTAGTAATAGCTCCAGCATCATCCTTCATACGTTGTCTTATGATTGCAGTCTCTTCCTCACTTTCAGTAAGGTTGTTTATAGCAGACTCTTTCATTTGAGTTTGGATTTTAGAGATCTCTTGAAACTCTTCACCAGTTAGCTTTCTTTTTTCTTCGCTTGCAGTATTTAAGATCTCTCGAATCCTTTTTTCGCCTTCTTGAACGTCTTTTATTTGTTCGTTATAGAACTCTTCTATCTTATTTATTTTTTCAGCGTTCTCTTCTCCATTCTCAGGGTCATTAACATCCCATATAGATCCTAATGTTTCTCGAACTCTATCTCTTTGACCCTCAAGTTCTCTTACCAGGTCTTCTCCCATGCTAGAAAAGTTGCCCACTATGTTTTCAGCAGCATCCTTACTTACAGTCTCTCCTGTAGCTTTAAGATTATTAAGTGCAGCTTCAGCTTCTCTATCAAGATCCAAGTATCCTTGGACAGCTTTTTGAGTGCCTTCGCTTACATCATTACCAAATATATCAGACTCAACTGATGCCCCCCTCATGTGCTCGACCAATGCTATTAGGGCGGGTACTCCTACAGTTGTTATTAAACCAAAGACCAGTCCAGCAGGAGAGTGTATGGCAGTTAAAGCTTTGGCAAATAGTCCAGCTCCAGTATTGGCAGCAGTAAAACCTCCATTGAGTAGGGTTAAGTTTTCTGACACTTTACTTCCCCATTTAAACACTTTGCCTAGTCCACTTGCAAGCTTTCCTACAAGGGATATTCCTGGTCCTATGGCAGCCAATCCTAGTAGGGCCTTTAGTAGTCTTTCCATTGTTTCAGGTTTCATCTCATCTAGTTTAGCTACAATATTTTTCAACCATTCAACAAAAGTTTCAAGGTGAGGTATAAGTTTTTCTCCAAAGCTTATGGCAAGATCGATTACATTATTCTTTAGTGTTTTTAACCTATTACCAAAGGTCTGATTGAATATATCAACCTCTTTCTTTAAGGCCATGTCAGACTCATAAGCTTTACTTGCATCTTCTACAGCTTCGCCTAGTAGTTCATGCTTACTTGCCAGTCTTTGGACAGTATCTATTTCCCTACGACCATTTATTCCAAGGTCTTTGAATACGCCGCTAAGGTCTCCTCCACCTTTTATAACATCGTCAACTCCCTTTAGGAAAGCTTCCAAAGCTTCGACAGGATCTTTTTTCCATTTCTCGGCAAACTCTTTGGCACTCATTCCAGCAACTGATGCAAAAGTATTTAGTTTATCACTACCTTCTTCAGCTCCAATTACCAAAGCTCTTAGCTCATCTTCTGTCATTCCAATAGCGTTAGCCATCTCGCCTAGACTTGCTCCACTAGCACTTGTTCCGTTTTCTATCGCTTGGGACACATCTTCCATAGTGTATCCCGTACTTTGGAGCATCTCATTCACTCTTGCTATTTGCTCATTACTTCCTAGGGCAAAGGTATTTATCTTTTGGAGCAAGCTTGAGAATGATGTACCGCCTGCTTCAGCCTTTAGACCCACAGATGATAGGGCAGTAGCAAGACCCATAGTTTCAGCAGAGCTAAATCCAGCTATTGTTGCTTGTGCTGCAAGTCTTGTACTCATTTCAAGGATTTCTGTTTCAGTAGTAGCATAATTATTACCAAGTTCTACTATTGCAGATCCTAACCTTGATGTTTCATCAAAAGTTGCACCCGTTATATTCATAAACCTTGCAAGATCCATTGCCCCTTGTTCAGCAGTTAGATTGGTAGCAATGGTTAAGTCAGATATTGTCTTAGAGAAATCTACTATATGCTCTTTATCTACACCAAGTTGACCTGCCATCTCTCCTATTCCTGCTATCTCTTTAGCAGCTACAGGACTTTCTTTGGCTATATTTCTAAACTCTTGGCCCATTTCAGCAAGTTCTACTTGACTCATATCGGTAGTCTTACGAACTCCAGCCATAGCTTGCTCAAAATCAGTGGCTGCCTTAGTAGCCAGTCCTAGTCCACCTATTATAGGAGCAGAAATTTTCTTTGTTAAGTTAGAGCCTATTTTACTAGCACGAGAACCAAAAGCTTCAAACTTACCCGATAGGTCTTTAAACTTTTGACCCACTACATCAGCTTCAACCATAAGCTTTTTCAAATCATCAGTGGTTTGTACAACTTGTGCACTTATCTTGGCATATTCATCTTTACCAATATTACCCTTGGCAAACTCAATACTAGCTTCTTTTTGTGCTTTCTTTACTAACTCCAGCTTTTGTCTAGTCTTATCTATAGAGTCTGCCAACAGTTCTTGTTTTTGTTTTACTAAATCCAAGTTCTTAGGATCAAGTTTTAAAGCTTTATTTACAGCTCTTAGACCTTGCTCATTCTTTTTTAAGGCCCCGTCAATAGAGCTTATACTTCTTTTTAATTTCTCAAAGGCACTAAAGCTTCTTTCAACGCTTCTTATATCTTTTTCAAGATTTCTTATAGCTCTTTCAGTAGCAAAGATTTCTTCATTTAAGGCACGCACTATTTCTTTACTACCATTACCCTTACTTAGTTCATTCAATGCAGAGGATAAGGCAGCTTTTAACGCTTTAAGTTTTTTCTTGCTCTCATCTAGTTGCTCATTCATAGCCGTAAATGTTTGAGTAAACAAAGTAACATTACCAGGATCTTCTTTTAAGAGCTTTTTTAGATTTCTAACTTCTCTACTTACTCGACCTATCTTATCATAGCTATCGTTCATAGCCTTTTCAAACTTACTGGTATCAGCACCTATTTCTATGGTCATTCCGCGTATCTTCTTAGCCATAACTCACCCTCCTTTCTTTCTTCCTTTATGTATCTTTAAAAGTTATCAAAGTCAGCTTGGCTAGCATCTCTTATCTTAACTTCTTTATCATCCTTTGCCTTAATTTCATGCAGCCTATTAAAGGAAATAATGTAGTCTACAAGATTTCCCGTAGTCATTTGAGATATCATATCAAAACTCATTCCAGCTTGTAGACCACTTTGATAGAGTAGATCTATATCTACTTCTCTTCCTTCTTCCCAGTCTTCATTGTCTTTGTTGTCTGGGTAGTCGTCCATTTTTTTTTACTTCCCAATGACTCATATAGACAAGGGGCAAATTCCATCATCACGTCTATTATTGGGAAATCATCAAATTCGCTATACCATTGCATTGGTGCAGGCAATTTATTATCATAAGCCTTAGCAAAGGCCCATATCAAATTTAAGAAATCTACAATCTCAAAGTTAAATGTTTCTTGTAGGATAGCACCAAAATTATTAATCACAGCAGCAAAAGCAGCGTTATCATCTGACTTCTTCTCATCAAATGCTTCTAGTAGTGTATAGGCGTTTAGTCCTGCCATTATATCGCCTATAGCAGGCACTATTTTTACCATAGCATCATAACCAAATTGATTTTTAAAGATATAAAAAGCGGCAAGGGTGAACTTAAAAGTCACCTCTTTGCCGCCTATATTAATAGTTTTTTCCATCTATTATGCTCCTAGTCCTTCATCCTCATCAGGCAAGTCTGATTCATCATCTAAACTTGGTTCATATACACTATCATAGAACGTATCATAACCAGTATTACCTTCTTGGATTCTAGCTTTTACAAGTCTATCAGTAGATCTTGGTACAGCTTTGATACTTAGTGTTTCTGTTTGAGGTTCTTTTGATTCGGCTATTGTAGCGTGTTCATCATTTGGTCTTGACGCTACAACCTTATATAAGATGTTTCTTGTTCTCCTTGCATCACCTTGGAACTCAAAACTCATTGCAAATGGAGCTATAATATCATCTGCAGATTCCACAATTGCCCCATTCTTATCCTTCCTTTGCCCCATTATTTCGGTTAAAAATTCTTCAGTAAGTAGGGCTATTTCTAGATCTCCAGAATAACCGTTGTTAGCATACATTTGGAAGTATGGTATATCATCAGCATAGAAAGTATTTTCTTCACCCTCTATGGATAGTGATAGATTTACAGCACCAGGTAGTCTAATTGCTTTTGAAGCGTATTCAATTTCTTCGCCAGATTCATTTTCAATCTTAAATATGTGTACATTGGATAAACCAAATTTTACTTTATTTTCAGCCATAATTTATTCTCCTTTTAAATTGTATAATATATTACAAACATATCTTCACCCTCTATCGCATTGTCATAGGACTTATACCAAGGGATTTCTCTATCATCGAATTCTTTCTCTATCTTATCTTCCATTTCCTCATCTTTAACTCGGAAATAGTATTCGATACTGTAGTTATAGTCTTTATAATAGACCCTATTATCAGCTCCAAGGTTATCACTACCACGCCCTGTATATACCAAGAATGGTGGTTCTTTTTCAGTAGTTGTAGCATAACTTATTGGTAGCTCAAAGTCTTTAAATATTTCAGCAGGGTTCATTCATACCTCAACTTAAATTTTCTAGTTTACTAGCAACTATTTTTTCATAATACTTTGCCCCATCTTCTTCACTATTTTCTATATGGGGTATAGCTCTAGCACGTTTACTATGATCAAAGTTCATAACGTGTCCTCTTTCCAACAAATGTGTTAGGGTGGGGTCGGTTACATTGTGTATTACAAATCTTCCCACGCTTCCACCAATATCTTCTCTTTCTATCTTCCAACCACTGGCATATCTTCTTTTACCAACCCTACTTCTCTTTCTGTTGGCATCTCTTGGACTTCTTTGTTTGACCAAGCTTAAAGTATATTGACCAGCGTCTTCTGCTGCTTCTTCAGTACACCTTCGTACTTCACTTTTGTATTCTTCAACTATAGCCTTGAATTGTTCTTCTAACTCCATAGGCCCACCTTAAAAAAGTTTTTCTAATTGTTCTTTTATATCACTTAGAGGATTCCCTTTAAGAACTTCTACAACAACTTCTATATCATCTTTGCTAGGTGTATATGAATTTTTATAGTTTTTCCTATCACGAGCTAGAATATTAGATCCAGGTATATAAGTTCTGATGACCTTATAAAGTTCAACCTTACCTTCAACAAAGTCCCTTACATTCTCTTTTAGGTCCATAGAATTACCTACGAAGATGTATAAGGGATTGGTGTATTGGTTGGTTTTCATAGTTATAACTTTTGATGGTCTATACTCACTATCTTGGGCGAGATAGAACTCTTCACGTCCTATATCCTTTATATGACAAAAGGCTTGAGTTAAACTATCCATTTCAAAGATGTATCGTATATTTGCATACTTATCTTTTTCTTCTCTATTGGGACTTAGCATTATACATATATCGTTATAGTTCATAGCAACTCCTATCTTTGTATATAGAATGTTTTAAGTCTATACTCCAAGTGCTTACTCATACCCTCTAAGCTATCCCTATTGCTATACCTATAAGATGCCATATCCACTACAAACATAAACATATCCATAGAGTCCATATCAACCATTATGTCATGCTCATTTTCTAGCTCACTTATAACACCTTCTACTATAGCCTTGATATAGCTATCTTGAACATTATTCAAGATACCTTCTCTTTGTTTTACAAGGCTAACAGCCCTATCTATAACTTCGTTATTGTTCATTTACTATCAACCTTCTCCACCAGTTGTAGTTGTTGTTGTAGGTTTTACAAATTTAACCCTTTGAAAAGCCTTAGCATTTGCAACCTTACCATCGTATCTTCCTCTAATCTTGTAGCCGATATTCTCTTCAATCCATTGTAGTCTATCGTTAGTATCAAATGTCATTTCCTTTCTGACACCTAAGATATATTGATTGAAATCTCCAATTACAAGTTCATTATCAGGAATTACGTTTGATAGGACTATTTGAGTACCATCAGGTAGGGTATTACCCATTCCATAAACAAGTTTACCATTAGCATCTTTACCCCATGTTTCAGGGTAAATCCATTTGTATAGGGTTCTTCTATTACCAGCTACAGTAATTTTTCCCTCTGGTGCATTGTGTTGATGAGACTCTACATCAATTTCTCCGATATAAGCTAGTACATCGAGTATGCTTGATACATTCTTTGTTGATTTTACTACAGCAGTAATACCTTCTGGTTGTTTTGCACTAGATCCCTTACCATCATAGATTACCCTATCAAGTTCCTCTGCTATAGCCTTAGCAAATTCATTCATAATATAATCAGCTATTGTTATAGAGTGATGTCTATTTTCATTCACATCTTGAACAAAGGATTCACATAAGAATAAATATCCACCAAGCTTGTAATTATCAAGTTCGACAGCGTTTAGTGTACCAAGTGTTACTTCTTTTAGTGGTTCACACTTTTCGGTCCAAAACAACTTTGGTGTTCCGGCATTCATTATAATTCTAGCTTTACCAACTAGGTCTAGCTTTCTTACTACCTTGTATAAAGATCCATATTCACCAATTCTTTGGTTGATTTCGTAGTAAACATCATCAGGTACTAATAGTCCCGCATTTTCTTTTGATAAGCCTGCAAGTTCTGCTTCCCTGTTGAAATATAGGTTAACTACATCTCGGAAAAATCTCTTGTTTTCATCTCTTTCAAGTATTCTTCCAACTCTTTCTCTTGTGTTCATATTCTCTAGTATCATACTATCACCTCTCCTTTTTATATTCTGTTTTTGTGCCTTTCTTTCTTCTTCAACAACTACTTCGTTATCTTCTTCTGTTTCTTCATCGACTGTATCTTCTTCGATTTCTGATATTGATTTTTCTATATCAGATATCTCTTCTTCAAGGCTCTTTTTAGCCTTTACTTTTTCACTCTTTTCTTTTTCAAGCTCATCCACCATTTCTTCAACAGATTTTTCTGTTTCTTCATCAGTGTTTTCATCCATTTCAGAAATCGCTGCTTCTATTTCATCAGCTCTATTTTTGATAGCTTCAAGTTCTTTTTCTACTTCAGTTAGTCTATTCTTTTTTTCATCAAGTTTTTTTCTAAGCAACAGTATTCTTAAACTCATTTATACGCTCCTTTAACTTTTCAATTCTCTTTTTCTTATCTTCCTTACTTCTCTTATTTTCAAAATCTTTTTTCCTAGCAGCTATACTAGTATTTTCATAAGCGGGAAAAGCTACAACGCTAACCTCAATCAAATCACAAGCTTTAACAATAAATAAATCTCCATAGCTCCTAGACTCGTGCTCTTCTTCCCTTGGTACAAATCCAAAAGAGCATTGATCTATATCCCCTCTCTTAACCTTTTGGTATAGGGATAGAGCTTCAGGATCATCTTTATTTATAAGTATTGACCCCCATAGTCCTTTTTCATCAGATCTTAAAGTCAGCGTTTCATTCTTAACCCTACCTAAGACTTTTTCTGTATTATGTCCTATCAAGGCTCTTATATCCTTACCAAGTTCTCCATCAAAAGCATGTCTATCTATCTTTTCATAGACCCCATCCCATAGTTCTGTTTCATCATCGTAGACCACAAAGTAACCTTCAATCCTAAGATCGTCTTCACTTTGTTTATCTCTTAGACTTACACTTCCAGTTCGATATTGGATGTTTTTATCACTCATCCTCATCACCACCTTCCTTTTCTTCGTTCTTCTCTTTGCTATCTTTTAGTTTCTTTTGGTCCGCACTCTTATCTACAGGTATATAGTTTTCTAGGATGAGTAGTTCGTCAAGACCATCAATTGGCCCCATACCAATCACATCTCTAACTTCATTACCTGTTACTATTCCATGTTCGAATAGTGCCATATACATCTCTCCAAGGTTATCTAAATCATAAGATAACATTGACTTTTGGTTAAAGGTAAAGTATCGGTTATCGGCTACCAGTAGTTTTCTGCTAAACTCTTGTTCTATTGCCTTACATATAACTGCAATCTTAGTTCTTATAAAGTTGTTATATTCGTCTTTATTAAAATTTCCTACCCCCAGTAGGAAGGCTGGTACACCGACTATTGCTGCAACTGTTTTTCTATCTAATTCTAATCTATCATTAATACCTATATCATTTAAAGTTAGAGGTTCTATCTTTTCTACATCCATCAGTGAAGGTACTATCCATGGTTGACCACTCTTGACCCTATTTAGGAATCTTTTTTCAATCTTGTCCCTACCTTCTCCACTCTTCAAATTCCCTGGTAAAGAATCAACTTTTATAATCAAAGTTGGTAGCATTTGATTTTCCAAGAAATCGTGAACAGTAGATCTTGCCTGACCGAGTCCATCCATTAAGTCTTTTAGTAGTATTTCTTGCCCTTCACCTACCCACGGTTTTTTAAGCTTAGGATTGTATCTAAAGTGTAATATCTCATCGGGTTTATATACTTTCCCACTCTTATTTATTTGTATATAGTAGGTCTTGTTTTGGTCTATATCTCTATCATCATCAACTATCCTATAATCATTATGGGCGATTGGTTCTAGTTCATAAAAGTACCCACCCTTAGTATGAGGTACTATCAGGGCATTACCATATATCAGCATCTCTTGAACTATCCAGGATATTAGTAGTTGCCTATTCATCTTCTTAGAAGGTTCTATATCAATGAATTTTGACAATCCGTCCTTTATCCTTATATCACCCTTATCGGTATTCTGTTTTAAGTGAATGGTCATAGAAGATATTATTTCTGCAATCTTTTCTATTCCAGATTTTATTTCAGGGCTTTCTGCAAGACTCTTATATCCACGAGGCATGTATCCTCTATCATCACAGTCTGATAACCAATAGCCCAATCCTGCTATTTCTTCTTTATATCCGTCTACATAGACACTTTTTTTCTCATCACTTCTTTTAAAAAAATCTTTTATCGCCAATATTCATCACCTCCTATTTTTGTATCTAGGTCTTTTATTAAGTTTCTTATATTCTTCTTCACTCAACAATCTTCGCATGGCAATTTTATATTTTTTATCCCTAGGAAAAGTTCCCGAATCTATAAGATTTCTACATTTGATAGCTTCTTTCTTAGTATAAAAATGTGCGTGTTGACTATATTCTCCATTCTCCCTCTTTAGTAAGTAAGGTCTTTTCATTTGCGGATAGTATATTATCGACAATTTCATTCTTTAATCCAATCCTTCCATAACTTATCCCCTGCAAGATCATTTATAAGTCTTACTTCTGCAAACACACTAGCGTCAAACAAGTCTATTCTTAGGTTTGGTAGGATTTTTTCATATTGAATCATATCGTCTGTCTTTTCCACTCCATGGACATTTTCAACACAGTATTCGTAAGCTTGTGAATGTAAGTAGTATAGCTCACGACTTAAAGCTTTTCTTTCTATTCTTCTAAATCCTTTGGACTTGTTGATATAAAGTTGAGGTTCATCAACCATATCAAAACCTTCTTCTTTCATCATAAGATAGAATTCATCAGCAAACTTACGGTCAAAACCAATTTGTTTTATATTAAAACCCTTATCTCTCATAGTTTTAAACCATTCGACAATGTCATTGTAATTAACAACATCACTATTTGTCATTGTCAGTAATCCATCATCTTGCCAACCAAACAAAGGTATATGATCTTCGTCAGCTTTTAGATAGGCTCTAGTGATTGGGAAGAAAGCATGAGTTATTATTATGTCTACGCCCTCATAGTTTCCTACAAGTGCGCTAGCAGTTAAGTCGTGCATCTTTGAAAGATCTGCCCCACCAAACCAGTTGATATCAAGTTTAGCGAGATCCTCAAGACTCCGATCATACTTACTGTCTGATTCCCTGAACACTTCTATATTGAAATAGGACTTCAAACTTGAGGTGTATATATTTAAATCCTTAGCAAGAAACTCTTTTCTGGTTTGAGGATCATTTTCAGCTATCATAGCATCTGCTAGTATGTCTTCAGGTCTTATAGAAACCCCATAATTAGGACTTGCCATTTCATGAATTTTAGGATCAGTAAAGTCTACCGAACCGTCAGCGTTTTGATCAGCTTTAGTTATAAATACAAACTGCCTATCATTATCTATTTCATACTTTCCCGTCTTAGGATTTTTATTAATTACTTTTTGGCAATAGACCATTCTGTTATAGCAAAATGAATTCATATTATCACCTGCTGTTGTGATTCCTATTATAAGTTTATTGGTATAAGCCCTTGTTGCCTTTTTCATTCTATCGTACTTACTAGAGTTTTTATATTCGTGTAGCTCATCCATAATTATAAAGTTAGCGTTCAAGGAATCTCTATCTACCAAGGCTTCTATACTTACTGACCCTTTTTCAAAATCACGTTTGATCGAATGTTCATTATTATTATCAAGAATTTTAAAATTATCTTTTTCACCCCAAGCCTTAATATTTTTAACTATAAAATTAAAAGCTTGTAGGGCTTGTTTGATGACCGCTCCGACTATGTAGACCTGTGAATTATTGGCCATATCTAGTATTCCCAAAGCAAAAGCTAAGGCGGCCGAGAATGATGTTTTACCGTTTTTTCTAGGTATCATAATAAAAGCTTCTTGATAACGCCTATTGTTTGTTCCCTTCCAATAGAAACCAACCAGGTTATAGATTATAAACTTCTGCCAAGGTTCAAGTAGTAGACTAGTTCCAGCAAGTGGTCTTCCGTCAAGGGTTTCTCCTTGCATATGTTCAAAAAGGCTTTCTATTATCCCTATGACAAAATTAGCTTCACGTGTCTTGAAATCAAACTTAGGGTTTTTCAAATCATCTTTATACCTTTGACAGACTTGCTTAAGCTCCTTACACGCTATCTTCTTACCTGATAGAATATAATCAACATATTTATTTACTTCTTTTAAGTTTTTGTTTTCTTTCTTCGCCATACTATCACGCTTGACTTAACTTAAATAGTACTTCTTCAACCTTAGAAACTTTATCATCTTCTTGGAAACTATCTTGTTTAATTTTCTTTAATCCATTAGGTGTAAGTCCCAGATCTCTTAGGTAGGATAAGATATCCATTCTTAACTTTTCAAGGGATCTATATAAGGGATTAGTTGTAATATTTTCCCTTCCCTTAGAGTCAGTACGAACTATAGCAACCTTACTTCCAGTCTCCTCCCGTTCTTTTCGTATTTTATAATAGTCGCTAAAGAGCTTATCCAATACACTTATACTAAGAACAAAAGCATTGTCATAAGTTCCCAAGGCCTTCATACACTCTATGATAGTTTTTACTACATCATTTTCTATATGCTCTTCTACATCATGACTATTCTTTCTACTTTCGTTTAAATTGGTCAATCTATCATAACCACTCTCCTTCTTCATATTCAAATACCTTCTTTCTAAATCTTTCTTGCAAATTCTTACCATATTGGCTTATTTCATTTGTAAACCTATCATGCATCTTGTTATGAGCTTCTGTGGATAAGGATATTAGGTTATATGGATTGAAAAACAATTTGGGGTACTTATCAGCAGGGAATATATGATGAACCGTATTGGCTTCTATACTCTTGCCATATCTCTTTGAGTCTTGGCACATATAACCGTCTCTCATTAACACAGCTTCCCTCAAGCGTTTCCGTCTGCTTGTTTTATAATATTTGTCATATTTACCAACACTTCTCATTCTTTATCCTTTCCGACATTCATCCATAAGAAAAACAGCCACGTATGGCTGTTCCTCATGAGGTTATATACATTTATAATCTTGTAAAGATATTCCTTAGGAAGAAACGATGAACAATTCTTATTGATTAGCCCAAATATCAGTAAATATTAACCATATCTTTACACTCTCATTATATCGTTTCTTTCAACTAAATCGTCCCCTAATTTTCCCAAACTTACTCCCCACCATAGAGTCGTAGAGATATGTGTCTAAGTCCTTCTTGGGCTATCCTATATATCTGGCTCTTTTCATAGTGGTACTTGTGCATTAATGGTCTTAGCTTATGACCTTTATTAGGATGCCCATAAATCGTAAGGACTATTTCTTTTTCGCTATCACTCATGTCCTCCATAGCCTTATCCACCATGGATATTACCTGCATATTTATCTTATAATTATTCTCTAGCATTTCAATTTCTGCATTTATATTCAATATTAATTCTTCCTGACTCATAGCTTTTCCCTTACCTATAGACAAACCATACTTACTAATAAGATTTTTATTCTTATCCATGGATTTGAGCGTTTTTATATTTTCTTCTATTGTCTTCAAAGACTCTTTAGCATATACATATTTCTCCAACTTATCTTTTACAGCAAGTTCATAAAAACGTCTCATTTAACAACCTTTCTTGCCTACCTTCCACTTGATCCGAATCCTTTCTCTCCTCTTTTGGTATCTTTGCTTATACTTCCAGACTTCCTTAGAGCCACCCTATCTTCTAAGTGAAAGACTAGCTGGGCTATCCTATCGCCTTTTTCTACCTCATAAGGGTAACAGTTTAGGTTAGTAAGACTAACCTTAATCTCTCCCCTGTATGAACTATCTACAAGTCCTAAGTGGCACATAATGCCCTTACTTGATAGCCCTGACCTTCCTCTTACATCTGCATAGATGCCTTGGTCGAACTCTATGGATATACTTGTAGGAATTACTACAGTCTGCATTGGCTTTATAGTAACATCTTTACTTGCTTGTAGGTCATAACCATTGTCCCCTTGGTCTTTTCTCAATACATAATCGCCTTTATATATCATCACAAATACCCGATTGAATCTCTTTTATACCTTTCTTGTCCTTCTTTCATCTCTACTATTAACATTTCAATCTCCCCATTCTAAACTTATAAAAGCAGTATCAGTTTCATCTAAATAATTTACATCTATCACATCTAAAGGGGTATACTCTTGATAATCCCCATGATCATTGATTTTTACCTCAAATAAACCAAATTTCAATTCACTTTCAGGGTCAAAATCTTTAAAGTTTTCTAAAAATTCTTTTAT
>NZ_JAKZEY010000026.1 GCF_022808955.1 Anaerococcus sp. AGMB09787
GCACTATCCTAATTGGGTATTATTTATACTAAAGATATTTATTTGTTAGAATTTTTATATAAAGTAAAATAAGAATTAGTCTAATTTAAAGATGACTTTTAAATAATAGCGATATTTTTCGTTATTTAGGGATTAATGATATAATAATAGATATAAGGAAAAAGGAGATTAATATGAAAAGGAAGGAAGAGTTCATAGCTAGTAATTTTACCTTGATTATAGTAGTTTTGCCAGCTATTGCTTCACTTATGCTTTTTTATTACAATCAAATATTGGGAGCCTTGGCTATTATCCTAACTATAGCTTTGTATTTTTTTCTGAGAAATATCAATCTAAGGATGGGAGAGAGGCTACAGGCTTATGTTGATGATCTTGATTTATCATTTGATAGTATAACAAAGAATGTAGTTTTTGAGATGCCCTTTCCAATAGCGATTATTGATGATGAAAGGTCTATTAAATGGCACAATTCATATTTTAAGGAACTCTTTGATGAGAAAGTTCTAATCGGTAAAAATTTAGATGAGCTTATACCAGACCTATCGGGAGAAGATTTCGACGAAGATGAGGAAAAGATCTCAAAGAAGATTGATCTTGATGACAAGGTAGTAGAATTTTATTATAACAAGATAGAAGATCTAAAAAAACATAAGAGTCAAACTTTTCTCTATGGGATTGACAACACTTATGATGAGTCTATCAAGCAACTATTTAAGGATAAGAGGATGGTATTCTATTCAGTATTTGTAGACAACTATGATGATATTAGAAATGCGACACTTGCGCTAGATTGGCCTCAAGTTTTAGGTAAAATCGATAGAATTATAAATGAATATTTTAAAGACCATAATTGTATAGTTAGAAAATATGAAAATGATAGGTTCATGATAATTGGTGAGTTTAAGGATTATAGGGATATCTATAAAGATAAGTTCTCTATCTTAGATGAAGTCAGGTCTATTGATCTTGGCAATAGCTTACCTCCAACCCTATCTATTGGTGTAGGAATAGCTGGAGCCAAGCCTGGAGATATTTATAGTGAATCTAGGGGAGCAGTAGATATTGCACTATCGCGTGGAGGCGACCAGGCTGTAGTTAAGCTGGAAGATAACTACGAATACTTCGGTGGAAAGTCCAGGGCTATAGAAAAGACATCCAAGGTAAGATCTAGGGTAATTTCTCAAGCCCTAAAGCGTATGATCCAATCATCGCCAGATATTTATATTATGGGCCATAATAATCCAGATATGGACTCCTTTGGCTCAGCCCTCGGTCTATATGAAGGAGCCTTAGATTTTGGAGCAAGGGTATATATTGTCCTCAATGAAGTCACTAGGCCAATCGAAAATATGTACGATAGGGCAACTTCGGAGATGGAAGAGCTAAAGGATAATATCCTCACAGAAGATGAGGCTCTCAAAAAGATTAGCCCACAATCCTTAATTATAGTAACCGATAACCATAGGAAAAATTCTACAGAAGCGCCTACTATCCTAGATAAGACCGATAATGTCCTTATAGTAGACCACCATAGGAGGGGTAAGGATTATATAGAAAAAGCCACCATATCCTATATAGAGCCTTATGCATCCAGTGCATCAGAGCTTGTTACGGAGATCTTATCCTACCTAGATGAGAACTTTAAGGCAAGAAAGGTTGTAGCAGAATCTCTCCTTGCGGGTATAACAGTAGATACAAAGAACTTTGTCTACCAGACAGGAGTGAGGACTTTCGAGGCTGCTTCTATATTAAAAAGATGGGGGGCTGATAGTGTCTACATCAAGAGAATGTTTAAGGATGACTTCGAAATTGTAAAATACAAGTCAGAAGTTATAGCGGATTCCTTTATGGTAAATGACTTTATAGCCATAGCCCACTTTAAGAGGGATATAGATGGATCAACTCTTATAGCAAGCCAAGCTGCAGATGATCTTCTTAACATAAAGGGAGTTAAGGCAAGCTTTGTTTTAACTATAGCTAACAACAAAATTCACATATCAGGTAGAAGCTTGGGCGATATATCGGTACAATTGATATTGGAACGCATTGGAGGCGGTGGGCACTTAACAGCTGCTGCCACCCAATTAGATATGAGCATGGACTATGCTGAAGAATTGTTAAGAAAAGCAATAAATGAATATTTAAGAGAGGAAGAAGAAAATGAAAGTAATACTAACAGATAATATTGTAAGAGTTGGAGTTAAGGGAGACCTAGTAGATGTAAAGCCAGGATATTTTAGAAACTACCTTGATCCACAAGGTAAGGCTGTAAAGGCTACTAAAGAAAATATGGCTGAACTTGAGAAAATGAGAGACCAACTAAAGGCTGAAGAAGAACAAAATAGAAAAGAAGCAGAAGGTCTAAAAGAAAAAATCGAAGCTCTATCCTTATCAAAGAAGGTAAGAGTTGGAGAAGATGGCAAACTATTTGGATCAATCACTAACAAGGATATCGCAGAAAGCCTAGCTGAAGAAGGAATCGAAGTAGATAGAAAGAGAATCGAAAAGCTTGAAGAAATCAACGGAATAGGCGAATTTGAATTAAATGTAAGGCTTTATGAAGGAGTTAATGCTACACTTAAGGTTAATGTTGAAGCTGAGGTAGAATAATGACTGAGGCCCAAAGGCCCCTACCAAATGACTTCCTAGCCGAAGAAGCTATAATCGGAAGTATCCTAAAGAAAAACGAAACTTTCGATACAGTAAATCAAATTATTAAACCTAGTGACTTTTATGATTCTAGAACCCAGAGGATATATAAGAGCATCGTAACTATGTTCGAAAAAGATATCAAGGTAGATGAGGTATCTTTGATATCCCAGTTGAGTAATGAGAATATATTAGAAGAAGTTGGAGGGGAGGAGTTTATCACAGAGATTACCCTCTCCTCATTTTATACTCCTAATGTCGATACATATGCTAACTCGGTTAAAGAAAAGTCTATCTTGAGAAGTCTAATAGGGGCGGGCGAGGATATTGTCGAACTAGGTTATAGGTCTAATGATAGGGTAAATACAATACTTGCCGAAGCTGAAGAAAAAATCTTCAAGATAAGCCAAGTTACCCAAAATGAAGGTCTAGTGAGGGTTTCAGAAATCCTAGATGATACCCTAACACAGATCAACGAATTGACTTTAAACAATGGAAATATAACTGGAGTAAGTACAGGGCTTGATACAATTGATAATAAACTATCAGGCCTCCAACCTTCCCAACTTATCCTCCTTGCGGCAAGACCTGCTATGGGTAAGACTGCCCTAGGCCTAACCTTTGCCTGGAATGCTGCCAAGCTTGGTAAGTCTGTGGCCTTCTTTTCCCTAGAGATGAGCTCCTACCAACTAAACCAAAGGCTCTTGTCCATGGTATCCCTTGTCCATTTGGAAAATATAATAAGGGGTACTATAAGGGATGAGGACTGGGAGCTCCTAATCAGGGCAACCAAGGAAATAAGGGAAAAAGACCTCTATGTCGATGAAACCCCAGGAATAAGCCTATCAGAGATGAGGAGTAAGTTAAAGAAACTAAAGTCAGAGGCAGGTCTAGACCTTGTCGTGATTGACTACCTCCAACTTATGCAGGCTGATTCTAGGCAAGAAAATAGGCAAAATGAAATAGCTTCCATATCAAGAGGACTAAAGAACCTCTCCAAGGAGCTAAATTGCCCTATCCTATCCCTTGCTCAACTATCTCGTGAGGCTGACAAGAGGGCTGACCACAAGCCTATTCTATCAGACCTAAGGGAGTCTGGAGCTATAGAGCAAGATGCCGATGTTGTTATGCTTCTATACAGAGAAGATTATTACGATGAAGAAAAAAGTCCTAACGAAGCCAAGGTGATTTTTGCCAAGCATAGGAACGGCCCAACTGGTAGTGTAGACCTATACTTTAATAAGCCATGTACCACTTTTAAGGACTTTACCAATAGGGATGAAGATGGCTAGGGTCTATTTAGAAAAGCTTAACTTGGATACAGCAAAAGAAGTCAAGCTATGGGAAAATTTTACCGATGAGAGATTACAAGGCTACAATTATGCCGACCTATCAGATTTTGAAATAAAGGTATGGTACGGGTCCTTGACCTCACCCCTCAAAAAATACTTCGCAGTAAGAAAAATTGATGATGATAGGTTTATAGGATTTTTGGGTCTTAAGCAAATTAACTACCTCAAGAAGAAGGCGAAGATAGGAGTAGTCTTTGATAGCGCCTATACATCAAGGGGCTATGGCCTAGAAGGACTTGACCTACTAATTGATAAGGCTTTTTCAAATATGAAATTTAAGGAACTAAGCCTGGATGTCAATCTTTTTAATACCAGGGCTATTGCCACCTACAAAAAATTGGGCTTTCAAATAACAGGTGAGAAGAAGGAAGTTTTTGAGAACCAAGGTATCAAATTTGATGAGAGATACTTTACTAAGGAAGCAGGAATTATTTATAGCAAAATTCTTGAAATGAAACTAACTAAGGATGATTATTATGGACTTTAAGATGCAAGAATTAAAACTAGATATGGGAACCACGCCCTTTGAGAATATGTTTTTGAATACTTATGTCCAAATGGCTGATGGAGATGCACTTAAGGTCTATCTTTTAATCTACAAGAACGTCTACAATTATGGAAGGGCAGATTCCGAAAAGATTAAAAGACAACTCTCCTTCTCTGATGAGAGGTTCGAGCAGGCAGTAAATTTTTGGGTGAATATGGGTATTTTTAGAGAAAAAAGGGCCGATAATGGAACAAGCTTTATAGAAATCGTATCCCTTAGACAAATGTATTTTGGGGATAGTGATGAAACTTCTATAGAGTCAAGCGAAAATTCCTACGACCTTGCCCAAAGGAAGTCTATCATGTTTGACAATATAGAAGCCATCATCCAAAGGAGCCTGACCCCTGCTGATATAACTAGGATTCAAGAGACTATACTAGAATACAAAGCAGATCCAGAGCTTGTAACGGAGGCGTTTAGACAAGCCAAGTCTACTGGCAATGTTGATGTAAAGTATGTAATGGGCTTTATAAAGACATGGCGAGACCAAAATATCTCCTCCCTAAATGAACTAAGAATGAAGGAAGAAAGAGATAAGCTTACAAGGTCAAGGTCTCCTAGGACCTATAAAAGGTCAAGCAAAGATCCTACTAGCAAGGACGAAGTAGCTGATTTTATTAAGAGAAAAAGAGAAGAAAGATTAAAAGAAATCTTAGATGAAAGGGATAGGTAAGATGACCCCTGAGAAAAAAGCAAGCCAAATCCTTGAACAAAGGAGAAAATTGGATAGGGAAAATCAGCAAAAGAGAATAAATGAAGTCTATGAGAAAATCCCCCAAATCAAGTCTATAGACAGACAAATAAAGCAGTTGGGCTTTACCTCACTAAAACTTGCTTCCTTAGGAAAAGATACAGAGGAGCTAGAAAAAAAGATTAAGGACCTATCATCCTACAAGAAAAGTCTCCTTAGAAAAAATAGCTATAGCGAAGACTATATGGATATAAAATACTTCCATCCTGTCTGTGAGGATACTGGCTTTGTAGGAAACAAGGTATGCTCTTGTAGGAAGCAACTCATTATTGATCAAAAATATGACCAGTCAAATATTAGGGACAAGATAAGGGAGGAAAACTTTGCTACCTTTAATATAAACTTATTTTCACAAAATCCTGACAAGTATCCAATAAGTCCCTACGAAAATATGACCCATATCCTAAAGATAGTAAGAAAGTATTGTGATAATTTTGCCTACGAAACTTCTAATATTTATATATATGGTGAAGTCGGTAGGGGTAAGACCTTCCTATTAAATTCCATAGCCAAGGAAATCCTAGACCAAAACTTCTCAGTCCTCTATGTTACTGCCCCAAGGCTTTTCAAATTTTTGAATGACTACCTCTATGCCTTTGAGGATAGGAGGGAGAAACTTGATGAAAAATATAGACTAATATTCGAATCGGACCTTCTAATAATTGATGACCTGGGAGCAGAAGCCTCAAGGCCAAAGGACCCAGCCCTATTATTTGACTTAGTTAACGAGAGGATGAATGAAGGAAAACCTATAATATTTTCATCGAACTTAGACCTTGCAAGTTTACAAGAAGAATATGGTGATAGGATTTTTTCTAGAATTATGGGAAATGAAACAAAGATATTAGAAATTTACGGTAGGGACCTAAGACTTTAGGAGGAAAGATGTTAGTAGTTGGTAGAGAACAAATGCAAAAAATAGACACCTATGCCATAGAAGAACTCAAAATTCCATCCCTATGCCTAGTAGAGAGGGCATCTCTGGCTATATTAAAAAATATAGACCTAAAAAAGAGAAAAACCTTCGCTATAATAGTAGGAGTAGGAAACAATGGGGCAGATGGCATAGCCCTTGCGAGAAACCTCCTAGCTCAAGGCTTATATGTCGAAGTCTATATAGTAGGAAGCTTGGATAAGGCGAGTAGTGACTTTAGAGTAAACTATGAGGCAGTTATCAAGCTCACTGATAGGGTCTATCCTCTAGTTAGCCTAGAAGACCTTGCCATTATGGAAGCTAATTTGAGCGAAGTAAGCACGATAGTAGAAGGAATATTTGGTACAGGTCTTAATCGTACCATCAAGGCGCCTTATAGCTTTGTAATCGAAGCCATCAACCGTAGCTTAAAATACACAATCTCTATAGATATACCATCAGGACTAGATGCTACAGCTGGCAAGACCTATGGGGCAGTAGTCGATGCTGACCTAATAGTATCCATGGAGGTTATGAAAAAAGGCGTCTACATCAACTCATCCTTTAGGGACAAGTGCCTAGTAGAAGACATAGGTATTCCTAAGCTTGCCATAGATAAAATTATGCAAGACAATTAGGGCCTCAGAGAAAATCCGTCCCCTGTAGATTTTAAAGATTCTATACTATTATTTTATAATCAAATAAAGTAAGGTCTGATTAGATAATATTGTGCCCACATAACTTATATACTTGTGATAAAAGTCCTGTATCTCTGGGTTTTGATATTTATCTGAAGAGGAGTTAGATAGCGTAGAAATCATTTTAAATTGTCAAAAGGTCAATCAACACAAGTGTAAAATATAAAATTAAAAAATGGACAAAAATTAGCTTCAAGAGTAGAATGAAAATGAAGTATATAATCTAAAGATGCTGATATTTTTTTTATTTTATTCATATTCGAAAAGGAGGATCTTTCCTCCTTTTTTTGTACCTATCTTAGCTTTCGGCTAGGACTTGTTCTTTTAATATATTAGATTATATAGGCTTATTTACTTTACGTCAGGAGCGAAATAAGAGTCTTATATTTAAAATCAAATCACCGACCTTTTTAAAGACTATACTTCCTATAATAATTTCTTATGCTATGTCCATTTTTGAGTTCATGTTTGACCTAAAATATATTGGGTAATATATCTATGTAGTGATAATTAGTAAATATTAATTAATTAAAAAAGATTTGAATTTTACGAAAAGAGGTAATAATATGAAAATGTCAGCAGCTAAAGCTTTATTACAAGAGTTAAAACTTTGGGGAATAGATCACGTATATGGTATTCCAGGATCTTCATTAAATGGTATGATGAATGCTTTGAGAGAAGAAGGAGATGATGGAGTTAAATATATTCAAGTAAGGCACGAATCAGCTGGAGCTATGGCAGCATCTGCTGAAGCTAAACTTTCTGGAAAAATTGGTGTAGCTTTTGGCTCAGGTGGGCCTGGTTCAACTAATTTAACAAATGGATTGTTTGACGCAAAGATGGATAGAGTTCCTATGCTTGCCTTAGTTGCTCAATCAGACTCAGTTAATCAAAATATGCACTCCTTCCAAGAAACTGAAATCTTACCATTTTTTGATAATGTATCAGTCTATAATAGGAAAGCCATGTATGCTGAACAAATTCCTTATATGATAAATGATGCTATTAGAACAGCTTATGAACAAAATGGAGTTTCTGTTGTTATTCTCCATAATGATTTAATGGAAGAAGAAATTGACTATCAACCAAGCAGTGGAGAAACAAAAATAATTCCTGAACCAATACATTATCAAATAGATACTAACAAAGTAGATAAGATAGCAAATGATGTCAAAAACGCTAAAAGACCTGTCCTCTATCTAGGAAGAGGAGTTATGAATTATACAGATCAAGCAATTAAACTTTCAGAAAAGTTTAATCTTCCTGTTGTATCTTCAGCCGCATCAGTCGGATTGGCTTTCCCAGTTAATCATAAAAACTACATGGGAGCTTTTGGTAGATTAGGTACTAAACCTGGCTTTGAATTAATTTCAAATTCAGATTTAATATTAATGATAGGCTCATCTCATCCTTTTGCGAAGTTTTGGCCTAAATCATCTAAGGTTATCCAAGTAAATAACTCATTTAGAGAAATTGGTAGACAAGTTGAAGCTTATGATTCTGTAGTTGCTGATGCTGGTGATTTTATAGAAGCTATGCTTTCAAGTGAAATAGCAAGAGAAGAAGATGGCTATATTAAAGCTGCTAGAACCGATATGGAAGCATGGAAGAAATATTTAGAAAATCAAGCAGATAGAGAAGGTGATGTAATCTATTACGAATCAGTATTAAGAAAGATTAGAGACTATAGTGACGAAGATGCTGTTTATGCTTTAGGTGTAGGTAATAATACAACTCATTCTGTAAGGTTTCTTCCTCTAAATGGTAAGGCTAAGTATACATTGTCTGCTTGGTTTGCAACACTTGGATACTCAACACCTGCTTCTATAGGGGCTTATTTACAATATCCTGACAAGCAAATTTGGTCTATAGTAGGCGATGGTGGATTTGCCATGAATAATCAAGAAATACTCACTCAAGCAAAATATAAGATGCCAATTATAAATGTAGTAATCACTGATGAGACTTTTGGCTTTATAAAGCATGCCCAAATAGAAACTTA
This sequence comes from Anaerococcus sp. AGMB09787, assembly GCF_022808955.1. GTDB lineage: Bacteria > Bacillota > Clostridia > Tissierellales > Peptoniphilaceae > Anaerococcus. Next base: position 8,913 of record NZ_JAKZEY010000026.1, read on the forward strand.
TAAGGATGAATTTGGTGTAGATATACAAAATGCTGATTGGGCTAAGGTAGGAGAAGGCCTAGGGGCTATAAGCTTTAAAGTAACTAATAAAGAAGAATTAGAAGAAGCTTTTAAAAAGGCAATTGAGCTAAATAAAGATGGTAATAGGAAACCTATTTTGATAGATGCTCATGTTGTATATGAGGACCCATTAGATACTTCTAAAATGAAACTTGATAGAAATAAATTTTCAGATGAGGAAATAGAAGAATATCTTAAAGAAGAAAATATTTCTGATCAACCGCTCTTAGAAGATTTAATAAGAGAAGAAGAAGTTAAATAACATTAATTATACAAGTAAAACAAGTGTCAAACTAAATTTAGATACACAGCCAGTCCCTATTGGCACAATATAAGTAAAGTTATCTTTAGTTAATAAATTAATCTATAAGGATATCATTCTTTCATGGTTTGTTAGTAAAACATGATAATATATTATATTGGGGTATAGTATAAATAACTAAATAGTGCTATGAGAAGACCTAGTAACCGGGGCAATGTAGATAGAGAGGGAATGGTTGGTGGAAATTCCTTGCAGGAGCCGGCGAATCTACCTTTGAGCATATAGTAAATTAAGGCAAGTATTTGCATAATTTGGGTGGCACCACGAGACCTTCGTCCCAATAGGGGGGGTCTTTTTTTATTTTGAATTTAAGGAGTAAGTATGATTGATATTAAGTTAATAAGAGAGAACCCTGACTTTGTTAAGGAAAATATTAAGAAAAAGTTCCAAGATGAGAAACTTCCCCTAGTAGATGAAGTTAGAGAATATGACGAGAAACTAAGGGCAGTAAAGACCGAGGGAGATAATTTAAGGGCTGAAAGAAATAAAACTTCCAAAAACATCGGAGTCCTAATGGGTCAAGGCAAAAAGGAAGAAGCTGAAGAAGCCAAGAACCATGTCAAGGAAATTAACCAAAGACTAATAGACATAGAAAAAGAAACTGAAGATTATAGTGAAGAAGTCAAGAAAAGAATGATGGTCATTCCTCAAATAATTGACGATACAGTTCCAATAGGCAAGGACGATAGCGAAAATGTCGAAATAGAAAGATTTGGCGAGCCAGTAGTTCCTGACTATGAAATTCCTTACCACATAGACATTATGGAAAGCTTCGATGGAATTGACCTAGATAGCGCTAGAAATACATCAGGAGCAGGCTTCTACTACCTAAAGGGTGACATAGCTAGACTCCACTCAGCTATTATATCCTATGCTAGAGATTTTATGATAGATAGGGGATTTACCTACTATGTACCTCCATTTATGATAAGGTCTAACGTAGTTACGGGAGTAATGAGCTTTGCTGAAATGGAAGATATGATGTATAAGATCGAAGGCGAAGACCTATACTTAATAGGAACATCAGAGCATTCCATGATTGGTAAATTCATCAATACAATAAATGAAGAGGCAGAAATGCCTCTAAAGATGACCTCTTACAGCCCATGCTTTAGAAAGGAAGTAGGAGCTCACGGTATAGAAGAACGTGGAGTATATAGAATCCACCAATTCGAGAAGCAAGAAATGGTAGTAATAGCAAGACCTGAAGAGAGCAAGGACATCTACAACGAACTATGGCAAAATACAGTAGACTTCTTTAGGTCACTTGAAATCCCTGTTAGAACCCTAGAATGTTGCTCAGGCGACCTAGCTGATCTCAAGGTAAAATCTTGTGACGTTGAAGCCTTCTCACCAAGACAAAAGAAATACTTTGAAGTAGGATCATGCTCAAACCTAGGAGATGCCCAAGCCAGAAGACTCGGTATAAGACTTAGAGGAGAAAATGGAACCTACTTTGCCCACACATTAAACAACACGGTAGTAGCTCCACCTAGGATGCTGATAGCCTTCCTAGAAAATCTTCTCCAAGAAGATGGCAGCGTAAAAATACCTAAACCTCTACAAATGTATATGGGGGGCAAGGAAAGACTAATCCCAAAGGAAAAATAAAATAATAAATAAAGGCTGGTGGAAGTCAAACAATCCACCAGCCTTTATTTTACCATTTATAAATATCTATAAATTTGATTGAACTAAAGGTCAATAAATACAAAAAATTTTAAAGCATATGCTCTAGTATATGAATATGATATAATAAAAATAATCATTAAGCTAGGAGATGACTTATGGATATTGAAAATATGAACTTTTTAGATAATATTAATGATTCTGGAAATATTGAAACTATTCATATATTGAAAGATGGAGAAGAAGTTAATTTGGAGATAGGAGAGATTTTTGATAGCAAAAAATATGACAATCTGCTAGCAGTTACTTATTCAGTATCTCCAAGTTTTGTAAATCAGTATCTAATGGATTTTGATAATGTTGAAATTGTAATTGGTATTGACAATAATGAAATAAAAAAATCTATGAATGAACTTGCTAAACATTTAAAAGATAATATCCTAAAGCAAATAAGGGGTGAATCTATTAAGTTTTATGAAGAGTTGAATATTGAATCTAAGTATAAACTTGGTAGGGGAAATTTAAAAATTTGGGTTAGTACAAGTTACATAATTCATTCTAAATTTTATTTATTATGGAATGATAGTGGGGATAATAGGTTAATACTAGGCTCAGCCAATCTTTCTAATAGGGCCTTCGATAAAGATAGTTCACAGTTTGAAAATATTATAATTTTTGATAACTCAAATCTTTTTGATATTTATAAGGATTACTATAAGGATAATATATCAAGAGTATTAAGTGATTATATTCCTAAAGAGCTTTATAGGATTAATGCTAAAAATTTCAAAGGCGTAGAAAGTATTAATGATATTAAGAATGGTGAAGTTTTTATTCTCTCTAATGAAGAAGTCGAGAAAATTAAAGAAAAGGCTGCATCGGGTATTATAAATGACGTTAATAAAAATATAAGCTTAGGATTATACAAGGAAGATATAATAGAACAGATGGATAATATTTCATCTGATAGGGCTCAAGTAAAAAATAATAGAAGGGAGTTAGAACGCTTCGAGGAGGTTGCTTATGAATTAGTCCATGAGTCCATAAACAAGAGAAAGCAAGAGCCAGCTATAAAGACTAAACAAACAATCGAAAGCCAAACTAAAAAAAAGATAGAAAAAATTTTAGTTAAAAAGCTAGAAGATGACCATACAAGTATTACTAGGGATTTTTTATATAGCAAGATAGATCTAAGGGATACGAAAAATCTTAGAAGTGGATTATTTGTAAGGTCGAATTTAAATAATAAGGCACTTATCCCATTTGGAGGGAGAAAGGAAAGCGATAGTTTGCGTGAAGCACTAAAAAATTTAAATGCCTATATGGAAAGCTTTGTGCAATATGCAAATGGTTATACGGATGAATATGGTAAGAGAATATTTGAAAGTATATTATGTATTTTTACAGCTCCATTCCTATATGAACTTAGGGAAAAAATGGATATCGAAGAAAATAGATTAGATATACCCCAATATGTTTTTATAGGTGGAGAAGCCGGGAGTGGGAAGTCTTCACTTTTATCAGTTCTATCTAAATTAATAGGAATTAATAAGGGAGAATTTTATCTTTGGAAGGATCTCTTAGGTACTAGGGGAAATAGTCAAAAAAGAGATAGGATAGAAAGAATCCAAGGATGGATTATGGAAAATAACGTAAATCCTATATTGATTGATGAAATTGATAATGAATTTTTTACTAAGGAAGCTTATGGCAGAGATTTTATAGTTGATACTGCAAATATATGTACTAGAAGAACTGACCCCTATCCAATTTTAATAGCTACTACCAACACCAAATCTTATGCCTTGCCAAAGGAAGCTAGAAGGAGAAGCTATTATCTAATAATAGATAGGGTATTAAAAAGATCACAAGAATCTACAGAGATTTATAAGAAAATTTATGAGAGCATAGATAATACTTTGTTTACAGATTTTTGCTTTAGGATGTCAGAGAGGCTAGAGAGTGCTTCAGATTATAAATGGGATAATTACACAGACAATAATGACTTTGATTTTCTATATAATACTAGGGATATATTTAAAGACTACTACAAAGAGCTTGACTTGCCCCTACCAAGATATTTTCCAGAAACTAAGTACAACGATGATTCAGAGGCCAATAAGGAAAAATGGGCAAATTTATACCGTGGTTCTAGGGAGCTATTTATTTATGATAAAGAAAGCGGACATATCTTCTTTCAAATTACAAGTTTAAATGAAAACTACAGAACCTATGGAGCAAGCACTGGTCAAATATATGCTGATGCCTTGCCACAGGAAGTTTGTGTAGGAAGTGTCCACGGTGTTATTAATATTGAGCTTTATACAGATAAATTTTTTGAGTGGATAGAAGTTGAAAATCCTTACAAAAAGAAGTCCTTTATAAGTAAAATATTTAACAAATAAATTAATAAAAAAGACATGAAAAGTAACGTCTTTAGGAAGTAGAATATAAGGCAAATTTGCTTACCATAAATTGATCTGTTTATAATATAAGGAGCTGCTGCAAAACTATGAATAATCATCGTCCCATCGTTAGAAGGTTCTCTTAGACAATTTGTTATATAGCCTGCCGGCTCATAGAGGCCAAATTGTCGTGGAGGTTCTTCTAACGATTTTGGGACGATTTATTCATTCTGCAACAGCCCCGTTTTACTTACTACTAACAAACATGATAAATTTATTGACCGAAGAATTCTTCTGCAATCTCTTGACCTTGTTTGATTTTTGCCCATTGCTGATCATGGCTTAATTCGTTTCCGTTATCGCAAGAAGCAAAACCACATTGGTGGGATAGATAGAGTCTATCCTTATCGATAATTTTACTTGCTTTTTCTAAGAGGTCATAGACCCTATCCTCGTCATCCAAAGTAGCAGTTTTAGATGATAGGAATCCTAAAACTACTTCGCAGTCTTTATCTTTTAAGGCATTGAGGGAATCCAGGGATCCTGCCCTTTCATCATCCCATTCTAGATAAAACCTATCATAATTTTGTTTCTTAAGGAATAGATCTGCTATGGAATCATAAGTTCCTGAACCAAAGTGTCTTGATGCGTAGTTTCCCCTACAATTGTGAGTATAAATCTTAAGTCCTAGGGAATGGGCATAGTCAATAACTTCGTTATTTATAGCTATATATTTTTCAGCTAAATCTTTGTTTTTGGTATGAGAATCGGTTTTACTTTGACCATCGTATTGACTGTTTTCACTTTCATCGGCAAATTGCTCCCACAAACAGTCATCAAATTGGATGGTTTCGCCACCAGCATTTTTGAATTCTTCAAGGTATTCCTTGTAGGAAGCTATGAGATCTCTTTCAAAATCTTCTTCATTTTTATAATAAGAATCAACTAAATAATCAGTATTTATGGCATCACCAAAGGTATGGGATGGGGAAGGGATGGTTTGTTTTATCTTAACTCGTCCATCAGCTAATTTTTTGAGCCTTTTAAAATGGTCAATAAAGGGATGGTTCTTACCTGAAAGTTTGCCCTCGTATTTGATACCTATATCTTTTCTAGTTTCATACTTGCCATCATTGTCTTTTTCTTCGAAAAAATATCCTGTATCATTGATATATCTTTTAACACCATCAAAGCCCCAAACAAAGTCTAGATGCCAGAGAGCCTTTGGGTATTCTCCGTCAGTTATCTCTTCAAGACCTTCTTCAATTTGTTTTTCAACAATTTCTCCAACGGATCTTTCTTCACATTCCTTGTATCCCTCCAAGTCATCGTAGAAAGGATAAGTGATATCATCTCTGTTTTCTATCTCTCTCTTATACTTTAGAAGTTCATCATTTCTTAATAGGGAACCAACTGTTAAAAATCTCTTTGACATATTTACCTCTTTTCTTTTTTATCAAATGTTATTATATCCTTAGAAATGAACTATGGAAGAAACAAAAAAAGCCCGTCCCATAAAGGACGAGGCTACATTCCACGTGTTACCACCTTAATTTAAATTAATCTCACAATTAATAACTCATCGAGTACATCATAATACCCTATCTCTATAACGGGAGATCCCGTCTTATCCTAAATATCGGATAAGAAACTCAAAGGCCATTTTCAATCTAATCTTCCATAATTACTCTCACCACATGTAATCTCTCTGTAAAGGTCCATTAAATCTACTTTTCTTCTCACAGTTTGTTTTCTATTATCATTATATGGGTATTATTTATTTTGTCAAAATATTTTTAAAAATTTTATATAAGTAACGTAAATCCAGTCTTTAACTTTTTTGGGATAAGTTAAGACATTAGGAATGACCTGAACCCCAAAATCCGGAATACGGATGGAGGGGTTTTTGTATGCCAAAATACACAAAAGGATTTAAAATAAAATTAGTACTAGAATACTTATCAGGTGAATCAGGAGGACTTAAATCAATAGCTAAAACATATAATATTCCTAAAGGC
>NZ_JAKZEY010000027.1 GCF_022808955.1 Anaerococcus sp. AGMB09787
ACGCCAAAATACACAAAAGAATTTAGACTAAAACTAGTAAAAGAATATAAATCATAAGAATTATGCATTATGAAAAAATAAAAAAAAATATAAGATTCCTGGTGATATATTAAGAAATTCGATATATAAATATAAATCAGGAGGATTTGTAAACTTATCTTTTCATAAAAATATAAATAAGATACAATAATTATGAGGATAAATTATGATTGAAGATTTAGAAATAAAAGTAAAAGAAATATTAAAAGAAGATGAGACAATTTTAAATTATTATGTAGCTAAGAATTGTAAATCCTCATATTTTATTATAGCAAAAAATGAAAATAACTTTATAACATTTAGAATTAGCGATCATCCAACAAGTGCTTTTTATTCAAATAGAACCTTTAATGCAAGGAAAAATTTAGAAGAACTGATAAATGATATAAGAAAATATATGGATACTACAAAATGGTACACATTTAAATACCAAGATTATTTTTCTTTAAAGGTGATATTAATGATGCCATCGGATAGAATTCAGTTATATATTGATAATACAATGGGGATTTTCGACAATTCATTAACCGGGATAGTATTTTATCAGAGTATCAAAAAGAGGAAGAATCGTTGGGAATTTAACTCTGTTTCTGAATCTTTTCAGAAAGAACTCAGGAAACTTTTTGCAGCTGGTTTAATAAGTGATTATAGGCAAAGTGAAGATGAAATACTTGTTTATATAAATCAAGCAGGAAAGTTTATTATGGATTATGTGGAGTCAAAATATATAGATAGATTTAAAGAAGATGAAAAGGATATAGATTTTAAGTATATCATAGTTCCGGATGATTAATAATACTTGAGGGACTGTAAATACTTTATTTAAGAGACTGTGTAACATTTTATCTACAGAAACCTCCTTGTTAGGATAAAGAAAAACTAATCATGAGGAATTTTTATTCCAAGAAAAAACCGAAGACTTGACAAACTTAGACATATTTGAAGAAAAATAGGGTAAAAAATACCCAATGTGAGTAAGCTCATGGAAAAATAATTGGACTGGATTATCAAGCTATTTTAAATATCCAGAAGGTATAAGAAATCTAATATATACAACAAATGCAAGAGAAAACTTTAATAATAACAAATAAAAAACAAAACTATATTTCCTAATGATTATACTCTACAAAAAACCTGTATCTAGCCATGATAGGTGAATACATGGATGGAATAAAATATTAGCTAGATTAGCTGAAAATTTTATAGTTTATTAAACTTGTATAAAATTAAGACAAGCGCCATTCCTATAGGACTGGACAAGTATTGATAGAAAAAATGCATCAACCCTTAGCCTTTTATAAGGATTTAGCTTGATACACAAAATTATTTACAGACTCGCTTTAAGGATTATCTCTCACAAGGTCTATTTCTATCTAATTCTTCAGTGCTTATATCATTTACAATAAATCCTTTATTATCTAATTCTTGAAGAGGGTAAGACCCTATTCTAATACTACGCTAATTGTTTTCATATAATTATCCTTTTTATTTAGGGGGTGGCACCAACTACATAACCGTTATCACTAATAGTAATAGAAACCTTTACCATATCTCCATTATAATCAACTTCATATATAACCCTCGTCTGACTATGAAACTTTCCTTGATTTCCTACTATTCTTCCATTTTCTATAGCCATTTTTAGAAAGCTAGACATACTTTCAGATGTAAAGAAATTGATGACAATGTTTATTTATAATATGCTCAAGTCCAGTAGTCTCATTGCCTTTTTCAAGCCAAGCAAGATTATCGGTCTGGGTTTTAGCCACCATTAAGGCGGCCAAATATGTAAACCAATCGCTTATGAGTGACTATAATATATATGTTTATAGCTGATTATTTCGTAATATATTAATATTATATCACCAATTATTTAAAAGCTTATGTTCCTTAAACAAGGAACTAAGGAAACTCACACTTGAAAGAAAGATAGTCCATGGTGGTCATCCCGTTCTAAGATGGATGATGGATAATATCTTTATACGAACAGATCCTGCAGGAAACATTAAGGCAGATAAGGAAAAATCTACAGAAAAGATTGATGGTGTTATTGCGACGATTATGGCTCTTGATAGAGCTATTAGATGTAGAAGGTATGCAAGTGAATTTGTATATGATGATAGGGGGCCAATTATTTTTAATCTCGTTATATTAAAATTATCATAACCAAATCTATTAAAATGGCGATATTAATCTCGCCAATATTGATTTATATACGCCATTTATGGTACAATGGCGAGAAAGGTGGTGGATAGTATGAGACAATTTGATTATTCAAAGTTATTAAATTTAAATATACCAGCGAAAATGTATGGTTTAATATCAAAGATATATGAATATAAAGGAAAACAGGAACTTTATGTAGCTAACTTTTCTGATGTACTTGAAAAAATGGTAGAGGTTGCTAAGATTCAGTCGACAAAATCATCTAATGCAATTGAAGGAATTTCTACAAATGATAGTCGATTAGAAGAATTGATGAACAAAAAAAGTGAACCAAGAAATCGAAATGAAGAAGAAATATACGGATATAGAGAAGTACTAGATATCATTCACGAAAACTATGAGAATATTGAATTTACGAAAAATAATATTTTGACCTTGCATAATAGATTATATTCTTATTCTGGCGAAAGTCACAAGGGAAAGTTTAAGAACATGGATAATAGCATTGTTCAAATAAATACACTTGGAGAAAAAAGAATAAGATTTCAACCTGTATCTGCTTTTGAAACAGAAAGTTATATAGATAAAATGATTAGCGCCTATGATGAAGCAGTAGAATTAAATATACCACCACTCTTACTAATTCCAGTTGTGATTCATGATTTTTTGTGTATCCATCCATTTTCAGATGGAAATGGCAGAATGTCAAGATTATTAACGCTATTACTTCTTTACAAAAATGGATTTTTTGTAGGAAAATATATTTCTTTAGAGATGATAATTGAAGAAACTAAAGATATTTACTACCAAGAATTACAAGCTTCAAGTGAAAACTGGCATGAAGGAACAAATGATGAATTACCTTTTATAAAGTATATGCTATCAGTTATCTATAAAGCATATAGTGAATGTGATGATAGGTTTAAATTAATAGCAGAAAAATCTTTAAAATCTTCTCAAAGAGTCATGAAGGTATTTGATAATTCATTAGAATCCCTATCTAAATCAGATATTGTTATACTTTGTCCAGATATATCTAAGAGAACAATTGAAAGAGCTTTAAAAGAATTAAAAGATGAAGGCTTAATTAAACAAGTAGGTAGTGGAAGAGCGACTAAATACATTAAAGCTTAAAGTTATTAGCATCTACAGAAGTAGGTGCTATTTTTATGTATACTTTAGTGAGTTGAGCGAATAAAAGAGAGAGAAACAAAAACCACCTGCGATCAAGATGGAGAAAATTAGCTTTGGCTTCAAGTATCAGAAAACCTCCTATCTTTATTTGTTTTATGAATAAAATTATTTGCATGCATAAGAAAGTCAGGACTGGACTTAACAGATAAGTGGTAAGCAATGGAGCCTTATAAAATCTTCTAATAAATGATAATGCATATCATTGACAAAAATAAAAAAGGGGCTATGATAAATAATAAGGTATACCTAATTATTTTATTTGTTAAGAAAGGACAGACTATGAAGAGATTAATTTTTCTATTCGCCTTATGTTTATCCTTGGTAGGATGTAAGGCGGCTAATAACGAAGTTAAGGAAGCAAATCCTGAGAGTAAACCAGCAGCAACAATGGATGAGGGAAGTTCTGAAGAGACTTCTGCCAAGAAGAGTGTAACTGTTACTACATCATTTTTGAATGATATGGTGAAGAATTTAGCGGGGGATAAGGTTGATGTAAATCTTATTATTCCTGCAGGGGAAGACCCACACCTTTATGTAGCTAAGCCACAAGACCTCCAAAAGATCAAGGAAGCAGATCTTTTATTGTACCATGGTCTTCATTTTGAAGGAAAGATGATAGATGCCTTGGAAAAGACAGGCTATGCTGTAACAGAAACCTTTAGTAAGGACAAGCTAGGATCTATGAAAGAAGATGGGGCTGAGATTGTTGACCCTCACTTCTGGTTTGATATAGACCTATACAAGGAAGCTACTACTAATGCAGCTAATAAGTTGACAGAGCTTTTGCCTGAAGCTAAGGAAGAGATTGATGGTAATCTCAAGGCTTATCTTGCTAAGCTTGATGAGTTAGATGAAGAGAATAGGAAGGCCCTAGAAGCTATTCCTGAAGGTCAAAGACAACTTATTACTCCCCATGATGCCTTTAATTATTTCTCTAGGAGATACAATATTCCAGTTATGGCACCACAAGGGGTAAGTACAGATAGCGAAGTTGCCAATAAGGATATAGATAAGACTGTTGATTTTATTGTAAATAACAAGGTTAAGGCTATATTTGCAGAGTCAACTACAGATCCAGCTAGGATGGAGAAGTTAAAGGAAGCAGCTGCTGCCAAGGGCTTTGAAGTGAAGGTTGTATCAGGTGAGGGTCAAGAGCTTTTCTCTGATTCACTAGCAGCTGAAGGAGAAGATGGAGATACCTATATAGATATGTATAGGCACAATGTGAAGTTGATTTCAGAGAATTTGAAGTAAGATCTGAAATTTAGAAAGGTAGATATGCAAAAGGCAATTATTAAGGTAGAAGATTTGACAATGGCCTACCAAGACAAGCCTGTTCTATGGGATACAGATATTGAGATAGAGGATAATTCTATCACTGCTATCATAGGTCCCAATGGAGCAGGCAAGTCAACCTTGCTTAAGGGGATATTGGGGCTAAAGAAGAAGCTTGCCGGTAAGGTTGAGATTATGGGCCAAGACCTAAAGGAGGTGAAGAAGGATATAGCCTATATTCCTCAGTCATCTTCTGTGAATTGGGATTTTCCTACGACTGTTTTGGATGTTGTATTGATGGGAAGGTACGTCCACTTGGGTTGGCTAAGAAGACCTAGGAAGAAGGATACAGACCTTGCCCTAGCTGCCCTTAGGAAAATCGAGATGGAAGATTTTAAGGACAGGCAGATATCCCAGTTGTCAGGAGGTCAGAGACAGAGGGTTTTTATAGCTAGGGCCATAGCCCAAGATGCCAAGATTTATTTTATGGATGAACCCCTAGCAGGGGTAGATAAGAAAACTGAAAAGATTATTATGGATTTTCTGAAGGAAGCCCAAAGTCAGGGCAAGACTTCCCTTGTAGTCCACCATGATTTGAATACTGTTAGGGATTATTTTGACCATATAGTTATTTTAAATAAGCAGGTCATCGCCCAAGGCAGGGTAGAAGAAGCCTTCACTGAGGAGAATTTGTCTAAGGCAGGTATTTTGGGAGGCAAGTATGTTTGATCTTTCGATATTGAGCCAATATTCTTTTTTGGTGGTAGCCTTGGGGACTATGATCCTAGCTATAGGGGCTGGGGCTGTAGGAACTATTACGGTTTTGAAGGGCCAATCCCTCATAGGAGATGCCATAGGCCACAGTTCCTTTCCGGGAGTAGTTCTTGCCTTTATGATTTTTATGTCCAGGGATTCCATCCTTCTATTGCTAGGAGCTGTTAGTATGGGGGCTTTGGCTTATCTTCTTATTAACCTCATAGATTTAAGGTCTAAGCTTGACCTTGATGCTATCCTTGCTGTAATCCTCTCCTCTTTTTTTGGACTGGGTCTACTTTTGAAATCATATATCCAAGGTAATGAGAAGTTTGCTGGAGCTAGCCAGTCTTCTTTGCAAAATTATATTTTCGGTCAGGCAGCCTTTACTATGAAGAAGGATGTTTATTTGATTATGGCAGTTGCCCTAGTCGCCCTAGTGATATTGGTCTTGTTTTTTAAGGAGATCAAGCTCTATATTTTTGATGAGACCTATGCCAGGTCTATTGGACTTAATACTAGTTTTATCAATTTTTTGATTCTCTTTATGACCATGACTATAATTGGGGTTGGACTAAGTGTAGTGGGTTCTATCCTTATATCATCCCTACTTATTGTCCCAGCCATAAGTGCTCTTTGCTGGTCAAATGACTTTAAGAAGGTTCTTATCCTTGCAGGTCTTACTGGAGCTATAGGAGCCTTGGTAGGGACCTACCTCTCCCAAGTCCTAGATGGCTTTAGTACAGGGGCATCTATAATCCTTGTTATAAGTTTTCTTGCCTTTGTATCTATGATTTTTGGACCCAAGGGTCTTATTGGTAACCTTATAAGAAGGAGGAGGTACAAATGAGTATTGAATCATATATAAGCTTAATCTTCTCTTCCTATGAAGTTTTGATAAATTTGACCCTGGCAGCCCTTGCCTGCTCTGTGATTGGAGTATTTTTGCTCCTAAGAAAAATGTCCATGGTGGCAGATGCCATATCCCATACTGTGCTTTTGGGGATAGTGGTGGCCTTTCTTATAACTAGGGACATCAATTCTCCTCTATTGATAGTGGGAGCTAGTATCTTTGGTATCATTACAGTCTTTGCTATAGAGAGCCTATCAAAGACAGGTCTTGTCAAAAACGAGGATGCCGTCGGCATAATTTTCCCCTTGTTTTTTGCCATAGCAGTTATTCTTATATCAAGGTATGCGAGAAATGCTAACCTAGATGCTGATATGGTCCTCATGGGAGAAGTTATAATGACCCCTCTAAGTAGGATAGAGTTTATGGGCTGGTCCATGTCAACAAGCTTTGTCAAGATGGGAATAATGCTAATAATCAACTTAGTTTTTGTCTTTATCTTCTTTAAGGAATTGAAGATTACAAGCTTTGATAGTGAATATGCAAGTATAGTAGGTTTTTCATCAACTATCCTATTTTATGCCCTAATGAGCCTTGCCTCCCTTACAGCAGTTAGTGCCTTTGAAACAGTTGGAGCAATTTTGGTAGTTTCATTTCTGATAAGCCCTCCTGCATCAGCCTACCTCTTGACCAAGGATCTGAAGAACATGATCCTAGTTTCTATGGGCTTTGCTGTAATCAATTCCCTCATAGGCTACCTGGTAGGAATTTACTTTGACCTATCGATATCAGGTGCATCTGCCTTTGCTTCAGGTCTAACCTTTGGCATAACCTTCCTCTTTAATAAGGATGGTCTTATAAGACAAGCTATAAATAGGAAGAAGGCCAGGGAAGAGCTTGATGAGATGTCTGTAATTATCCATATAGGTAATCACCAAGGAAGCGATAGAGAAGATGTTGAACTAAATAGGTCTACCATCTACAAGCACCTAAATTGGGATAAGGACAGGTCTCAAAAAATATTAGCAAATTTAATAAAGAATAATATAGTTACTTTAGATAAGAATAAAATTTATAGACTTTCGGAAAAGGGACAAAACCTTTATGAAGAAGTCAGAAGGGGCAAGATTTAAGACGATGAATTTTTCTAGAGAAGATTACCTAAAGACTATATACAAGATGTCAAAAGACAAGGGCTATGTAAATAACAAGGACTTGGCAGAAAGCCTTGGGGTATCTCGAACATCGGTAAGCGAGATGAGTAGGAAGCTTAAGGCCAAGGACCTTGTAAGTATAGATAAGGGCAGGATCAAACTATCTGCCAAGGGAGATGCCCTAGCCAAGGACATCATATCCAGACACAGGATTTGGGAATACTTCTTGTTTAATAACCTAGGACTCGCTGGTAAAAAAGCCCACGATGAGGCAGAACTTTTGGAACACGTAACAAGCGATGAACTAAAAGATGCCCTAAACAAATACCTGGGCTACCCTAAGCAAAGTCCTAGGGGAAATATAATCTATGACAATAACGAAGAAAGTTAATTTAAACTGAGGGTGGTATCTATGAAAATTTATGAATTAAAGAGCAGAAAAGATAGGGAAGAACTTATCAATTATATGAGAGAGCAAGACTGGGGTGCAGCAAAGAAGCTAGCTCGTTCCCTACAAAGAAACACTGTCAAAGAAGACTTTGGCAGGGATGCAAGGGTATTTTTTGCGAGAGTTAACAATGACATTGTTGGTTTTTTTGCCCTAGTCAATAAAGACTATATAGAACTTGATGGATATGATTACTTTATAGCCATGGTGTGGGTTGACCCTTCCTATAGAGGTAGGGGATATAGTAGAGACTTTGTATCCTATGGTGAAGAGGTATCCGGCTACAAGGATATTTACATCCTAAGCCAACACAAGGGTCTCTATGAGAAGATGGGCTACACACTAATAGCGAGCTTTGAGGAAAGTTTTCATCCTATAGATTATCTGTATTACAAGGATCTTAGCTAATTAATATAAATTTAATCTTTAGATAAAGAAAGAAAAAATAAGGCAAAATGCCACAAAAAGTGAAAACATTTTCTAAAAAGTAGAAATTTTTTTGAATTTGCTATATAATATTATTGTATAATATAAAAAAGACATTTACATATTTATTGATATAAATGTTTTCACAAAGGAGTATATATGAAAAATTATGACACTAGTAAAATCAAGAATTTAGCTTTGGTTGGTCACTCTAAGGCAGGCAAGACCTCCTTAACAGAAGCCCTACTATATAAGACAGGCGTGATCGACAAGATGGGATCAGTCGAAAATGGCAATACTGTTTCCGACTATGAGGGTCAAGAGAAAAAGAGAAAAATTTCTCTTCAAACATCTATTATCCCAATTGAATATAATGATTTTAAACTTAATTTTATAGATTCTCCTGGATTTTTTGACTTCGAAGGGGAGGTTCTCCAAGCTCTAAGGGCTGCAGAATCAGCTTTATTTGTTATAGACGGGGAAAACGGTATAGAAGTTGGAACTGAAAAATATTGGAAGTACACCCAAGAATTCAACCTTCCATCTATATTTTTTGTAAATAAGTTAGATAAGGAAAATGCTAATTTCAATAAGGTTGTTTCAGATCTCCACATTAATTTTGGTAAAAAAATCATTCCTCTAACCCTTATGCTAGGTGAAGGAGAAGATTTTAAGGGACTTATAGATGTTATTGACAAGAAGGCCTATACTTATGAAAATGGCGAAAAGAAGGAAGTAAATATTCCAGAGATTAGGCTAGCAGAAGTAGACGAAGTATATAATCAAGTAATCGAAGCTGTAGCAGAATCTGATGATAGTCTTATGGAGAAATTCTTTGAGGGAGAAGAATTCTCTGAGACTGAGTTTAGGAAGGGACTTTCTAAGGCCATCCTCCAAGGTGAGGTTATTCCACTAATAGCTGGATCTTCTGATAAGCAAATCGGCTTAACAGCCCTCCTAGAAACTATTACCAAGTATATGCCATCTATGGATGATGAAGATGCCAATATCGGTTTTAGGGTTAAGGATGACTATGAAGCCTTTGAAGTAAAGGAAGATGCACCTTTCTCAGCAGTTGTCTTTAAGACTATGGCAGATCCTTTTGTAGGTAAGATTTCTATCTTCAAGGTCCTATCTGGTTCTGTTAAAAAAGATGATAAGATTTATAATGTAAGTAAAGATACAGAAGAGAAGGTAGCCAACCTCTTCTACCTCAGAGGTAAGGAACAAATCAAGACAGACAAGGTAGTGGCAGGAGATATAGGAGCCTTTTCTAAGGTAGAATCAGCATCTACTGGAGATACCTTCGCTACTCGTGATAATGTGATAGAATATAAGAGGATCAAGTATCCAAAACCAGTATTATTCTATGCCATAGCTGCCCTAAGCAAGAATGACGAGGATAAGATTTCTGAAGCTCTCCACAAGCTAAGTGAAGAAGACCCAACCTTCAAGTCAGAGAGAAACCAAGAAACTTCTCAATCAATCTTGTCAGGACTTGGTAATGTCCAACTTGAAGTCTTGATGGATAAGTTAAAAGATAATTATTCAGTTAATACAGAAGTTATAGACTACAAGATTCCTTATAGGGAAACTATTAAGTCTAAGTCAGATGTCCAAGGTAAGCATAAGAAACAATCTGGTGGTGCTGGCCAATATGGTGATGTATTTATCAGGTTTGAACCAAGTGATCAAGACTTTGTTTTCGAAGAAGAAGTATTCGGTGGAGCAGTTCCAAAGAACTACTTCCCAGCAGTAGAGAAGGGACTAGAAGAGTCCTTGGCAGAAGGCCCATTGGCAGGCTACAAGGTTACAGGTATCAAGGCTACCCTCTATGATGGTTCTTACCATCCGGTAGACTCAAACGAACAAGCTTTCAAGACAGCTGCTAAGATTGCCTTTAAAAAGGGTATAGAAGAAGCAGATCCTATCTTGCTTGAGCCAGTTATGAAACTTGAGATCAAGGTTCCTGACGAGAACTTGGGCGATGTAATGGGTGATATGAACAAGAGACGTGGTAGAATTTTGGGTATGGATCCACAAAATGACGGCAGTCAAGTAGTCTTGGCTGAAGCTCCACTAGCAGAAGTTTTGACTTATGCTATAGACTTGAGAAGTCAAACTAGTGCTCGTGGATCATTCTCAATGGAATTTGTTAGATATGAAGAAGTGCCAAGAGAAATAACGCAAAAGATATTAGAAAATAAAAATTAAGTATGACGGAGGGTGCAATGGCAAAGTGGGAAATTTTAAATATTGATCCATGGTTAAAGGATTATGAAAATGATATTAATTTAAGGATGGATGAATTTAAAAAACAAAAGAAAAGACTTGTAGAGAAGGGCAAAGATCTCAAGGAATTTGCCAATGCACATAATTATTATGGCTTCCACAAGACTAAGACTGGTTGGGTCTATAGGGAATGGGCTCCAAAGGCTGATGGCCTCTATCTCATAGGAGACTTTAATAATTGGGATAGACATTCTCACCCTTTGACCAAGATAAATGATGAGGATTGGGAGATTAACATCAAGGGAATTAGGACTCTCCCTCACGGATCTAGGGTCAAGGTCTTAGTAGATGCCAACAACAAAATCCAAGACCGTATTCCCCTATACGCAAGAAGGGTTGATAGGGATGAGAACAACGACTTTGCTGCTATCATCCAAAACCCTAGAAAGAAATTTAAGTGGGAAGACGATGGATTTAAAATCCAAAAAGAAGACTTATTAATATATGAAGCTCATATTGGAATGGCTGGAGAGGAAGAAGGAGTATCAACCTACAAGGACTTTGAAGAAAAAATCCTCCCTAGAATCAAGGAACTTGGCTACAATACTATCCAGCTTATGGCTATAGCGAGTCACCCTTACTATGGGTCTTTTGGCTACCAAGTAGCAAATTTCTTTGCTCCATCTTCCTGGTATGGAGAAAATAATGACCTCAAGTCCTTAATCAATACAGCCCACAAGCTTGGGATAAATGTAATAATGGATCTAGTCCATTCCCACGCAGTAAAAAATACGGCTGAGGGCATCAATGAATTCGATGGAACAGTCTACCAATTCTTCCATGAAGGAGCAGAAGGCAACCATCCAGATTGGGATAGCAAGCTCTTTGACTACCATAAGCCTGGAGTTTGCCACTTCCTCCTATCAAATATCAAATATTGGCTAGAAGAATACCACTTCGATGGCTTTAGGTTTGATGGGGTAACCTCTATGATTTATAGGAACCACGGCAGGGGAGTAGACTTTGATTCATACAAGAAATACTTCTCCCTCAATACAGATATAGAGGCGATCAACTACCTCCAACTTGCTAATGAACTTATAAGGGAAATTAAGCCAGATGCTATAACCATAGCAGAAGATATGAGTGGGATGCCAGGAATGTGCCTACCAATCGAAGATGGTGGTATAGGATTTGATTATAGGTTAGCCATGGGTATGCCAGATTTTTGGGAGAAGACCCTAGAAAGAAGAGATGAAGACTGGGATTTATCCAAGATGTGGTATGAACTATCCACCCATAGGCCAGAAGAAAAAAGAGTTTCCTACCTAGAAAGCCACGACCAGGCCCTAGTAGGTAGCAAGACTGCTATCTTTAGGCTAGCTGATAAGGAAATGTATTGGAATATGGAAAAAAGCTCTACAAACTTTATCATAGATAGGGCCATAGCCCTCCACAAGATGATAAGGTGGATTACCCTTTCTATGGGAGCTGATGGTTACCTCAACTTTATGGGCAATGAATTTGGTCATCCAGAATGGATAGACTTCCCAAGGGCAGAAAATGGCTATTCCTTTAAGTATGCTAGGAGGCAATGGTCTCTAGTAGATAATGATAAGTTAAGATATCAATATCTAAATGAATTTGACAAGGCCATGCTAGACTTTGCCAAGCAAAATAAACAACTATCATCCGAAACCTTTAGACTATGGCTTGATAATGACAGGAAGGTAATAGCCTTTAGGAATAGGGATATAGTCTACCTATTCAATTTCCACCCAGAAAATTCCTACGAATCCTTCCACCTACCAATCCATGATGTAGGTGAATTCAAGGTACTGATGGATACTGATGAGAAGAGGTTTGGTGGTAATGAAAGAATTAGCCACGACTATACCTACAAGACAGAAAAACTTGCAGGAACTGACTACGATGGCATCACAATCTATATACCAAGTAGGACAGCTTTAGCCTTGAGGAAGATAAAATGAAAATAACTTGCCTGGGTGATTCCTTGACAGAGGGTTACCTTGTAGGAGAAAATAACTATGCCCGTCTTATAGAAAAGGCGGGCTTTGATGTATCAAACCTTGGAATAAATGGTGCGTGGACAGATACCATGGTCAAAATTTATAGGTCTTTTATAGAAGGGGGAGGGGATGAAGAAGTCCTCATAGTCTTTGGAGGAACTAATGATTTTCTCCATGGCAAGTCCCCTCGATTTGTATATGACAATGTAAAAAGTATATTAGACATGTCAAAGGCTTGTAGGAAAATACTAGTAATACCCCCTCAAGTGGAAGAAGAGGAGGGCTACGATTTTTACAAGATGGTAAATGACAAGATAGAAGACTACTCTTTGCTCTTAAGAAAAGAAGACATAGAAACCATAGACGCAAGAACTATACCAGGCAGAAATATAGACGGCGTCCATTGGGACGTAACTTTTCATAGAGGCCTAAAAGATGAAATTTTAAGGAGGATAAAGGATGGAAAATCTTGAAAATCCGGAATTTTTACAGGGACTAATCAAAAATAGGTTACTCGCCAACATAATAACCCTTGCCCTCATAATAATAGCTGGAATTATTGCCTTGGCACTAATCAAAAAAATATTAACTAAATTTTTGAAGGGCAAGGGACTTAGAGAATCATCCCTAAACATAAACAAGGTTAACACAATATCTAAGGCTATATACTCCTTGATAAAGGTAGTGGTTATCTTTATAATAGTAACCCTTATACTAGAAATGTTTGGCATAAACACATCAACCATAATTGCCACAGCAGGAGTCGGTGGTATAGCCCTAGCCTTAGGTACCCAAACCATAATAGGCGACTTTGTTATGGGGGTGTTTATAATCCTGGATGATAGAATTAGAGTAGGAGAATGGGTCCAAACAGCAGGGATAGAAGGAGAAGTTGAATCTGTAGAATTTAGATACACCAAAATCAGAGACTTCAACGGGTCCCTCCACATAATCCCCAACTCTCAAATAAAAAATGTCCAAAACTACGATAGGGGCTATATGATGTCAGAAGTCTACTTCA
This sequence comes from Anaerococcus sp. AGMB09787, assembly GCF_022808955.1. Classification (GTDB taxonomy): domain Bacteria; phylum Bacillota; class Clostridia; order Tissierellales; family Peptoniphilaceae; genus Anaerococcus. The sequence continues at coordinate 13,589 of NZ_JAKZEY010000027.1, forward strand.
ACGTATCATATGATACCAAACTAGACCAAGTAAAAGATCTAATAGAAACAGTATCAAATGACCTCTACCAAAGAGAAGAATTCAAAGGAGCCTTCAAAGAAAAATTCTACTTCTTTGAAATAAACGAATTTAAAGACTTCTCTTATAGGGTGAAAATAATGGCGGAAGTAAAACATGGCACCCAATGGGCCATAGGCAGGGCTTGCAGGGAAGCTATAAAATACGAAATGGAAAAAAGAGGGATAAAAAGCGCCCTTTTGGAGCATGACAATGAAAAAATACAAGGTAAATGACATAGTTAGCCTTAAAAAAGGCCATCCATGTGGAGAAAACCTCTGGGAAATCCAGAGACTAGGAGCAGACATCAAACTAAAATGCATGGGCTGTGGTAAAAACATATGGATGAAAAGACTAGAATTTGACAAAAAAATCAGAAAAATCAAAGACAAAGACGGGAAAATGGTAGCTATAGTAAACTACGATCCCGAATCAAACTAAGCTCGCAATAAAAAGCGAGCTATTTTTTTACAAAAAAACTTGACAAAGAAAACCAAAGGATGTATACTCTAAAAGTCAGT
>NZ_JAKZEY010000028.1 GCF_022808955.1 Anaerococcus sp. AGMB09787
GAAAATAGGCACAAAAGTTATACATTCGTGCCTATAAATATCTTCATGATTATGAGAGTATATAATTATTATCTTATTAAATATATTATAAATTTATATAATACAAAGCCTAGAGATATAAGTCCAAAAAGACTTATGAAATAAATTATCATATTTACTTTTTTTATCTCAGGATCAGTTTTTTCTTCTTTTAGTTCTTTAATTTCGATGTCATTACTATTATTATTATTTTCGTCTTTCACTATTCTATTGCAATTTACTAGAAGTCTATAAGGTCTTGGTGGATAAAATGGTTCACAAGTTAAAAGAGTTAAAATGTCCTTATCATCTTCTGGTAGTAATTTCTCCCACTGACTTGGGTCTATTACCTCAAAATTATCAACTTCGTATTCTAGAACTTTAGAATCTCTTTCTATGTAGACCTTATCGCCTTTTTGTAATTTGTGAAGATATAAAAACATAGTATCTCCCCACCAATCGCGATGACCTGCTATAACAGACTTTTTCCCCTTACCACCTACAGGAAGAGAAGTTCCATCAACTTGCGCTACTCCCTTATCCATATGCTCCCAAGTTGCATCCAAATAAATTGGCTTATAAAAATCCATTTTAGGAATTCTTAGATAAGCAAAAGGTACATTTTTATCGAGATTTGAAGGATATGAACCCTGATACTCTTCTGCTACAAAAGGATCTACTATTGATGAATTATTTCCTTTTTTATACGCATCTACACTTACAGAATCATTATAAGCATTTATAGAATTTTCAAGCTCTATCCTTTTAGTATTACTTATCTTCTTTTGTTCTTCTAAAAATACTTTATAAAATTTCTTACCAGTAAAATTTCTGTAAGACATCATTAAAAAAGCACTTAGGGGTATAGCAATCCCTAATAAAACCAAAATATAACCTATAGTTTTTTTAATGCTCTTTTGCCTTTTCTTCAAGATATTCAACCTGCTTTCTTAATTTTTTAGAAGTTTTATAAATTCTGAAACGACTATATAAAAGAATCAAAATAATTGGTAAAGTTAATAATAAAAGTTCCAACCAATCTGGATAAAAACCAGGAGGATTGGCTTTACCATCATCTATTGCAGAAGTATAGGGAATTCTTTCTCCTCTAACAATAAGCCTATGACTATTTATCATATAAGGAGTACAAGTTAAGAGAGTTGCATAATCTCCTTTACCACTTATTAAAAGATCATCAAAATTAGTAGGTTCTATTACCTTTATTTGATCTACTTTATATGCCAATGTTTCTTTTATATTATGAATATAAAAAATATCACCATAAGTTAATTTATCAAGATTTCTAAATAACTTTTTATCGACAAGTCCCCTATGAGCTGTAAGAACTGTATGAGTTGCTTGTCCACCTACAGGAAGAGAAGTACCCTCCAAGTGCCCTACGCCTTTTTCCAATACATCATCGCTAGTTCCTGCATAAATTGGAATATCTTCAGAAATTTTAGGAATTTCAACATGTCCTATAAGTTCTTCTATTTCAAGCATCCTTGCATATTCATTTAGCCCCTCTTTTTTCTCTTCTTCTGTAAAAGGATCTTTAATTAAAGAAGAATCCAAAGTTGAATTATATGCTTTAGCAAGTTTTATTCTTCTATTAACTTCTTCCTTATCAATTTTTTGACTTTCCTTAGTAAAATTTACAATCTCATCTTTACTATCAAATCTATAATATGCTTGTGATATAAAAGGATAAATTGTAATAATAAAACCTAAAAGAAAGATAAGAAGAAAAAGCCAAGAATCTTTAATAAAGTTCTTAATCTTCTTCATCATTTCCTCCTAGGCCATTTTCTTCAAGCTTTTTAATCTTATCTTCTGTCCTTCTATTTATTTTATATTGTCTAATTAAACTTATTATAAGAATAATAATAAGTATTAAAGCAAGGTAGAATAATAATTTATAAATATAATTTGCCTTATTATCTGCAATTAATTCTTCATCAACAGCCGGAACATATGGAACTCTATGACCTCTAACAAGAAGACGGTGAGAATTAATCATTATAGGCGTACAAGTCAAAAGAGTTGCATAATCATGACCTGGAGATATCAATAGATCATCGAAATCACTAGGTTCAACAACTTTTATTTGATCTACCTGATAAGCCAAAATCTCCTTTATATTGTGAATATAAAATTTATCTCCTATTTTAAGCTTATTTAAATCAGTGAAAAGTCTCTTTTGAGGAAGTCCTGTATGGGCTGTAAGCACTGTGTGTGTAGAGTTTCCACCGATAGGTAAGCTAGTCCCTTCCAAATGCCCTACTCCCATTTCCAAGACTTCATCACTTGTTCCAGCATAAATAGGCAAATCTTGATTTATCTTAGGAATTTCTATATGACCAATCTTTTCACGAACTTCTAGCATTCTAGCATAAGCTTCTCTTCCTTTGTCATATTCTTCTCTCAAATAAGGATCATCGGTAATTTGATTATTTAATGAATCATTATATGCTCTTGCAAGACCTATTCTTTCATTTATTTCATCTTCAGAAAGACTCTTTATCTCCTTATCATATGCTTCTATTTCCTTATTAGAATCAACCCTATAATATAAATCACTTAAAAAAGGGTAAAGGAGGACTAAAAGTCCTAAAAGAAAAAACATTCTAAAAATCCACTGTTTTTTATTAACTTTTTTTCTTTTCTTCTCTTTAATTGCCATATAGTTTTTCCTTCAATAGCTTTTAATAAATCTACTAATACTCAAATATAGTATATATCATCTCTTATACTTTACTCTTTCTAAGACTTTCTTAAATATTTTAAAAAAACTAAATTAAATAATGATCAAGTATTTTTCTTATCCTTTTCTAAAATAAATTTAAGACCAAATACTATTAGGACGAATCCCATTATAATCATTAATATTATAGCTATGTCCCCTGTTTTAGGAATTGTAATTTTTTTAGAGCTATCTTTTCTATTAGGATTATCTCCTGGTGGATTTGTTGGTTTGTTTTCAATAATTCTTGTTTGAACAACATCATCCTGATCTTGTTTTGATATTTCAAATTCAATTTTATTTCCTTGTAAAAGATATCCCTTAGGAGCTTTCACTTCTCTTAAATAATATTTTCCATAATCAAGATTTCTTACTTCAAATTCTCCCTTAGAATCTGACTTTAAGCTTTTTATAAATTTATCATCATCTTGTCGATATAGATTAAATTCAGCTCCTTCAAGAGTTTTAGTATTATCTGTAGAATCTACCTTTACAAATTTCTTGTATCCCCTAGTTACCTTTCTGTTATATACTTTAACTTTAGAAGAAATACCAACTTTTTGACTTTTTCCATCTCCTATAATTTCATAATCTTGTGGAGCTTTTATCTCTTTAAAAAAATATAGATCATCATTTACAGGTAGATTCTTAATCTTAATTATACCTTGAGAATTTGTAACTAGTTCCTCTTCTTTTCCATTTTCGTCATAAGAATAATCTTTAGTCTTTACAGGTTCTTCTATCTCATTTCCATTATCGTCTTTTTTAATCCTATAAAGTTTAAAATAGGCACCAGAAAGTTTATTTTCTTCATTATCCTCATCAAGTTTTTCTAATATAATCTCTGTTTCTTTAGGATAATCATTTCCAACTTTCTTAGGATAAATTTTTTCTGCTTGTGGAAGAATAAGTATAAAAGAATAATTCAAAGGATTATATATATCTTCTCCTTCATTCTTATAAAAAGACCTTACATAATAAGAACCTTTAGCTAATTTATCACTATTAAATACAATATAGGTATTTTGATCCTCGTTGTCAAAAGTAATAGATGAAATTTCATAATTATCTGTATAATTTTCATAAAGATAATCTACATCTTTGTTATCAATATCCTTTAGAAATTCAAGTTTCGAATTGTCATCAGAAAATTCTTTGTCTACCTTCCATAAAACTAATTTAAAGTCCTTTTCTTTAATATCTTCTCCACTTATATCAAGGTAAATTTCTGTATTGTTAGTATCAGAAGATGCAAAAGATTTAGTAGAAAATATCCCAAGTACCATAAATATAACAAGGAAAAAATATGGTAATTTTATTAAATTCTCTTTCATTTTCATAATTTTCTCCTGGTAATTTTTAAAAAGAAGAGAGATTACCCCTCTTCTTTTTATTTCTTATAAATCTTTAATTAAGCTTCAAGGTTTTCTTTATTTCTTCTCATAGCTACGAATGCAAGGCTCATCATAGCAAGACCTGCTACTGTAAATACTAAAGTACCAATACCACCTGTTTGTGGGATAGAAACTTTCTTATTCCTTACTTGTTGTCCGTAACCATTGTTTGTATCTGCATCGTTGTATTGTAATTCTGTATCAGTTCCTGCATAAGAACCTGCTGCTACTGTAAATTGTACAGTTCCACTCAACTTAGCATATCCCTTTGGAGCTTGTTTTTCTTCTAATGTGTAATCTCCATAAGCTAAACCTGTTACTTCAAATCTACCTTGAGAGTCAGATACTACAACAAGCGCATTATCTGGTTTATCTGATAGAGTATAAGCAGATGCGTTAGAAATAACAGCTTCATTGTAAGCTTTTTGTTTTTCATCAACTAATGCTTTAGCTGTTGTTCCTGCTTCACCACTTTGTTCTTCAGCTGATAAATTGTTATAAGCTGCTACTGCTTGGTCTAATGCTGTTTTAGCTTCTGTTACAGCTTGGCTATTTGTAGAATTAGCAACTAGATAATTGTTTCCTTGTTTTACGTAGAATTCTGCTCCTGCTAATCTTTCTAGATTTTCAGATCCTTTTTCTTCGTTATTTGTCTTTACAAATTTCTTACCACCGTTTACTACCTTTGGTTCTGTTGGGTTAAGTGGTTGAGGGTTATTAGTCTTGTGGTTTACTACTGTGATAGTTCCGTCTTCACCTTGTACGTATTCAGAATCTGTTCCTGGTGTTGTAGAAATTTCAACTGCCTTGTATTCTTTTTCTGGATCTAGGTATTGCCATTTATATGATCCACCATCTACTGCATCATAACCGATTTCTACTTCTCCCTTAAATTCATAATCTTCAGGAGCATTTACTAAATCTTCTCTTGTTACATCTTTACCTGTGTTAGCATCTACAAGTTTAAAGGTTGCCTTTTCACCTTCTGCCCATATACCATCATCCCAAGTTTTAACAACTTCTAATTCACCGTTTTCATTTGGATTTGTTGGGATAGGAGTTGTACCAAATCCAGGATTGTTACCATAGTGGAACATAATGTCGTTAGCTTCTGGAACATCAACTACTGCAGATGAATTTACTGTAGCAGAATATGTTAATGTAACTTCTACTGCACTTTCTTTATTGTTGATTTTTGCAAGACCTGATTCAGTAAGTGTTAATACAAAACCATTATTTGCTTGTGTTAATTGGTAATCTTCAGGAGCTAATTGTTCTTCACCTACAGAAATTTTAAGTGAGTCAGCCTTATATGTTAAACCTTCTGTCATCTTATCATCCCATTTAGCTGTTTTTAATTTAGAGTTAGCTGGGATTTGTGTTTTTACTTCATAAGGAACTTCTTTACCTAATTCTGCAGTTACTGTAGCTTTTTCTTTTTGATAATTTTCATAAACTGCTCCAACATCTGAATTGTTATTTGTATCAGCTACATCCTTTAGGTCATTGCCTTGAGCAAAGTTCTTGTCGATTAGTGGTTTATCTTCGCTATTTTTTGGATAAACGTGAGCTGCAGTTACTACACCATCATTATTTACTAATGGTAGAGTGATTTCAATAGGAACTGCCTTTGAGCCTGTCAATACTGCTCCTTCTGCTCCAACATAAGTAGATTTTTCTGGAACTTCTACGATTTTGTATGCTCCCTTTAAATTAGCTGTGTTAAGAGCTATACCACCTTCTGTAGTTAAGCCACCGATAGCCTCATCAACATTATTTGTTTCTGTTCCATCTGCCTTTATATATTTTGATCCGTCTGCATTTTTAACGGCAAAATATACTCCAGCAATTTCCTTAGCACTTTCATCTCCAAAGAATTCTGTAATGTTTTGAATTTGATTTCCATCATATTCTTTATTTGGATCATGAGCTTCTAGCTTATCTTGTGCTAAAAGAATCTTATGAACAGTTACAGTTTCTGTAACTTCGTTTGTTGCTTCTTCTCCTGCTGCAAATGCTGGTACTATATTTGTTAATACCATTACAAGAGATACAAAGAATGATAATATTCTTTTTCCTAGTGTCATTTTTTCCTCTCCTTTTTTATAAATAATTTATAATAATTTATTAATTATTACCGAATTTACATCCACTAATGTGGGTTTAAACTTTTAGGGGGGTTATCTCCCCCTATTTTTCTTTCTTACGTAGGCTAGGATTGCTAAAATCATAAGACCTACACCACATCCTACAAGGATAAGACTTCCTGGTCCTCCTGTTATAGGAAGATTTACCTCAATTTTATTATTTTCAATTTGTCTATCATCATTTAATATATCAATTATTTTTCCATCTTCATCAACCTTAAAGGAAGATACCTTATCATCTGGCAAGAGATAGCCTACTTTAGCTTTTGTCTCCCAAACTTCATATTCTCCTTCTGGAAGTTTTGTAAATGAGAATTTACCTTCATCATCTGAACTTACTTCAGTGCCATATTTCTCAAATTCTCCAGAGTCATTCTTTTTTCTAAGCTCGAACTTTACTCCAGTTAGCTTTATAGGTTCACTGTCAGGATTATTCTCATCTATACCAACTTTGGTAAATTCTATTCTATTAGCTTTATTTACAAGATCAACATTAACTATCAATTCATCTTCAGGTTTTAATTCTCCAGAACCTTGACCGAAGTTATAATATAATTCATTGAAGTTGTCCCAATAAACTTTAGTTCCATATCTTCCACCATAGAATTCTACTGTAGTATTCATTCCTTGACCATCGTCCTCAAAGTGTCCATTAACTTTGACAATAGCTACTTTTCCACTCTTAAATACTGTTCCCATATCTAAGTGGATGCCTTTGCCTTCTTGATTATTAACCCATTCGTATGAATAAGTATCATCAGAAACTTCCCAATAGTTTGGTGTCTTATCTATAGGATTTGTTAATAGATTTTCACCAATACCAAAGGATGATGGTAAAGAGTTAGGATCTACTAAGTATACTTCTATGTTTTCAAGGTCATCTTCTGTAAAGTAGGCTGATGAGCCATTATAGTCAGGTGAGTAACTATACACATCAAGTTTAGTATTGTTGGTAATTGTATTTCCCTGTGGATTTACATAAACATATTGTGTATAAGTTTTATTATCAAGATCAATATCTGTTATAAAAGATCCTACACTCATATCGTCACGATATGCCCATATATCTCCATAATCTACTAAAAACTCTTCACTCCTTACTTCATTACTCTCATCTCCGACTTTTTCTTTTATGAAGAGCCTACTATTGTTAGCAATATTGTACCTATTAATAAATAGGGAAAGATAATGGTCAACTTCTTTTACATCATAATAATTAACATAATCAGTAAATGTATATTTTATCCTATTATTTTCCTCATCGTAGACACCCTTGGCTAGTAGTCCATTAGGTCCTAAAATATCATAATTTTGACCAGTGCCTTTTACTATTCCTGTAGGTTCATAGTAATTTGTAAAGTCAAGGTAGAAATAATCACCTGATTTTATACTTTCAGGGAAAGTATATTTGTTATAAACATATAGGGAATCTACGTTATTTGGATAAACTTTAGACGGTTTGCTTCCCCTGCTACTTCCCCAATCTATAAGTTCAAGTTTTATTTGATCTGATAAATCTCTTGGACTATCATTATCTGATATAGTAAAGTCCTCTTTGACTACAACTTCTACGTCATCATGAAGAATATAACCCTCTTTGGTCTTTGTTTCTCTCAAAATATAAGTACCTTGGTCGAGATTCTCAAATACTATCTCACCTTGAGCATTGGTTGTTTTTGTAGCTATTTCTTCTTTTGTATCTTTTTTTATAAGTTTGAATTCTACACCTTCTAAAGGAGTTTGATCTTCATCAGTTTTTACAAGTCTAATCTTTCCTTTTTTAGCTTGTTTTTGTTTTTCATTTGTTATATCAATAGAAGTTTTATTAGTATTGTTATCATTTATAGTATAAAAACCACTTTCATCAGCAGATATACTTACCTTTCCATCTTTAACACTAATATTCCATTCATATTTGTCATCCAGCTTGTAGCCTTCTGGTGCTTTAGTTTCTTTTAGCTTATATTCACCATTTCCAAGGTCTGAGAAAGTAATCTTACCATCGTTAGCACTTGTAGCTTTTGCGACTTCATTTCCACTAGAATCTGTTAAGCTAAACTCTGCGCCCTTTAAAGGATTACCTTCTGGATCTTTTTTGTTTATAGTAAATGATGCTAATTGATCTTTACTATTATTTACTGTTAGAGATGGTTTTAATAATTCACCTTTTCCAAAATAAGCATTGAATGTTGTAGTTTGATCATCTATAGGGCTATTTAAATTAAGATTTGGACCTGAGGTTGCCTTGAATTGATAAGTTATTGACGATTCTTTTGTAACATCTTGAATATCTGCTTTTACAGTAACCAAGAATCCCCAGTCATTTTCAAATCTATCATCTGGAAAATCAATTACCCTATCTCCACTTAGTTCAACAGCTCTATCAGTTATATGGATTGGATGGTTATTATCATCTTTACCATTAGAGTTAAATACTATTTTTTTATCTAACAATGTGCTTCCATCAGATAATTTTAAGTCTTCTCCTATTGTTTGTCCAGTCATGGCAGCATAGACACTTGGTCTGTTAATTGGGTCTACATCATATATACTTATGTCTTTTATATCCAAGTTATCAACGTCTAAGACTACACCACTTCTTTTATTTGTTCCACTACCTGATAAGCCTTCATCTGATACTGGTTTTAGGTATAAATGGAAGAGTACTTCATTATTATTAATAGGATCTTTGCTTTCTGCATAAGACATAGCATTATGAAAAGACTTTTTACTTTCATTACTACCATAGATAACATCTGTAGTTTTGGTCTTCACACCAGACTGTAAGCTATTGCTTACAAGCCCTTCATTTTCCCATTTAGTAAATTCACCATTAACTGTTATTTTGCTTGTCTTTTCTTCTTTTCTATAGCCAGCAGGTGGGGTTATTTCTTTTAGTATATACTCACCGTTATCCAAGCCTTTAAATACAATCTTGCCTTCATCGTCAGTTGTAGCTTGTCGAATTAGATTATTGTCCTTATCATAAAGACCAAAGACTGCTCCTGGCAAGACGCTTCCATCTGCCGCATCCTTTTTAACTATTTCAAAGTTTTTCTTGGCTGTATTAGTAAATGTATATTCCTTTGACCATTTTATATTTGATGAATCAATAGTATAGGTGAATATATTTTGATATTCTACATATTGTATGTTTCCAGAATCATCATAAACATAACCACCATCTTGATATGTCAATGCAGGTCCTTTTTCTTGTGGAGAATATAGCTTAAAGTCTACTCTTTTATATTCATTTTCCGGTACAGAGCTATAATTATTTACAATGTCAAGTACTTTATCTCTATAGTATCTATCATATTCAGCATGTGACATAGTAAATCTAAGTGCAAGACCATTTTCTATGCCAGTTGTTGGATCTTTAGAGTATATATAATCCTCTGCATCACTCCTACCATTTGTTAGGTAAAACATGGCGAATTGAATTAAAACATAGATTTGATGATTTTTATCATGATTAGCAGTAATATTTTGTGAGTAAGTTGTATCATGGGTTTGGAAATCCTCAACAACAAATCTGTCATAGTTTTTGTAAATATACGCTACTACTTGTTTCATAGCTTTTGTGAAATTACCTTTAGAAACCATCGGACTATCTGCTAAGTCATAGGCCTCTTCTAAGTCAACTTCTTTGTACCTTACATCGCTTCCCCATGCACCAGGTGAATCTAATCTTGGATTCAAACATATAGCTTCTATTTCTTTACCATTTTCATCTCTAATCAAAACATAATCATTGCCATCTTTTGCCTTATAAGAACCTATAACATTTTCTGATTCTAATTCATCCCTTTCAAACATAGTATCTTCTTTTTCTACAACAGGAGTAGTGCCTTTTACTTCACTAATAAAGTTGCCGTGTTCCCAAAGGCTACCATCTGCATTTACTTCTTTTATTGTATATTCAGAGGAGTTATCTACTCCTTCTCCTTCTGTTATATCAAATACTATATCTTTACCAGGTTCATATTTTTTTCTTTGACCTGTTGGCTGATCATTTTTATAAAGTTCAAAGTAAAGGTCTGGATACTCGCCCTCTTTAAGTGGATTATTATCTTCACCTAAAAAGTTCTTTTTAACGGTTATTTTTCCAGTAGTAGTTAGTTCTCTATCAAAGTAACCTGGATTTGAATTTATCATATTACCAAATTCAATTGGAGCAGAACTATCAATCCAAGTTTTATCAGCAGATGATTGAGGAGATATCTTTTCTTGAGGCAAATTCAATTGTGAAGCCGAAAGATCTTCTATCCTCTTTGCCCCATTTTTATCTACAATATATTTCGTAACTATATCTGATGGGTTGGTATTATCTTTACCAGAACTATATTGCCAAAGGTAATATTCGCCATCGGCTAGGTTAGATATAGTATATGGACTTTTATCTATCTTATATTCTATATCTTGATTAGTACTTAAATTTCTAAGTCTAAAAGTACTTCCAACACCAGCAATAAATTGAATTTTTTTATCTAATTTATCACTTGGGAGAACTTGTTCTAGGTTTAGGTCATCTACATTTAAGGTGTCTATTTGTATATCATTACCTATGGTATATTTATAAACTGTTTTAGGAGGTATTAGATTAGGATCCTTTTGTTCATACACATAGATATAATATTCTCCATCTTCTAAATCATTTATTGTTAAAGGACTACTTGTAGCTTCATAGCTTTTAATCAATCCTGTTTTAACATTTTTAACTCTTATTGTGGCAGGTGGAGTGAAAAATGATTTTAAAGTAATTTCCTTATATTTTGAATTAGTAGTTGTATCTCTCGTTCCACCAGATTCTTGACCATCTGTTTGACCTGAGGAGCTGTTGTTGTCCGTTCCTTGCCAAGTTTCATTAGTGGTTTTAGTTAAACTCATCTTTTGAGTTGTTCCACCTATTGTTACATAGTAGACATCATGAGATGGATTTTTGCCAGATTCTGATGAAGATTCTTGGTAAAAGATATAAGAGCCTGTTTGAACTTGTGGAAAAGTTACAGTTTTATTTACACTGTCTTGTCTATACTTTATCTCTCCAGTGTTCCTATCCTTTAAAACAAAAGTACCATCCACCCCTACTGTTGTATAAACTCCTTTTGCCACATAAATTACAAAATTATTTGCCTTATCAGTAGCACTTATTTCAGTAGGTTTTATTTCTATTTCTTTTTCATCTTTTTGAGTATAGGTATTAGATTCCAGCTTAACCTTTAAAGCTTCATCGGTTTTTGCCTTTATAAATATTACATATTTGTATCCTGCTTCTAAGTCTTTAGAAAAATAGATTGGATTTTGGATTTTATAGTCGCTCGCCTTTTCTAAATCCTCTTCTTTTATATTTCTATATTTTGGATCTGTAAGGCTTAGGTCTTCTTCTTTATCATAATTACTTTTTACTATCCTATCTATCTCTATATCTTTGTTTTTAAAGTCCACTTTGATATCTTTTAGGTCTGTAAGATTTTTAACATCTAGGCTAAGTGTATAGATGGAGTTCTTATCATCTAGTTTAAAAGCCTCATAGAGCATATCTATATTATTTTTATCATCTAGACTTTGTAAGCTTTCTTTGTTGGAGCTTATTGTTATAGGAAGATATAAATCTTGATAGCCATCTTTTTTAATCTTAACAAAACTAGTCAAGTTTTCTTTTGTCTTAGCTTTTTGATTAGACCTTTCATTTATTGCTTGTTCTAAATCACTAGTATCTACATCTAAATCGTCTAGATTATATATAGATAAGTTTCCATCGGCATCCTTGCCTAGAACTTGTAAATTATCGAAGTCAATTTCTTCTCCTTCTATGTATGAGAGTCTATCAACATTCAAAAGCATCATAGATTCTTTTTCAAGTTTTAAGGCATTAAATAAATCTTTCGGTGCAAGATTCAAGTCCTCTCTTTGAACATCTATATCTATATTTACAGGGTCAAAATCTTCTAAGTCTATTGTGAGTTTATCATTAGGTTTTTCTAATTTATTTTCACTTATATACTTACTTAACTCTTCTTTAAATTCATCAGATTCATCTTTTATATAAGCATCATTGAATAAATCATCATAATAATAATTTGATAAGTCTTTTCCTTGAAGATTTGTAAGATTTTTGATATCTTCATCTGTATAAATGTATAATTCACCGTCATAGGTCTTAGCCTCTATTTCAAGGCCAGTAAGGTCGATTTTATCTCCAAGCCTATAATCTGTTTTTGGGTAAGATAATATTTTATATTGCCCGTTTTCTAGATCATCCCCCGTATCTATTACAGTTTCACTTTCCTTCTCTGAAGAATTCTCATATTCCAAGTCATCTTCATCTATGCTTTGACTCATTATAGATTCAGTTTTATAACTATCATCATTCTGTGCAAGAACTGGTGAAATATCTTGAAGTAAAATAATTGAAGCCAAAAGAAAAGCAGACAGTTTTCTAACTTTCTTTTTCACTTGCTCTTTACATCCTCCTTTCATAATTTTTTTACATCTCATTTGTCTTATAGCATTTCATTTTATGATACATCCTATCGGAAGATATTAATATAAAATGCATTGTTTTAAGTTTGACATCAAGACATATACAAGCAACTTTTATATATATATATATATAGCTAAATCTCTATTCAAGAATATTATCTATCTTTTTTATAATTTTGTCAAGAGTTTTTTTGCCTTTTTTATCATTTATTTATTTTGTATGATAAGTACAAAATTAAGCTTAAATCTAATATTTGATTTATATTAAATATTCATCCCTAGTTTTACACAGAATTATCAAAATAAAATATCGTAACTCCAGTTATATCAAAAGGTATAACTTA
>NZ_JAKZEY010000029.1 GCF_022808955.1 Anaerococcus sp. AGMB09787
TTTCCTCCATTCTTAGAATATTTATACCCACAAACGGCTTAATTTAAACGTTTATTGTATAGAAAAAGTAGATGAAGTTATGTTTTTCATCTACTTTGTCTACAGTCTGAGATATAATATATATTATATCTTGAATCTCACAAAAAAGACCAGGTGTGCCGACCTGGTTCTTTTTTTGTGCATTTCGATTATCGTAATTTATTTAGTCATATATTATACTAATCTAGCCGACTTTGGACAAGCCTAGTTCTCTTTGCTTGTTTGCTGGGTGAATTGCCCTAGAGGGCAACGCCCTATATTCACAAAAATATAAAGTCTCAAGAATGTATCATTTTGGTCTCAAAGTTGAGTGAAAATTTCATGTTTCTTCTTTTCTTGATTTTTTGTAACGTTAGATAATTTTTATTTTCATCTTGTCAATAAATATATATTGTTTCCGCCTTATCTAGTTCTCCAACATTCAATTACTTACACAAGTAATATGTACGATGAGTTAAAAAATAAAAAAAACACATTATACATCGGGACATTTTAGAAGAAATTGATATTTATATATAGGGGCATGGATAAAGGCTTTATAGTACAATGTAAGGGTTACTGATGCCCTAGACTGGTAACAGAAAGGGGGTGCGTTTTATCACAAAAGTAATAAAAAGATAGATCAGTAATTTGATTTTAGACGACAAAAAAAGACAGGATTTTGAAATAACCTGCCTTCTCTTATTATTTTCTAAGAAAATTTTTCCTTCGACTAACTAAAAGTGCATATATAGCTCCTAAAATAGCCATAAGCAATCTAGAAGCACCATAAGGTAAATTTATTCGTGGTATTAATATTACTCCTAGAACAAACAACATATCATAGTATACAATATTAGATTTATGTTTTTTGAATAAATCATTGTTGTTCACTGTTAATATTATTAAGGATATTACAAATAGAGAAATCCAAAAGTAAGACAATGAGTCTTCTCTGCCCATATTACTATAATATCCCACACTTGAAATTATCATAATAATATATGGAAGTAAGTTTAATTTTTTAATCATAATAATCTGTACATATTAATAATATCCAATTTCTAATGGAGGATATGAAGCTACTGGTTTAATATATATTCCTTGATTTGTAGCTATTGCATAAGTTACTCTAATACATAATTCTGTTAAAGATGGTGCAGCTAATAATGATACTATTGTTGTTATAATTGTTCCTACAGGACCACTTAATGCTGTAGAGATAGATAATAACGCTGAATACATAGCTGCAGGACCAGCACTAGAAGCTGCTGATAAAACAGCAAATGCACCACCCTGTAAATCACTATGTGAAATATATAGAGTACCATTTGATATACTAGCATATGGTGTTACAACAGGTTTATTATCTTTTTCATCTAAATTTACCTCTTTATTTAATACAGTTTCACTTAAAGTTTGATAATCTTTTTCTGTAAAACCATATTCATTCATTAATTGATCTTTAGTAAGAGATATTTTTAGAATATTATCATCAAAATAGTAAAATTTACTTACAGAAACAACCTTATTTAAATATTTTAGATCTTCAGCATTTAATTCTGCATCACTTGCGAAATATCTATTATCATTTTGATTAATATTAGAGTTATCACTTGCATATGAAATACTGCGTCCTATTGGAGTAAGGACAAATGATGCTACTAGTAGAATACTTAAAAATGATTTTAGTTTACTTTTCATTTATATATTTCCTCCTTTTTATTTTTTTTAATTATCACTTAACAGTTATTCTATTAAAGCTCGATAACAGTCTTACTTTTTTGTTACCCGAATTAATATAACATAAACAAAAAATATTATATGTTTAAGCACGTGAACTACTCGGCAATTGAATTACCGAGTAGTTCACTTATTTTATATCATAAATGTCATAATCGTATTGTTCCTCATAAAAATATGATTTTTCAATACCTTTCATATAGACGTCTCGATTTTTTATATCTTTCGTTAAAGCTTTTTTTAACAAATGTTTTAATTCTAACGGATTCACGACAGACCTTTCCATAGCCTGTAGATACTCCATTTTATCAATTTTTTGCCAATCTACACACACTCCCAGGTTTTTTTTAAGAATTAAATCTAGCCAAATACGTGTCGCTCTGCCATTTCCCTCTCGAAACGGATGTGCAACGTTCATTTCAACGTATTTTTCAACGATTTCGTCAAAAGAATTTTCTGGCATTTTTTCTATTATTTGTAGATTATTTTCTAAAAACAATAGAGAAGCAAACCTAAAATTTCCTTTTGCCAAATTTACATTTCTAATCTTTCCAGCAAAACTAAACACATCTTGGAAAATATATTGGTGTATTTGCTGCAAACCTTTAAAAGTCCCTATTTCAAAACTATTTATAATATTTTTGTCCCAAAGTTCTTTTGCCCTCTTTTTGCTTAAATATTCTTCTTTATTTGTCCCCATTTTCGCCCTCTTCCTTGCGTTTTTCTGCCAAAACTTGTGTGATTAAAGCTTAATGCTTTTGAAGTGGTCATTATTTTTGGAAAGCTCATTCATATAATCTGAAATACTCATATTTTCAGGAATTATGTTATCTCTCTCATCAATAATGCTTTGATAGTATTCTTCTTTGCGTTTTTTAATGTATTCTTTGGTTTGATCATCTGGTTCTCGGTGATTTGTTTTATTTTTAACCCTTTGCTTGTTGGTTTTTTCTATGTATTTTTCATCTACAAATTCGGGAGCTTGTTGTCTTTCTTCGGGTATCCACCAAAATTTAAATTTAGTTATAGGTTTTCCTTTTGTATTTTCTGTTATGGCTTCATACTGCAAATCTTTGAAATATGGTTGTAAGTCTTTAACGCTTTTTTTAACTATTCGTTCATGTATAAGTCCAACTGAATAACTATCTGGAATACACATAAACTTTCTAAATTCATCTATTTCAAAAGTTTTGCCATTTTTATTAAATTTCCACTGTTTAAGTAGTCTAAACAATGTTTTAGAATAAGTACTTCTTATCGATGTAAATTCATCAAGCATAAATTTAGTCCAATTTCCCTCATTCCATTTGTTTAAAATGTATTCAAACTCAGGGTTTACTTTGATAGTTAGAGCCATATCGCTTAAATCATCTTTCCAATTAAGCTTAAAATAAGTAAACAAAGGCATTTGTAAGTAACTATTACTTGTTTTTTCTATATAGTACAGATTCATAATTTTTTTAGATAAATTAGAAACAGCCGTTTTAAATTCATTAAAGTGTCTCTTATAATTAGATAAAAAAGCTAATTCTTGCCTATCCATAACAACTTCTTTTGTATTTTCATCTTTCATTCTAGTTAAAATAGCGAAAAATAAATCCATTTCATCAGATGTCCATTCTCTCATAGGTATCGTATTAACTTCATTTTTGTATTGAGTAATTTTACTATTTTTCATAACATCCTCCACAATTGCAATAACAAAATTAAAATTTGTAATTATAATACTACAAAATATCATAGTTACAAATTTTAATTTTGTTATTATAAGCGACGGATTTGTTATTATAAGCGACGGATTTGTTATTATAAGCGACGGATTTGTTATTATAAGCGACGGATTTGTTATTATAATAAAAAATAAATATTGAAATTTCAACGCTTCTCGCAGGTTTTTTAGCTCCTAAATACTATATAAATATTATTTAAATATTATAGAAAGGCAAAACCCAAAAAAATTAAAAATTTTTATGGGGGGTAAAAGGTCAAAATTTCTAACGAAATTTTTCCGTTTGTAGATGACAAAAAAAATAATTTTTCGCTACGCTCAAAATTCTCGTTTATAGTTTTGCTATAAAATTAATTTGATAAATAAAAAAATACCAATCCTAGAAATAATTCTTCGAATACGAACCCGCTAGGAGCTAACGCTCCGTCGCCAGCCCTTTTCGCAAGGGCTTCATAGTATCACTTAGGGAGAAGGAACTAACAGAGTTAACTCAGATATAGGTTATTTGCCTCGTATTTGACGTTTCTAGGCGTTTATTTGCAAAATTAGTATATTTGTATGACTAAGTTAGAATAAATCAAAATAGTGGCGTTTAACGAGCTATAATGGCTATTAAGGAGTTATAGGAAACCATATAACAATAATAAGCTATTAGTATTTATCCTAGATAGCCTAAATTCGTTCGCATTTGCCCCGTAGTTCGAAGAAAACATACCTAGGCATATAATTATATGTTTAACTAATCTAAATCGCTTAGAGGGCAAAATAGAACGTCTGAATAATAAAAAAGAAGCTCCAGCATAAGCCTTCGCCCCTTCGGTGGTTGTGAACTGCCCCCCAAATGTGTCGGATAACGCCCCAAAGTATGTTTATAATACTAATAATTTGTTGATTTTAACGTTTATCTAGATTTCAAGATATAATATATATTATATCTTGAATCCCACGAAAAAAGACCTAGCATAATATAGATTTCTAGGTCTTAGTTTAATATGTACTCAAACTTAACGATATATTTCTCTTCTATGTCCTATAGATAAGGCAAGTATCGTTAACTGGCTATCTTTTATTTTGGCAATTAGCCTGTAATCTCCTATACGATAACGCCACAGTCCAGATAGATTGCCTGTGAGAGCTTTGCCGTGAATACGAGCATTATAAGTATTTACAAGATTTTTATTTATCCATGCACGAATCATTTTCTGAGTATATACATCGAGTTTTCGAAAATCTTTTTTGAATCTTTCAGAAAGCTCAACTTTATAGTTACTCACGATCTAATTCCTCCCAAAACTCTTCGATAGGTGTACTTTTATAACCGCTAGCTACATAATCATTTAGAGCTTCTTCAGCAAGTTGAAGATCATATTCGTCCTCTATACGTTCAAAGAGAGCTTCTTTGAAAGCTTCACCAAGGGAAATTCCATGTAAACGAGCGTATGAGCTTGCTAGCTTGCGTTCTTCTTCGGTTAATCGTATTGAAAAAGCCATTTTATGCCTCCTTTTAATCTTTAGTACATTGTACTATGATTTATATTGCTAATCAATCTTGAATAAATACTTTCTCACAAAATGTGTCGGATAAAGATTCACCAAAGAAAAAACAAACTCTCTATGAAACACTTATCGTACAAAATGTTATTTTAACTAAAAATATATTTAATAATTTTGAGCTAATCATTTTAAATTATCAAACACTAAGAAATTATATAGAAAAATACAAAAAATAAATAGAATAAGGAATTATTCTTGTATTCTTTTATCTTATTTAATCTTATGAAAGTAGAATAAAATCATATTTTATATTATTAAGTAAAATCATATATCCAACTAGATAATATGATATAATCTTTTATAAGATAATATAGTATATAATAATAAGAGATAAGGAGGTTTAAATGGCTAAAATAAGCGTGAACTTACCAGACGATCTTGAAAAAGAAATAAGAAAACTATCAGAAGAAACTGATCAAAATCTAACTACTGTTTGTATTACACTTTTAAGAAAAGGATTAAATCAAAAAGATGATAGTATAGATCCAGAAGAATACAAAAGATTACATAAAGAATATGAGAAAGTTAAGAAAGATTTTGAAGAAGAAAGAAAGGAAAGACTAAAAGTATTGGATGACTATAAGAACTTTAATACACAGTTATTAGATTTAATGAAAGCAGACCGAATTTTACAAATTGATAAGAAGCAACCAAAGAAATCTTTGGGTCAAAGAATAAAGATCTTTTTCCTAGGTGAAAAAACAGAAGAATAAATTTAAGATGTGAAAGATTTAGTGTATTTAGTCTATAAAAACTTCTTAAGTTTTTATTCTAAGAAAGAGTTAGAAACCACGTTAAATTAAATATTAATATAACTTATAAACTCTAAATAGTTTTAGTTGCAAAATGGTGGATGCATGATAAACTAATGATTTTATTTTTTGAATTTTAAATGATATAATTAAAAAAACAAATGCTAGGATAAGGAGTAAATTATGGATTTTTTTGGAAAATTTGGAAAAACTATAGTAGGAGTTGGTGAAAATATAGGACTAAATACCGAAATTAGTAAATTAAACAATGATATCGAGTTAGAACAAGAAAAAATAAATCAATTATATTATTTTATCGGAAAATCATATTATGAAAAGCATAAAAATGATCCTAATTTGTCAGAAGAGAGTGATAGAATAATACAGATAAATAATCTTTTAAATAAGATTGAAAAAGATAAGAATGCAATAAATAAACTAAAAGATGTTATAGTATGTGAAAACTGTGGATCAGAAATACCTGCCAATTCATCATTTTGTATCAAATGCGGTGCAAAAATAGAAAAAGAAGAATTACTTTGTCCTAATTGTAAAAAACCAATAGAAAAAAATGATATTTTTTGTGGGAACTGTGGTACAAAGCTTGTAGATACAGAAAAATCTACAGATGTTACAAATGAAAATGATACTATATAAAATTTTATGTAAAACTCCAATTGATAACGGTAAAATAAGCTAATCAGTAGGAGTTTTTATTTTATAAAAATATAATAAAGAATATTAAACTAGGAGGGTATGTAAATAATTTTGTGTATCAACCTAAATCCTGATAAAAGGGGGGGGATGTAAACAGTCTCATTTTTTGCCCATATTGAAGGTAGTACCCCTGTTATCATCTTTATTTTTATATATTTTTTTAGTTGCTTATTTATCTACCTTTCCTATATCCCTTAATAGTTTTAATTTTTCTAGTTTGGACTCTAAATTTTCTTTTAGTTTATCTTTTCTTTTTATGCTTATCGCTTCCATAAGTTTATCTTTTGAATATAGTTTATAGGCAAATTTCCCTATTCCATCAAGTTTTGAAAAATCATAGTTCGATAAGTCTACATATTTTATTTGCTTTGAGTGTTTGTTACTAAAAGGTAAGCTCTTTTCATCTTTTCCTATTAAATCATCGGTTTTTTGACAAAACATAGAGTACCCACTATCAAATATAGTGCAACCTTTTCGAACTTCAGACTATTAACATTTCGGATAAGTCCAAAATTTCTGTAATGTCTATCCTCATTTGATATTAAATAGTCTAAAAGAAGCATATCATCTATCGACCCTTAATTACATTTATTCAAATATATTTGTTGTAAAATTCTAAGATTTCTAACTCTTTATTTAAGATAAAATTATAAAAATCATTGATATTCTCTTTTTTTGTGAAATTATCAAGTGTTTTATAGTAGTCATGAGCTTCTTTTGATTCAATGATTATAGGTAGATAGTTATTTGACATTAATACAAAATTTAAAAGAAGTCTTGCTACTCTTCCATTCCCATCAATAAATGGGTGGATCTTTACAAATTTAGCATGCACCCATGATGCAAGTTCTATAGGATTCATATGAAGTTCATTTAGCTTATAGTCCTGTATAAAGTACTTCATTTCATTTCTAACATTTATCCATTCAGTAGGGACAAAGTTTGAACCTGTAATTTGAACGTTAAGATTTCTATATATGCCACCATCTATTATGTTTTCCATTACTAGTTGATGTATGTCCTTTATTAACTCCTCTTCTAAAGATCTTTTTTGCTTAACTGATTTTTTTACGTATTCAAAGGCTTTTCGATTGTTTACAACTTCATAGATTTCTCTTAAGTCTTTTCCGCCTACAGATATATTATCTATAAGCAAGGTCTTTACTTCATGAATAGAAAGAGTATTACCCTCTATTTTTGTTGATTCATGAGTAAATCTTATATCGAAATCTTCTTCAAAGCTTTTTAGCACGTATTGAGATGCTTTATTAATCTTATCTTGGACTTCGTTTTTTACTTGTTCTATTTTTTCGAATTTAATATTTTTCATCTTTATCATTATTAGTTATATTAATTAATCAATTGATTAGGTTCTTATGCTATTTTATAGTGAAAATAAAGAAAAAACTCAATTAGTTTGTTTGTATGACTTGATTTTTTCGTATATTTCTTTGGAATTTACTTGATAAAATTCATCGTATGTATAGGATTGATCTAGACCATTCATAAATATATCTACATCATCTATCTTATCTGTAAGAGCATCTTTAAAGACGTTATATATATTTTTTACAGCTGGACTGAATTCCATAAATTCCAGGTAATCAAACTTATCAAGTTTTTGCCAGTCTATACATTTTTTTAGATTTTTCTTTAGCATCAAGTCTAGCCATATTCTCATTGAAATACCATTTCCAAAAATAAAAGGATGAGCAACATTCATTTCCACATATTTTTCTATTATTTGATCAAAAGTATCTTCAGGCATTTCTTCTATCTTCTTTAGGGCGAAATCAAGGTACATATGATGAAGAAAACTTGTATTATCTATTGATATATTTACATTTCTTATTTTTCCAGCTTTAAACCTTTCTAGACCATTGAATAGTTCAAAATGAATTTTTCTAAGTCCCTCAAATGTACCTACTTCAATTTCATCAAGTTTTTTGCTTTGCCAAAGTTCGATTATTCTTTTCTTGCTAATGTATTCTTCTGTTAGTTCTTTCCTTAATCTTTCAGACATCTCAGCTTCCATTTTTTTACCGTAAGCTTCTATTTCTTTTTTACGTCTTTCAACTTCTTTTTTTTCTTCTTCAGTTAATTTTCTAGGTGATTCTGATTCCCATCTAGCTTGTTGATTTTCTAAAACTCTTTTATTTGCTATAAAATTGAAATACATTTCTTCGTTATCTTCTATTCTAAAAAATAAATACATCCCATCTTTCATAAATAAAGCTATTTGATCTATTTCTAGGAGGTATTTATCTGTTAAAAACTTGAATACTTCTCTATAGTCAGTGAATTTATCGGTTTTAGATGTTAGATAACTTCTATCCCAAACATTTGGATATGTACTTATATTTATATAATCAATATCGTATCTTTGTGAGTATATAATTTCCCCGATAAAATCAATTGCTCTTTTACCATTTATATTGCCTGAATATTTCATCCAACTATCACTATCTTTAAATTTTAAGTTTGACATGGTATAGCCTCCTCTTTTATATTTTGGTTAATTTCTAGGCTTTTTAATAATATTTTATTGTATCTTTCTGAAATTATCCTTTTTAGAAATTCCTTATGGATACTTGTTATAAGCTCGGTATCATAAACATCATCAATTAGCCTATATATTAGATCTAAGTTTATTTTTTTTGTGATTTTAATTAGTGAATTTAAACAATTACTGTCATTTGTAGTAGATAAAAAATTAAAATAGTTTATCCTTGACCCTTTATTTTTTATTATTGAGTTTGGATTTTTGGCTATCATCAAGTTTCTTTCTTTCTGGCTTTTTAATATTTTATCCATATCAGCTTCTTTTATTTGAGGATATAAACAAGATCCACAATCAAATATTGGTGCTATTTTAGCTTTTTGTATTTCTTCGTTTACTAAAAATCCCCAATTTCCATTATGCCTATGAGGATTGGCCAATAGAGCATCTACTATAAATATATCCCAGAAAAATTTAATTAATGATTTAGTTTCTACCAAATGTTGATTTTGAATGGTTTTTAATATAGCTTTTAATTCTAGATCACTTTCTTTTTCATTGCCTTCAAAGCTTTCAAACATTGCATTTTTAATTGAAGAAAAATCTTTTAGTTTATATCCTTCTTTCTCGAAGTCTTCACAAGCTACAACAATTTTATTTTTGTATTTCCCTAGAATTGTTTCTTGACAATTTATTCCTAGAAGCTTGAAAATATTTGAAGCTATATGTTCGTTTATACATTCATTAGAATAAAAAATATCTGTATTTGTTTTTATTTCAATAGGAAATTTCAACATATATTTTTTGTCATTATAGATAATTCCTATTTTACTTCCATTATTTCCACCATAAAGGCTAAATTTATCGATTTTAAATTCTTCAAATTTTATGTAACTCATGTTGATACCTATATTTATTAAGTGAACTACCCCACCTTAAAGAAGGTTGGGGCTTCTTGCTTCATAGATCCTTGCATAAACACAAAAATATAATGGTTTGTAATTATGTCTTACTAGATCTCCACAAGCTTAGATTCGGGTAGTCCCTACCCTATATATTTTTATTTATCATTTTATTATTAATTTATTGATTTTATCAATCTAATGCCTTCATTTTTAATATTAATGGCAGCATTATAATCCCTATCAATTATTTTGCCGCACTTAGGGCAAATGTATGCCCTTTGATCTAAAGTTATTTTTTGCTTATTCCCACAATTAGAACAAATTTGACTTGATGGATACCACTTATCTATTTTAATAAAGTATTTACCTCTTTCATTTAGCTTATATTCTAACATAGTTGTAAACATACCATATCCATTGTCTAGTGTAGCCTTACCATTTCCAAAGCCTTTGTTAGATAAAGCTTTTATATTAAGATTTTCTATACATACCACATCATACAAATTGACTATCTTTGTACTTAGCTTACGTAAATAGTCCAATCTTTTATTTTTTATTTTATTATGAATTTTATTTATCTTTAATATTTGTTTATAGCAGTTTTTAGAACCAACATTTTTATTTTTAAGCTTTTTTTGAGCTTTAGCTAATCTCTTTTCATATTGCCTGAAGAATTTATTAGATCCAAAGGCCTTATTACCATCTGAATCCATATATAAACCATTAGATTTATAATCAAGACCTATTATATTTAGTTCATCTGTATTAGATATATCAATATAATTAATTTTATATTCAAATTCGTATAATACAGAAATATAATATTTACCACAAGAATCTTTTGATATAGTAGCTGATTTTAACAACCAATCTTTTTTAGCTTTTCTGTGAATAGATGCTCTTACAAAGCCCAATTTAGGTATTTTGATTTTAGATCCATTTATTCTAATACTTCCTTTTTGATTGTTAGTTGTATAAGATAGTCTAGATCTTTTCTTAGATTTAAATTTTGGAAAGCCAATGTTTTTATTTTTAAAGAAACTCTTATAAGCTTTATTTAGGTTTTGACTAGCATTAGCTAAGGCTAATGAATCAACCTCTTTTAAAAAGGGATAGTCTTTTTTATATTGAGCAGGGCTATTATTTAACATAGCTTTGTTAGCTTTATAATATTCAACTTTATCATTAAGCATTAGGTTATATACCTTTCTAGCACAACCAATAGTTTTATCAATTAATATTGCTTGTTCCTTATTAGGATATAACCTATATTTAATAGCCCTATTCATAAACATTATTCTCCTTGACTTTGTATATACTCCTTAACAATATCTTTAGTAATTCCACCTGTACTTAGTAAAAAGAAACTTTGAGACCAGAAAGTCCCCTTATATAATTTATCTCTAATATCAGGATATTCCTTCTTAACAATTCTGCTACTAGCAGATTTATATGCATTAATGAACTTAGATAACTCGCTTTTAGGTTCAGCTCTAAATAAAATATGAACATGATCTTCATCATGATTATATTCTTCAAGAGTAATATTATATTTTTTGGCTATCCTAATGAACATATCTTCCAAATCTTTGCATATAAGATCATTTATCACCTTCCTTCGGTACTTAGTACACATTATCAAATGGTAATTTAATAAAAAGACTGAATGTTGATTTGTATCATAAATACCTGTCATATACATAATCTCTCCCTATACACCGATTATACCTTTCCCACAAAAATAAACAAATAAAAAAAGCAATTCATCCCACCACCTATAGAGGTGGGGGATTTCTTGCTGATTATTTATTAAATCCTCTGAAGCAAGTTGAAAATTCTTTTCTAAGCTAATCTTAATCAAATATAATAGCAAATGCTAGTAGAAATCTATACATGATTGTAAATATTTCTAATTTCACATACTAATACCATCTATACAGTTTTTATATATAAAATCCTTTAAATGCTCAATTGTATTATTTGAGTAATAATCACTTAAATATCTATTAAAATCAATTATTTTTTCTTCAGGAATAGATATTACACCCTTTCCGTTTCTTATCATTTCCTTATTTGCAAACATCATAGAAGTTCTTTTATTCCCATCCCAAAACGGTTGAGCTTTCATAAGTTTTATCATGATATCTATTGATTTTTCTGTTATACTTTCATAAGACTTGGAAGTCATTATTATACCATTGATTGACTCTTCTGTTGGAATAGGAGGTTTATAGTAGGTTCCAGATATACCAACATTTCCAGCTCTTAACTTGCCCCATTCTAGAGCTTCATTTTTTGCGACTTCATTGTGAATTTTGCACAAATAATTTAAATCATCCTCAGCATCTAGAGTGTTTATAATGAAATCCCATGCATGCTTTAAATTTATTATAGTATTAATATCATATATACTAATATTTTTAACGATAGTTTTATTATATATTCCTTTTACCTCATCGAAAGTAATGTTTATTCCTTCCAATTTTGCACTATTATATATGTATTGAACTATATTTTTTTGCGCAAAAAATATAGTTTCGTT
>NZ_JAKZEY010000003.1 GCF_022808955.1 Anaerococcus sp. AGMB09787
TGCTATAACTTTATCTGCTTTTCCTTCATTTGTTTTTTCTGACCAGCTAAAGTCATTTTCGTCTTTATCTGCTTCAATTGCTATAACTTTATCTGCTTTTCCTTCATTTGTTTTTTCTGACCAGCTAAAGTCATTTTCGTCTTTATCTGCTTCAATTGCTATAACTTTGTCCACTTTTCCTGCATGTGTTTTTTCTGACCAGCTAAAGTCATTTTCGTCTTTGTCTGCCTCAACTACTAAATCGCTATCTTTTATCTTTTCTAAATCTGATAATTCTAGTACTTCTAATTCATCATACGCTAAAGCCTTATTTAGGATTTGGAATTTACCAAATCTACCATCGAAATTATCGTCAAAAAGTTTAACGTTGGATAAAGATATATTATCATAAATTTTGTTTTCATCATAAGTTGAAGCTACTAGTTCATTATCTAGATAAATCTTTAGTAATCCATTAAGTTCTCTTACTAAATAAACCATATGGTTATTACCATCATTCACTACACCCAAAATTTCTTCATTAGTTGAAGTTGGTACATATTCATCACTATTAAATTTGCCATAAGCTTTTTCATTAACTGTAGTTACTTTATGTTTTGATGAGATGTTTTGACCGTTAAAATTAACATTTAAGAATCCATTTTCATCAACTCTTATATTTAGATTACCTGAGTCACTTTTGCCATCAAAAATATTAAAATCATTTGAATTAGTATTTATAGCAAAGCCTATAGTAAAATCTCCACTGGTTAAATAAGTTTGATCATTTAATGTTTCTAATTGTCTATTTTTTAGATCAAACCAGTACATTCCATCATTATTTTTATCTTTTAAAAGTGTAATATTGTTTTTATTATTTATAGAATCATAATCTTCTAATTCAGAGATACTTTCAACAACATCTTCAAATATAGAATCTAAATTTATATTTAATTCTGAATTATTACCATAAGAATCAGAAATATTTAAACTTAGTATTCCATCAGCTATTTTATCTTCATTATTTATAATTAAGGTTCTATAATCTTCTTTAACTTCCCAATTAACATCTTTTCCATTTATAGTTATTTTAGGAGTTGTTACTCTTTCATCAAATACAACTTTTATTTGATTACCTTCAACAAACTTAGCACTTATAAGTTTTGGATTGGTTTGATCTTTTGATCCAAAGTGATAGATTATTGTTTGATGTGGTTGTAAATCAACAGATATAGTATCTCCATAAGAGATTGGATTTAAATCACTATCTTCATAAGGCAATATTTTTACAGATGTTAAGTTAGATATACCATTTGTAACACCTACAATATCATTGAAAGTAAATTCATAAGTTTGTTCTTCATCTAAAGGATTTGTAAATGATACAATTCCTTCACCATCATTCCAAGAAGAGTATCCATATACTCCTGATTTAGGATCATTACCAAACATTTTTGCATTTTTAAGAATTTCTTTATTATTTTCAGCAAAATCTAAAGCATCTTTTGTAACTTTCCATTTTTCATCATTCATAATACTTGGTGAGAAATATAATTCCCAGAAATATGTTCCTCTTACTGCATTTGCAAATAAAAATTCACGAAATACTTCTGTACTTGCATCTGAATTATCACTCACTCCATATATCGGATCATGATTATAGATATTTTTTAGTGGAAATTGGAGTTTGTTTTGATTTAACATCTTATAATAGACATTATCTCTATAATAAATTTTTTGTTGGTGTCTTTCGCCAGTTCCCAATTGTCCTGTATCACCGGAATCTTGTAACCAAATTGTATTTACCCATTGAAGAAGCCATGGACTTAAATTTACATAGCAAGTTGCATTTATAAATAATCCTTTACCCTCTTCTGCTCTTTGTTTCCTTGCACTTTCAAATAGATCAATCCAAGCTTCCCAAAGATCTGATGTATAATATATATCATTATATCCACCAATCATATGATTATTATCAGGATCTTGATTTGGTCTTAGTGCAAAACCATCCCATTTCCAATAGTCTATATCGAATCTATTTTGAAAATCTAAAACCATAGTTTCAAAGTTATTTAAGTAATTTCTATCAGCTACATCTATAGCATCCCAATATCCTGAGTTATCACTTACTGATCCTGTTCCCATACTTTCCATATACTTTGCAAATCCTGTAAAATAATTGTAACCACCTTGTGGTCCTATCCATAGACCAAAATTAGAATTAAGATTTTTAGCAAGTTCTTCAGATGTATAAAGTTCATTAGGGAACTTATGATTAAATTCCCAGAATCCTGTTCTATTAGGTTCTCTTCCTGATTGTTCATTTGAAGGGTTAAATTTGCCATCGTAGTAATTTATCCAACCATCATCCATTACATAAGTATCTAGAGGTCTTACTCCATTTTGACTTAAACCTTTCTCAGATCCGATAAATGATTTTTTAATACTTTCATCAGTTATGTTTAACATATTATCATACCATGAATTATAGTTAAGTCTGAAATCAGTAGGAGTTGAAATATCTTCAATATATTCAAAGAAGCTTGTTTGAACTACTTCTGGATCTTTTCCTTTAGCTGTTCCAACCACATTATTCCAAGTTGTGAAAACTCCATCTTTTAATTGGTTATCTTTATCTAACTTTTCAAAAGATTTACCAGAATAATATCTTACTTGAATTCTATTGTCTTTTATTCTTGTATCTGTTGCAGGAAATTCTGAACCAAAGAACATACCTTCAGCATATACAGGTTGACCAAGCAATAATTCATAAGGTCTTATCCACATAGATGAAGCTTCATTTTCTTCAGGATGAGTCCATTTTCCTTCAACATCTTCGTTTAAAACAAAACTATCCATTTCTATATAATCGATTATAGCTTTTTCAGGATCATCAGTAGAAATTTCCAAGAATTGTTTCATATACTGACTTCTATTTTCAAGTTCATAAATACTAGAAATATGAAAGCTTACTTCTTGAGTAGTTGTATATGGTTTATAATTTATTCTTAGCCTTTTTCCATTTTCAAAAGATTCTTCTATATAACTATCAAATTCTAAATCATTTGATGAAATTTTTTCATAATTTTCATCTGTATTAATCTTATTAGGGTCAATATTATAATCAGTCCCTACATATTCATCCTTATATACATTAAATTCAGCAGAAGTAAATTCATTAGCAGAGCTTAATGCCGGACTTAATTGAATTAGAAATAAATGTCTAGCAAGTATAGGTTCATAAAAGTTTGCATAGACAGTATCTCCTACATTAAATAAATTTCCTTCTTCATGTAAATTATAAGCTTCCTTAGTAAAATTTCCCTTTGCGGCAAGGATAGGTGCTTGATCTGTATCAGTAGAATAATAAAGTTCATACTCACCTAAAGTTCCATTAATACCATAAGCCTTATCTGAATATCCTGGCCTTTTATTTATGGAGAATGATTTCAAATTATATTCATCACCCATATCAATTTCTACTACAAAAGGTCCTTGTTTTGTATAATCATCTGGATAGGTTTCTAAATCTCCATCAATTAATTTTTTTGACATCTCATCAGAAAACTTATCACCAGATATTGTACTTATACTAATATTCCAATTACTTTTGTCTATCTTTTGAGTTGGTTCTATAACTTCTGTTATTTCTTCATCTTTTTCTTCTTCTTGTTGAGCCTCTTTATACTTAATAGTATTTATAACAAAATCGCTACTTCCCTCACCAGGTTTTATAGAAGTGTTTATTTCTTTATTATTTATTTCTGTAGTGGTTATTTTTCCATCTACAATTTCGAAATCTCTCTCTATAAAATCATTTCCAATGCTTATATGATCATCTTCTACATTTATTGTAACTTGATCATTACTTTCGTGATCGTCTTCTACATTCTCTGCTTTTTCTGTATCACCATCATAATTTTCAATATTATTAAAGCTATCATCCTTAACACTATTATTTGCTGAAACTTCTGGTGATATATCATCTGAATTTAATTTATAAGATGAATTATTTTTTGTAGAAGAGTCGTCTAACGAATGAGAGTAAGTTTGAATATCGTTTTCATATGTGGTTTCGTAGATTTCTTCTATATCTGTACTAGCGAAAGAAATCTGACTAGGAAACAGAAATATAGATGGTATCAAAATTAAAGACCACAGCCGTTTTCTCGTAAATTTCAAATTAAAACTCCTTTCTATTATATCATTATTTGTTTTACTTATTTACATATAACTATGCAGAAAATCCTTTACCTCCTTTGTAATATTATAGCATATATTTAATAGTTTGCAATATATTGCAAGTGAAATTCAAATTAAGAAACCATTATAATATACTATAACTTTTAAAAAGATGATTTTTATGATATAATCATTAAATATAGATATAAAAAAGGATATTAGGAAGTATGAACAAAGATGAATTAAATACTAGTAAGATTAAAAGAGTATTCATAAAAGATGAAGCTTATGAAAGATTAAATAAGTTAATTATTACAGGAGAACTTGCTCCTATGGAAAAAATAAATATTAAAAAACTATCAGAAAAGCTTGGCATATCTAGAACTCCTCTCAGGGAAGCCCTACTTAGACTAGAAAATGATGGACTAATAATCTCCAAGGCGAATAGGTGGACTATGGTTGCTCCTATCAATATCAAACAGGCCTTAGATATTTACCCAATGATAGCGTCCCTAGAATGCTTGGCCCTTAGACATGCTTTTGATAATATGAGTGATGCAGATATCGATGAGCTAGATGATATAAATGAGCATATCAATGCTATAGATACCCACAAGGACTTATTAGAAAAAATCCAACTAGACAATATTTTTCATAAAAAGATAATCGATATGTCAAAAAACAACGAGATTTATCCAGTCATAGAAAATCTAAAAACCAAGGTTCAAAGGATGGAAATTTTCTATTATGCTCAAATCCAAGAAAACTCAAGAACCTACGATGCCCATAAGCTTATAATAGAAAATCTAAGAAAAAAGGACTTGAGAGCAAGCATTGACGCCTTGTTAGCAAATTGGAAAGATACCCTAGAAATATTTAAGAAAATATACAAGGACGAAAAATTAAGAAGTGAAGATAAAAATGAAACGAACTAGATGGCTAGCTCGTTTTTTATTTACCTTGTAAACCAAGAACAGCATTTACCAAGACTTGAGCAGAGGACTTGATAGCCTTATCTGATGCATAAAATTTCTTGGTATGGAGAGGATTCTTAGAAAAACCATCTCCACTACTACCAAACCAATACATAAATGAAGGAACTCTTTGCATATAAAGTGAAAAATCCTCACTTGCCATAGTAGCTTCTATATCAACTAGCTTATCCCTTCCTACTATCTCTTCTGCAAAGCCCCTGGCAAGCTCATACATATCTTCACTATTGTAAACTAAATCTATATCATCAGTATAGGTAATTTTTACCTCACAAGAGAAAGCCTTGGCTATATTTCTAATTAATTCCTTTGCCCTCTGTCTAGCTATGGCAAAGTTTTTCTTATCAAGGCTCCTAATAGTCGCAGTCATCTTGCAAGTATCAACTAGTAAATTATCTTCGCTTCCACCCCTTATGGAATTGATAGAAAGAAGGATAGGGGCCTTGGGATCTGTGTTTCTGCTTATAACTGTTTGGAGGCCAGTTATGATATGGCCAGCACAAACTATAGGATCTATATTTAGGTGGGGATCTGATCCATGACCTCCCCTACCAATAACTTCTATTATAAAATTGGTCTTGGCAGCCATAAGGGCTCCCTTTTTTACAATAACCTTACCTGCATCTACTAGGGGCCAATTGTGATAGCCTAAGAAGTAGTCAATATTAACCTTATCAAAGAGACCCTTATCAATTAATTCCTTGGCTCCCTTAGTAGTTTCTTCAGAATTTTGGAAGACAAATACTACATCTCCCCTTAGCCTATCCCGATTTTTGCTAAGGATATTCATACATGCCATAAGGATACTTATATGCAGGTCGTGGCCACAGGCATGCATTATGCCTGGACACTTTGACTTATAGGGAATATCCAAGTCTTCTTGCTGGCTTATAGCATCTATATCAGACCTTATGGCTATAGTTTTGCCTCCCTTATCACTCTTTAATCTAAAGACTGCTCCACTAGCTATAGGTATAGATACTTCTTCTATATGGTCTAGGGATTTTGCAAAATCCTTTATAAGTTCTGTAGTCCTAATTTCTTTACCAGATATCTCAGGATGAGCATGGATATCATGTCTTATATTTATAATTTCTTCTAAGTCTTTATCTTCTATCTCTAAGATCATATCATTTTCCTTATCTTTTTAATAAGCCTCCCTCACCCATCTCGGTAAAGTCTGATTTTTTTAGCTCTATCCCTGCAAATATCCTAGGCAGAAATATATCAAAGCTTGTAAATTTGGCATGGATAGATGCTCCTGGTACTCCTACTAGGTAGGCCTTATTTGCCCTTCCTACTGTGAGCATATTGCCTGGTTGGACTGGAAGACCTTGGATAATGAAGTCATCGCTGAGTTTCTTTATGACAGATGGAGTTAGGTCGTCTGGGTCTACACTCATACCCCCTGAAAACACAAGGAGATCGCAACCCTTATCCAAAAGGTCTCTGGCCTTGGCTTCTAGTATATTAATATCGTCAGGGCTTTTGGTAATTTCTAATAATTCGTGGTCATAGTCCTTTAGTTTTTCCCTAATAACTGGCTCGAACATATCCTTGATTCTTCCATAGTAGATTTCATTGCCAGTTATTATGACTCCAACCCTTAGGTTTTTATATGCCCTCACCCTAAAGCATGGGCCATATTCCTTGCTAATGGCATTTATATATGCTACTTCATTCTCACTTGTGTAGAGAGGAACAATCCTCCCTCCTGCCAATATCTCACCTTTCTTGACCTGGGTGTAGGACTTGAGACTAGCAAAGGTGTAGATTCCTCTTTCGTTTAGTTTATTAAGTTCTTCCCTATTTATTTCAAAGAGTCCATCTATATCACTAATAAAGGAAATCTTCCCTTCAGATACTCCACTCAAAGATACATTTTCTCCAGCCAAGTCATGAGCCACTTCTCCTATAGCATCTTCTTCATGGACTAGACCCTTATCAAGGCTACCTACATAGATATTATCCTTACCTATATCCTTTAGCCTTTCTATGTCATCTTCTCCTATGACATGGCCTCTCTTAAACAAGACTCCCTTGAAGCCATCTTTCTTTATGGCTGTTATATCGTGGAGGAGGGGCTTACCTATGGCATCTTCTACTCTTACTTTTTTAATCATGGCTTACTCTTTCATACTTTCCATTTTTTACAGCTAGGATTTCTGACATAATTGATATGGCAATCTCTTCGACACTTCCATCATCTATGTCTAGGCCCACTGGACTATGGATGGCATCAAAAGTTTTATCCTCTACTCCCTTTTCCCTTAGCTTATCAAATACGATTTTTATCTTTGCCCTTGATCCTATCATTCCTAGGTATTTGTAAGGCATATTTAGGATGTTTTCTAGGACTTCAAGGTCACTATTTGGTGTGCATACTACTATATAGGTGTCATCATTAGAAAAATTTATTTCTTCCTTGGCCTTTTTTATATCTGTATAGAAATTTTTTATTCCTTCGAAATCTTCCCTATCTTTGAAGTCTTCCCTAGGGTCAATGACACTTACATCAAAATTAGTCCTTACTGCAATCCTTGCAAGTTTTGCCCCTACGTGGCCTGCCCCAAAGATTAAGAGCCTTGCCTTAGGATAAAAGACCTTGATATAGCCTTTGTTGGTCCCACCACATACCATATTTAGGTCAGATTTTTCAATTAGCTTATGCTCAAAGGTCATATCTTCTCCCTTTTCTATAGCCTCTAGGGCTTGTTTGGTAACCTCATATTCTACTGGCCCTCCTCCTATGGTTCCAAAGCTTGTCTTATCAGGAAAGACTGCCATCATGGAGTTTTTAGCCCCTGGAGTAGACCCCTTGGCTTCTGTTATAAATACTAGAGCTGCCCTGCCACCTTCTTCTATCCTTTCTATTACCTTAGTTAAGATTTCTGTCTGCATTATCTAGTCTCCTTTTTAAAATTAGAAGGGCTTCTAAGCATCCCCCACCTATGGCACGAGCCTTATCTGATATAGTAATAGCGTTAGTCTTTATAACCCTTGGGTCAACATCACCAATTTTGAGACCCTCGAAGACTTCACTGCCATCTGCTATCATGCCACGAACCATGCCAGTAAGGCCTGACTTAACCTCACTATCACCAACTATTGCAAGAACTTCGCCTTCTTCTACCCTAGATCCTATATCCTTTAATATATGGATTTGACCACTAGCAGGAGCCCTTAGGATTCTTTGGCTGGTGTAGCCTTGAATATTGCCAGGAATCCCGGTATTTTCGCTAGGTCTTCCATCAAATATAACCCTCGCCAAGTCATGACCCCTATTGGTCTCAATTACTGCATCGACATCATTTCCTGCCTCAAAGCCTGGTCCAAGTCCTATAGTTATCGGTGCCATAGACCTACTAGTGCCGAGATTTTTCTTAGCAAGTATTCCATCTATTACAGCCAAGGGTTTGAGTTTCTTTATATAAGCCCCCTCTTCATCAACTACTATAGGAACTTCTCCTGCCTGTAACGCTTCCTCTATTTCTTCCATATTTTCTGCCCTTCTTATCCTAAGATCTTCTATCTCGGCGTAGCCTTCAGATATTGCCCTAGCTGCTGATACATACCTTCTGATACATAGGGGCTTGGCCTTTTCTAATATTAAAACCTTAAAGCCAACCCTATGAATTTTTTGGATAGAACCTGTTGCCACATCTCCTCCACCCCTAAAGATTACTAGATTATTCATATTTTTCTCTAATCTCCTCAAGGTTATTGTAGGTATCTACATCCCAAAGTTCAGAAACATCTTCTATATATACTTCGTTTTTGTCTTCTCCTCCTACAAGCTTCATACCACCCTCGTCATACTTAAGTCCGAGTAGACCTTCCCTATATGAGTTTGGGAAGATAACAGGTGCTCCCCTTCTCTTATCTGTCCTTGGGTAGGTAATGATAGGGTTTTTCTCATAGGCATCTATTAGCTTATTTACTGTATCCGCTGTGAGGAGGGGTTGGTCTGCCACAAAGAACATCATTGCATTTTCTCCATCTACTGCATCGACCCCAAGTTTAATAGATGCGGACTTACCAACTTGGTTATTGTCATTAAAAATAGCCTTAAATCCTCTATTCTTAGCATCTTCTAGGATTTCCTCATAAGAACTTACTATAATCACTTCATCAAAGGCAACTTCTTCTAAGAGGTCAAAAGTCCATTGGTAAAGCTGTTTGCCCTTTAAGTCCATCAAAAGTTTATTGGTCCCCATCCTTTCAGATAGGCCACTTGCCATTACTATTGCACTAATTTTCATAGTCTTCCTCCTTTTATTTTTCTAACTTACTTTAATAGTGATCCTGATAAAAATTCTATTCCCTCAGTCTTATCTCTTAAATAAGTAATAACTTTATCACTATCCATTTTTTCTTCAAAGGATTCTACCTGGTTGAAAAATACATACCTATCGCCTCCAAAATCCCCAAAGGGACCCGGCTTACTTCTAATTAGTTTTAGAAATACTTCTTCGTCTACATAATCTCTCTTTATTAATTTTTTGAAGTCTTCATAGTTATAGATAAAATCTTCTTCTACTTTTCTTCCTATTACCTTCGCAGAAAAAACACAAATTACCTTACTACTTATATTATATATGACTGGCTCATGTGATTTCCACATTTTTAATGGTAAATTCCTACACCCGTCTGCTTCTATAATTATATAGTCAAAGTCATCCCTGATTAATTCGATTTGCTCTTGGCTTATGGCATGGAACTTATTGGTATTCTTGTCTAGTTCGCCCATAGCTACGAGAACCTTGTCTTCTTTTATTTGCTTGTATTCTCCAAAAGAATCAAAAATATAGTCTATATGTTCATTTTGGGGTCTTCTTATTTTGGTAGATGAAGTTATCAGTACTCTCCCGTAATTTTTCAACTCTTCTCCCAAACTTTCCATTAGAGTAGTTTTTCCACCTGAGCCTGTAATAGAGATTATATCAGATTTTTTTATTGAAAATTTTTTACTTAAGTCTTTACTCATATTTATCCAAAATAGGCTGTTGCAAGAAAATTACAACAGCCACGATTTTTATTTTTTTAAGGCCTTTTTAGGCTTATTATAGAAGGTATCTTCCATAGGAAGTTGTCTTCTTAGCTTTTTATCTAAGTTATAGTAGGCGCCTTGGACTGCTGGAGCTATTGGAATGGTAGAGATTTCCCCTATCCCCTTGGCCCCATAGGCTATATCTAGCAAGTCATCTTTTTCTATTAGGATAGGATGAATATTTGGTACATCAGGAGATCTAAATAACCCAATTGTACCGTATTTTGCCTTGATAACTGAGTCTTTTATCTTGAGGTCTTCTGTAAGGGCATAGCCTAGTCCCATCACTACTCCACCTTCTATTTGCCCTTCTATGGTAGTTGGATTAACAACCTTACCTGAGTCATGGGCAGCATAGACATCTTTTATTTTGCCATCATCATCCAAGATAACAAGGTGGGTTGCAAAGCCGTAGGCTATATGAGACACTGGATTTTCTTTTGTTGATGTAATAGGATCTGTTGGGTCAAAGTACTCATAGAAGTATTCCTTGCCTTCAAGCTCTTCTAGAGATTTTTCCTTTAGGTCAGCTCCGAGTTGTTCTGCTGCCCTTCTTACGGCTTCACCACTTATCAAGGTTTGCCTTGATCCAGATGTTGTTCCTGAGTCAGGTGATGTTTCTGAATTTGGGTTCATAATTTTAATCTTATCATAAGGAAGCTTAGTTGCTTCTCCTGCTATTTGTAGGAGAACTGTTCCTACTCCCTGACCAATACCAGATGCTGCACAGTATATCTTGCAGAAGCCATCTTTTATGATTATCTTTGCTCGACCCTTATCGGGTAAGCCTACACCAACTCCTGCATTTTTCATAGCACAGGCAATACCTGCCCTATCCTTGTTGGCTTCGTAGATATCCTTTACTGCTTCCAAGGTTTCTACTAGGGCTGTTGAGCAATCTGCTATTTGACCATTAGGTAGGACTTGACCTGGTTTTATGGCATTTCTATACCTGATTTCCCAAGGTGAAATTCCTACCTTTTCAGCTAGTAGGTTTATATTTGATTCCATGGCAAAGTTTGATTGGCAAACTCCAAATCCCCTGAAGGCTCCTGCTGGTGGGTTATTTGTATAGTAGCCATAGCCATGTATTTCTGTATTTTGGTAATTATAAGGACCTACTGAATGAGTACAGGCTCTTTCTAGGACTGGGCCACAAAGTGAAGCATAGGCACCAGTATCAAAGTATATTTCTGCTTCCATAGCTTTGAATATACCGTTTTCATCACAGCCAATAGTAAAAGTTCCCTCCATATAGTGGCGTTTTGGATGCCATCTCAATGATTCATCCCTTGTAAATTTATGTTTAACTGGTCTTTTGTAGAGGTAGGCTGCAAGGGCTGCTGGAGGTTGGACAGACATGTCTTCTTTTCCACCAAAACCTCCTCCTACCAGAGCGTTTTCTACAACTATTTTTTCTGGAGTATCTTGCCAATTAAACATTATAGCAAGTTCTTTTCTTGTATCATAGACACTTTGATCAGATGAGAAGACCTTTATCCCATCCTTATATGGCATAGCCACACAACACTCAGGTTCCAAGAAGGCATGTTCTGAAAATGGTGTTATATATGTTTCTTTTACTACATACTTACATTCTTCTAGGGCTTTTTTGGCATTACCACGACTTACGTGTCTTTGTTGGCATAGGTTGCCACTTGGGTGAATTTGTGGAGCATCTTCTTTCATAGCCTCTGCAATGGATGTAACTGGCTTTAGCTCTTCAAGGTCGACTTTTACAAGTTTTTTAGCCTCTTCAAGGATTTCTGTACTCTCTGCTACTACAAAACAAAGGGCATCTCCAAGAGACCTTGTTTCTGAGCCTTTTTCAATAAAAACATCCCAGTCTTGTTGGATATGGCCGACCTTGTTGTTTGGAACGTCTTCTGCTGTCAAAACTCCAACTACCCCATCAAGCTCAAGGGCTTCACTATAGTCTATATCTATAAACTTAGCCCTAGGATACTTGGTTCTAACACAAGATCCATAGAGCATGCCTTCCATCTCTATATCATCTGCATATATTCCAGTACCCAGGATCTTTTCTTCAGCATCTATCCTATCTGCTCTAGCTCCTACCTTAGCTTCTGACTCTGTATTATTTATAGCCATATCGCCTCTCAAGATAGCAGCTGCCATTTCAATACCCTCTACTATTTTCTTGTAACCTGTACAACGGCAGATATTTCCCTTAATACCCTTTCTAATCTCTTCCTCACTAGGATTAGGATTTTTTCTAATCACAGCTAGACCACTCATAACCATACCAGGAGTACAGAAGCCACATTGGACAGCTCCTGCCTTGGTAAAGGCATAGGTAAAGGCTGTTTTCTCTTCCTCACTCAAGCCTTCATTAGTGAGAACTTCTGTACCATTAAGTTTTGATAGCTTAACTACACAAGACCTTTTATTTTCTTCTCCTACTAGTACAGTACAGGTACCACAAGCTCCCTGTGAACATCCGTCTTTCACTGATTTTATTTTAAGATCATCCCTCAAAAACCTAAGCAGACTCTTATCTTTATAGGTTTCATAAGTTTTCCCATTAACTTTTACTATATAAGGATTTGCATTTTCAATTTTCTGGCCTATTAAAATATTTTCCATCTTCTACTCCAATTTTTAAAATTTTCTATAAATAAATTTTCCTCGTCCTTCTTTAGCTGAGTACTTGCCATTAGTGAGTATTAACTCTCCCCTAGAGATAACTGTATGAACCTTATAATTGCTCACAAAACCCTCGTATGATGTATAGTCGCAATTTGAATGTCTATTTTCTTGACTAATAGTGTAAGGGTTATTGGCAAGTATTACGATGTCTGCATCAAAACCCTCTTTTATTTGTCCCTTTATATGACCCATTCCAAATATTTTTGCTGGATTGTAAGATAAGAGGTCTATAAGCTTTGCTAGGGGGATATTTCTCTTTAATCCTTCACTTATGACTACTTCCATTCGCTCTTCTACTCCAGGACCCCCACCAGGGCAGTCTAGGAAGTTATCCTTATAGGGACTTTTGTCCCTACCATAGTAGAATGGACAATGATCTGTTGCTATAACATCTACATCCCCATCAATTATTCCCTGCCACAAGGCTTCTATAT
Source organism: Anaerococcus sp. AGMB09787 (assembly GCF_022808955.1). Taxonomy (GTDB): domain Bacteria; phylum Bacillota; class Clostridia; order Tissierellales; family Peptoniphilaceae; genus Anaerococcus. The sequence continues at coordinate 13,308 of NZ_JAKZEY010000003.1, forward strand.
CTTCTGTTTTTCTTAGGGGTGGAGCCATGATATACTTGATTCCTTCTGCATTACCATCTTTGTAGTAGTAAGACTCATCCAATGTTAAATATTGGGTGCAGGTCTCACAATAAAGGTTTTTGACCCCTCTTTTTCTTGCAAGTTTGATCTCTTCTAAGCCTTCCTTGGTAGAAGTATGGACTATATATAACTTAGGATATCCTGCTAGCTCACTAAGGTAGGCTAGTCTATTAATGGCTTCTGCCTCTGTAGCAGGGGGTCTAGTCTTTGCATGATAGATTGGATCTAGGTTCCCTTGCTCCTTTGCTTCTTTTCTAAGCTCCTCTATAGACTTATCGTTTTCACAATGGACGCATACTACTGTTCCAGTTTCCTTTGCCTTTTTTAGTACCCTAAGTATTTCATCATCATCAAGTTTTCCAGAATAAGTTGTGTAGATCTTAACAGATACAACTCCCTCATCCCGATAAAGACCAGCAATCTCGTCTATAAGCTCATCACTTACTTCATATAAGGCTCCATGAAAGGAATAGTCTATTACAGCCCTCCCATCAGCCAAATCATGGTAGTGGTCTATCATTTTTTTTAGGGAAGCTCCTTTTTCTAAGGCCCCTATATGGTCTACTATAGTTGTAGTTCCCCCATAACTTGCAGCTAGGCTGCCACTATAAAAATCATCAATAGATACATACTTTCCAAGATCGAGGTTCATATGGGTATGAACATCAACTCCGCCTGGTATAACAAGTTTATCTTTAGCATCAATAATTTCGTCTGCTGGATAGTCTATATTTTCATCAACTTCTTTTATTTTTTCATCTTCTATTAAAATATCACTTTTTTTAACTTGACCACCTGTAAGAACTTGGCCATTTCTAATTAAACAATGCATATATTTAAGCCTCTATATCAATAAATTCATAGTTTTCGACATCAAAAAGTCCCTTATCGGTTAGCTTTATTTGAGGTATAACTGGTAGGGACATAAAACCTAGGGTTATAATAGGATCTAGTCCATCATCTCTTAATCCCAAGTTGACCCTGGCTGCTTCTAGGATTTCCCTTATATTTAAAGAAGTTTCATACAGGGAAGAGTTAGTCATAAGTCCAGCTATTTCTAGTGGTAAAGATTTAAGGATCTTTTCGCCTTGGACTACAACTATCCCACCATTCATCTTTTCAATCTCTTTCATAGCAAAATAAATATCCCTATCATTATCTCCTATAATTATAATATTATGGGAATCGTGGGCTATGGTGGATCCTATAGCACCATTTTTTAATCCAAAACCCTTAACAATGGCCTTACCCATAGTATTAAGTCCCCTATGCCTCTCAATTACACAAAGTTTTTGATAGGTTTCATCAGCCACAAAGATACCATCTTCTACCCTAACTTCTTCAACCAATTTTTTAGTTAGTAGCTCATTAGGTAAAATTTCAATAATATTTGCCTTATTTGACTCTAGTCTTATTTTAAAATCTTCCAATTTCCTGTCAAAAACCTTTACATTACCAAAAGATTCTTTTCTAGTATTACTACCAATATCTACTAAAAGCTTATCCTTCTTAGAATATTGTTTGCCCTTTATATAAACGCTATCTATGGTGAAGTTATTAAGATCATCTAGGACTATAAAGGAAGCTTCGTAGCCTGGAGCTAGGGCAGCCTTGTTTTTTAAGCCGTAGCAAGTTGCTGCATTTATACTACCAATCCTTATCGCATCTATTGGGTCTACTCCATTTTTTATAGCTATTCTTATATTTTCATTTATAGATCCATCTCTTAGTAGATCTTCTGGATGTTTATCATCAGTACAAAATAAGATCCTTGATAAGTTATCCTTGGTAATTCCCTTAGTTAAGGCTTTAGCATTCTTAGCTGAAGTTCCCTGTCTAATTTGAACATAAAAACCTCTCGCTATTCTATCATTCATCTCACTAATAGTAACACATTCATGGTCTGTAACAACGTTTGCAAGACGGTAAGCATTAAGACCCTTTCCACTTAATCCTGGTGCATGGCCATCTATGATCTTATCTTCAAAGCCCTTAATCTTATCTAATACTTCCTTGTTGGTATTTATTAGACCCACATAGTTCATCATCTCTCCAAGTCCAAGTACTCTTTGATCATCCTTTAATTCTACTAGGTCTTCATAGAGAAGTTTGGCTCCAGAGTCTTCGAAATCTGTAGAAGGTACACATGAAGGAAGCATAATTCTTACATCTATAGGCAAATCTTTGGAAGCATTAAGGATATACTTAACCCCATCCATCCCCATAACATTAGCTATTTCATGAGGATCTGCTATTATGGTACTTACTCCATTTACAAGAAGAACCTTAGATAGTTCTGCCGGTGTAACCATAGATGATTCAATATGTACATGGCTATCTATCAAAGTCGGAGATATAAATTTCCCTCCTAAGTCTATTTCTTCTCTACCCTCATAAGTGCCTATGCCTAGAATAATTCCATCTGCAAGAGCTAGATCACCTTCAATTAGACTTCCAGAAAATACATCAACAATCCTTGCATTTTTAAATACTAAGTCTGCCTTCTCTCTTCCGCTGGCTTTGAGTATTTTTTCTTCTAGATTTTTCATAAAATCTCCTTATAATAAAGAGACTGTACTTAGCAAATTTATTATCCTTAGACCAAGTATCAAAATCTTGCCATGACTTTTAGATTTATTAACCTGTAAATTAGCCTTCTAATGAATATAAATTTGTATTATAGTACAGTCCCTTATCATTTATAATTTATAATATTAAATATAGTCTTTAATATTATCTTTGTTGATTCTATTTACTTTATGGTCAGCTTCTAGTTCAAATCCATTGGCTATATTGTTCGCCTTTTGAACTGCTATTAGTATATTTTCATATCCGGTACACCTACACATATGGTTGGATAACTCTTTACGTAATTCATCTATAGTGTAGTATTTTTTTCTTGATATTATCTCAGTTGCACCAACTATAAATCCTGGTGTACAAAAACCACATTGAACTGCAGCTTCATCTACAAAAGCTTCTTGTATTATTGAAAGGCTTCCATCTCTTAGGCTCAAGCCTTCGGTTGTCCATATATCCTTACCCTCTGCCCAGATAGCAAGATATATACAAGAATTGAACTCTACTCCATCTATAAGGACTGCACATGCTCCACACTCTCCGACCTCACATCCTTTTTTAACAGATGTTAGTGAAAAATCATTTCTCAAAAAGTCAGTAAGTGAAGCTCTCATATCTACCATCTTGGCAACAGGAACGCCATTTACCCTACACTTTAAGAATTTGTATTGAGGTTCATAGTGTAAAACCGCTTCTTCCCTATCACCATAAGGACCATGTTCATTAGTGTGCATTTTGACCTCCTTCAAATTTTTCTTTGATGCTCTTTAGACTTCTATAGGCTATTTCATATAATAATTGGATTCTAAATTCCTTAGATGCTCTCCAAGAATCACGTGGTGAAAGTTCTTCCAGGGCTTTTTTAGCAAATTCTTTCATATTATCATCACTAAATTCTTTGCCCTTGAACCATTCTTCTGCCTTAAAAACTCTAAGAGGGGTAGGACCTGCAACACCGTAGGCTACTCTAATATCTTCAACTATATTTCCATCTTTAAGCTTAACATTAGCTGAACATGATGAAGTTGCTATATCCATAGCGTTTCTCATAGCATATTTGAAATAATGCCCCTTATATCCTTCATAAGATTCTTTTCTTATTTTGACTGCTGTAACAATTTCTGTATCTCTAATATCTACCTTGCCAAATCCTAGGTTAAAGTCGCGAGCCTTAACTTCACGAACTCCACCTTCACCTTGTAGTTCAATAATTGCATCATAGGCTTGGATGCTTGTAGCTGAATCTGCTGAAGGAACACCGTTGCTTATGTTTCCTCCGATTGTTGCTATATTTCTTAATTGAGGTCCCCCTGCTGTATCTACAGCTTCACCTAGGGTTGGGCAATATTTTTGAACAAGGTCGTTGTTAGTAATATCTGTAAAGGAAGTGAGTGATCCAATTCTTAGGGTTCCATCATCTTCTAGGCTTATGCCTCTGAGGTCATCACAAAGATAGATTGAAATAAGCTCACAGCCTGCCATGCTTCCATCACGGATACTAATCAATACATCTGAACCTCCACCTATAATATGGGCTTCAGGATGTTCTTTTCTTAATTTTATAGCTTCTTCTATAGTATAAGCTTCATAAATTGCTTTTATATCATACATAATCTTCCACCTTTTTATAGATCATTATCGATTAGTCCTGCTTCCTTAAATAGAGGGAACAAGACATGTGGGGTCATAGGAGCTTTATTTGCTGCAACTCCTGTTGCATTTAGGATAGCATTTCTAATTGCTGGAGCCGGTGAGCAAGTAGGAGGTTCTCCCAAAGACTTAGTATGGAATGGTGAAGTTGGCTCTGGATTTTCGATAAAGTAAACTTCAAATCTTGGATGATCCATAGTAGTGCTTAGTTTGTAGTCTAACAAGTTATCATTTAGGATCCTACCATACTTATCATATTTCAGTTCTTCAGAAAGTGCATAACCTACTGCCATAGACATACCTCCGTGGACTTGAGCTTCTGCAAGTCTTGGGTTTATTAGCTCTCCACAGTCATGAACATTTACTAGTCTCAAAATATTAACCTTACCTAGGTTAATATCGACTTCTACTTCAGCGAATGAGCAGCCAAATGAATAAGCATTATTTCTTATAGTATAGGTTGCTTCTGCAGTAAAATGCTCACTATCATTATTATCATAAAGAGATTTAGTAGCTAAGTCTGCTAGGGAAATTAGAATCCTACCATCGACTTTTCTAACTATATTTCCAGCTATCAAATCTAGATTAACTGGGCTTTGCTCCATATATTTTGCTGCCCTATAAAGTATCTTTTCTCTTAAGATATTGGCAGTTTTTGTTATAGAGAAACTTGCCATATAAGTTTGTCTAGAAGCATAAGCACCAAGTCCAAATGGTGTTACGTCTGTATCTTGTTGGCTAATAATATGAACATCTTTGAGGTCAACACCAACTGCATCAGCTGCCATTTGTGAGAAGGCTGTATCCCCACCTTGACCAATTTCTGTTTCCCCTAATTGAACTTGTAAGGAACCATCTTGGTTAACAACCATCCTACATGATGATGTTTCAAGTGATATAGGATAAACTCCTGTATTATACCAGAAAGTAGCAGCTCCTATTCCCCTTCTAATTTGACCAGATTGGTTTTTATATTCTTCACGTTTTTTATCATAGTCGATTGCTTTTCTTCCTACAGCTAGACATTCCCTATAGGTATCATAGTAGTTTTCATTGTGAGAGAATCCATCGACATATCCCTTTGGCATGATGTATTTCATTCTATATTCCAAAGGATCAAAGCCAAGAGCTGTACATATATCTTCTATATGGCTTTCACCAGCAAACATGGCTTGAGGTATACCATATCCCCTCATAGCACCTGATACTGGTAGGTTGGTATATACTGTATAGGCATCAGCTTCTACATTATCGCAAGGATATTGTTGGTGGAAACAGTTCATAGCTTTTGATGCTATAGAGTGTCCATGGGAAGCATAGCCCCCATTACCAGCGAAAACTTCTATCTTTCTTGCAGCAAAGGAACCATCTTTTCTAACATGAGATATTATATGTATCTTCATAGGGTGGCGAGTTCTATTTGATGTAAAGGTCTCTTCTCTAGAAGTATCTAGTTTGACTGGGTGACCTCCAACTTGGGTTGTTAAGTAGGCACATAGAGGTTCATATAGGGCATCTTGCTTATTACCAAAACCTCCACCTATATATGGTTTTATAATTCTAATGTCTCCCCAAGGAATTCCTAGGGCTTGACCACAAACACGTCTAACAATATGAGGTATTTGAGTAGAAGCTACAACTACTACCTTACCAGCCTCTTGGTAGGCACATGCTATACCATTTTCTATATGAGCGTGTTGTACCATAGGGGTTTCATACCAACCTTCTACCCTAGTAAGGCCCTCTTCCTTGATTGCCTCTTGGTAGTCACCTTTATAATTAGTAGTGTGTCCCAAGATATTATCTGGGCATTCCTCATGAATTGGAACTTTAGTTCCATTTATAGACTCTATTGGATCCAGTGCATATTCATATTCTTCATATTCCACTTGTATTTTTGATAAGGCCTCACTACATACCACCTCATCACTACCAATAACTACAGCTACATCATCACCGTAGTATCTTACGTGGGTATTTAATAACCTTCTATCAGCCTTGTCTTGGTGGCTTGGATCTAATGACCAAGGGTGCCCTGCTGTAGGGAAACCCCATTCAGGAACATCAAAACAAGTAATAATCTTTATTACTCCATCAATTTTTTCGGCTTCAGATGTATCAATTGAAACAACTCTACCGTGTGCTATAGTTGAGTGTAAAATTTTTGCAACATATGCATTATGGGGTATCATGTCTTCTGTGTACTTGGCTCTACCAGTTACTTTGTCATACGCATCTACCCTATTAACGTTTTTTCCAACATACATAGTTAACCTCCTAACTCTTAATTAACCTACAAGTTTTTAAGCTAATTATTGTTTAATATATAATATATCACTCAAAAGTAAAGACAATCCTTAGCTAGTTCCTATGTAATAAATATCTATTTCCTTACTTTATATAATACCATTAAAAAGGAGAAAGCAAAAGGATTATTTATACCTAATTTACTATAATATCAACTATTTTTATATTTATTTTTAGATGAAATCTAAATTAATTCTCTATTTCTTCGTATACTTCTTCTAATTTACTATCTATAGCCTTATCTTCTTCTTTTTCAGGAATTAATTTATTCATAAGAACAGCGAAGATTGCCGCTAGGACTACTGGAGATGATCCTATAGCTATAGCAAGTTCTTGTGGCATAAATACTACCCCTGCATTAGCAGCGGCTTCTGCTACTGAAGTAAAACCGATACCAATAGCAACTGAAATTCCTACTATAGAAGCATTCCTAGATGTAAGTGGTTGGGAAGTAATCATCCTTATGCCATTCATTGTTATAGCTGCAAATACTGAAAGAGTTGCACCACCTAAAACAGGATAAGGGATTGTTGTTAATATTGATGATAGCTTTGGAAATAGTCCAGCAACCAAAATAATTATTGATGCTTGAACAAATACTTTCCTATTAACTACTTTGTTGGTTGATACAATACCAGCATTTTGAGAGAAAGTTGCTGTTGGCATACAATTTAGCAAGGCTCCAAAGATGTTTGCTATTCCGTAGCCTACTATTCCTCCCTTTAATTCTTCATCACTAGGTACCCTATCCATACCACCGACTGTTGTAGATGTCATATCCCCTATGGCCTCTATTGCAGTTACTATAAAGATAATTCCTATAGAAACTACAGCAGATAAGTCAAACTTTATTCCAAAGTGTAGAGGTTTTATCAAGGTAAACCAAGTAGCATCACTCACAGGAGATAGGTCTATCATACCAAAGAAAAAGGCTAAAATATATCCACATACCATAGAGAATAATACACTAGATAAGCTTATCATTCCCTTACCGAAGTTTGAAGCTATAATACCTATGACCAGGGTTATTCCACCGACCTAGAAATTTTGCCAGCTTCCCCATCCTGCCATAGTAACATCTCCACCTCCACCTATATAGTTCATAGCAACTGGATATAATGAAAGTCCTATTACTAGAACAACTGTACCAGAAACAAGAGGTGGGAATAAAGGTAATATGTATTTTAGAGACATACCAAAAAATACTGATAGGAGGGCTCCAACTATCTGTGCACCAAATATTATTGCTATAATATCTTTAGGATCGAGGCTATTAAATTGGCCTGCTATAGCTATCATTGATGGCACATAGGCAAATGAAACCCCAAATATAATCGGTAACTTAGCTCCAATTTTCTTGATTGGATATAACATTATTAAGGTTGTAAGTGCTGATCCAACCAAGGACATTTGCACAAGGATGATCAAATCTTCAGGAGAAAGTCCTGCTGCTGATCCAACCAAAATAGCTGGACTTATACAACCTGCAACCATGGCAATAACGTGCTGGATTGCAAGAGGTAGGGATTCGTTTAGACTAACTTTAGCATAAAAGTCGAAAAGCCCCTTATGTTTTTGATTATTTTCTGTCATATTATTTTCCTTTTTTTAATTGATATTATAATAAATTATTTACTTTACTTATATTTTGAGGTAATCAGCTTTGTACTTAAGGTCAATGTCTGTTATTATTTTAATTATTATGAAATCCTTATCAATAAAAAGCTGAATGGTTAAATTTTTAACTTTTCCTTATATAGTTATAGATCTACAAGGATTATTAGCTTGGCCAAAGTTAAAATAGGATATACCTTATACTAATAAAAGCCTGCTAATTTTTCTAACAGACTTTTATTTTAGAATTAATTTATATATAAGTAGCACTTTAAACAAAGTCGATCATAGAAAGATAGGTCTTATATGCTTGTACTTTGGTGTTTCTAATTTTAAATCTTGTCTAGGTATTAATAATAAGCTAGATTATTAAGGTTAGACATTACTCATTTTCCATCATTTTTCTTTCAGCTTCTTCTTCTGCCACAGTTTTTTTAGGTACGATTAGGTTTAGTAAGAATACTACAACAGTAGCAAGAACAACAGGTGATGATGTGAACACCATTCTGAACCATTCAGGGAATTGCGCCACTGCTTGATCACCAAGTTGAACTATTCCCATACCCAAGGCTATTCCTAGGCCGACAATAGTTACATTTCTACTAGACATTTCATCTGATGTTATTAGTTTCATACCAGACATGGTTATTTGAGCAAATACCGTAATTGTTGCTCCTCCTATAACTGCTTGAGGTACTGATAGCATTATAGCACCGAATTTAGGGATGAAGCCTGAGATTAGGATTAGGATGGCCGTAAACTTAAATACATGTTTGGTAACAACTTTTGTAAGTGAAACTATTCCTACGTTTTGGCTGTATGTTGCTGTTGGAAGCCCACCTATAACCGATCCAATAATTGAAGCCACACCATTAGCCTTTATTCCACCCTCTAGCTCCTCACCAGTTGGAGTTCTATTAAATCCACCAGCTGTAGTAGATGATAAGTCCCCTACTGCTTGTATGGAGTTTACTACAAACATTACAGACATTGTAATAACGGCATCTATAGGAAATTCTAATTTGAATGGCATAATCCTTGGTATGCTAATCCAAGCTGCATCAGATATTCCGCCCAAGTCTACAAGTCCCATAGCTAGGGAAGCAATATAGCCAACAACTATACCTATAAGGATTGCTGCTAGTTTTAATAGTCCCTTAGTAAACATATTACAGAAAAGAACTACAAGTAGAGTTAGTACGGCTACTGCCCAATATCTTATATCCCCTTGCATAGGGTTTCCATTACCACCAGCCATATAATTTAGGGCTACTGGATAAAGGGATAGGCCTATTGTCAAGACTACAGTTCCTGTAACCATTGGTGGGAAGTACTTATAAATCCTTTTTATGTTCATACCTACTATAAAGGCAACAATACCTCCTACTAATTGGGATCCATATACTGCTCCAATTCCATACTTGACTCCAATACTGGTAAGAACTGGTATGTAGGCAAATGATACTCCCATTATTACTGGAAGCTTTGCTCCGACTTTCATAACCGGATAAATTTGTAGGAAAGTAGCAATAGCTGCTATAAACATACCTGCCTGAATCAAATACAGTGATTCTTCAGGGCTTAGGGCATATTGAGTATTTGCAAGTTGTCCTGTAAGTACGATAGCTGGTAGGGTATTACCAACTATCATTGCTAACAGGTGTTGCAAGGCTATGGGCATCGATTTCTTAAAGCCTGGATCTCCTTCAAAATCAAATAATGATTTGCTTGCGCTTTTACTTTGTGGTTTTGTTTCCATCTTCACCTCTTATTATTTTATACATTTTTCCAAATTTCTTTGGCCCTTTCAATTGACTTAGCGTGAATTTCGTGTTGATCGACCTTTAAGATTATCTTATCTTTCATAACAAATTCACCATTTATTATTGTATCATTAACGAGTCTTCCTGTCAGTCCAAATAAGGCATGACCACCCCAATTATCTTTGTTGAGTGGTGTATATGGATCATAATTAAAGGTTATTAGGTCAGCATAGGCTCCCTTTTCTAAAACTCCGATTTTCTTATCGAAATATTTGGAAACAATTTGTGGAGTATTTGTAAATTGAATTTCTAGTGCTTCTCCAAAGCCCTTGGTAGGGTCACAGGCATTGTGGGAGAGTAGGACGTTGGCTACTTTTAGTGAGTCAAACATATCGTTGGTATAAGCATCTGTACCCATACCTACCTTGATTCCCTTCTCCATTGCCCTTATGATTGGAGGACATCCTACGGCATTGTTCATATTTGATTCAGGGTTAAAGATTAGTGGAGTATTGTGTTTCTTTAATATATCCATTTCTCTTTCGCTCATATGAACTCCATGGATTGCCAAGGTGTTTTCTGTAATCATTCCAAAGTCATCTAGTCTTTCTACAACTCTTTTTCCATGTTTTCTAATGGTTTCCCACTCATCCTCTATACCTTCAGCTATATGAACATGGTATCCATCATAGACTTCTTCCATGGCTTCCCTTGCCTTATCAAGAGTTTCATCTGATAAGGTAAAGGATGCGTGGAGGCCAAATAGGCCCTTTAACATATCTCCGTTATCATCTTTTTGGCAGGCTTTGATCCAGTCAATATTCTCTTTTATTTCCTTATCTCTAATTTCTTTGCCATCCCTATCTGATAGTTCATAGCAAAGAGAGGTTCTTATACCTAGCTCTTTTGCAGCTTCACCTATAGCAAATAGGGATCCTTCTACTGAGTTTGGACCTGAATGGTGGTCTACTAGGGTTGTAACTCCATTTTGGATAGATTCCATATAGGTTGTTAGAGCATTTAGCTTAACGTCTTCTAGGCTTAGATTTCTATCTAGGGTCCACCATTGGTTTTCTAAAACATTAAAGAAGTTATCGGTTGGTTTTGATACGCTCATGCCCCTAGCATAGGCAGAGTAGATATGTGAGTGAGCACATATCATACCTGGCATTACTAGTTTTCCTTTTAGATCGACTTTTTCTTCCTTAGGATATTTTTCTAAAATATCTGACCTATCTCCTATATCAGCAATTACATTACCATCTATATAGATAGCTCCATCTTCATAGAAGTTGTTCTTGTCATCATTGGTTATAATTACACAATTTGTTAAGATCATATATTCTCCTTGAATATTACTTTAGGTTAAAGGCTGGCTCTAGATAATGGCTATAATTTTTTTCTATAGCTTCTATAAGGTTGATCATATTCTCTGATAGGTCAACTCTTATGTCAGATGTTTTGATTACCTTGCCATTTTCAAGTCTAACCTTATAAGATCCATCTTCATTCTTTAAGATTCCTGTATTTGTTGAGTCTTCAAAATCTTCTTCAGTCCAGAATACTGTGAATTTATCCTTGTAAGGGTTGCCTGCATGAGGACAGAATACTCCACAGTTACCACATTCGTTACACATACCATCAATATGGATTATTTGGTTGAGGTTGTCATAGCCTTCAACTTTTATAGCAACATTTGCTCTATTTGGACAAACTTCGGTACAAACTTCGCAAATTTGATCGCATTTTAGACATCTTTGGCCTTCTGCCCTGCCTTCTTTGATATCTTCTAATAAGCCTCTCTTAGCGTAAATTTGTTCCTTATCTTCTTCTACTTCGAATTTTTTGAAATCATTGTCAAGATTTTCTTTTGCTAAGATATCTAGGCAAACTTTCTTAGCATCCCCCATAGCCTTAACTATTGTTGATGCACCAAGTCTACAATCTCCTACCACATATACATTTTCAACATTTGTTTCTAAATTATCTAAGGTCTTAACCCTATTTCTATCATCTAGGTTAATTCCATTTTCCTCAAAGGCCTTAGTATCAACTCTAGCACCTGTTGCACCTATTACAGTATCAAATTCAAGAGCAATATCTTCTCCTGTTTCTTCAATTGATCTTCTCTTGCTTTGGTCAAAATCTCCAAGTTGCATTTTTTTGCACTTGAGTGTTTGGCCATCGTATGAATATGGAGCAAGAAGTTCATAAATCTTGTGTCCTTCTGCCTTAACATCATTTACTTCTTCTTGGGTGGCTGGCATGTAGGCTTCTGTTCTCCTATAAACTAGGCTTACTTCTTCAACCCCTTCTTGTCTTGCTGCAGTTCTTACACAGTCCATAGCAACATCTCCAGCACCTACAACTGCTACCCTCTTGCCAAGTCTTGCTTCATTGTTATTTCTAACGTTCCACAAGAATTCTAAAGAATCTAGGATATTTTCGCTACCTTCTTTTACAGGAGATATGCCCTTCTTCCAAGCGCCTGTAGCAACAATTATATAATCAAAGCTATTCTTTAACTCTTCATAAAACCCCGTAACTTCACTATTAAACTCAAATTTGACACCAGTTTTGACTGCAATCTTGTAATCTCTCTCTATATCAGCATCTGAAATTCTAAATTCTGGTATAACATGACTAACTATTCCATAAGGTTTAGCTAATTTTTCCCTAACCACTACATCCATACCATTTCTTCTTAGGTAAGTTGCAGCTGCGATTCCACCAGGTCCCGCTCCTATAACTAGGACTTTCTTGTCAGATCTAATTTTGCTTTCACTAATCTTATCTAGGTAAGCTTCTTGAGCCTCATTAGCTGCTATTAGTTTCATATCCCTAATTTGTAGGCTCTTTTCGTAGTCAACCCTTGTACAATGCTCTTGGCAGTGGTGGGCACAGATCTTACCCAAAATTGTTGGTGCTGTATTATCATTAGCTATAACTTCAATAGCTTCATCATATCTTTCTTCTGCAACTAACTTTAGATATTCTGGGATTTGTTGGTTAATTGGACATCCACCATCCTTACATGGTGCCTTGAAACAATCCACTAGAGGTAGGTCAGAGGCAGTCTTTCTTGAGCCAACCTTTTCTCTATAGAGCTTATTATTATCCCAATCAGCTATGATAGCATCTCTAAGTTTAATAATCTTTTCAACATCGATTCCCCTATATTCTCTATCAAGAAGATCTTCAGTTAAATTAGCTAGTTGGTTAAACCTTTCATATCCACCTGGTTTAAGAATTGTAGTAGCTACTGTAATTGGTTGGCCGATTGCATCAAAGATCTCTCTTATATTTCCTGCATCTGCACCACCAGAATAAGATAATGGAAGTTTACCATCAAACTCTTCAGAAAGCTTAGCAGCCATAGAAATTGTTAGTGGAAGAAGGGATCTTCCTGACATATACATCTCTTCTGATGGTAGCTCATCTCTCTTAACATCCACTGGGAAAGTATTTGACAACTTCAAGCCAAACTTAAGCTCATTTTCTTCAGCAAGTTTCAATAACTTATCAAACATTACAATAGCATCTTCATATTGGAGGTCATCCTTAAAGTGGAAATCTGTAAAGGCAATATAGTCAAATCCCATCTTGTCAAGAGTTTCTCTAGCGTACTCATAACCTAATATAGTAGGATTACACTTAATAAAAGTATTTAACTTCTTCTCTGTCAAAAGATATCTTGCAATAGCTTCTATTTCATCAGCAGGACAACCATGTAGGGTTGATAGGGTTATAGAATTACAAACTTTAGGATCAATATTTCCTAAGTCTTCTTCATTAAAGCTATCAAACCTATCTAAATTATCCTCTAAATAAGCCTTGCATTCCTTGAAAACATCAGTATTAGAAGCATCCTTTAGGTTTTCGATATAGGTGTCGACCTTTTTAGATTTGATACCTTCAAGATCATATCCACAAGACATATTGTAAGCAAAGTCCTTACCTTCAGCTAGGGAAAACTCCTTAGCTAGAACATGGATTAGGAAATATGCCTTAATATATTCATCAAAAGCTTCTTCTACTGTAAGCTCTGTTGACCATTCACAGTTATAACACTCATCCTCGGCATTGATACAAGGTTTATTAACAGCCTTTTGGATCTCCTCACCATCCATAACTTGAACAGTCTTAAGCTCAATAAACCTTGCTCCTGCGAGATAAGCAGTTACAATATTTTGAGCAAGTTGTGATTGTGGACCGGCAGCAGGTCCCACACATGAAGAAATCTCATCTCCAAAAATAGTCCTTAATTTTGTATTAGATTCATTCTTATAAAAAGCTTCTTTTCTAAGTCCAAAAACCTTGCCCTCATTCTTATACTCTTCCATAGCCCAATTCAGTAAGTCAGCAAAGGCTATAGGTCTCATAAATTCACTCATATTTCCTCCCCATTATAATAAAAGCAAATTACAAATTAACAATATCATTATTAAATTTAGTTTTAAATCCAATCTAACTTAACCTAAGAAAGATTGATCTATTATTCTATCCAAGTTCCAGTCTCTCCTGCCAAGGCATCATCTGCTTTTTCTAGTGATGTTATTAAGGCTTTTCTGCCTGCTTTTGATTTTACAAATTTCATTGCAGCTTCTACTTTTGGAAGCATGGATCCTTTGGCAAAATGTCCTTCTTCTATGTATCTTTCACAATCATCGATTGTCATTTTTGATAACCATTCTTCATTTTCTTTTCCAAAGTTAATTGCTACTTTTTCTACTGCTGTAAGTATTACTAGGATGTCTGCATCCATTAGTTCTGCCATTTTTGCACATGAGAAGTCTTTATCTATTACGGCTGGCACTCCAATGTATTGACCGTCTTCTTCTATTACTGGAATTCCACCGCCACCACAGGCTATGATAACGTTTTTTGCATCATATAAGTTATTTAGTGATTCTTTTTCGATTATATCTAATGGTTTTGGACTAGCAACGACTCTCCTATATCCCCTACCAGCATCTTCTTTAAATTCATAGCCTGTTTGTAAAGCTATTGCTTCAGCTTGTTCTTTTGTGTAGAATGATCCTATTGGTTTTGTAGGGTTTGAGAAGGCCTCGTCATTTTTGTCAACTAGGACTTGTGTTATTACTGTAACTACAGGTACCTGCCTACCTACTAGTTTGAATTCATGTCTTATGGCATTTTGTAGGTGGTAGCCTATATATCCTTGGCTCATAGCTCCACATTCTGGAAATGGCATTAGAGGAATTGAAGGATCTGCTTGGTGTCCCTTTTCCATAGCAAGGTTTATCATTCCTACTTGAGGTCCGTTTCCATGACCAACTATAATTTTGTTGCCATCTTGGACTAGTTTAACTAGACTTTTTGCTGTTGTTTTTACAGCTTCTTTTTGTTCTTCAGGAGTATTGCCTAGTGCATTGCCTCCCAAAGCAATTACAATTTTATTACCCATTGGTTTTCCCTCACTTTATTTAATACCAAGAAAAGCTCTAAGGCCTTTCTTGATATTTAGTTTTTTATTTTGTATATTCTAATGGTAGTAAAGCATATGTTGCAGCACATGTTACTAGGTCTTGTTTGAATGTTACTTCGTTTGGTGCGTGTGCTTGGTCTTCTGCTCCTGGTCCAAAGCCTATAACTGGGATATTATGTCTTCCCATTATAGCAACCCCATTTGTTGAGAATGTCCATTTGTCAACAAGAGGAAGATCTTTTCTCTTTTGGATTTCTTTTTCTACATTTGGTGCTATTCTCTTATCTCCATAAAGTGAAGTATAAGCTCTTTCTAAAGCCTTTGTTACAGGATGATCTTCAGAAATTACCCAAGTTGGGAAATAAGCTTCTTGCTTATAAGCAAGTCCTCTCCAAGATTCTCTTTCGTAATCATACATTGTTACTTTGGCATTGTATTTTTTAGCTGATGGTAGGTTTTCTATTTCTTCTATACAAGATTCCCATGTTTCACCAGCTGTCATCCTTCTATCAAGTGAGATTGCACATGAGTCTGCTACTGCACATCTTGATGGTGATGTGAAGAATATTTGTGAAGTTGTTACTGTTCCTCTGCCCAAGAAATTAGCTTCTTTATATTCAGGATTGTATTTTTCATCTAGCATCTTAACTAATCCTTTGATTTCTACTGAGTCGTCTGCAGGATTTTCGTTAAGTTGTTCGATTTCATTTAAGATTTTTGCCATTTTATAAATAGCATTATCTCCTCTTTCTGGAGCTGAACCATGACTTGAGATTCCATCAACTTCAACTCTAATCTCCATACGACCTCTTTGGCCCCTATAGATTCCACCATCTGTTGGTTCTGTTGATACGACGAATTCTGGTTTGATTCCTTCTTGTTCAATCATATATAACCAGCAGTTTCCATCACAGTCTTCTTCTTGAACTGTTCCTGTTACTAGGACTCTGTATTTATCATTTAGGAAGCCTAGTTCTTTCATAATCTTAGCTCCGTATACAGCAGAAACTATTCCACCTAGTTGGTCAGAACCACCACGTCCACCGATGAAGTTTTCGTCTTCAAAGCCTTCGTATGGATCAAATTTCCAATTATCTATATTTCCTATTCCCACTGTATCAATATGAGCGTCAAAACCGATTTGTTTTTCACCTGTTCCCATCTCACCAAGAACATTTCCTTGTTTGTCTATCCAAGCCTTGTTAAATCCAACTTTTTCCATTTCTTCCTTTATTCTATTAGCCTTGTCACCCTCTTCAGATGATTCACCCTTTAGTAGGATTAGGTCTCTTAAGAAAGCATTCATAGCTTCTGAATAACTTTGAGCTGTTTCTTTAACTAAATCGTAATTAATTTCTACCACTGTGTCCTCCTCATTTTTTATTTATATATATTATTTATCGTTTACTCTTGGTTGGTCCTTATTCCATAGCTCTTCTAATTTAGCCTTTGGATCTGCTACTCTTTGTAGGAAGATCATAGCTGCAATTATATATGGTTTGAAGCTTGCTTCTTTGTATAGGTCTTTTCTATATCTATCAAATACAGATGCTTCTACTTCTCCATGTTCACAAGATACTCCTGTGATATCTGCTGGTAGTGGGTGGCAGTATAGAGCCTTGCCGTCTTTTGTAGTAGCCATAAGTTCTTCTGTTACTGTCCAGTCCATGTGTTCTTTGTTTTGTTCTAGAAGTTCTTTTTCTAGTTTATCTATACCATCAAAGTCGCCTTCTGAGTAAAGTTTTGTTCTTTTTTCCATAGCTGCAAAAGGAGCCCATGATTTTGGATAAACTATATCAGCATCCTTGAAGGCTTCAGCTATATCATTTGTTACTGTAAATGATCCACCTGATTCTTCTGCTTGTTTCTTAGACATTTCGACAATGTCTTCCATTACTTCGTATCCTTCTGGGTGAGCTAGGACTACATCCATACCAAGTCTTGTCCATAGTCCTATACCACCTTGTGGACATGATAGAGGTTTACCATAAGAAGGTGAGTAAGCCCATGTTAGAGCAACTTTTTTGCCCTTTAGAGATTCAACTCCATCAAAGTAATGGTTAAAGTGTGCTGTATCGGCCATCATTTGTGTTGGGTGATCCCTATCACATTGGAGAGAAACAAGAGTTGGTCTTTGTTCTAGAGTTCCATCTTCATATCCTCTTTGAACTGATTTAGAGAATTCTTCTTGGTATTCGTGACCTTTTCCGATGTACATATCATCTCTTATACCTACAACATCTGCCATAAATGAAACCATGTTAGCTGTTTCTAGTAGTGTTTCTCCGTGGGCTACTTGAGATTTCTTTTCATCTAAGTCTTGAACTTCAAGTCCTAATAAGTTACAAGCTGAAGCAAAGGAAAATCTTGTTCTTGTTGAGTTGTCTCTAAAGATAGAGATTCCAAGTCCTGAATCAAATATCTTAGCTGACTTATTATTCTCTCTTAGTTCTCTAATAGCATCTGCTACTGCCCAAACTGCCTTTAATTCATCTTCACTCTTATCCCATGTTAATAGGAAGTCATCTTGGTATAATTTTTTGAAATCTAAATTATCTAATTGGTTAATTATATCTTGGAATTTATCGCTCATATTTATCTCCTTATCTCATTATTTTATATTGATAGTCTTCATCATTTGTGTAGTAGCCGTCCCACACAACTTTTCTATAGTGGGCAAAGTCTGTATCTCCCTCAGTTGATATAAGTAAAATCACTGAATTTTCATCTAAGTGAAGTTTATTTTTAATCTCTTCCAAATCTTTTCTTTGAAGAATCTCACTTAAAGCTCCCATTGTAGCTGCTCCAGATTCTCCAGAGATTATCCTTGTATCATCCTTTAGAGGGTTACCGTAAATTCTCATTCCTCTTGCTGCTGCGCTATCTGGTATTGATAAGAAAGCATCAGCATAAGATTTAAGTACTGGCCAACCTACTGTAACAGGCTCTCCACAAGCAAGCCCTGCCATTATAGTATCCATCTTGCCTGTTACATTATGTATCTTTCCATCATTAGCTTCTGCGGTTATGAAATTGCAATTTGCTTTTTCAGGTTCTACCAAGCCCATAAATGGCT
The DNA here is from genome assembly GCF_022808955.1 of Anaerococcus sp. AGMB09787. Classification (GTDB taxonomy): domain Bacteria; phylum Bacillota; class Clostridia; order Tissierellales; family Peptoniphilaceae; genus Anaerococcus. Next base: position 31,807 of record NZ_JAKZEY010000003.1, read on the forward strand.
TTTTGTCACCTTTGTAGCTTGAAGCAAAGTATCCAGTTACCCCTGTTGCAAAAGATCCAACTCCTGCTTGAAGGAAAATATGAGTAGGAAGTTGATTTTTATCTTCCAATTGTTCCTTCGCTTCCTTAGCTAGGGTAGAGTATCCTTGAATAATCCATGTAGGAATTTCTTCATATCCATCCCAAGCTGTATCTTGAACCATGACCCAATCGTTTTCTTCTGCGTATTTATTAGCAAGTCTAACACATTCATCATAGTTTAGATCATCCATTATATCACATTTAGCACCCAAGGCCCTAATATTATCACGCCTTTCTAAGGCTGATCCACTTGGCATGATAACCACACAATTTTGTTGAAGTTCATGGGCTGCCCAAGCTACTCCTCTACCATGGTTACCATCTGTTGCTGTAATAAAAGTTATATCGCCTAGCTTATCCTTTACTTCTTTAGAAATTAATTTTTCGTAAGGAAGATCGTCTATATCAAGACCTAGTTTTTCGGCTATATATTTTCCAATAGCAAAAGATCCTCCTAAAACCTTGAAAGCATTTAGTCCAAACCTATAAGATTCATCCTTTACAAAAATATCCTTTACCCCAAACATAGTCGCTAAATTCTTTAACTCAACTAGTGGTGTGGGATTGTATTGAGGAAAACTAGAGTGAAATTTGTAAGCCTTTTCTGTAACTTCTTCATTAATAAAATCCAAATCTACTTTTTCTTCGTCATTAGTAGAATTTGTAACTATTTTATATGACTCTGTCATTTAAACTCCTTTCCGTCTTAATACCCCTTGCCTGGTATTTAATGTAACATATCACTAATTTTAGTGTAACATATTACTCCACATATGTAAAGCTTTTTTAATTACTTTTTTTATACTCTTAGTATTGTTTTTGATATAGATGGCTATTTAATTTAAAAGCTTTTCATAGTTATCGTATGTAACATATTACTACTTCCAGTTTAGCATATAAATTTGAATATGTAAAGACTTATTTATATTTTTTATTACTTGCTTACTTTAAGTTAGGAACTAATATGTGATATAATAGCTTTAGAAAATAATTTAGGAGGTAATATGACAGATTTTGAATTAGAAGTCTGCGGTGGTTGCAATGCCAAGATTCCTGCAGGGAGTTTGGATGAGATCTTGGAAGCTATTCCAAAATTTAAGAGGGATGATATCCTTGTTGGGTTTGATTCCAAGGATGACAGCGCAGTTATAAAAATAAGTGATGATGTAGCTATCATATCTAGCCTTGATTTCTTCCCTCCTATGGTTAGTGATCCCTATGTTTTTGGTCAAATAGCAGCAGCCAATGCCCTATCTGACATCTATGCTATGGGAGCAGATCCAATATGTGCTCTTAATATAGTAGCCTTTCCAGAAGAAGGTAAGATAAGTAGTCTTGAGAAAATTCTTCAGGGTGGAGCTAGCAAGGTTAATGAAGCTCACGCATCCCTGGTTGGAGGTCATTCTATCCACGATCCTAAGGTAAAATATGGACTTAGTGTAATAGGCAAGGCCAATCCAAAAAAGATTTGGCAAAATTCTACCCCAAGGGTTGGAGATAAGTTAATCCTAACAAAGCCCCTTGGAGTAACCCTGGTAGTCAATGCCTATAATGTAAAGCTTGCAAGTCTTGAGCAATTTAATAAGGCGATTTCTTCTATGATTAGCTTAAATAAGTATGCCAAGGATATTTTAATCGACTATGATATTTCTTCTGCTACAGATATAACTGGCTTTTCTCTCATGGGTCATCTGGGAGAGATGGTAGCAGATAAGTATACAGCAATCTTAAAGGCAGATGAGATCCCTATCTTAGATGGAGCCAAGGAGGCTGCGAGCGAATTTGTCTTTACAAAGGGTGGTCAAAGAAATAGGATGTTTATGGAGGGCAAGGTAGAATTCCAAGTTGATGATTTTGCCTTGGAAGAAGTCCTCTACGACCCACAGACATCAGGTGGCCTCTTGGTCGCCATAGATCCAAATGAAGCTACCGAAGCCCTAGCTAGGTTAGTAGAAGAAGGCCTTGAGGCTAGGATAATAGGTGAAGTTCACAAGAAATTTGATAAAGCAATATTTATAATATAGGAGGAAGTATGAAAGAAGTAGATGCCAGAGGAATAGAATGTCCAATGCCAGTTATTATGGCAAAAAGAGTAGTAAATGAAGGCGAGAAGGAATTTAGAGTCCTGGTTAGTGAAGAAATAGCTGTAAATAACCTAAAGAAGATGGCAAGCCAAGTAGGTTTTAAGATAAGTGTAAGTGAAAATGATGGTGAATATGAAGTAATTTTCAATAAGGAAGATGATTTGATGGCAGATAATAAGACAGACCTCCCTTCATCTTGTGAAAACCCAAATGACTATGTGGTAGTCTTTGATGATGACAAAATTGGTGATGGGGATATTGGCTTCTCTCAAAAACTAATCGAAAGCTTCATCCTTGCCCTAAGTGAGCAAGAAGTCCTACCAAAATATGTTATCTGCTACAACAAGGGAGTTCTCTTGACAAGTCAAAGGGAAAATACTGTAGAAGATTTGAAAAAACTAGAAGATGCTGGTGTTAAAATCTTCTCCTGTGGCCTTTGCCTAGACTTCTATGGAGTAAAAAAAGAACTCAAGGTTGGAACAGTTACCAATATGTATGAAATAATTAATATGATGAGATCACATAGGGTGGTTAGACCTTAATGGATGAGTATTTACTTATAACTTTTGACTCCACAACTGATGCCATGGTCAGTGAAACAAAGGTAAATGAGGCTGGGATTAAGGCTAGGCTTGTCCCACTCCTTCCTGAAATTGATGCAGGCTGTGGTCTTGCTCTAAGGGTCAAAAGAGATGAGGATGAGAGGCTAATGGAGATCTTAAGGGGAAAAGACCTTCCCTTCAAAGACTGCTATATCCTAATTTATAGGAAAAATGAAAGACATCCCGAGGTCAAAGCCTATGATTTACCTTGATAATGCCGCAACAAGTATAGATAAAGAAGAAAGGGTGGCAGATGCAATTTACCATGTCCTTATGGATAAGTCTTATGCCAACCCATCCCGCTCTTCCCACAAATTAAGTATAAATGCCTTAAGAAAGGTCCTAGAAATAAGGGAAAATATTGGTGAATTTTTTGATTTTCATGATCCAAGTAGGGTAATCCTCACACCCAATATTACCTATGCCCTAAATTATATTATAAAGTCCTTGTTTAAGGAAAATGACCATATCATTACAAGCCTTAGTGAGCATAACTCAGTCCTAAGGCCCCTTTATGATTATAGAAATCATGGTGGCAAGGTCTCCTTTATAGGAATAGACGATAACTTTAACCTAAGGCTTGATGAGATTGAGCCATTAATAAACAATTCCACAAGGGCCGTTATAATTACAGGAGCTAGTAATATTTCTGGCAAGGTAACAGACCTTAAGAAAATCCATTCCATCTGCAAAAAGCACGGACTAAGCCTCATCATAGATGGGGCCCAACTAGCAGGGTGCGTGCCTTTTTCTATGAAAGATTTTGACAATACTATCTTTGCCTTCACAGGCCACAAGGGCCTCCACGGCCCCCAAGGAAGTGGTGGATTTATAGTAAATGGGAACTTTGACTTTAAGCAGGTCTTTTCTGGTGGATCAGGTTTTTCTTCATTTTTGGAAAGTCAGCCTAATAACCTCCCCGACCTATTTGAGGTCGGCACAATGAACCTGCCTTCCTTTGTAGGATTAAGTGAATCCGTCAAATTTTTAAAGGACAATCCACCCTACCAAAGGCTCGATTACCTAACAAGGTATATGTATAAGAAACTCAAAGAAAATGATAGACTAGAATTTTACACTAAACTTGAGGAGACCAATGCCCCTATAGTTTCCTTTAATATCAAAGGCTATGATGCTGATACAGTAGGCTACATCCTAGATGATAAGTACGATATATGTGTAAGGACAGGTGCCCACTGTGCTCCCCTCTTCCACAAGAGATTTAAAACAGAGAAAAGATCCATAGTAAGGGCCTCCTTATCAACCTACACTACAATAGAAGAAATTGATAAGTTTGTTGAAGCAATAGATCAAATATCACAAAAATAAACCGTCTATCCACTAAGACTATTTCTATGATTAGTTTTAGTAGGTTACGGTTTACTTTTTTAGATATAATAAGTCTTTCTCATCTATATGAAAGTATAGATTTTCTTTGCCTTTTAATCTATTCCATTCATCTTTGTCTATATCTACCCTAAGACTTCCTTGGTGGTTAGAATTTTTGGGTCTAACTATTAGGGAATACTTATAGATCTCCTCTATTTCCTTGATTAGGTCTAAGGGGTAGGTGTTTTCTCTGCTATTCTCTTCTACTATTCTAATCGAATGGCTTCTTATTCCAAGAAAATCACTCTTCCTATAAGCCCCTATATCAAGATCAATCCCCCAATCACAAGCACGATATTTGCCTTCCCATTCTTCTATCCTTGAGAAGTTCCTACAGCCAGATATTTCCGCAGCTGAAAGAGTTTCGGGATTGGTAAAGAGATCCTTGGTCTTCTTGATGGCTTCTCCCTTCCCCTTATTTATAGTAACTAGGCTATCACACATCCTATAGACTTCATCCATATTGTGGGATACAAAGAGGGTGGGTATCTTATATTTTTCTATAGTTTCCTTAATATCAACTTCTATTTTCCACCTCAAGTATTCATCAATAGCAGAATAGGGTTCGTCTAGCAAGAGAAGGTCAGCATCATTTACTAAGATTCTAGCTAGGGCTGTCCTCTGTTTTTCTCCACCAGATATTTCGCTAGGCTTTTTGTTCCTAATATGACTAAGGCCTAGCTCTTCAAGTTTTTTATTGATGATTGCCTTATGGTTAGCCTTCTTATCTCTAATCCCTGCCCTTATGTTGTCATAGACACTCATATTAGGAAAGAGAGCATAGTCTTGGAAGAAGTAGCCTATCCTTCTATCTTGGGCTTTTAGATTTATATTTTTCTTAGAGTCAAAGACTACTCTATCATTTATAACAATCCTTCCCCTATCAGGCTTTATTATTCCTGCTAGGCACTTTAGGGTAAGGCTCTTGCCCGATCCAGATGGGCCAAGGATCCCAACTACCTGATCCGAGCTAGTAAAAGCAATATCTAATTTAAAACTTCCAAAGTCTTTATAAATATCTAAATCAATCATGAGTTTTTCTTCCTTCAATAAGGTTAATTAGTAAAAGTATGGCAAGAGATAGACCTATATTAATAAGGACCCACTTATAAGCCAAATCGTCTTGACCTATTCTCCAAAATTGATAAACACTAGTGGAAATTGTAGCGGTCTTTCCTGGTATATAGCCACTTACCATAGAGGTCGCTCCATATTCTCCAAGGGCCCTAGCAAATGTTAGGATGAAGCCGGCTATAATTCCTTTCTTGCAATTGGGTAAGACTATCCTCCAAAAGATCCAACTATCAGACTTACCCAAGGTCTCTCCTGCATATTTTAAGTTCATATCAAAGGCCTCAAAGGCCCCCCTGCTTGTTCTATACATAAGAGGAAAGGTCACGATAGATGTTGCGATTATTGATGAGTACCACTTCATCATTAGGGAAATATCAAAGATGTCTACAAGCTTTGATCCTATTAAACTATTGGGCCCCAGGGTTTTTATTATAAAAAATCCTATGACTGTTGGTGGTAGGACCAAGGGCAGGGTCAACACCACATCCCATATTCCCTTAAAGAGGGGTTTTAATTTTTTTACTTGGTAGGCAAAAAATATCCCAGTAAAAAATGTTATAAGAGACGATATGGCTGCTACTCTTATGGAATTATAGAGGGGAAATAGATCGATATTCATGGCTAGCTAAGGGGACTAAAGCCAAATTTTTTCAAAATCTCCGAAGACTTCTCCCCTTGTAAGAAATCTAGAAATTTTTGGCCCTGATCTTTCTTTTTACTATCAGCAAGGAGTCCACCTGGATAGATAATCTTGTTATCAAGTATAGAATCATCAGCCTCATCGACTACTTCTAAGTCAAATATCTTTGCATCTGTTGCATAGATTATTCCAGCATCCACAAGGCCTTCATCAACCCAAGAAGTAACTTCCCTTACATTAGATCCGAGGCTTAGTTTATCTTTGATGTCTTCATAAATTCCCAGGTTATTCAGGATTTCTAGAGAATATTGGCCTACTGGTACATCTTCGTTTCCTATAGCGAGGCTCTTTACCTTACCACTTACTATGTCTTCAAATTTTGAGATTTTATTTTTATTGCCTTCTCCTACGACTAGAGTCACTTTATTTTCAAGCAAGTCTCTTCTTGAATCTTTTTCTATAGAAACACTACCCTTATAGGCTTCATTGGATGGGTCTAGCTCATTCATTTGCTTTTGTGCCGCTGAAATAAAGACATCACACTCTGCCCCCTCTATGATTTGACTTTTTAAGGTTCCTGATGAATCAAAGTTATATAAAAGGTTTATTTCAGGATTTTCCTTCTCATAACTTATCTTAATTTCTTCTAAAACATCAGTCATGGATGCAGCCGCAAATACTACTAGGTCTTCTTTTTGATTGACTTTAACTTCCCCATTTTCCTTCCCCCCACAAGCTCTAAGACCTGCAATTAATGAAAGTGAAGCTAAAGCTAAAATAATTTTTTGAAATTTCATAAGAATAAACCCTCCTCATTAAACTTTATTAAGCCATCAATATTATTCAACTATAGCATATTTAGTGAATTTTTTCAAAATAAGAACTAAAATATTTCCTTACCACTAACCCATTTATGTCTAACATGCCTAGGCTCTGACATATAAATAGTCCTCTCCAGTCTCTCCTCAATACTTAGATTTTCATTCTTATAATCAGCATCATCAATTACCAGTGCATCAAATTCGTAACCCTTATCTAAGGATCCCACCTTACCAAAAAACTTGCCACCACCAAGAGTTGCTAGGTAGAAGCCCTCTTCTATGCTAAGAGGCTTACATCTTTGATCAATATACCTCCAGTACATCTTAGATACTTGGATGGCATCTGATACTTGTCTAAAAATCGATAGGTGACTGCCTGCTGCTATATCACTGCCTAGACCTATATTTTGTCCTTGGTCAAGATACTTTCTAATAGGCGCTATACCCGAAGCTAGGTTGAGATTTGAATTTGGGCAGTGGGCAATAAAGACTCCCCTATCCTTAAGGAGCCTTTGCTCTCTCTCATCTGACCAAACACAATGGGCCATTATAGTTTTAGTTAAACTTCCAAATAACTTATACCTATCATAGCTATCTCCATAACACTTGGCCCACGGACATAATTCTTTAACCCATTCGATTTCACCTGGATTTTCTGATAGGTGGGATTGGACAGGAAGGCAATATTCCTCGACCATACCTCCAAGACCCTCCATCAATTCATCACTACATGATGGGGTAAACCTAGGAGTTATAATAGGAAAAGTCCTTTTGTAGGTATCTTTTATAGAATCTAGCCAGGCCCTAGTGGCACTTAGGCTCTCCTTAGCATCATCTTCCTCTAAATCTTCTATGGCATTCCTATCCATATTAACTTTTCCAACGTAGCTAATAAGACCAGACTTCTCTAATAGATTCATCAATAGGATAGTAGAATCTACGTGGAGGCTAGCGAAGACACAGGCTCTAGTAGTTGAACTATACTTAAGGTCCTCTACAAATCTTTCATAGGCCCTGCTGGCATAGCTAAGGTCCTTATACTTAGACTCTTCTGGGAAGGTGTAGGTATTTAACCAGTCCAAGAGTTCTAAATCCATCCCCATACCCCTAAAAGTATATTGGGGAGCATGGACATGAAGGTCGATTAGACCAGGCAAAATTAGCTTACCTGAGTAATCATAAAGCTTAAAATCCTTGTAGGATTCAGGGATTTTATCATACACACCTCTAGAATATCCATCTTCACATACCAGGTACTTATCCTTACCTGTTATCAACTCATCCTTATTTTTGCTATAGCAAATATCTCCTTTAATTATAAAATTATAAGTCATCTTATCCCTCCTTAACCTGTAGTTATACAAAAATATCTTAACACAAAGATCATGGCAATTATAGCTGTAAGTGGACTAATTTCTTTTACCTTGCCAGAAAATGCTTTCAATAAACAATAGCTTATAAGCCCCATAGCAATACCATTTGCTATAGAATATGTAAATGGCATAAAGGTTATAGTTATAAATGCTGGTATCACATCAGTAGGATTAGAAAAATCTACGTCTTTAATATTTGACATCATAAGGATTCCAACATAAATCAAAGCTGGTGCTGTAGCTGCCAAGGGTATTATATTTACAAATGGAGCAAATACCAATGCCAATAAAAATAACATAGCTGTGGTAAATGAAGTTAGTCCGCTTCTACCTCCCTCTGCAATTCCAGCACTCGACTCTACAACTGTCGTAACTGTGGAAGTTCCTATCAAGGCGCCAATACTTGTAGCGATAGCATCCGACATCAAAGCCTTTCTTAAGTTTTTAACATTTCCATTTTCATCTAACATATTTCCTTGCTTAGAAGCTCCGAGTAAGGTTCCTAAAGAATCAAACATATGAACCAAAGAAAAACTAATTACAAGCATGAAAATCGTAAAGAGATTTCTAAAAATATCTCCCCCACTAAACAAGGATCTAAAATCCAGGTTAAAAAATGATACATCAAAGAAATCTTTAAATTTAACCTCAATATTAAAGTCAAAAGCCTCTATATTAGTAAGACCTAAAGGAATTCCTATAATAGTTGTAATAACTATACCAATTAGGATAGATCCCCTAATATTCTTATAGTTTAGAACTCCGATTATTATTAGTCCAATAAAAGCTATCAGGGCAGACTTAACTAAGGTAGTATCTATATTTGGATCAGACCATTTTGAAAAGTCGACCATAGCTAGCAAAGTTGCGTCATTACCTACAATTATGCCTGCACTCTTTAAACCTATTATTGTTATGAACAAGCCAATACCTGGAGTCATAGCATTTTTAATTGATGTGGGTATAGCATCTATGATGGCTTCCCTAAGTCCTATTGCTGTCAAAAATATAAATAATATTCCTGAAATAAATACAATAACAAGAGCTTGGTTATAAGTATAACCCATCCCCAAGATTACAGTATAAGCTAAAAAAGCACTAAGTCCCATTCCTGGAGCCAAGGCAAATGGTAGCTTTGCATATATGGATACCAAAAAAGTTCCTACAAAGGCAGCCAGGCATGTTCCTATAAAAGAAGCATTGGCTACTTTTTCTGCCATTGCCCCATCACCCATAATCGCATAGGGTTCAGAAATTGTAAGTGGTATTATTATAAGTATGTAAGCCATGGTTATAAATGTCGTAATACCTGCTATAATTTCTGTCCTAGAGCTAGTCTTACTTGTCATCCCAAATAAATTTTTCATTAATCCCTGTTGTTTTTCACTAAAAATTTTATCTTTCATATTCGCCTCCTTTATTTTTAGAAAAACGCAATTAAAAAACCTACAATCTAGCTAATTCATATACTTCCAAAACTACAGAGATACAGGCATAATAAGTATATGTTTTAATTTATAGCTAGACTATAGGTAGTCAATAGATACGTCCACCCCTTATGTGAACTTATATAAATATTTTACAAAGCGTTTTCCTCTGTTATGTAATATATTACTATATAGATTTTATTCTGTTAAGGTCTATTACCTTATTTTATATTTTTATTTGACTAGATATATTATTGGACAAAAAAAGCTTAATGAACAATATTTATCCATTAAGCTTACTCATTAAAAATGCTTAGTAATTTCTAAGATATGTTTCTATTCTATTATTTCTATCTCATCTCCGACTTTTATTAGGCCACCCTTTTTTACTACTGTAAATATTCCTTCATTGGGCATGATGCATTCTCCTACCTTTTGTTTGATAGCGCATCCCTTGTGGCAGGTTTTGCCTATTTGGCTTACTTCTTGGATGGTTTCTCCTATTTTGAGTCTTGTGCCGACTGGTAGGGTGTAGAGGCTTATGCCTTCTGTTGTTATATTTTCAGCGAAGTCTCCTTCCTTGAGATCTGGGATAGCTTTTTTCATCTTGGCTATGGATTCTTCAGCCAAGAGACTTACTTGCCTATGCCATTTGCCAGCATGGGCATCATCTTTTAGGCCAAAATCCTCTATAAATAATCCTTCTTCTTGGGGGATTTTTACTACCCCCTTGGTATCAGACCTGTTAATTGATGTAACTTTTGCCATTAGTGGTCCCACCTTTCATTTGTTAGCACATCAAGACCATGTCCTAGACTTGTTATGATTGCATAGATGCTTTCTTTAACAGCCTTAGGACTTCCCGGGAGGTTTATTATAAGGCTATCCTTTCTTATGCCAGATGTGGCCCTTGATAGCATCCAAGCATTGGTGATTTCCTTAGAATAAAGTCTTATGGCATCTGATATCGACCTAGCTTCTCTATCAAATACTTCTTTACTTGCTTCAGGTGTTACATCTCTTTTGCTAAAGCCTGTCCCACCGGAGGTAAAGATTAATGGGATTTTCTTATCGGAGAGCCTTATAAGCTCTTCTTTTATTTTTTCTTTGTCATCAGGGACAATATTTGTGTAGACCAAGTTATAGGTATCTGGCATAACTTCCCTAAATACGTCTATGCACTTATCTCGGTTTTCTCCAGAAGACCTGGTGTCGCTAGCTATGACAACTGCATAGTCATAGGTTTTTTCTTCTTTTTTGTCATGGTGGAAGTGGCCAGACTTGCCTCCAGTTTTTTCAACTAGGTGGATATTCTCTATAGTCATTGACCTATCCATAGCCTTACACATGTCATAGACTGTAAGGAGACCTGCACTAACTCCTGTCAAGGCTTCCATCTCAACTCCAGTCTTTCCTTGACACTTTACCTCAACCTCACAATTTAAGAGATTATCTTCAAAATAAAAATTTACATGGATGCCATTTAGCAAGAGTGGGTGGGCCATAGGAATAAGGGTTGAAGTAGATTTAACCCCATTTATGGCTGCTACTTGGGCTATGGCTAGGACATCTCCCTTTTTTATTTTTTCGTTTTTTATTGCTTCTATTGTTTCTTCTTTTAGTCTAATAGCTCCCCTGGCTACAGCCTTTCTAATTGTAACACTTTTTTGTGATATATCTACCATTTGGCCTCTGCCATTTTCATCAAGATGTGTAAACATTTATCCTCCTATTCTATTCATAGATCTTTTTATGCTCTTGCCTTCCAAAAGCTTATGGTCGTAGGGCTTTATCTCCAAGGCCTTTTTTATATAAGGCCTTATATCTTCTCCCCTTCTTAGAGGGGTTTTGATATCAACTTGCTTGTCGCTATGAAGACATGGCTTTAAGTAGCCATCTGCCGTTAGCCTAATCCTATTGCAATCTCCACAAAACTTGTGGGACATGGCCTTTATAAAGCCAATCCTACCCAGACCTCCATCAATTTTATAAAGGTCAGCAGGAGAATTTGGATCATCTTTTTCAGTTTTTCTAAGATCATAGGTCTCTATAATTTCATCACCACTCAAGAACTTATCCCTTGCATAGGACGCTGTTGGCCCTATAGGCATAAGTTCTATAAACCTTATATCTATAGGATACTTCTTGCTTAAGTCAATAAAATCATATATTTCATCATCATTAACGCCCTTAAGGAGAACTGTATTTATCTTTATTCCTAGGCCAGCATCACTTGCTGCCTTTATTCCTTGGATAACATCATCCAAATTTCCACCAGATATTGCCTGAAATTTTTCTTTATCTAGGGTATCTAGAGAAATATTAAGTCTATCAAGACCAGACTTCTTTAGCTTGACTGCCTTATCAGAAAGGAGAGAGGCATTTGTTGTCATGGATAAGTCCTTTACAGATTCAAGCTGACCCAAGGACTCGACTAGGTTTACTAGCCCCTTTCTAAGTAAAGGTTCTCCACCTGTTATCCTTATCTTATCTACCCCTTCTTCTACAAAGATATGGCTAATATAGTATATCTCTTCTAAGCTTAAAAGGTCACTCCTACCCTTTTTGGTAACTCCATCTTCTGGCATACAGTACTTACATCTATAATTGCAAAGATCAGTAACAGATATTCTAAGGTAGTTTATTCTTCTGCCAAAGCTATCTTTCATTATTTCACCTCACCCGCTTAAATAATTTTATAAAAAATCCCCATAGGATAAGTTAATGATCCTACGGGGCAATCATTCCTACTTATTGAATTCGTCAATTAAGATATTTTTCAAAATTTCAGCTTCTTCACTTGTTAGGGTAATACCCTTGCGCATCCTGGAATGATCGTCATTCCAATCACGGATATCATATTTGGGTTCCCTTTCATTCCAAGAAACTAGGTTTAGCTCCTTTGTCCAACCCTTACCATTATCTGATAAGATTCCTAAGTTTTCTACAATTTCATATTTGAATTCTGCCATAACATCTCCTAAAGTATTTGAATTATATTATAAATTGTATAATTTTTATAAAAATATGCAAGTTTAAAATCACCTGTCCTATATTTTATCTGCCTTTACTAACTTATCTACCATAGCTTGGACTATATTGTAGTCATAACCGGCATAGGTTAGAGCCTTTCTTCTAGCCTTACCATTTCCCCACTTGCCTTCTATAACTTCTCTTGCGATTTTTAGGTAGGTATTCTTGCTAGTTCCCTTTATCATCAAAGGATAGTCCCTAAAGAGAATTGACTTGTCAATATCATAGTTATAGCCCTTAATACCACCCTTGGAGCTATATTGCCAGCTATCATATGAAGTTGTATTATAGCTAGGCCTTGGCTCGCCGTTCCAATCAGCTATCCAAAATTCATTTTCCTCTCTGACTTCTTCGCTCAAGTAGGTATCAGCAAACCAAGGATAAGAATATATTCCTCCAACAAAGCCATTTCTTCTCATGGCCATGGAAAAGGTCTTTGCAACTTCGGATATATCTTCCCTTGTAGCCTTGGCCTGTCTATCATTATCCTCTATATCAATATAAACTGGAAGAGATACATTTTTATTTCTAATAATATTTAGGACAAAGTCTGCTTCCTCCAAGGCTTCTAGCCTATTTACAGCCCTTGAATAGTGGTAGAAGCCTATAGGTACATTTCTTTTGTTTAGCTCTTCGTAATGCTTTTCTATTTCCTTATCCTTGCTTAGGGTCGTATCCTTTTCCCTTATGCTAGTCCTAATTATGGCTCCCCCTATTTCAGAAGAGAGGGCATCGTAGTCTATGGCAACAGGATTTTGGTATTCACTTATATCTACTACCTTGTCATATACCTCAACTTTGGGAACTTCATTCACAATTTCTTCCTCTTTATTTTCAAGTACTTCTTTTTCATCATTTAGACTTTCTTTAAGGTTAACCTCATCTTCACCCTCTAATAGTCCTTCCAAGTGTTCTTTTTTTCTTTCTAAAACCTCTGCCCTATCATAGTCCATACCAGCCTCAGTAATCACCTTGTCCAGGTCCTCCATATTATAATAAACTACATCAGAAGATCCATAGGATACACCTGGCAAGAGAAGTCCTCCCACTAGTAGACACAATATTTTTTTCGTATTTTTCATAAGCCTTCCTTTATCTTTATCATTAATTAATTATAAATTAAAAAGCAAAATTTTAAAAGTCCCTATCAAAAAATCCCCCAGCCGTAGCCAAGGGATAAGTCCTTCTAGAATGCAAAGATAATATTTCTAATTCCTGCAAGGAAAAAGTAAAATCCAATTAGTGTTGATATTGTAAAGAATGATGCAAGTGGGTTCTTAATTAATAACATAACTCCTAGGACTATTCCCAAGATATTAAGGATAACTTGAGCCCAGAAAACACCATTTGATACTTCCTTTATTGCAAAAGATCTTATAATTGAAGTAACTGATGTAAAGATAAGATAAATTGCAAAGGCCCAAGGTAGGGCTATTACTGAAGATGTAAAGTTAAATAAGATTAATGCTGCAAGAATCAAGTTTACTATTCCTGTAAATAGCAAAAATCCTCCACCCCTACCGAAATATTTATTAATCCTATTCCTTAGGGCTATTTCAAAAATTCCATCAAAAATTGCTGTCATAACTATAAGTCCAACCAAAAAGGCATTTGATGCTAGGGGATTTCTTATTGACAAGAAGCCTGCAAATAGATACAAGATACCTAATATGAGTGAACCTAGTGAAAATCCGTCATTTGTTTTATTCATTATAACTCCTTCCTTAAATAATATTTATTTTAAATATAATACTATATACATATATATACCCGAATAAGTCTCTAAGAAACAATTTTATAAAAGAAAATCTGCCCCCAAGGACAGATTCTCCATATTAATCACGTGTTAGCTTTTCTTCTTTAGCTTTTTGAGCTACAGCCATTGATACAACATCTGCAACTCTTGGGTCAAATGGTGAAGGGATTACATAATCTTCAGCCAATTCTTCATCTGATATTAGTGAAGCGATGGCAGATGCTGCCGCAAACTTCATTGACTCAGATATTTTCTTTGAATGAACATCCAAGGCACCCTTAAATAATCCTGGAAAGGCAAGGACATTGTTGACTTGGTTAGGAAAATCGCTCCTACCAGTTCCCACAACTCTAGCTCCTGCCTCCTTAGCATCGTCATAGGTTATTTCTGGATCAGGATTTGCCATGGCAAAAATTATAGGGTCAGTTCTCATTGATTTGACCATTTCCTTGGTAATTTTGTTAGGAACGCTTACTCCTACAAATATATCAGCCTTGGTCATAGCTTCTTCTAGGCTAAGATCTTCTGAATCCTTGTTGGTAACCATAGCTAATTCCTTGTAGAGGTCGTTCTTGTATTCGTCCTTGTGGGCCCTATTAATAACTCCCCTAGAGTTAAAGGCATAGATATTATTAATACCTAAGTCATTTAACATATTAATTATAGAAGATCCTGCAGCTCCTGCTCCAGAGATTACTACATTACAATCTTCTGCCTTCTTGCCTACTAGTTTTAGGGAATTGATTAGGGCAGCTATGGTCACTATAGCAGTACCGTGTTGGTCATCATGGAAGACTGGTATGTCAAGCTCTTCCTTGAGTCTTCTTTCGATTTCGATACATTCTGGGGCCTTGATATCTTCTAGGTTAACTCCACCTAATCCAGGAGATACAAGTTTTACAAAATTAATTATTTCATCAACATCCTTAGTATTTATTACTAAAGGAATAGCATTTAATCCACCAAATTTCTTAAAGAGGCAGCATTTACCCTCCATAACTGGAAGAGCTGCTTCTGGGCCAATATCCCCTAGCCCTAAGACTGCTGTACCATTTGATACTACAGCAATAGTATTGGCCTTGCCTGTGTACTTGTAGACATTATCTACATTAGCTGCAATCTTCCTACAAGGCTCAGCAACCCCTGGTGAATATACCAATGATAGGTCTTCCTTTGACTTTAGTTCTGTTTTTAATTCTGTTGATAATTTTCCTTCTAGCTCCTCATGTAATTTAAGAGCTTCTTCAAATACATTTTTCATAATACCTCCTATATCATATCTTCAATTTTCATAAATTTATCAAAGTCTTCCTCTGTTAAATATCCAAGCTCAAGGGTAGATTCCTTGAGGGTCATGTTCTTCTTGTAGGCGTTTTTGGCTATTTGTGAGGCCTTATCGTAGCCTATGTGAGGTGATAGGACTGTTACTAGCATCAAGGACTTCTCCAAATTTTTCTCAATGTTAGTCTTATTTGCCTTTAGGCCCACTAAGAGCTTTTCTGTAAAGCAAACCATGGATTTTGCTAATAATTTAATGGATTGGTCCATCTTGTAAATAATTAGTGGCATATAGACATTTAGTTGCATTTGGCCTTGGGTATTTGCCATTGCTATGGCTAGGTCATTTGCTATGACTTCTATACATACCATTGTCAAAGACTCAACCTGGGTAGGGTTTACCTTACCAGGCATAATTGATGAACCAGGTTCATTAGCTGGAATTGTTAGCTCTCCTATCCCACACCTAGGTCCACAAGATGAAAACCTAATGTCAGATGCGATTTTATAAAGGTCGCTAGCCAATGTCTTGATACTGCTATGGACAATAACCAAGGCAGATTTAGAAGCTAGTTGATAAAATTTGTTAGTATCAGAAGTAAATTCAAGGCCAGTAAATTCACTTAACTTCTCAGCTACCCTACCACCAAAGTCCTTCTCGGTATTAACACCAGTTCCGACAGCAGTGCCTCCTATGGCAAGTCTATGTAGGTGGCTTTCTGCACCTCTTATCATTTCATAGTCCCTCTGAACCATTGTAAGCCAACCAGATATTTCTTGGCCTAAGGTAAGGGGAGTTGCATCTTGAAGGTGGGTCCTACCAGTTTTTATTATATCTCTATTTTCTTTTTCTAGAATTTTAAGTTGGTCTATAAATTTCTCAATTGCCGGATACAATTTTTCTCTAAGATTAATTACAGTGGATATATGCATAGCAGTTGGGAAGGTATCATTTGATGATTGACCCATATTTACGTGGTCATTTGGGTGAAGTAGATTTCCCCCTTGCTTTTTATTTCCTATGTGGGCTATGACTTCATTTACATTCATATTGGTCTGAGTACCAGAGCCTGTTTGCCAGACAGATAGGGGGAATTGATCGTCATACTTACCTGCTAGTATTTCATCAGCTCCATAGACTATTAGATCTCTTCTTTCTTTATCTATTTTATTTAAGTCAAAATTAGTAAGGGCTGCAGCTTTTTTTAATAAAACCAGGGCCTTTATTTGACTATCAGGCATTAGTTCAGAATCTTTTGGGAAATTCTCTAAAGATCTTTGAGTTTGTGCTCCCCAATAGGCCTTACTAGGCACATCTACATAACCCAAAGAGTCTTTTTCCTGTCTATAATCCATTTCTTCCTCCTTTATCAAAATTTTCCTTAGCATAATTTATTAGCATATCAATTAATATTTTGGCTGGCTTTTTGAGCCTTCTTGTAGCATTGTAATGGATCATTATGGTTCTTTTATTTAGTTGAGGTGAGATTTTTACAAAAACACATTCCTCGAGGGTATTATCCCTTGCCATATTGGCAGGAACTAGGGAGATTCCCAGGTCCTCTGCTACAAATTTTTTGGCCAAGTACATAGAATCAGTTTCTAGGATGGTCTCCAAGGTATTGTCTGTGTACTTATTAATTTGGGAGAAAATATAGCGGAGATTTTGCCCCTTCTTGGTCCCTATTATCTTGTTGTATTTTAATTTTTTAGCATCTATAGTTGGTATTCCTACTTGAGGATAGGCTATATCCATGTCAGCTACAGCAGGATTATTGCGATTTAGGGCTACATATACCTCTTCTTCATATAACTTGATATTGGTAAGTTCGTTCTTGGGTGAAGCTGCATAGGAGATAGAGAAATCACACTTACCCACTAGGGCCGCCTGGTTAATCTCTGAGGTCTTACCCTCCAAAAGCTTTATGGATATGCCTGGGTAGGTCTTATTGAAGCCCTTTAGGACCTTGGATAGGAGGCTGTACTCCAAATAATCAGTACAACCTACTACTATCTCACCCTTTTGCAATTTATTTAACTCTTCAATTTGATTCAAGGCTTCTTCTTCAATAGAGGCTATCTCTTCCAAACTCTCATAGAAAATTTCTCCTGCCTCTGTTAGTCTTAGTGGAGAATAATCCCTATCTATAATCTCTATCCCAAATTTTCCTTCAATCCTTTTTATATATTGACTCAAGGCACTTTGTGAAATAAAGAGCTTCTTAGCTGCCTTGGTTATATTTCCTGCCTCAAGTATTGCCGTTATATATTCATAATCAGTATCTGCCATAGATCCCACCCCTACTATTAATTAAGCCTTATATGCTTATACAAATTCTAAATATTATAATCACTTTACTAAAATTATACTCCTAGGAGATTACAATTAATAAGTCTTTATTTTGACCTATCTTTTTTGCTTAAATGCTCCTCATCGATTATGCCAGGCTTAGTCATTTCCTTGAAGTTTAATATCTTATTTAACTCATCTTCACTTAATAAATTCTTCTCAAGAACAAGCTCCCTTACACTCTTGCCAGTCCTTTGGGCTTCGTGGGCTATATATGAACAAGCTTCATAGCCTATGTGAGGAGCTATGGCTGTTACTAATCCAATATTTTGCTCAACTCTCCTTTGCAAGCTTTCCCTATTAGCCTCAATACCATCAAGACAATTAACCCTCAAGGTATAAATAGCTCCTTTTAAGGTTTTAAGTGATTCAAATAACTTATAAAAAATAACTGGCTCGAAGGCGTTAAGCTCCAATTGGCCACCCTCAACTGCAATAGCAACTGTCATATCATTTCCGATAACTGAGAAGGCAACTTGGTTAACTACCTCAGGTATAACAGGATTAACCTTACCTGGCATAATAGAAGATCCTGCTTGCCTAGCTGGAAGCTTGATATCGCCGACACCTGATTGAGGGCCTGATGACATAAGCCTTAAATCATTAGAAATCTTAGATAAGTCTACGGCAAAAGTCTTCAAAATAGAAGATGCATAGACAAAACAATCCAAATTTTGAGTTCCATCTATCAAATCATCATTTTGAACAAGATTTATACCAGTAATCTCACTTAATAAGCCTACAATCTCCTTAACATACCTAATATCCGCATTAAGACCAGTACCAATAGCTGTACCACCGAGATTTACAGAAGATAAGCTCTTAATAGCAAAATCCAATCTATTGATATCCCTCCTAATAACTTGGCTATAGGCCCTAAACTCTTGACCTAGGCTAATAGGAATAGCATCTTGGAGTTGAGTACGGCCCATCTTGATAACATCAGCAAACTCTTCAGCCTTCTTTTCAAAAGAAGCCAGAAGCCTTTCACTTTCAGCCTTCAACTCTTCGAAATATCTAATAAGGGCAATCTTTCCAGAAGTAGGAATAACATCATTGGTAGATTGGCCCTTATTAACATCATCATTAGGATGAACATGGTCATAGACCCCAAGCTCTCCTCCCAAAGACACATTTGCAATATTAGCTAAAATCTCGTTAATATTCATATTAAAAGATGTTCCAGCTCCACCTTGAATAGGATCTACAATAACGTTTTCTATATACTTGCCCTCAAGCATCTCATCACAAGCTTCAACGATAGCATCCTTAGTTTCCTCAGATATAAGTCCCACCTTCTCATTTTCTATAGCACAGGCCTTCTTAACCTCTACAATAGCATCACGGAACTTACTATCCATCTTATAACCAGTAATTCGGAAATTCTCCCTAGCCCTTACAGCATTTGCACCATAATAAGCATCCTTACTAACCTGAATCTCTCCTATACTATCGTGTTCTAATCTATAATCACTCATTACGACTCCTTTGATTTCTATCTATATTAATAATATAAAACAGACCTTATAAAAAGTAAAATAATAAAATTTTATGGTACTTATAAGTTTAGACTTATGTCTTGTTTATTATTAATCTATTTACTTCTTTACTTATTGACTTATTAAATAAAATAACTTATTATACTATATTTTAAGATTTATTTACTATTATATAGCCATTAATTGATAATTAATATCAATATTTGTCAAAATTTTGTTTTTATTATATAATAGACAAGTCTTCAAGGAGGTGAATAAAGACAATAATCTATACAATAATTATCCCAAAAAATCGGATAATTAGCTAAATATAGCATTTAAAATTAAATAATTTATATACAAGGAGGTTATATGAAAAAATCCAAGCAAAAGAAGGGTTTTACTTTCCCTTCAGCATCCACAGTGCTTTTTATAGTTTTAATATTTGCTGCACTATTAACATTTATTATTCCAGCAGGTATTTATAGTCGTCTTACTTATAATGATGATAACACTTTCACTATTGTTGACCATGAGGGAACAGAAACCCAAGTCGATGCTTCAGAGGAATTCCTAAAGGAAAATAATATTTCGATACCCTTAGAGAGTTTTAAGAATGGTTCAATCAAAAAGCCTATTGCTATTCCTAATACTTACGAGAAGATTGAGCAAAATCCTCAAGGACCAAAAGAGATTATTCTAGCGTCTATTCAAGGTGTCGAAGATAGTGTCGATATAATAGTTTTCGTATTAATTATAGGTGGAATTATAGGACTTCTTAATGAAACTGGTACATTAAATGCTGGTATGTCAGCCTTATCTAAAAAGACCAAGGGTAAAGAATTCCTAATGATAGTAGTAGTATTTTCTCTAATAGCTTTGGGTGGTACTACCTATGGACTAGCAGAGGAAAGTATAGCACTATATCCAATTTTATTACCTATCTTCTTACTAGCTGGATATGATGCGATTGTTGTTATAGGAACAATTTATCTAGCATCTTGTATAGGTACCATGTACTCAACTGTAAATCCCTTCTCTGTAGTAATTGCATCAAATGCTGCAGGAATTAGTTTTACATCAGGACAACTTTATAGGGTACTTGGTTTAGTATTAACTTCTGTAGTTGCATTAATCTACATTGGATCATATGCCAAGAAAGTTAAAAAAGATCCGTCTAAATCAATAATTGCAGAAGATATGCCTAGAATTAAAAAGAAATTTTTAACTGACTATGATGATAATTATCAAGAAGACTTTTCACTAAATAAAAAACTTACACTTGTAGTCTTTGTACTAACCTTCGTTGTAATGATTTGGGGAGTTCAAAGTCAAGGTTGGTGGTTTGAAGAAATGAGTGGAATATTCCTACTTACTGCCATTATCATAATGTTCTTATCTGGAATGGGAGAAAAACAAGCTGTCTCAACCTTTATGCAAGGAGCATCAGACTTAGTTAGCGTTGCTTTAATAATAGGACTTGCTAGAGGTATAAACATTATCCTAGATAATGGTTATATATCAGATACCTTGTATACTATGCTACAAATCTAGTATCAGGTATGAGTGGTGTCGTATTTTCATGGGTTCAAATGGCAATCTACTCAGTATTAGGTATTTTCATACCATCATCTTCTGGACTAGCTGCCCTATCAATGCCTATTATGGCACCTCTTGCAGATGCAGTTAATATTGGCCGTGATGTAGTCGTATCAGCATACAACTATGGTCAAGGCTGGATGGCCTTTATTACACCTACAGGATTGATTATTGCAACTCTTGAAATGATAGGAGTAACATATGACAAATGGTTTAAGTGGGTTATCAAACTACTACTCTTAACAATAATCATAAGTTTAGGAGTTTTATCTTTACAAGTTATATTATAAAGGAGTAAAAATGGACATAGTAGAAAGATTTTTAGAATATGTAAAAATAGATACACAATCAGATGACAAAAGCGAAACTACACCATCTACAGATAAACAATTTAACCTTGCTAAGCTTCTAGTAAAGCAACTAGATGAAATGGGAATCAAGGCTGAAATGGATGACAAAGCATATATATACGGTGAAATTCCAGCAAATACCGATAAAGACATACCTACAGTAGGTTTCATAGCTCATATGGATACTGCACTAGAAGTTAGTGGAGCAAATGTAAATCCTCAAATAATAAACTACGAGGGTGGCGACATCAAACTAACAGATCGATATTCAATAAAAGTTGATGATAATCCTGATTTAAAAAATCTAGAAGGTCAAAAAATAATTACGACTGACGGATCTACCTTATTAGGGGCAGATGACAAAGCAGGAATTGCAATAATTATGGATATGGCAGAAAAAATATCTCAAAGTGATATAGAACATGGACCAATCAAAATTGGCTTTACACCAGATGAAGAAATAGGAAGAGGAGCAGATTTCTTTGATGTTAATAAATTTGCTGCTGACTTTGCTTACACTATAGATGGTGGACCAATAGGAGAACTTGAATATGAAAACTTTAACGCTGCTTCTGTTACTATTGATATAGATGGAATCAACGTCCATCCTGGAAGTGCAAAAAATATGATGGTAAATTCCCTACTAATTGCTACAGAATTAGCCAATATGCTCCCACCTAGTCAAAGACCAGAGCATACTGAGGGCTATGAGGGATTTTACCTCTTAGATGAACTTAATGGAAATGTAGAACATAGCCATATTGAGCTTATTATAAGAGAATTCGATAAAAAAGAATTTGAAAACAAAAAAGAATTCATAAAAAGCATAGTAGACTTCTTGAACAAAAAATATGGTAATGCAATTGAGCTTAAAATTGAAGATTCTTACTATAACATGCTAGAAAAATTAGAAGATCATATGGACATAGTAAAACTAGCAAAAAAATCTATGGAAGATATAGGAATCACTCCAAAAGTACAACCAATAAGAGGTGGAACAGATGGAGCCAGATTATCATATATGGGACTTCCTTGCCCTAACCTATTTGCTGGTGGATATAACTTCCACTCAAGGTTAGAATTCATCCCAGTAAATGCTTTATATAAAGGAAGCGACCTACTAGAAAAAATAATAGAAAATCTATCAAAATAAACAAAACATTTTGATTAGAAATTACCTTACCCCCACATATCCGATATAAGTATTCTGGGGGTATTCTTATAATAATTAAACTAAGCTAATACTTAATAAAATCAACAAACAATAAATTAAAATATAAAGACAAAAATAGACATAAAAAAAGACTGATTACCCAGTCTAATCTGTTAATAGCATCCTACTCTGCCTCCGAGTACCATCGGCACTCATAGGCTTAACTTTATAGCCCTATCCAATTTACGTAGTGAATTCTGGAAGGTCTTACTTAGCGC
>NZ_JAKZEY010000030.1 GCF_022808955.1 Anaerococcus sp. AGMB09787
CTCTCTTACTCTTTCCATCCCCTCAATATTCTGATGCTTTTCCCAATTATCTATCACTATCAAGCCATCATCATTGGTACTAATCATTCCAAAATTTTGAAAGGTTTGTATAGCAAGCCTTACAGTATTGAGAGGCTGATCACATATAGTCGCAAGCATTTCATCTGTGTAATAAAGGTGTTGACCTATATAGATAGCCCCTCCATCATTGGTCTTACCAGCCAGGCAAAGAAGTTGAATCCAAATCAAGAGAATAGCATCACCCTCTGGCATTTTTCGTATCAGCTTTATTTTTTCATCATCAAAGATATTTACTGATAATTTAATCCAGCTTATTCCTGCCATCTAACACACCACCACCTCAATTCCTGTCATTTCTTGTATAGTTCTTTTTATCAGCTTTTCATCTGAGTTTCCGTCTGATAAATGCAACAAGTATATCTTTTTGCACCTAGATAAGTCCGCCAGCTTCAAGGCTTCTACCAAGCTTTCCAAGGACAAGTGATTTTTCACAATCCTATTTCTTAAATTTGTATTTATATTTCCTAATCT
This sequence comes from Anaerococcus sp. AGMB09787, assembly GCF_022808955.1. GTDB lineage: Bacteria > Bacillota > Clostridia > Tissierellales > Peptoniphilaceae > Anaerococcus. Next base: position 553 of record NZ_JAKZEY010000030.1, read on the forward strand.
TACATTTTCATCAAGCCTAGATTTTACATAGTTACACTCAATCATTAGACACTCACAGTCGGGTATTTTATACTTTAAATATGCAGTATCAGTAACAAATACTAGCGATTCTTTGTCGTCCCTAGTTTTTATGAAATAGCTTACTGGCTCGGCTACATCGTGAACTGCTTCAAAGGGTAAAATTATCAAATCCTTTAACACTTCCGAATAGTACCTAGCTTTTTCGAACGGCCTAAAAGTCTTTAGCCTGTGCCCGCTTACTCCTAGGGCTTCTGCTGTTCCTTTAGTCATGTAACAATCAATACCCGCCTTCATAAGGTCTTTTACTGCTTTTGCATGATCCATATGCTCATGAGTTACTAAGCATGCATCTATTTCCGATACCTTGAAATTAAGCTTTTTTTGAATTACTTTAAAGGGCAGACCACACTCCAAAAGAAGTGTAGCCCTGCCAATTTTGACCTTGTAACAATTGCCACTTGATCCAGTTCCTAAAACTTGTATTTTCATTAGAAAGGTGCCTTATCTAGTTCTTGAAAATCATCTCCAAAAAAATCTGATTGACCTTCTATGTTATCTTCATGCTCTTCTTCAATGTCATTTCCATCTTCATCAATTATTTCTCCAGTATCCAAATCAACATTAGAAGGAGGTTCGATGATTAATTCTTGTTTATTGGCTTCTTCTTCCATATCCATTGCTAAGCTTGTATCTGCTTCAGTCATTTCCGCATTTTGCATTTCGACACTAAGCACTCCATACTTAGTTAAAAGCCTTCTAGTCATTGTCTTTATTGCCATCTCGTCAAAATCGCTATCCCGAACAAATTTTTCTGCCTTGTAGTACTTGCCTTTTTTAGCATTTTCCATGCTCTTATAGCCTTGGGAATGTTTCTTGGCGTGTTCAATAACTTGTTCTCTAGACCGATATAGGACTTTTTCAAACCCATTAACTAACTTAAAGTAGCTAAAGTAACCTATAACTTTATCGCTTTTCTTTTTGCCCTCGATCTTAACACTACCCGTCAAATAATCTTCGCTTACTTCCATACCTTCATATACAACGTTAGCATTAATTGTTTGATATTGGCCTGTTCTCATAGCAAGTTGTATCAACCCCTTATATCCTATTTGGAATTGAGGGTGGGCTACCTTAACCCATTGAGTTTTTCCATTTTCATCAACTATTTTTGTATTTTTGTTATATGGTATGATCCATGCAAAGCCCAGGTTTTTATTAATGGGTAACTTCAAGGTTGCAGCCTTTAAGGCTTCCATTATCACCTCTTTAGGTTCACATTCGCTTAAATTTCCTTCTGGGTCTGAATACACTTCAATAAGTGATGATAGAAAAGCTCCTGCATTTTTCCCTAGACTCTCTTTAAACATTTCTTGAATGCCGCTATTGCTAGTTAGTTGCTTCATTCTGTTAGCTGGTGATAGTTGTTTTCTTTCCTGTTTCATTAATTCTGTCATTTCGTCCTCCTATAAATTTTCAACTCTTATATTTTTAAATTTGCTTACTGATAATGTTATTAATTGACTATTTGTTTCAGCTATATCATTTATAGATTCAGCATTGTCCACAAATACTGGGATTTGCTTATCATAGTGCCTAGACAAGCTTTTAATTACATCGAGTCCCGCATTTATCTGTGCTGCACTATTAAGTGATCCATAAGGCACTCCCTTATAGGTGGCCTCGGCAGTTTCTACAATCCCGCCATTTATCTGTGTATCGAATAGCTTGAACTCAACCTTGATAAACAAATCATTAATTTTATCACTAACTAGATTTGTGTAGGTCTTTATATACTCATCACATAGATAGAGTTTTTCTTGTTGGCTTTCAAATTCTTTTCCTAGCTCTTTTTCTTCGTCCATGTATTTCTTTATTTTTTCGTCCAGTTCGGCATTTAAACCTTGCTTTGATAGTTTATTATTAAGTTCATCTAATCGTTCGCTATAGGCTCTCTTTTGCTCCAAAATCTGAGTATTATCTTCCTTGCCTATGTTTTTTATTTCATCTTCAATACTTTTTATCTTTTCTTCAAGCTTCTTTATTTCTTCAAGCTTCTTATCGCATAGAGTCAAACTCTTAACCTTAGCTATCTGCTCTTGAATTTCTTCTTTTTCTTCTTTGTGTTTTTCAAGGGATTTTGATAGTTTTTCAATCTTAATTAGAAACTCTTCTTTGTTTTTGTTGGAGTCCTCAATGTCTTTTTTATAGCCTTCTATAGCTTCATTAAAACTTTTACCTTGCTTACTCAATTCTTCTAAGTCTTGACTTTTCTCTAAGTTAAAATGCTTTATTATTTCTTTTTTCTTGTCTGGATCAAATTCTTTTCCACAAATAGGGCAGGATAAGCTACCATCAAACTTTTTCTTCTGTATTTCGCCCCACTTGATACGCATTTCACTAAGATATTTTTCATGCTTTTCGATTAGAGTTTTAGCCCTTTCAACCTCTTTATTTTTATCTTCAATAACATTTCTACAATTATTAATTTCAAACTCTGATATAGTGATTTTTCTACCTATTTCAAAGTTTTTTTCTTCAAGGCTCTTAATCTTTTTATTTTTGCTATCTTCAAATTCAGAATTTATCTCTGAAATTTCATTTTTTATCTTTGTAATTCTTGAGTATTTTTCATCTAATTCTTCGCTTACATTTCTAGATCCAGCGAGCTTTTTATCAAGATTTTCAATTTCTTTTTTAAGACCTTCTTTTTCTTTTTTGAGTTCGCTAAAGTCAACTGTAGTTTTAGTATTCTCTAGCTCATCAATCCTAGCTGCTATCTCTTCTAACTTCTTATTAATTTTCTTACAAGTAGCTTTGGTCATTGCTTGAATTTCTTCTATTGTGTGGTTTGATAAGTCGAGGTCTTCTAACTCTTTATTAGCCTCTTTTACATCGTCGATATTTACATCTTTTACTAGACTTAATAGAATCTTCCTACGCTCTTTTTTATCTAAGATTGTATTGAAATATAGAGGATTGGATAAAAGATTGAACTCATCTTCACTAACAATCTTTGATATTTCTTCTTCGTATTCCTTTTTCTTTTTTGGAACGTCATTTATATAGAAGTCTGTGGTATTTCCTGTAAAGGTTTCAGTGTTGGATCCGCGTTTTTTGCTCCAAACTTCCTTATAAACTCTTTCAAATTTAATCTCTTTACCGTCTACATCAAAGACACCTTCTACGCTTGTTTCTACATTATTGATATTTTTCCCATCTTCTTGATAAGGCTTTATTTCATAATCTTTCCTATTTTGACTATCCTTGCCCCACAAAAGCCAAGAAAAACCATCAAATATAGTAGTCTTTCCTGTTGCATTGTCCCCACTTATCTTCGTTAAATCTTTTTCAAAATCAATTTCTTTTTCTTTAAATCCCTTAAAATTTTTAAAGAATAACTTTTTAATTATAATCTCCATTTTCTCTCCTTCCTAGCTAAACAACTCAAACAAATTTATCAAAAGAGATATAAGGGCGATATTCTTTCATATTGTCCTTATTTTCTTTTCTGTCTACATCCGTATTTCTAATCTCAACATTTCCGTAAGAGTCTATCTTTACCACACTATTTGAATTATTTCCAATATATATGTTTCTGTCTTTTAACTCGACTTTTATACCAATTCCATTTTTATCCATTATCTCTCCTTTCTTCTTGTTTTTCATTTAATATTGCTGAAGCATTATAATCATCGATATGATCCTCTGCCCATTTACAAAACATTAACATATCAATATTGTTAATCGCATAATCAGCACTTTCCTCCTCAATTACTGCTTTGATGTCATCAGCGTAAAGCTTTACCATAGCTACTAAATGTTCGCTTATAAATTGTTCAGCATCAAAACTATTCCATTCTTTCATCTCATTTCTCCCTACAAATTCTTCATATTCTTAATCAATATCCTTATAACTTATTGACGGATTTTCTTTAATCACATCAAAGACTTCTTGTATTTGTGTTTTCATACTTCATAACCTCCATATAATACTTGACTCGCTTCATATAAACTCTTTCTTAGGGACTTATTCTCCCTATTAAGCTTCCTATTTTCTTCCCTTAACATTTTTACATCTTGCAAAGTTGGTGATGGTTCTTCGCTCATTTCTATTTCCCTTATTTGGCTTATTGGAAAGCAGACCTTGCTCAACTTAGTCCTAGTCAATAGTCCATTTTGTTCAAGTTTATAGATATATCCTTCACTACAAGACCACCTCTCAGCAAGCTCTTTTATTGATATAATTGTCTTTTCCATAGCTATCCCTCATTTTTTACTATTTCAACCTTATAATTCTGTTCAACAGGGCATAGACAAGCTACTACTTCCTTTGCCTGATAGCATAAAACAGGGCAGCCATTTCCTAGCGTTTTATACTGTGTAGGACTTCCTAGATACTTAAAGAATGAATTATTTACCCATACATCAAAATTTCCAGATTTTAGCAACCTTAAGTCCCCATTTTCCTCTCTGCTTATGAGTCCAACATCTACAAGATTTATTAGCTCGCCTTTATCATCTAAAAATCCTTTTAAAGGCTTACGCTCACAACTCCTATAATCCAAGAAGTTCATATCTTTTGGTATTTTATAGAGCCTATAAAGATCGCCAACATAAAAATTCTTATCATCTTCATCAAAATAAATCTCATTGACCGTTCTCTTCTCTGCACTCTTTATCATTGCTCTCAAGATATCCCTTTGCAGATTAAATACCTTCATTCCTTTTCTCCCTTCTTTCTATCTCATCTTTCAAGTGTCTTAATTTCTCTCTCTTGTGGCGCTCTGGCTTTGACTCAATCCAATTCTTTACAAGATATAACTCGGCTAATGTAAATCTTTTAATTCTTTCTCTGAATTCTGCTTCTCTTACTACTTTCATTTTCTTCATCTCCCTGGTATAGTATGAGTATAAACAAATGTTTAACCGTTATAGTCGTTGCTAGTCGCAACGGCTATATTTTTATTCAAATGAGTTCCCTGTATCTACCACAAACTTCATAAACTCTTCTTTCTTCCTCTCTCTTTTTAACCTTTCCCAGTCTTCGCTCCTCTTAGCACAAGCCTTACAAATCACCACTGGTCTAACCCTTTTACTTCTTTTACTTCTCTTATTTTTCTTATTTCTCATATTCTTCCTCCTATTCCTCTTTGGCGTAAATATAAATCACTTCATCATCTTCAATAGTCCCTACACCTTTTATATCTAAAGCATAGTCAGATCCATTAATTATTGCCATGCATATAACTTCATCATCTTCGTTACATTGTTCTAAAAGACTTATTAAATCTTTAATTTGCATTATTCATCTCCTCTTTTTCCTCTAGTATTTGCTTATATCTCTTATTAACATCAGCCATAGTAAAATCAATTATCCCGTCATCTATAGCTTGCAAAACATGCTTATAATCTCTTCTCTTGGTACTTCCTTGAGACTTATAGCCTATCCCCCTTATAGCCCTATAAGCGTAGCCATAGGCTATTGCTCTCTTGCTTTTATTCCTATAGGCATCTCCGATTTTGCCCCTTACAATCCTGTTCACCTTCTTCTTAATAATCAAATCTTCGAAGGCTTCTATCCTTTGCTCTTCCTTCAAATCCCTTACATCATCTCTAAGAGATACAAGCTCTTCCTCGTGCTTTATAATTCTTTGAGCATTCTCCTTGGCAACTTGTGCCGTTTCATTTTGATTAACAATTGACCATTTAACTACTTCTTCCAAACTCATACTTTCAATATTCTTATTAATCCTTGTAATTTCAGTCATTTAATTCTCCTTTAAATTGCTCTCCACATTCTTATACAATTGCTCGCTAAACTCTCTTAAATACTTAATAGATGACAAAAACATCTTCTTTGTACTGGGCGGTACCTCGTCTATATACTCAGTTAAATACAAAAGCCCTCCTACTTCCTTGATAAATCCCGCTATCCTATAATGAAAGCCTTGAACCTGGTCAATAATTTCCCTCTTGGCATCTTCAGCCTTTAGCTGACTTATAGCCTCTTTCTTCCTATCCCTTTCCATATATAGCTTATTTTTAAGCTCTTCATTATCCTTCAACAATCCGTCTACTTCGTTTTTGAGATCCTTATAATCTTCCGGAATTACTTCCTTCTCGATAACCTCTACTTGATTCTCCATTTGGCTTATTTGCTCGGTAAGCTTTCTATTTGCCTTCTCCTTTTCCTCAAGTTCCCTTTCCAACTCCTTCACTCTCTTATAAGCCTTGTGTGTGCTTATCTCTTCCTTATTCCATTGTTCAAGTGTTTCAGGGTCAGCATTGTCGGCAATATATTTTTCTTTTCTGTAAGTGTCTCTACTTCCAATTCCTAGCTTTTCTGCTACAATATCATCTGTCCTACCCCCGTCAGAATTCTGACTAGGGTCTATTGCTACCCCTGCTTTTTCCCTTTGACTTGCCTTGACCCTCTCAATCCTTTCAAGTTGCCTTGCATAGTCTATTCTTTCTGTCTTAGTAAATTCTTTTCTTTCTTCATTCTCACTAATTTCAATCATCAGCTTATGCTCTGCATCGTCTGGTACAAAGGTTCTTACTTCCACCTGCTTATAGCCTAACTGCCTCATAGCTTCAAGTCGTCTTTCTCCTGCTATAAGCTCGTAATCTGGAGTAACAACGGGTGGATTTATTAGTCCGTTCTTCTCAATATCTTCAGCTAATTCGCTAAGATCCCCTAAGTCCTTTCTGATACGATCATTGACCTTGATTTTATCAATATCTATTAGCATTTATTCTTCCTTTCTTCCTAAAAGTTACTTACTCAAATCTCCCCTTGTTATAACTCAAATTATCAAACAAGAATTAGGATATTAATGTTTAAAGTCATTCAAAGTCTTTTCAATAGCTATTTGAATGACTTTTCTCATATCTATTTTATCCATATCATCTTCCCCATAATGAGTCCCTATATAATACATAAGCCCTTTAAAAGCCATACTATACACAAACCATTTATAGATTGCTAAAAACAACAAAAATCCAACAATATCGTCATAGCTCCTCCTTACTTAAACAAATTCATCTCGCCATTCAAACACTTCTCAAAAGTCTGCACATCCACCAAGTACCTCCACTTGATATTCTCATCCTCTGGTGGCAAAGCAACAGAAAAAGTAAGCTTATCCGCCCTGCACGCTCTCCTTAAAACATCAATAGACATACCAGAAAGCCTACTCTCCGCATACTCCAACCCTTCCACATATTTTGACTTCAATTTATTATCAATAACTTTCTCCATACAAACCTCATTTCAAATCCCTATCGACATCAACTACCAAATCCATCTCATTAATCTCATTGACCAGATCATTAATCCTACCCATATTGTTTTTAAGATTTTCAAATTCACTACTAAGTTCATCAAGCTTATCTTTAAAGTCATCTAGCCCCTTGACCTTAATCTTAATTTTTAAATCCTTTAAATTTTCCATAATATCTCCTAATATTTAATCTTCATAAAGTTCCCACCAGTTAAATTTAAAAGCTTCTCCTTTTATGCCACTATTTAATAGTGGTTTATTCGCAAAAAAAATCATCTTTAATTATTGGCACTTGAATATAATCAGTTGAAATTTTATATATTTTACACAACCTATCAAAATATTCTGCTGGTATTGGAGTGATTCCATTTTCCCAATTTAATATAGTTTTTTCTGATTTACCAATCTTTAATCCTATTTCCTTTGCTGTCATTTCAGCATTAATTCTTGCAGCTTTTAAACTAATTTTTAATTTATCCATTTTTTTCTCACCTCGCTTTCTCAATCACTAATATAAGTTTACCACCATTAAATAGTGCTGTCAACTGTAAAATGGTATTTTTTTTATTTTTAAAATAATATTTTACTTTTAAATAGAAAGATGATATTATGTATATAAAGAAAGGAGAATAACATGAATAATAAAAAAATTCTATCCAAAAACCTTAAAAGAGAGTTAAAAAATAGAAATTTAACTCCAACTGAATTTGCAAGAATAATGAAATACCCAGAAACAACAGTATTCAATTGGATTCATGGAAAAAGTTATCCAAGAATAGATAAAATTCAAGAAATGGCTGATTTCTTTGATATTTATAAGTCAGATCTTACAGAAGACAAAAACGACCTATCAAACATACCAGGAGTAATACCTGTCAAAGCTATAAAGAAAATCCCCATCCTTGGATCCATAGTATGCGGTTATCCTGTATGGTCTGCAGAAAATTATCAAGGCTACTACCCTTCAGATCCTGATATATTTGCTGCTGATTTTTGTTTATATGCAGACGGTGATTCTATGATAGATGCCAATATCCACGATGGCGACTTAGTATTCTTTAAAAAGACGCCTGATGTAGAAAACGGAACCATAGTAGCAGCTCTTATAGACGGAGATGCAACTTTAAAGAAATTCACAAAAACAAACGAAGCCATAATCCTATCCCCTTGTAACGATACCTACCAGCCAATAATTATAAACAAAGATGATGGAAAGGAGGTAAGAATATTAGGAGAAATGATAGCAGTATTGTCGAAAAGAAATAAATAAAAATAAAGAGATGAGAACTTAATCCCATCTCTGCTTTGCTCACTTATATTATATCACATTAGGAGGATTTATGAAGAAAATTTTACTTGCAGTGTTATCTTTATCTCTGCTCACATCTTGTGCTGGCAATAATGACCTAGCTAAAGAAAATGAAACACTCAAAACAGAAAACCAAGCACTCAAAGAAGAAAACGAACAAATAAAAGCTCAAGTCGAAGAAGTCAATGCCAAAATTGACCAATATAATTCCCTCGTTGCCCAAGAGCAAGAAAAAGCTCAAAAGCAAGCAGAACAACAAGACCAAATCCTATCCATAGATGATGAATGGGTTGTAGATGGCCAATGGAAATTAAAAATTCTTGATGTAAAAGCAACGGATGAACGTAACCAAGCTAGTGATAAGAACCCTGCTCAAGTTATAGTGGTTTCTTATACCTATGAGAATTTAGGTTTTGAAGATAGTGTTATGGATGGGTTGTTTTTAACACCTGACCAAGTTATAGATGATAGTGGTAGTGTTGGATCCACTTATCCCCTTGTTTTAAGCAACGTTGCAGCTCAAGCCCCTGTAGGTGCAAAAATAGAACTGGCAGAAGAAGCTTTTGGACTTAATAATGAAAGTTCTGAAGTTTTAGTGCATTTTGTACAATATGATGGCAACGATCAAAAACAAAGAGCAACCTTTAAAGTTCCAGTGAACTAAAAGCAAATAAAAAATATTTGACAAGTAACCAAGCATGATATATTATATTATTAAGCAATATAAATTGCTAAAAAAGTTAATTCATCCTTGGTAGTAGATCTCCCACCATAAGGGAAGCTTCGAACCCAAGGATTTTTTAGTATAAGGAGAAATATATTTATATGAAAGCAGCTATATTAGTTGATGGAGGATATTACAGAAAAGTTGCTTTACCTAAATTAAAAGGCGAAACGGCAAAGGAGGATGCTCGTATTTTAATATCATATTGCATGAGACATCTTAAAGAACGTATAAGAAAACAAGATGTTTTTTATGAATTGTATAGATTATTTTACTATGACTGTCCACCATTAGAAACAAGTATTTATAATCCTTTGACCGATAAAGTCATAAATATGAAAAATCTTGATCATTATAAACGGATGAATGAATTCTTAAACGAACTCAAGAAAAAAAGAAAAGTAGCACTCAGATTGGGTAGAATTTCAGAAAATGATACCCACTATACATTAAAATATGATACAGTTAAAAAACTGATAAAAGGTAATAAAACAATAGACAAATTAGACTATACTGACTTCTTTTTAACATCAAAACAAAAAGGAGTTGACATGAAAATAGGAGTAGATATCGCTTCCCTAGCTTATAAAAAGCAAGTAGATAAAATAATACTAATAGCTGGAGACTCTGATTTCGTTCCTGCTGCCAAACTAGCTAGAAGAGAAGGAATAGATTTTGTTCTGGATCCCCTAGGTAGGAAAATCAAAGACGATCTATTTGAACATATAGATGGGTTACGAGTGTGTGATGATAGATTAACAAATAATAATTAAATAACAAAAACCCCTCTTGTGTAGGCATTTTAAGAGAGGTTAATAAATCAAGTGGATACTATTATATCCACTTCTATTATACCACAAATAGGAGTAAATTATGCAAACATCTTATACAATTAGGCAAAGAAAAGATTCTAACAAATACCAAGCTATCATAAGACAGAAAGAAGGAAGCTCCTGGCACCAAGTAGAATCCAAAACCTTTGACAAGAAAAACCAAGCTACCCAATGGGCTATCAAGACTTCCTCTGAACGGCAACAAAAGATAGAAAACGACTATGAAAAAATGACCTTGGGTAGACTTAAAGAAATATACTTAGACGATCTTAGAGATAGAGTTCGCCCTCACACATATAGAACTAGCGTTTCTTTACTAAGATATACACCTTTAGATGATAAAATTATAACAACAATAAAACCTATAGAATACAAAAACTTCATCAAAAATTCAAAACCTGGCACTATATACAAAATGAAAACTTTTTACAATTATCTTATAAGAGAACTTAAAATAAAAATAGATAATCCATTTTTATATTATCCACGTAAAAAAGCAAAAGAAAAAAGAAATATAGAAGAAAAGGAATTTAAAGAAATAATAAAAAACATATCAAATGATGATTTAAAACTAATATGCAAAATAGGCTACTATGCAGGATTACGTGTTAGTGAAATTCTCGGGCTTACAACATCAGATATACAAAACTCATCTATAAAGGTTACTAAACAATATGATACTAGAAACAAAAAATTCACTCTTCCAAAATCTAAAAATGGAATTAGAACAGTGCCTATACCCAATCACTTAAATAAAGATTTGATGTCATTTATGGAAAATAGAAACGTGTTATCCATAGATAGAAGATTATTTAATTCAAGTCTATCTTTTTATAGAAGGAATCTAAATAAAGCTAGCAAGTGTACTAATAATTCCAATGTAACTTTTCATCACTTTAGGCACTCATATATAACAAGACTAGTACAGAATGGCCTCGACCTAAAAACAACAGCTTACCTTGCTGGAGATGATTTGAATACAATAGTAAAAACTTATATCCATTATACCAAAGACACCTATAAGATAGCAGAAGATTTCATTCAAAAAAATATGTGACGGTTTTGTGACGGGAGAAAATTAGAAAAACACAAACCATTGAAATTTAAATATTTAACAACCCCCACCCCTCACCAACCGTCTTCCTTCCAGAAATACCTCCTTTATGCTATTATATCATAAGAAATATAAATGTCAAAAATTTAATAATATTCAATATTCATATAATTCGATATTTGTATAAATTTTTGATTATGCATAAGATTAAAAATAAAATATTATCGACTCCTAAAGTATTTGGGATATAAAAAGAATATGTTAGTAGTAAATTATATATTAGTAAAATTTTTTAAAATGATGATAAGAATTTTCATATTAAAAATAAGCATAAAAAAAGACTGATTACTCAGTCTAATTTGTTTAGCGGCGTCCTACTCTCCCGGGAGGTCTCCCTCCGAGTACCATCGGCGCTCATAGGCTTAACTTCTGTGTTCGGTATGGGTACAGGTGTATCCCTATTGCTATTGCCACTATATTCATGACCTATCTAATTTACGTAGTAAATTATAGAAGGTCAGACTTCGCGTAATAGAAATCTTTGATTTCGTTATGAAGCCGAAGCTCCTTAATTCCCTATCCAATTCATT
>NZ_JAKZEY010000031.1 GCF_022808955.1 Anaerococcus sp. AGMB09787
AATATTTATACCCACAAACGGCTTGATTTAAACGTTTATCGCATAGAAAAAGTAGATGAAGTTATGTTTTTCATCTACTTTGTCTACAGTCTGAGCCCCTTATTAGGGGCTACCTACAATCTATCATTCAGAAGTTTAGCTATTTTTTTAAATCCTTCGACTTCTATGTCTGTAAATCTATCTTCTATTGGAGAATCTAAATCAATAAGACAAACTATTTTGCCATTAGTTTTTATTGGGACAACTAGCTCTGACATAGAATTAGAATCGCAAGCTATATGGCCCTCAAAATCATGGACATTGTCTACCTTAACTATTTCATTAGACCTATAGGCCTTGGCCACTACTCCCTTGTCAAAGGCAAGTCTAGTGCAGGCAGGAAGGCCCTGGAAGGGTCCTAGAACGAGATCATCCTTACCTACTAGGTAAAAGCCTGCCCAATTTAGATCTTTTAGGATAGCCATTATGAAGGCTGATATATTTGCCATCAAGGCTAGGCTATCATCTTCATCATCTAATTGAATTTTGACATAGGAGATTAGCTCATCTAGCCTTTGCTTATCACCAAGCTTGGAAATTCCCTTTAGTTCAAAAGTCATTATAGGCTCTCTACATATTTTTTTGCATCTGGGCCTACATAAATTTCATCTTCTATGAATAATATAGGTCTTTTAACAAGCATACCATCGGTTGATAGGAGGTCATATTTTTCCTCAAGACTCATATCATTGAGTTTATCTTTTAGATTTAATTCCCTATAAATCTTACCTGAAGTATTAAAGAACCTCTTTATATCAAGTCCTGATTTTTCATGCCATTCTTTTAATTCTTCCTTAGTAGGATTTTCATCCTTGATATCCCTTAAATCATAGGCGATATTTTTATCATCTAAGGTTTTTTCGACCTTTTTACATGTTGTACAATTTTTATAACAGATTAATTTCATATAGACTCCTTATTTAATTATCTTTTAAGAGTAAAGTTCATATAATCTCTTTATATGAATTATGATATATATTTAACCCTTTGTGCTGGTATTTACAAGGAAATACCGCATATAAGGGGTCGAATTTTATCTTTAATTGATGACAAAAAATTATCCGATGCATAGGATACACCGGATAAATAATTACTTACTTAGTATTAAAAATTCTTACCGTGGATTTCTTGATAACCCTTATCTGCCAAGGTCTTATAGAGCTCTTTCCTATGATCTTCATTATAGGTCTCTGCTATAATTCTTACAACAGCATGGTCAAATCCAACTGTTTCAGATGACTTGAATTGGTCTATTGCCATAATATTGGCACCTAAGTCTTTGATTATTGTAAGAAGTCTTATAAGTTCACCAGGATTATCTGAAATTATTGTTGTAATCTCAGCAAGTCTACCAGTTTTAAATAGGCCTTGGTTGATTATTTGAGAAATAGTGTTAATGTTGATATTTCCACCAGATAGGACTGCACATACCTTTCCATCTGAAAAATCATACTTACCATGTAATACAGCAGCTATAGATGATGCTCCTGCACCCTCTGAAGCTACCTTGGACTCTTCTAGGAGTCTAAGTATCGCGTTAGTTATTTCATCTTCTGATACTGTAACTATATCATCTACATATTTCTCAACTAGGTCAAAGGTAATGTTACCAGGTCTCTTTACTGCAATACCATCAGCCATAGTCTTTACACTATCAAGGGTAACTAGTTTGCCAGCTTTCCTTGATTCATACATAGAAGCAGCACTTTCTGGTTCTACACCTATAATTTTAACATCAGGTTTAATAGACTTTACAGCGAGTGCTATACCAGAAATTAGTCCACCACCACCTATTGGGACAACTATATATTTTACATCAGGGAGTTGTTCAAGTATTTCAAGACCAATTGTTCCTTGACCAGCTATAACATATTCATCATCAAAAGGAGCTACATAGGTTAAGTTTCTTTCTTTTTCGAGTTCAAAGGCTCTTTTTTGAGCGTCATCGAAAGTACCATCTACTATTATAACTTCTCCACCGTAACCTCTAGTTGCCTCTATTTTAGATAGGGGTGCTACTGAAGGGATGCAAATATAAGATTTGATCCCTTGTTTTGTAGCAGATAGAGCAACACCTTGGGCATGGTTACCAGCTGAGCATGATATTACTCCCCTTTTTGCTTCTTCTTCTGTTAGATGTGCTATTTTGTTGAAAGCACCTCTTAATTTAAATGATCCAGTTTTTTGAAGGTTCTCCATTTTTATATACAAATTATCATTCATCCTTGATGCTGTATATATTGGAGTTTTTTCTATGTTTCCCTCAAGTATAGATCTAGCTTCTTTTATACTATCTAAATTCAATTCCATATTCTTCTCTTACTCTTGATTTGCTAATTTCTTGTATGATTCTAACCTATCTTTTGCAGCAGCTTCTGCTTCTTGGTATAGCTCGTCTGCTGTTTCTGGGAAGGCCTTCTTTAGTGATGCATAACGAACTTCTCCTTGGAGGAATTCTTGGAAGGATGCATCAGGGTCCTTAGAATCTAGTACAAATGGATTCTTGCCTTCTTTTGCTAGTAATGGATTGTATCTCCATAGGTGCCAGTAACCACTTGCTACAGCTTCTTTTTCTCTTCTTTGAGTTCTACCCATTCCTGCCTTGATACCGTGGTTAATACATGGAGCATAAGCTATGATTAGAGATGGTCCCTTATAGCTTTCTGCTTCTTTTATAGCCTTTAATGTTTGAGCTTGGTTAGCCCCCATAGCTACTTGAGCTACGTAGATGTATCCATAGCTTGTCATCATTAGACCAAGGTCTTTTTTACGAACCTTCTTACCACTTGCTGCAAATTTAGCTACTGCTGCAAGAGGAGTAGATTTAGATGATTGTCCACCAGTATTTGAGTAAACTTCTGTATCGAATACTATTACATTTATATCTTCACCACTAGCTAGGATGTGGTCTAGTCCTGAGAAGCCTATATCATAAGCCCAACCGTCACCACCATAGATCCAAATAGATTTTTTAACTAAGTAGTCTTTTAGGGTTCTTATTCTTTCAAGAATCTTATTAGCTTCTTCATTGTCTGTATTATTGTCTAATAGAGATGCAATCTCGATTGATAGTTTTTTGCTTTCTTCATACTCATCGTTATTTTCCATCCATGATGTAAATAATTCATTTAATGGGCTTTGAACTTTTAGTCTGATGAATTTCTTCATTAGGGTTTCTAATAAATACCTATTAGATTTTGTTGCAAGGAGCATACCATAGCCATATTCTGCAGCATCTTCGAATAGAGATGATCCCCAAGCAGGTCCTTCTCCATTAGCATTCTTACAATATGGCATTGATGGAACTGATGATCCCCAGATTGATGAACAACCTGTAGCGTTTGCTATTATTTGGTGGTCACCATAAAGTTGAGTGATCAATCTTGCATAAGGTGTTTCACCACAACCAGCACAAGCACCTGAGAATTCTAGGAGTGGTTGGCTAAATTGAGAATTCTTAACATTATTAGCTGGAATTTCATTTGTCCTATATCCAACTTTGCTATCTGCAAATACCCAGTTGTCTGCTTCTTTTTCTATCTCTTCTTCGATAGGTTTCATCTCTAGTGCCTTGTTTGGAGCTGGACATACGTCTACACAGTTACCACAACCCATGCAGTCATATGGAGAAACTTGCATTCTAAATTCATATTCCTCAAGTCCCTTACCTGTAGCCTTCTTTGTTTCAAAGCCTTCTGGAGCATTTGTTCTTTGGTCTTCATCTAACAAGAATGGTCTGATACAAGCGTGAGGACATACAAATGAACATTGGTTACATTGGATACAATTATCTATCTTCCATTC
Source organism: Anaerococcus sp. AGMB09787 (assembly GCF_022808955.1). GTDB lineage: Bacteria > Bacillota > Clostridia > Tissierellales > Peptoniphilaceae > Anaerococcus. The sequence goes on from NZ_JAKZEY010000031.1 coordinate 3,844, forward strand.
TGGAACAAATAGAGCTATACCACGTTTTTCATATCTTGATGTTTCTGTGCTATATTGTCCATCATCATAAGGTAGGTAGGTTGAAACTGGAAGGTCATCTTCTTTTAGGTTAATAATTGGTCTTACCATATTCTTGATGAAGTCTGGTTCATTTGGATCATTAGTTTCTTCATCATCAGGTAGGTTCTTCCATTCTTCCTTAACAGTTATTTCTGTTAATTCTTCACTTGCTCTATCTACTGCCCTATTGTTCATATCAACAACATCTTGACCCTTCATACCGTAAGATTTTTCGATAGAGTCTTTTAGATACTTGATAGCTTCATCTATAGGAAGTACCTTTGATAGGATAAAGAAGGCTGTTTGGATAACCATGTTTGTCCTATTGCCTAGGCCTACTTCTTGAGCAATCTTAGATGCATTTACCGTATAGAATTTGATTTCTTTTTGAGCAATTTCTCTTAATAATTTATTTGGAATGTGGCTTTCTAGCTCATCTTCTGACCAAATTGTGTTTAGCAAGAAAATACCACCTCTTTTGAGGTTACTTACTAAGTCATATTGTCTTACATAAGCTTGTGGTGAACATGAAACAAAGTCAGCCTCATCTATGAAGTATGCTGAGTGGATTGGGTTTGGTGAGAATCTCAAGTGAGACATAGTCAAACCATTAGATTTCTTGGCATCGTAGTCAAAATATCCTTGGGCATACAATTCTGTATTATCACCTATAATCTTGATGGCATTTTTATTAGCACCTACAGTACCATCTCCACCGTTACCCCAGAAGATGCAACGAGTTGTTTGGCCATCAGAGATTACGAAGTCATTGTCTGTTTCAATTGATGTGTGGGTAACATCATCATTAATACCAACTGTGAAGTGGTTCTTAGGATTTTCACTAGCTAAGTTATCGAAAACAGCCTTGATGTGAGCAGGTCTTGTATCCTTTTGTCCTAGTCCATATCTACCAGCGATAATTAATGGATTTCTATCAGTATCTTGGAAGGCTTGAAGTACATCTAGGTATAGAGGTTCTCCTGCTGCTCCCTTTTCCTTTGTCCTATCTAGAACTGCTATTCTTTGACAAGTTTCAGGGATAGCTTCTAGTAAGTGTTCAACTGAGAATGGTCTAAATAAATGAACTTTAACAAGTCCAACTTTTTTTCCTTCTTTAACTAGGGCATTAACAGTTTCTTGTACAGTATCAGTCAAAGATCCCATAGCTACAACTACATCTGTTGCATCTTCTGCGCCCTCGTAGTTAAATAGTGAATAATTTGTACCGATCTTTTCGTTGATTTTGTTCATGTAGTCTAAAACTATACCAGGCAGTCCGTTGTAAGCTTTGTTTTGTGCTTCAGCCCTTTGGAAGTATCCACTCTTTTCAAATACACCACGCATTGTAGGTCTATTTGGATTTAGCGAGTCATTTTTAAAGTCGTCTATAGCCTTCCAATCAACTAGGTCTTCGAATTGGTCATAATCCCAAACCTCGATTTTTTGGATTTCGTGACTTGTTCTAAATCCATCAAAGAAATTAACGAATGGAATTCTAGCCTTGATTGCACTTAAGTGAGCTACAGGAGTAAGATCCATAATTTCTTGAACTGATCCTGAAGCTAGGAAGGCAAAGCCTGTTGCTCTAGCAGCCATAACGTCTTGGTGGTCACCATACATATTAATAGCTGATGTTGATAATGAACGAGCTGCTACGTGGAATACTGCAGGTAGTCTTTCTCCCGCTATCTTATACATATCAGGAATCATCAGTAAGAGTCCTTGACTAGCAGTGTATGTAGTAGTTAATGCTCCCGCTACCAAAGATCCGTGTACTGCACCTGCTGCTCCTCCCTCATGTTGCATTTCAGTTACTGAAACAGGATTACCAAATAAGTTTAATCTTCCATTAGCTGCCCATTTGTCTACAAATTCAGGCATTGGTGAAGATGGTGTTATAGGATAAATTGCAGCAACTTCACTAAAAGCATAAGATACGTGAGCTGCAGCTGTATTACCATCCATGGTTTTTTTACTTCTCTTAATCATATATTCTCCTTACATAATTTTATAGTAAAACGAAATTGATCATAAAGACCGACAAACTTGGTATTTAAAATCAAAATCCCTCACAAATCCTATAATTATTCCTAGGATAATTCTCTAAATTTCCTACATTATTATAATATCAAATATACGTTTTCATGTCAATGAGGTTACTATATTTATTTATACCAGTAAATTACTTATTTCTTGTAGGATTTGCCTTGAATAATTTAGATAAAATAATTCAACCTATAAGGAAATTTTTAATAAATATGCTAGTTCTAAAATTTGATATAGAAATATTACTTATTTACATGTCGAAAAAAATAGATATATACTTTATAAGATTTAGGAATACATTTTAGAATAATTTAAAACCCCATCCTAAGTAATCCTTAGGACAGGGAAATTTCTATATACCAAGTAATAGGCTAGCTACTTCAAAATATATTAAAAGTACTAGGGTATCTACTATAGTTGTTATTAAAGGACCTGCCATAACTGTAGGGTCAAGATGAAACTTATCAGCTATTAGGGGTAAGATTCCTCCCATTACCTTTGAAAAAATAATTGTTAGAACCAAGGTAATTGAAACTGTTAGGTTAACACCTAGTTCTGCGTGATCTAAGACAATAAGTCTTATAAAGTTTATAATTACGAGGATAACCCCTGCTATAATCCCTATGGATCCTTCCTTTAAGACAACCTTCAAGAAGTCTTTGAAGGATATTTCTCCTGCATACAAGGATCTAATTACTGTAGTTGAAGCTTGACTACCTGCGTTACCACCTGAGTCCATCAGCATTGGTATATAGGCTGTCAAAGCCACATAAGATGCTAGTAAGGACTCATACCTATGAATGATAAAACCTGTCATAGTAGCTGTTAGTAAGCAGATTATAAGCCAAGTTGTCCTAGTTCTTGCTATCTTGAAACTAGGCTCATCTAGGTAAGACTCAGCTTGTTCAGAAATTCCTGTAATGTTAGACATATCCTCTTGCATCTCTTCATGGACTACGTCAATTACATCTTCTGCCGGTACTATACCTATTAGACGATTTTCACTATCTACAACTGGAACTTCTCCTAAATCATATTTGATAGATAACTTGGCGACAACTTCTTGATCGTCAGTAGGACTAACACTTGATGTAATGCTATGGGATAATTCTTTCAAGGTCTTATCTTGATACCTAATTAAGTCAGCTATATAAACAAAGCCCATTAGAACCAAGGATTGATCTGTTAACCAGATTTGTTCAAGTTTTTCAGCATCTAGTTCTGAGCTCATTACCTTATTCATAGCAGCCTTTGGTGTAGAAGACTCCTTTACTGACAAAAAATTAACTGTCATTATAGATCCGACAGATTCTTCAGGATAACCTAAAAGCTCATTTACAATCTTTCTCCTATCCTTATCTATATGAACAGTCATAAGTTTTTTGGTTATATTGGCAGGAAGCTCTTGCAAGGTATCTACAAGCTCATCCTCATCCAACTCCCTCACCAAGTCCTTTATATTTTCATCAGATAGGATATTTACAACCCTTATCTTATTCTCAGTTCTAAGTTCTGTAAATGCATCTGCCAAAAGATCCTTATTTAAGAGTTTAATCCAAATTGCTACGTCTTTTTCTGGTAAAATTTCAAGCTTATCAGCTATATCAACGGGATCCATTCTATTGATATATTCTTGGATCTTGTTGAGGTTGTCTACATTATAATTTTTTTGAGTCATTATATAACCTCCTTTAACTTTTTAAGCTAAGTGAGGTAAGAAGTAACCCCATTTAGCTATTTTTAAATTCAAGCCTACAATCGGGCCCTCCGTTTTCCATAATTCCTCCTATTAATTAACTCTATATTACTAAAATAATATACCATAAATGTAAAATTTTCACATAAGTTTTGTAAAATTAATCATTGGTCATTAGATCTATTGTTACAAGAAGTGACTTATATAAAGAATTTATAGGCAAAAACTCCTTGTTTGAATGGAAGTTATGAGCTCCTGTAAAGTAATTCGGTGTAAGGATACCTCGAGTCGATAGGTAGGACCCATCTGTTCCACCTCTCATAGGAATTATCTTTGGCTTTATTCCAAGTTTTGTGAAGGATTTAAACAACTTATCTATGGCTACTTTATTGGCATCATTTACACTATCAAGGATATTAGAGTAGATATCTTCGATTTCTATAGATATTTTTGCCTTGGGGTTTTGATTTTGTAAGAGGTCTATAGCATGAATTAGGAAAACTTTCTTTTGGTCGTACTTTTCCCTGCTATGATCCCTTATATTCAAATGGATTTTACAGGTTAGTACGTCAGATTCTATGTCAGTTACCCATATATAGCCTTCTTTACCCTCGGTATGCTCTGGAGTCTCTGACTTATTTAAAAGGTTTATAAAGTCATTGGCTATCATAATAGGATTAACCAGTATGTTTTTGGCTGACATTGGGTGGGCGCTGACTCCTTCTATAATTATACTTGCACTTGCCGCATTGAAAGTTTCATAGACTAGCTCTCCTAGTTCACAGCAATCTATAGTATAGGCGAAATCTACATTAAAGTCATCAAAATTAATCTTCCTAGACCCCCTAAGCCCTATCTCTTCATCTGGGACAAAGGCAAGGTAAATGTCACCATGGTCTATATTTTTATTTTCATTAAGGTAACTTATTGCAGTCATTACATTTGCAATAGCTGCCTTATTGTCAGCTCCTAGTACACTTTTTCCATCAGTTACAATTATGTCATCGCCAATATATTTTAAAATTTCAGGATTTTCGTCAGGAGTCAAATTAATATTTTCTTCTCTATTTAGGGTAATATTACCCCCTTGGTAGTTTTTAATTACATGCGGATGGATTTCATCAGAAAGCCCAACATCAACAGTATCGAGGTGGCAGACCCAGCCAAGAGCTTGGGTATAGTCTGAATTTTTAGGAAACTTCGCCTGTAGGACCCCATAATCATTTATTGCTATGTCAACAAGGCCCAACTTTTGAAGGTCTTCTGCTAAGAGCCTTGCAAGTTTTTCTTGGCCCTCAGATGAAGGAATTTTGGTACTTTCTTCCTTGGACTGGGATGGTATTGCTAGATACCTAAAAAAATTATCGACTAAAGTATTTTTTAAAGCCTCTTCATTCATTGTTTTCCTCTAAAATATCTACTATATCTATAAGATCTGTTACTTCATAATCTACCTTAAACCCTAGTTCATTTATAAGAGAAGCTGGGTTGTACCAAATAGTCTTCATACCTGCAAGGTTACCTCCCCTTATATCAGAAGTTAAAGAATCTCCTACAATAATGTAGTCATCTGGATTTGCAGATCCAACTCTATCAAATACATAATCAAAAAATTCCCTGGCAGGTTTTTCATAACCTATCCTCTCTGATATAAAAACATCCCTTAGGTACTTATCTAATTTAGCTCCCTTAAGCTTTCCTTCTTGGGCTATAATAGAGCCATTGGTTACTCCATATTGCGCATACTTATCTCCTAAATTTTCTATGGTTTCCCTAGCATTTTCATTAAGGACATAAGTTTGACCTAGTGCCTTTTGGTAAACTATATTAAAGGCAGGAATATCGTCTACCTGGTAGCTATATTTATCAAAAAGTTTTTTGAACCTTCCTTCCAAAACCTCAGTTCTAGTAATCTTATCTTCTTCTAATTTTTCCCACAAGAACTTATTTATCTTTTTGTAATCTTGCAATGCCCTATCTGAAAGCTCTCCAAGCCCATAGAGGTCGAAGCACTTTCTAATAGCCCTAGTTTCAGCTAGGTCAAAATTTAACAAGGTTCCATCTATGTCCCACAATATATATTTAATCAATTAATTACTCCAAATATTCTTCTACTAATTTCGCTAACAGGTAGACCAATAATGGTATTATAATCACCCATAATATACTCAATAAATCTATTATCCAGGTCCTGGATACCGTAGGCTCCTGCCTTATCCATTATATTTTCTTCTCTTATATATGAATCAACTAAAGGATCAAGGTCCTTATAATAATCTACAAATTTGACCGCTGCTAAGGAATAGAAAACATCTAAATATGTTCTTGACCTAAGGCAAACACTAGTTACCACATGGTGGACCCTTCCAAAATATGACATAAACATAAGTCGAGCTTCTTCCAAGGTCTTTGGCTTTCCATAAATCTTATCATCTATAAGTACTATTGTATCAGCTGATATGTATAAGCTATCCTCATCTAGACTTATATTTGATTTTGCCTTCGCTATTTCACAGCAGGTCTTGGAGACCCTAGTTAAAAAATCATCGGTCTTGTAGACTTCCATAAATTTATTTTCAATTTTCCTCTCATCTATAGGATTTATTTTAATTTGAGGATTGAGGAAGGATAAGAGATCTCTTCGCCTAGGCGACTTACTCATGAGAATAATGTTTTTTATATCTCGATCTAGCTTTCCAATCCTTTCGTATTCTTTCACAAATTTCATCTTATTTACTTTCCCTAGCAGCCTTAATAAATTCTTTTATAATCTTTTCATTGTAAGTATTATCCCCATCAGATGATTCAACGTGCCGTTGGAGTCCTAATAAAAAGGGATAGTTTGGATCTTCTATTGCCTCAACTAGACCATCATCACTCCTAGCTGCTACCACCAAGCCATCTCCAAGTTCTTTTATGCCCTCATGGTGGTAGGAATTGACTTCAATATCAGCATCTCTCACTATCTTATCAAGTTTCGTACCATCTTCTATATGGACATTGTGGTAGGCAAAAGTCTTATCGTCGTTCCTATGGTTAACTTCGTTACTGTATTGCTTTTTTATATCTTCATACAAGCTACCCCCATAATAAATATTTATAAGTTGCATGCCCCTACAAATACCTAATATAGGTTTACCTTGTTTGATAGCTGTATCCAAAATATCTAGTTCTTTTTCGTCAATTTCCCTATCAAAGTCTTCGACATCTTCTGTGTTATCTGACCCATAAAGGCTTGGATCAAAATCATCTCCACCTGCAATAATTACACCCTTAGCAAAACTTATAGCCCTTTCTACCTGGTCTTTTGAATTTTCATCTATATTGATATTAACTATGCCTCCCCTATTATTGTAAATAGCATATTCGACATCATTAACCCACTGGTTATCATGAACTATAGCTATAGGAATATTCTCAAAAAACTTTTCATGAATAAAAATTCCTCCGATAACAAGGACAGATACTGCCACTACAAGTTTTAACACCTTCGATACGAACCTCATCATAATTCCTCCTTGCCTTTTTCTTAATTATAACATATATGACCTTAGTAGAGTATAAGAAAGATCAATATTAGCTAAAAGGTATTCAATTATTATAATCTTAATATTAATAATGCTACGCATTTCTATATGGTAGCATATAAGTCCTTTCTCTTGTTATTATTTATAATCTAAGTATTATATTATTATAAAAGCTTTAAGTATTTATGCACATTATGCTATGTTTATTGCCTACAAAGAAAAGACAATTTAAACAATGTCTTAGAAACATGATTACTGATGATATATATTGATTTGTTCTACTGTTGAGGACTAAATTAAAACAGCTCTTAAAGATATTGCCATATTCGGGAATGAACTCGCCATATCAAAAACATCAAATTGTAGACCATTTCTTAGAAAAATAGAATTGATGCTTGTATAGATGATGATGATGTAGATATGAGGGGAACGTACGCTTGGTATCTTACTGATATAAAATCAATCCACCCTGTACCTATCAAAGGATAACAAAGAATATACAATGCACCCTATGAACTATCTGATTTAAAAATCCTAGACCTAGAAGGAGATGACCTCGAGAGATATTATGAGGATAATGGTTTTATAGACCTATCAAAGGTGGACGATTAAAAGTCGTCTGCTTTTTTATTTATTTTTTAAGTCTTTTGTTATATTCAAAATTGTTAACAAGGGTATTTAGTCAAGTCCATAATATTGTGTAAATTAATCTAGTACAATATTTACTATTTCATTTTAATATACAATTTAGAAGATGTGATCCAATCCTCATTGATATCAATGAGGATTGCGCCTATTAAACGC
>NZ_JAKZEY010000032.1 GCF_022808955.1 Anaerococcus sp. AGMB09787
ATTACCATAATTACAAATATTTAGCCATTCTATTGATATTAATAACTTTATCAAATTTTTCAAGCTTATCCTGACTCAAATTATGGGAAATCACTATTACACTTCTCTCATCCTTTAGTAAGGTATCCAGTATTTTGTCAACACTTTTCATATCGAGCGCAGAAAAAGGCTCATCTAAAATAAGTATGTCGCTATCTTTATAAATAGCTCTTGCTATACTTATTTTCTGCATTTCTCCTCCACTTAAATTGTCTCTATTTTCATTGACCCTAGTGGATTTATCGAAATTCTTAATATTTAATCCATCGATTATTCTATTATATTTTTCCTCCAAATAAACTTCATTTCCTATGATATTGTTCCTTATTGTATCTTCTGTTAAAACATAGCTTTGACTTAAAAATGATATCCTTTTATAATATGACTCTTTATCTATATTTTTTATATTTAGCCCATTTATAAATATGTCCCCTACATGATTTCTGGAAAAATCTAGCATTGAAGAAATAAGTGTAGATTTGCCAGATCCATTCTCCCCTACAATCAAGATTTTCTCTCCATAGTTAATTGAAAAACTAACACTATCGCTTATAGGGTCTAGGTCATATTTACAAGCATAATCGTCTACTCTTATCTTATCTATTGTAGATATTTTAAAATCGCCCTTAGATGTATTGGACCCATTTATAATTTCAATCAGTTTTTCCCTAGTTTTCTTAGTCTTTGCAAACTTAGCATAAGTTCTAGAAAACGAATATATAGGAAGAGTTATAGAATCACAAGAAACAACAATTGCTAACAATTCAGAAATAGTGAGCTTACCACCAATTATCAAAACAACCCCTACAATATATAGGCCAACCTCGATTAAAGTCGCAGATGTCTGATTAATTACTTCAACCATATCTTCAGCAAAATTCAACATGAAAAGTTCCTCATTAGCTTCTATTGAAGCATTTTTAAACTTATATCTGAACTTATCCTCCAAATTATAAATTTTTATCTCTCTAATATTATCAATACTTTCATTTAATATTTTTATGATTTTTGAAAACTTGGTATTATAGGAATACTGCTTATCTGCTAAAGTATTAGCAAGCAATTTTTGTATGATAAAAGTTAGAGTAGAAATAACTATCAAATATAGCAAAATCTTACCAGATAAGGAATATATAACTAGACTTGCAGCCAGAAAAGACACTAGAAAATAGACAATTTGAGTCAACCCCTGGATATAATCATTCGAAATCTGATCTATATCATTTGTAAAAATACTAGTTAAATACGATTTATCAAAGTTTAATCCATGGGTATCCAGTAAGCTTTCATAGACTCCCTCATTCAAACATTGCTTACACATTATCATAAACTTATCTAAGTACTTTTCAGATAATAAATTAACCAAAAAGAACCCCAACAGATACAATAAGCCAGGTAATAGCAAATATCCAATATTAACTCCAGTTTCTGATTTTGATAAATTGGTATAATAAATTATCAACTTAGAAAAAACTGGCCTGCTCAAGGAGAATAATAACAAAAATATAAGGCTTTTGATAAACAATTTTTTATTTTTCTTAAAAAGATACACCAACATTACTACACACCTAAATATCTATAACATTTCGGATCACAAGATTCATCATACTTATTATTAATAATCTGTTTATCAACAAAACATTCCCCATTACAAAATATATTATAAGTACAAGATTTACATTTCTTATCTAATACCTTATAATCTCTTATTGGTGAAAATTTAACCGAATCCCATATTTCATCAAAATTTTTATTAAAAACATCACTTTCAATCACACTTTTGTCCCTTAATAAACTACAAGCATAAGCGTTCCCATCAAATATAATATCAATATTAGTCTGTGCTGCCTGACATCCATAAGATAATCGTTGAAAATCTGATATATCAATATCTTCACCTCCGTACGCTGCTTAATAAATCATACACCCTTCCAAAGCTAAATCTATATTATACTTATTCTTATTTACATAATCACTTAGTTTTAAATAAAAATTTATACAATCGTTTATGGATAAAGTTACTTTAGCTCTTGTTTCAACATTTGCAAATGTAGCCATTGAATATCTCTCAATATTATTTTCATTACAAAAGTCTACTATTTCTACTAAATCCTCTATTTTTTGATTAATTAATACAGTATTAATAGATGTTCTAATTCCCATCTTTGATGCTAAACCTATATTTTTTTTAATATTTTTTAACATTTTGTTACCGTACATATTATTACTTTCTTTTATATTAATGACAGAGAAAGCTAGCTTTAAATAGCTAAATTTACTTAAGCTTCTTAAAAATTTTTCATTAAGTAAAATTCCATTTGTAGTTATAGTGAAATGCACTTTTTTAGATTCTATGAATTCACATATACTTAAAATTTCTTCATATAATAGTGGCTCTCCACCAAGTAAAGATATACTTTCAATTCCATTATCTACAAACATATCAATTATTTTTAATGCTTTATTTACAGGTATACTATTATTACTACCTCTAATGAGATCATTCATAAAGCAAAAATCGCAGTTTAATTGACATTTACTAGTTAGATACATACTTAACTCTAATGGTGCACTAAGATATTTTCTTTTTTTAAGCAGTATTAATTCATTTTATAAAAAAGATTTAAACTCAGTCAATTTATTTTTGTATGTATATTTCTTTGGCATATTATAAATATTATTCTTAGTAAATAAAATTAATTCTTCATCTAAATTTATATCTTCATAAAAATCGTTTAACATCTTAAGAGATTGTTCAACATCTCTAATATGATAATATATCACAAGTAAAGTGAATGTCTTTCATCTAGCTCCCATTTTTCAAAGGTATCCCTATCTATCAATATTCCTCCAAAATATTCTGGTCTAAAAATATAATTATTTGGCATTGAATCCTCCCTAATATGCAATCAAGCAGTATTTCAAAATACTGCTTGATTATACATTACTTTACATAATACTAATTGTTTTTTCCCATCCATCGCCTTTTGCAAAATGTGCATTTTTTAGCAAATTCATAGCTATAATTAAATTTTCTATTTTTTTTTTCATATTTTCCTCCTATTTTTTATTAAGAATATTCTCAATACAAGAATACAACAATATAATCGAAATTTCAAAGGCACATGTGCCTCTGACAAAGTAATTCATATTCTTTACTATATAAAACATAAGGAGGCGATTTTATGAAAAAATTTAGATTTTTAATATTAGTGTCACTCATGTTTATAATGCCATTTTTGTCTACTATGAATGAATCTCTAGCTGATGATGAAGATAATATTGTTATGATTAAATCTACTACATATATATCTGAGTCTATTTGACTTTAAAAAGTGTTGTTACAGTATGAATAAATTAGTCTAGATTGTTATCACTACTATCACATTCTAGTAATCGACCTATAATAATTAAAAACTCAACTGAAACTTTGCCTCGTCAATACAGATATATAAAATGTACTTCCTGAAATCAAGGGGTAAATTTCCTAGAGAGTTTTCTAGTTACAGGTCGGTATTTATTCATTGTTTTATAATAACTCTATCAGTTCATCCCCAATATGTTTTTAATTTTTTTATTTATTAGAAACTGTAAATCTTTATTTAAGATATTTGCTAGTAACACTTTTGTAGCTGTTAAGGACTCTTCAAAATCTTTATTAGCTCTATAACAAGCAAGAAACTTTGAAAAATATAAGTATATTAAAGCATCTATCGAAGAGTTTTTTCTTGCATATCCTATCCCTTCATTTGTTATTTTAATAGCTTCTTCATAATTTTTATTTACTATATTCCAATTAGCAAGGTTATTACAAGTAGCTATTTTTACTATCTTCTCTTTATCTTGATTTTTGCACTTATTAAATATCTCCACACTTTCAATTCCCTTAAAATCCTGGGAAGTGGTTGCTATATTTAATAATATGCGGAGGTCTATGCCTTGAAGGTCGAGATTTTCGAAGTTTTTTCTTTTAATTTTACTTGAGGATAGGTCCTCGTATATTTCACTTAATTCTTCGCTAGTTATTTCAAAGTTTAAATATCGTATAAATAAATCTAGGAGGTCTAGTTCATATTTTCTTGCTCTTAGTTCTCTGCTATCTTTTATTAAGTCTATTTTTTCTAAAAGGTCTATTCTCATATCCTTTGTGAGAAAAATTGCATTTATATCTAACGAGTTCTTGATTTCTTCTAGTATGCAGAAACTTCCATAAATATATTTTTTGTATAAGCTTAGGATATCTAGGTCATATATTTTGGATAGTTCTATTAGGCTATCTACAGATGCAGATTCTATTTCTCCTCTTTCAAGCCTACCTATACTTCTTTCGCTCAAATATATAATCTCTGCTACATCAGCCTGTCTTAGGCCTTTTCTTTCTCTTATTTCTATTAGTTTTTTGCCAAATTCTTTTCTTTCATCTGTCATCTTAGCCTCTATGTATCTATGATTTAATATAATAATATCATAAATCATAAAAATGACAAAAAAAGCCCAAGCCTTAGCTTGAGCTTAAAAAAGATAATTATTTATTTTTTCTTTTTTTACTAATATATAGAGATCCTGATGCTGCTGCTAATATGCTAGCTATATTCATAGAACCTACAACACCAGTTTTAGGGTTGTCAGACTCTTTAGTATTCTTATCTGCTTTCTTAGCACTTTTAGCTTCTGTATCATCTTCATTAGATTTTCCAGGTTTGTTAGGATCTACTTTAGTTTCTGGTTTTGATTGTGGATCTTTTGGATCTGAATTATTATCTAGTTCTTCACTATCCGTAAATCCATCCCCATCTGTATCTGCTTTTTCTGGATCTGTTCCTAAACCTAATTCAATTCCATTTGTCAAACCATCTTTATCTATGTCAGCATCTATATCAAATTCTGGCTTTGGATTTTCTGTCTCTGGTTCTCCCACTTCAAATTTGTCTACTACTTCTATAACATTACCTGGATTGTGTGTTAGATCTTGGTAGCTTGTGTCATCTCCACCTTCTCCTACTATAATGTTCTCTGAGTCTTTTGAACCACTTGTTAGATCTGCGTAGCTAAAGTCGTCTCCGCCTTCTCCTACTATGATGTTCTCTGAGTCTTCTGAACCACTTGTTAGATCTGCGTAGCTAAAGTCATCTTCATCTTCTTCTGCTGATGTTACTACACTGTCTATATGCGCTCCTATAACTTCCTTAACGTATGCTTCTATTCCTTCTATTGTATTAGCTTTGTCTATATATTTTGCATAGAAATCTGATTCTATTCCTGCTACTTTTAGAGCTTTTTTTGCTTTTTCTTTTGCTTCTTCTAGCTTTCTAGCTGCTTCTAATTTTTCTACATATTCGCTTTGATAATCTAAGTTATCTGGAATAAAGCCTACACTACCTTCATATGGTGCTTTATCTTCTTCTGCAGCTTTAACTACAATAATTTCTTTTTCGTCTTCTATATAAGCTATATCGCCATTTTCTTTTTGAACAAATCTTCCTTCTTTTACATCAATGATAGCTTCTTTTCCATCTGTATGAGTATATACAAGATTTCCATCTTCATTTACACTAAATTCACCAGAAAATATTTCTTTATTATTTAAATCCATAGGAGTTGTTTCTCCATTTGAGTGGTTATAGATTATATCTCCATCTTCTGAAACAGAGAAGTAATCTTCTTTTTGTTCAGGTTCTTGAGGATTTTCTGGCTCCTCTGGCTTATTATTTTCGAATAGCTCTATTTCTGCAATGCTCATCATAGGTTTACTATCAGCACTATCATAAGTATTTAAAATTTCAACTTCAACTCTTGTTGCTTTTACATCTCCGATTGAAATTATAGCTTCAGTATCATCTTTTTCAACGACTACTTCATTTGAATTAAAGGTTAATTCATCTCCATTATAAGCTCTGACAATTATTGTTTTAATTGATCCATTTCCATTAGCTCTCTTTGTAACAACAACTTTATTTAATTTCTCAACAGGATCATTTGGAGTCATTGTTATGATTTGTGGTAATTTTACATTTTCAGGAAGATTTCCATTTTCATCAAGATTTGAATCAATCACCCATTTTAATTCCGCTAAAGTATTTTTATTATTATCATTTACATTGGATAAAGGTGAGCCATTTTTACTTTCGTAAGCATCTTCATCACCTGTTACAGCTATTTGAGTATTAGATATTTTTTCTATATAATTTTTTTCATCTATTACTGGATCACTTAATCCATCCTTTGTAAACAAACCTGTGTCTACTAGAACAGAAAATGATGGTTCAAATTTATAATTTGTATCTTTTAAAGCTTCCAATACAATTGTTGCTAAAAGACCATCTTCATTTATAGAATTTACTCGTTCATTTCCTAAAGAAAGTATAATATCACTTGTATTATCTGAGTGAGTCCTATCTTTAGAGAAAGATACCATATCATTAGTTAGATCACTTTGCTTAATAGAAATAACTTTAAATTCATCTTTATTATATGGAATTATCAATGATAGAGCATTAATATCATTTAATTCTTCACCATTTATAGATAAAGTTACTTTTTCTCCTTTTTTGATATTTTCTTTATCTTGATCTATAGTTAATTTTCCATTTACTTGTGGAGATAGTGTTTCCACTGCTCTTTGTGATGCTAGTGTTTGAATTAGATTTATATCATACGCATCAATTATACCATTAAAGTTAAAATCAATTATAGAAGCATAATCAAAGTCTGAATCTATTTCTTTTAATCCTGAATAGTTCAAGGCAAATGTCAAGTCATTTTCATCTAACTTATTATCTGCGTTTGTGTCACCTATCAAATAAGACTTGCTACCATCAACTTTATGGATAAAGAATTCATTACCTGAACCAAATCCTCCTACAGCTTCTTTAACATTTAAGCGTAAGAATCTAGTTCTTAAACCATTAAGATTACTAAATTGAGTTTTTCCATTTCTTTCCCAGCTACTATCTATATATTCTTTCCAATTTATTCCATCTAAGCTATAATCTATAGAGTATTTCTCTATTGTTCCATTTCCTTTATCATTTCTTGGAGAATATTCTAGTTTGTCTAATTCATAAATATTACCTAAATCCATATAAATAGTAAATGGTGTTTGAGATGTTCCCCAAAGTGTATGCCAATTTGTAGTTAAGTCTTTATCGAACATATTTTTAAGTGGAGTTCCACTTTGATCTACTAAGGTACTACCATCTTCTTTTATTCCATAGTAAGCTTTCACATCAATTGCATTTTTATAAGGATTTTCAGAGGTAGTAGCTTCTAATAAATTAGTCCATTCAGATTTACCTTTGGAATTTACAGCTCTTACTCTGAAACTATATGTTGTATCAGGATTTAACCCTTTTGCTATATAAGAATTATCCTTAATATTTGTATATATAATCCCATCAATTTCTACATCATAACTTGTTGCATTAGAAACATCATCCCAAGTCAAACTTATGAAATCATGATTATTCTCTACTTTAACTTCTTCAAAATTTGAAACATCTTGAGCAACTTCTGTTTGTCCATCATCTTGTGTTAAATCTTTATTTTCAAATCCTTCAATTACTACTTCTATTTCATTTTCTAATACATTTACCTTTGCAAGTTTTAATCTTAAGATAGGGCTTGTTATTATTTCTAATTTTTCAAAATCTGAACCTTTAGTTGCGAATTTATTTAGGTTTGGTTTTTCATCAAAGAAATATACATTATCAGAATTATAAAATTCTTCCAAGCTAAATACTTCTCTTAAGTTTACTTCTTTTCCCCCAATAGTAGTATTAATTCCTGTAGGTTTCTTAGAAACATGGATATCTAATTCTGTTTCTCTATCAGTTTCCATGCCATCATAAGAACCAGTAGTTTTATCTATTGTAATAGTAACTTCTTGTCCATTTTGGTCTGTCTTTATTAAAGTATTAGCAAAAGCATTTTTATTGTACTTATCCATGGTCTTACCATCATCTTCGTAGACATTAAAGTCACTTTGACCATCAGGATAAATATCAAATATTCTGTATCCTCTATCAATTTGATTTGGATTATTACTTGCCTTATACATTGGAATTATAGCACCATTTTTAACAAATAAAGGTAATTTCCATAAAGGTGCATCATAATTATTTAATACAACTCCACCTTCATATTGTTTGCCTGTGAAATAATCAATCCAAGTATTTCCTTCTGGTAGGTAGATATTATTTCTAACATCATCTCCATTTTCTTTCATATTACCACTATCTTCATATATTGGAGCAACTAAGAAATTATCTCCCCACGTATATTGATATAGAGTTGATGCATTTTCTTTATAAGTAAATTCGTTAGGGTCTTCTAGGAACATTGCTCTCATTATTGGGGTACCAGTTTCTGCAGATGTATTTGCTATAGTATAAGTATATGGTAATAATTCTGATTTTAGTTTTAAATACATTCTATTAATAGATGCATATGGTTCTCCAAATTCCCAAGGATTTTTTTGGTAAGATCCCCAACCATCCATATAAAGACCTATTGGTGTAAATGCAGAAAATTGAGTATCTCTTACAGAAATTAAATTAGAGCCTCCAAAAATTCCATCCATATCACTTCCTACATTTGGAAGAGCACTTAAACCAGCACCTATAAAAGTAGGAATATGGAATCTTATATATTCCCAATTACCACCAGTTTGATCTCCTGACCAAATTGAACCATATCTTTGGGTTCCAGTCCAACCATCTAGAGTTACAATATTAGGTCTTATATTTTCATCTGCCATTATATTGAATACATCATCGACTCCATTAAGACCAAATTCATATCCTGCTCCTACCCAGGCAACATCAGTTTTTAAGGCTTTAATTCCTGCAACTTTTACTTCTTTATCAATATCTCTTTCACCTTTTTTAGGATTTTCAGGATCTTCTGGATGAAGATTTGATTGAGTCCATAAACCAGTTTCTATACCTCTTTCTTTAGCATATTCAGCAAAAGCTTTTAAATTAGCTATATCACCTTCTAAGGAATCAGTTTGTCCATATCCTGCACCATAACCATCATTTGGTAAAAACCATCCCAAAGGCATGTCATTTTTAATATACCTATCTATCACAGAAGTAGCTGTAAATAATCCATCTCCAACTAAAGTTTCTTTTACTCCGTTATAAGATTCATTATAACTATCTGGTTGATATTCCTTATACCAATTTCCATCTTCAAATAATCTTGCACCATAAGTTCCTTCTTCTACCTTAACCCAATAATCTCTATTATAAGCATTAAGGTGAGATGGGTAGAAAGCATACTCAGGAAGTAAAGCTGGTTTTCCTGATATATCCGTATATTCATTTAATATATCTGTAGGAGTGTCTCCAGTAAAATATATAGCATCAAATCTATTTTCATTATGAGTTGTTGTAATTTGATCAGCATCTTTACTTGCAAAGTCATATGCTCCTGGTTTAAACGTATTCCTAATTACACCATAACCTTTTGTAGACCAGTAGAATGGAGCAGGAGATGTAACTTTTCCATCAGTCCAACCATTTTCATTTACTATATTTATTTTTCTTCCCTTATGTGAGAATCTACCATTTTGCATTCCACCACCGAAGAAATATTCTTCATCATCAGTTTTTAAAGTTTGGGTAGTAGAAGTACCATCAAATGTGATAGGATTAGTTTCTTCAAAGACTGTGCTACCATCGGCTCTTAACAATTTTAATAAAGCTGTCTTCCTATCAACTAAAAGACTTAGAGAATCTGTAGATATTTTATAAAAATCATCAATTGTCTCTATGGTTGGGATTACAGCTTCGCCTTCTTCTACATACTCATCAAGTCCCTTAACCAAAGGTTGAGCTTCAACTTTAAAGCCTGCATTTTTAGGATCAAGTGTTTCTTTAAATTCAGATGTAGGGTCCTTGTAAATTCTTAACATATTGTCTTTGTAGAATTGTAATCTCATTTCGCCTTCATCTTTAACTGTTAAATAAACATTATAGTCTTCTTGTCTAATATCAGTAACTTTATAATCTTCTGTACTATCATTTTGATCATTTACAGCTTTCTGATCATTTACAGCTTTTTCTTCATTTTCACTTTTCTCTTCAACTTCTTCATTGCTTAGCTCAGGAATATCTTCTCTAGATTCTTCTAACAAGCTCTCTGCTGCCCTAACTTGAACCCTATTATCAAAGTTAGCTTGTTCTAAGGCTTCCTTGTCACTTTGACTATTTTGAACCTCATCAGATGTAGTTTCTTCACTTGATGTAGTATCTGCTTGACTAGAAGCTTCTTCTGCTTGGTCTTCTGTTGATGATTCAGTAGATGCTTGGTCCGTAGCTTCTTCACTTGAAGCTTCATTAGCATCTTTACCTTCTTCTTTTAAAATATTACCATCTTTGTTTTCTATATTTTCCTCAGATTTTTCACTTACATCTTCATTATCTTCTTGCAAATCATTATCTACAACTTTACTTTCTACGATCGAACTTTCCTTGTCAATTTCTTCACTTGCATAACTTTTAGATTGAAAAATCATAAAGCCGATCAAACAAGATACAAGACCTATACTTAATTTTCTTGTTGCATACCTAGGTTTTTTTTCTAAGCCTTGAACTTTTTTAAATTCAATAACTTTCTTAAAATTATCTTTCTTTTGCATACTTCCTCCCAAACGTTTTTAAAATGTGATAATTATTCGCTACCTCTATAAAAACCTCTTAAACGATCTTTATATGTTAATATCATACACAATATTTATAAATCATGCAAGTATTTTTCAATCTAAGTTATTTAATTTTTTTTGAATTTAATTTAGATAAAATTTTATTTATTTATGTAATAATTTTTAACTTTATCACCTTGCAGTTAGACAAATTCATTATCTTATTTCTGTTAAATAAATTATCTTTTTTACAAAAAAAGCCCAAGCCTTAGCTTGAGCTTAAAAAATGTAACTATTTATTTTTTCTTTTTTTACTAATATATAGAGATCCTGAAGCTGCTGCTAATATGCTAGCTATACTCATAGAACCTACAACACCAGTTTTAGGGTTGTCAGACTCTTTAGTATTCTTATCTGCTTTCTTAGCACTTTTAGCTTCTGTATCATCTTCATTAGATTTTAGAGGTTTGTTAGGATCTACTTTAGTTTCTGGTTTTGATTGTGGATCTTTTGGATCTGAATTATTATCTAGTTCTTCACTATCCGTAAATCCATCCCCATCTGTATCTGCTTTTTCTGGATCTGTTCCTAAACCTAATTCAATTCCATTTGCCAAACCATCTTTATCTGTATCAGCATCTATATCAAATTCTGGCTTTGGATTTTCTGTCTCTGGTTCTCCAACTTCAAATTTGTCTACCACTTCTATAACATTACCTGGATTGTGTGTTAGGTCTTGGTAGCTTGTATCTTCTCCACCTTCTCCTACTACAACGTTCTCTGAGTCTTCTGAACCACTTGTTAGATCTGCATAGCTGAAGTCTTCTTCATCTTCTTCTGCTGGAGTTGCTATGACATTCTCTGAGTCTTCTGAACCACTTGTTAGATCTGCATAGCTAAAGTCATCTTCATCTCCTTCTGCTGGAGTTGCTATGACATTCTCTGAGTCTTCTGAA
>NZ_JAKZEY010000033.1 GCF_022808955.1 Anaerococcus sp. AGMB09787
GTAGAAAAGATCCCTCGGCCCGGGGATCTTTTAAAAACCATAAAAATATCTACTTCCTATGAGCAAATTTTATTCTAGTATTTCTTCAACTATAGGGCCTCTTTCTACTTTATCGTCTGAATAGGCAAAGGTCTCATAGAATTCAGCTAGCCACTCATCACTCAAGTCAGAATCGTGGTAGATGGTAGCTAGGGTATCGCCTTCCTTGATATAATCGCCCTTCTTTGCCTTCATCTCTATACCAACTCCATAGTTTATTCTATCTTCCTTCTTCTCCCTACCTGCTCCAAGCTTCATGGCAGAAATACCTAGACCCATAGAGTGGATATCGGCGAGGTAGCCCTCTTCCTTTGACTTTAGGTCGGTTTTAAACTTCGCTTGTGGGAGGAGTTCGGTGTTTTTGATTTGCTCAACATTTCCCCCTTGGTAGGCTACCATCTCCTCAAGCTTTTGGTAGGCCTTACCTGATTGGATAGCTTCTTCTAGCATGGCAAGGGCCTCATCCCTATCCTTGGCCTTGCCGGCTTGGATTAGCATAATAGATCCTGCAGTTAGGCAAAGCTCTGTGAAGTCCTCAGGGCCTTCTCCCTTTAGGGTATCTACTGCTTCCCTTACTTCTAGGGCATTACCGATTGTCCTTCCTAGGGGTTGGTTCATATCGGTAATCATAGCCTTGGTGTCCTTGCCAAGCTTCTTGCCAATTGAGATCATGGCCTTGGCAAGCCTTCTCGCATCTTCTACTGTATGCATAAAGGCCCCCTCACCAAACTTAACATCAAGCAAAATAGTATCAGAACCAGAAGCAAGCTTCTTTGACATAATAGATGATGCTATAAGGGGAATGGAATCAACAGTACCTGTTACATCCCTTAGGGCATAGAGCTTCTTATCAGCTGGAACCAAGTCTCCAGTTTGCCCTATAATAGCAAAGCCTATATCGGCTACTTGCCTTTTAAAATCTTCCTCAGTCAAGGAAATATTGAAGCCTTCGATAGATTCAAGCTTATCAAGGGTTCCCCCAGTATGGCCCAGGCCCCTACCACTCATCTTGGCAAGTTTTAGTCCACAGGCACTAACCATAGGTCCTAGGGCAAGGGAGGTCTTATCTCCAACTCCCCCGGTAGAATGCTTGTCTGACTTGACCCCTTCGATATCTGATAGGTCAATCACATCTCCCGAATGCATCATAGCCTCAGCAAGCTTTGCTGTTTCATCTTCATCCATCCCATTAAGCCTTATAGCCATAAGGAGGGCAGATATTTGATAATCAGGAATTGACCCGTCTGTTACTCCATCTATAAAAAATTGAATTTCTTCGTCACTTAATCTTTCCTTATTCTTCTTCTTTTCAATAATATCTAAAAATCTCATACACACTCCTTATCAAAGTCTATTTACGGCAGGAAATCACTTTCCATAAGCCCAAACTTCTTTATAACCTTATCCTACAATAAAGGGAATAATTAATCAATACAAGGCTTTGAAAATATTATTATATTATAAATTCCACAAAAAAATAAAGCCCAGTAGCAAACCCCTTTCGATACTATGGGCCAAAGATTATTTAAATATACCCCCTCATATTTATTAACATTATCACTATTATAGCTACTACATAGCCTAGCATGCACAAGATTATTTGAAATCTAATCTTCCTTTTAGTTTTATTCTCAACCTTAATAACGTCTTCTTTTAGATAGGTTAGCTCAATTAGTCTAAGAGATGCCAAAATAATTAGAAGGCCTGGAGGAAAATAATCCAAAATACCCAGCATCCAAAATCCAAGTACCAAGATAAGAATCAGAATGCATGAGAAAATATACTTATCTCCATCATTTTTATAGTAAAACTTCCTTAAAAAATCTTTCATTAAACTATCACCACTTTTTTATCTCTTCATAATACTTATAGGGCTCATTTTTTTCAATATCTCCGTATATTTGAATAGCAAGCTTTCCCCTTACAGAGATATAAGGCATAGATTTATAAGTTATTCCATATAATTTTCAATCTATAATATAAGATACTGCCGATATGGAAAAGTAGTGTCTAAAGGATCTTGTAAGTACTCGTCCATACCAGCAAATATCTATACTTGGTTTATATTAAAAAACATAGCCAAATCTTATAAATCTGAATATAAAGAAACATAGTATAATAACTATAATCTGAAGTAGGTTCTTTTTCTTTTCTTTTTTTATATCAATCTCACTCTTATTCTCATTTTCCATCACATCATCCTTTATAACATATAACTCAATTTGTCTAAAAAATATATTGAGTGAGAATGCAAGAGGTATCCATATTATGACTCTTTCCCATATAAAGATAACGCATAGAATCAATAAAACTAATGATGCCAAACATTTAATAAGCCATTGATTAACATCATCTGTATAATAAAACTTTCTTAATAAGTTTTTCATTAACCTATCACCACTTTTTTATCTCTTCGTAATACTGTCTAATTTATCTAAACACCTACCTCGAAAATTATCTTAGTATAAAAATATATCTATAAGCCAAAAAGCTACTACAGCCAAGGAAATTAGTAATAGCCTTGATTTTATATCTTTCTTTACTTCTACTTCACTTATATTCTCATTTTCCATAACTTCATCTTTTAGAAAATTTAACACAATTAATCTTGGGGACAATTCAATTATCATGGTCACTAACAACCATATGTCAAGACTTATATCTAGCCAGATAAATAAAATTAATAAAGACATAGATATAAAAAATCCGATTAAACCTTTATTAAAGCCATCAGTATAGTAAAACGTCATAAGTAGATCTTTCATATAAATCTCACCACTTTTTTATCTCTTCATAATATTTATAGGGATGTGTCATCTCATAGTCGCTATATGTTTGAATAGCAAGTTTTGCTCTTCTCCCTGATACATAGGTTGTAGTTTTATAAACTATACCATCTATGTGATCGTTTAATATTTTAGGAGCTAATTTAGTACTTATCTTTAACACTCCATCTGGTAGTCCTAAGCCTATAGCGGTAAATGCAATATTTTCAACAAGATCCCTAGCAGAATTAAAGTCAGAAACTTTACCAGTATTAGTACCCACTACTTTGTAAGGACCATTCATTTCTCCATATTCCAAATTAAGATATTCTTCAGAACCATCTCCGTTTCATCCTGGTCTACCTGCCCATACGTATGGTCTTACTTCATCCGAATAATCAATCCCACTTGCCAAAACCCCTTGGCTTATAGGTGTTAGGGTAAAGGTAAATATCATACCAACTGAAACGATTCTCTTATTTATTTTCATATCTTCTCCTTTTACTTTTTATTTTCTAAGATCTGTCTTATTTATATAATACCCAAGACTTATTGAAATAAACATTTTTCCTTGATTTTTGTAAATCTATACCAGTTATTAGCTAATATTTACCTACAAATAAAGATAGAGCTAGGGGAAATTTGATCCTCTGGCTCTATAACAATTTTTATTTTCCATCTATATAGGTATCGGAGAAGGCTATGAGTAAATCTATACCATCTCCTCTTAGCTCAAGTGTCCCATATTCTACCCTATTGACCTCAGGGTTGGTCTTATATCTTTGGTCTCTTGACCCGTCTTTGTTGGTGTGGAGGTAGGTTTTCTCTATTAGCTTGGCATCCTTTGGGATGACTTCATCTTCTAGGAATACCTCTGCTCCAAGGTCTACCTCTATGTCTTCATAGGCTAAGGCCCTCTTCTCATATCCTCTTACTATAAGCAAGCAATCTGGCAAGAAGCTTAGGGCAAGGTCTCTCCCATCTAGGCTTATGACCTCGGCATTTGTCTTAAATCCACCCTTGACTCCCTTGTTTAGTCTTAGCTCATCTCTTGCAAGGATAGACTTGCTATCACCCACTAGACCCAGTCTGTCTACAAACCAATTCTTATCGCTCTCCAAGATTCCTAGGAGGAGTTTGTTTGTTATGTCAAATTCTTCAGCACTATCTTGGTTAAAGTCATAGTCTATATAGGCATCATCAGCCTTGGACTTATAAAAGAAAAGCAAGAATCCAGGTATTAGTCCTAGGCCAAAGAATATATTCTTGAAGGCAAGGATTATAGCAAGGATAGAGATAATAAGTCCTATTAGCTTGTAGGGCCTCCTACTACTTGTCGCTTCCAAGACATCCTCTAGGGCAGTTGACTTCAACTTATCAAAATCCACCCCGTAGGATAGGACCTGGTCAAAGTCGATTGCCTTATCACCCTTACTTGTCTCCTTACGAGCTTCTTTGTTTTTCTTAGCCCTGAGGGGGTTTTTAAATTCCTTTTGATAGGAAAATCCTGTACCAGGAATTGATGCAGTCGTCCTAATATTCCCCTTGGCAGTTCTTGTAAGTCTAAAGCCCTTGCCTCCCCAAGATAAGCCCGGCCCTGATTTACTCATATTTATCCTAAAACCCTTACCCAGGTTTATACTTTTTCTAAATCTTATTCCCATAATCGTCCTTTCTTAATTCGCTATTGTCTTGTTAATAATTATACCCATAAAGGATAGAATTTTTACCTTGGCGGGTGTACCCTTCTATGTAACCTTTATTATTTTAATTCCTGATTTAATAATATTAATTGATTTATTAGATTTTTTAAGTATAATTAAAGTAGAAGTTAAGCAAGTATTAAAAAGAAAGAGGAGATTATTTGAATAAGTTACTTAAAATAAAGAATTTCATTCCAAATTATATCAAGGCTATGAGAGATAAGGACACTCCAGCCCTTGCCAAGATCTTGGGTATCCTAACCATAATCTATGCCCTAGTCCCATCAGACATGATTCCTGACCTCATACCCTTCTTAGGCGTCCTAGACGATGCCATAGTTTTGCCATTTTTAATCTACCTATCTAGCAAGATGATAGATAAGAAGAAATTGCACAAGGTTAATAATGATAGTTTGGAGCAAGTTATTGACTGAGGATACCCTAGTCTTTATATTATTAATCTGATAAGAATAAAAGAGGTTTAGATAATTGAGTACGAATCGTAATAAGAATATACTTTTATTGGGAAATGGTCTGGGTCAATTTGGCTCTGCTATGTTATCTTTTGTACTGGGTCTAAGAATACTAAAGTCCTTGGATTCAGTATTTTTATATAGTTTTTCTCAAATAATAGGTCCCTTGGTTGCTATATTGATACTACCTGTCATGGGTAGTGCAATTGATAAGTTTAATAAGAATATAATAATCAGCCTCTCCCAACTAGCTAGTTGCATCGGTCTACTTATTTTTACTGTTATAACCAGTGAAACAAACATAAATTTTATTGAGATTATTTTGCTGCTTATTGTTTTAAAAATATCTGACCAAGTCCTATCCACAAGCTTAAATGCTTCTACCGTCAATGTAATTAGGGAAGATGAGGTCCAGGACTTCCGTTCCAAAGTCCAACTCATCCAATCAGTTTCCATGGTTTTTTCACCAATAGTGGCCGTTTTTATCCTAGATAGGTTTTCTATAAGGACAGTCCTTATTATAGAAATTCTTATTGAGTTTATAGTTCTACTTATATATAGTAAGGTTGACTTTAGAAATAAGGAAAGTAGGGCAGAAATCACAAGCGAAAGTCTATTTTCTCTTTTTAAAGAGGGGATTGATTTTATTTTTTCTTATAAGAAAATTGTATTTGGCCTTAGCTTTGTGCTTATGATTAATTTTGTATTGGGCATAGTAAATGTTGGCATCCCCTATGTTGAGATTAATTATCTGAACCTTTCTAACAAGGCCTACGCCTTAAATGATAGTATTCTGGCTGGTGGTTTGATACTAGGTTCTATCCTCGCATCAAAAATACCTCCAAAGGGAAGTTTAAATATAGCCAAACATTCCATAGGCTTAATCGGTGGAGCTACCCTCCTATTAGGAATCTTTTTATCCTTTAGTATAAATAAGCTAAGTGGAGCCATTCTTATAGGAATATATTTTGCTATAATCGGCGCGGCTATAACCCTATGTAATATACTTATATCTTCCTGGTCAATTATTAAAATACCTAAGGATTACCAGGGCAGGGTCTTTTCTGTCTTAAATGCCTTATCCCAAGTAGCCCTACCTCTAAGTATGCTTTTCTATGGATATATTTTTGAAAGGATAAATCTTGTCAGCATCTTCCTAGTATCTGCTCTAACCTTGTTGTTAATAACCTATATTGCTCCTCTTATCTTCAAGATTGACCTTGCCAATGATAGGTTAGACTAAGTCGGTGATTAGGTAAAAGATTTTTACTTTAGGGTATATAAAAGCAGTCCCAAGCTCTATTTGAAGGACTGCTTTTTTGTTACTTATTTTCTAAAGGATACCCCTTAGCTCTTCTATTTTTTCTATCCTTATATCAGCCCCATCTCCCTCATAATTTCCTCCGTAGCCGTAGGATGCAAAGATTGATTTTTGGGAGTTTTTGCTGGCTGCTTCTATATCTCCTATTCTATCTCCTATGCTTATGAATTCTCCTAGGTTTAGATTTTTTAATATCTTGTATTTTTCCTGGTAGGCAAAGTCTTCTCCTACCAAAAATTTGTCAAAATATTTATCGAGACCGTAGACCTTCCTGGCTTTTTTCATGTAGGAGGCCCTACAATTTGATAGTAAGATCATAGGGTATTTCTTTTTGAGGTAGGTAAGAGTATCAGCTGCATTATCATAGAGCCTGCCTTCTTTTTCCATGAAGGCCTCCATAAGATCGCCTGTTTTTTGGACTAGGGCTTTTATTTTCTCATCATCTGTTAGACCTATTATCTTCCAAGCCTCTTCTGGGCTTTCTCCTATAAGGCTTCTTAGGTCTATATTTTCGGATGGTATGTTTGCATCCTCTAGACTTTTTGCCATGGACCTCTCGTAGATGATGTGGGTTTGGTGGATGGTTCCATCGAAGTCAAATACTAGGATCATTAAATAATATCCATTAGGTTTGCCATTTCTATGGCTGAGATTGCTGCATCTGCTCCCTTGTTGCCTGCCTTAGTTCCAGCCCTTTCTACTGCTTGCTCTATGGTATCTGTAGTTACTACTCCAAAAATTACTGGTTTTTCACTTTGTAGGCCTACATTGGCTATGCCCTTGGATACTTCTGAGCAGACATAGTCATAGTGGCTTGTTGCTCCTCTTATGACTGCTCCCAGGCAAATTACAGCATCATAGTCTCCCTTGGTAGCTTTTTTTGCAGCTAGAGGAATTTCAAAGGCTCCTGGCACTCTGATGATTGATATTTCATCATCCTTTACTTCGTGTCTTTTGAGGGCATCTAGGCAGCCTTCTAAGAGTCTATCTGTTATAAAGTTGTTAAATCTTGATACTACTATGGCATATTTTTTGTTGTTTGATACTAGTTTTGCACTAAATTCTTGCATTTTTTTCTCCTTCAAATTCTTTTAGTTCGTGTCTCATTCTAATTACCTTGGTTTCTAGGTATTTTTTGTCAGTTTCATTGGAATGGATCTCGATTGGTACTCTCTTTGTTACTTTGATATTGTATTTTTCGACTTGCTCAATTTTGTCAGGGTTGTTGGTCATAAGTTTGACAGATTTTACTCCAAGTTCCTTAAGGATGGCAACTGCTACGTCATAGTCTCTAAGATCTGGGTCAAATCCTAGTTTGACATTGGCATCTACTGTATCGTAGCCTTCTTCTTGGAGGGAGTAGGCCTTTATCTTGTTAAATAGTCCTATGCCCCTTCCTTCTTGTCTCATGTATAGGAGGACTCCCCTACCCTCCTTGTCAATTTCTTTGAGGGCCTTGTGGAGTTGGCTACCACAGTCGCACCTCCTAGATCCAAAGACGTCTCCAGTGAGGCATTCTGAATGGATCCTAGTAAGGACGTCTTCTCCTTCTATATCTCCCTTTACTACAGCAAGGTGTTCTTCCTTGTTTTTCTTATCATAGAAGCCTATGGCCTTAAATCGGCCGTAGTCAGTAGGCAGCTTGACTGTTGCAGTTTTTTCTATAAGTTTGTCATGGTTTTTCCTATATTCCTTGATGGCTTCTACACTGGTCATCTTGAGGTCTAGTTTTTTTGCTAGCTCTTCTATCTTCTCTCCCCTCATCATGTGGCCATCTTCAGCCATAACTTCACAGCAGATGCCCACAGGCTTAAGGCCTGCAAGTCTCATAAGGTCAACTGTTGCCTCGGTGTGGCCTTGTCTTGTGAATACTCCCCCGTCCCTTGCTACTAGAGGGAAGACATGGCCAGGTCTTCTGAAGTTCTCGGCTACTTCGTTATCACTTGCCAAGGCTCTGATTGTTTCTGCCCTCTCGAAGGCTGATATACCAGTAGTTGTGTTGACATGGTCAACTGATACTGTAAAGGCTGTTGAGTGGTTGTCGGTGTTATTTGCTACCATAGGTGGAAGGTCTAGTTTCTCTGCTATCTCCCTACCTATTGGGGTACAGATAAGACCCTTGGCATAGGTCGCCATGATATTTACGCTTTCTCCACTCACCTTTTCTCCTGAGCAGATCATATCCACTTCATTTTCCCTATTTTCGTCATCTGTAACTAGGATGATCTTTCCATTTCTCAAATCTTCAAATATTTCTTCCATAAATCTATCTTCATTCATAATTAATTAAAATCCCCTTGATAACAAAAAATTCTTGTCCAGCCTTTCTTCTCTCTTGCTTAGCTTCTCTAATGCTCTCATTATAATATCTGTCTCTATATTAACCAGGTCATTTACCTTCTTATACTTGAAATTGGTATTGGCTAGGGTTTCAGGAATGAGGGATACTTCAAAATATGAGGTATTCTCAAAGGAAACTGTAAGGGATATCCCATCCAGGCAAACAGATCCCTTCCTTACTACATATTTCAAGATATCTTCGCTAGCAGATATCCTAAAGACATTTTTATTTATAGCGATAATTCTTCCCAAGCCATCTACATGGCCTTGGACCAAGTGGCCATCTAGCCTATCAGAAAACCTTAGGGCCCTCTCTAGGTTGACCACAGCCCCCTTCTTGACCTGATCAAACTTGGTAGAACGAAGGCTCTCCCTCATCATATCAGCCCTAAAGTACCCATCAGAAAAGCTTACCACCGTAAGGCATACCCCGTCAGTCATTATAGAATCTCCAATATTTAAGTCCTTTAGGACTTCATCGGCCTTGACAGTCAGGGTAATCCCATCACCCTTTTGCCTTATCTCCTTAATTTCTCCGACTTCCTTAGCTATTCCTGTAAACATTATTTGCCTCAATCATTATATCTTCACCAAAGGTCTTGACCTTTTTGATCTCAAACTTGTAAGCATCCTTAAT
The DNA here is from genome assembly GCF_022808955.1 of Anaerococcus sp. AGMB09787. Lineage (GTDB taxonomy): Bacteria > Bacillota > Clostridia > Tissierellales > Peptoniphilaceae > Anaerococcus. Next base: position 9,279 of record NZ_JAKZEY010000033.1, read on the forward strand.
CTCATCGACTCCCCTTCCTATAAAGGGAGACCTTGAATTCTTCCCTGAAATAACCTTAGGGGAGATAAATTCATAAATCTTATCTACAAGGCCTGCTTCTAGGAAGGCATTATTGATTAGGCTGCCACCTTCTACTAGGACTGACCTTATGTTCATATCATAAAGCCTATCAAGGAGGTCTCCTAGGTCAACCCTACCATCCTTGTCCTTACATCTAATGATGTCTGCGTTGACCTCACTTCTCTCCTTACTACTTGTCGTTGCAAGGTAGGTCTTGCCATCGGTATTTTTCTTAAAAATCTCAAGATTAGGATCTATATCAAAGCTCGTATCCACTATAATCCTTATAGGGTCAACTCCCCCCTTGATTCTTGCTGTAAGCCTTGGATTGTCAGTCATAGCAGTATTCTTCCCTACAAGAATGGCGTCATAACGGTGCCTTAGCTTGTGGACAAATTTTCTCGACTTATCGTTGGATATCCGTTTGGAATCATACTTGCCACTTGCAATCTTCCCATCCAGGGTCATGGCGTACTTCAAGGCAACCAGGGGCCTCTTGTATTCCATATTAAAGAAAAAGACTTCATTAAGCCTCTTGCCCTTATCAGCCAAAAGCCCCACATCAACTTCTATGCCAGCTTCCCTTAGCTTATCAATAGATGAAACCTTGGGATTGGGATCAAGATTAGAAATGACCACCCTCTTAATCTTCTTTTCTATAAGAAGGTCTGCACAAGGTGGCTGCTTACCATAGTGGGAGCAAGGCTCCAAGTTACAATAAAGAGTAGCCCCTGCCACATCCTCTGTGGTCCTACTTATGGCATCCCTTTCAGCATGGTATTTTCCATAGGCCCTGTGGTAGCCCTCTCCTATAATCTTGCCATCCCTAACAAGGACAGCTCCTACTAAAGGATTGGGAGATACCCTTCCCCTGCCCTTCTTGGCAAGGTCCATGGCCCTTTTCATATAATCTCTATCATTCATTTTGCCTCCATCCACAATTCCTAGGCAAAAGAAAAATCCCCAAAAGGGGGACTCAAAATTTCGTAAATTTCCTCTTTCATCCAGACTATACTGTCGGTATCAGAATTTCACTGATTCAGCCTAAGCTCGCGGACTATAACCGCCGGTGGAGAGTTGCGCTCCGCCCCGAAGAATTGTGTTTTATTAACTTATATATAAATTATAGACCAAAAAACGATTTCTGTCAAATGGAATTATATTAGCAGTAATCGAGATAACCATTTAAACTTATTAGCTATAATAGCTTGATATTTTTTATTAATAGATAAATTATTGGTAGGATAATCCCTAAATACTACCCTTGATAAAGCTCGGAACTTCCCTTTAACAAGGTTCAATAATATTATATGTAATGTACAATAATAAAAAGCTCATAAATACCTAAGTCTTAGCAAAAGTGGTCTTTACTTAAACGAATAAATCTTATTAATAGC
>NZ_JAKZEY010000034.1 GCF_022808955.1 Anaerococcus sp. AGMB09787
TATGAAGAGGTAGTTGACAGTTTTTATGACGGATATTTTAACCCTAAACCCCCTCGTCATACTACGTCTTCATTATACAAAAAATAGTGCAAGATAGAAATTACTTTCTTTCTTACACTATTTATGGTACTAAACCCCTCCATCAATATTCCGGATTTTGGGCTGGTCCTTATAGGGTCAGTCCCTTTTTTCTGGCTTTTAATCCCACTAAATGTTAAAATTATAATATATACCAAAGAAAAAGGAGCAGATATGACGCTTGCTAATGAATTATTTCAAAGACTATGGAACTCTGCTGATATCTTGCGTTCCAATATGGATGCTTCCGAATATAAATCCTATCTCCTAGGGCTTATTTTCTACAAGTACCTATCAGATATCCAATTGGAAGAAGTGGCAGAACTCTTAGAACTTGATAAGGATACGACCCTCGATCAAATAGACGATGAATATAGAAAATACTACTATAGCGAAGATGGGGAAGACCTAATCGAAGAATTGACCTACAAATTCTCCTATGTAATAAAACCTCAGCTAACCTATACCCACTTCCTAAAGGAAATCGACTCCAAGGAATTTGAACTAGACCACCTGGCCCAAGGCTTTAGCGAAATAGAACAAGCCTCCCCAGCCTTCCAGAACCTCTTTGAAGATGTAGACCTTTACTCCAAACGCCTAGGCTCATCCCTCCAAAAGCAAAACGAAACTATATCAAGGGTAATGAAGGAGCTATCAGGCCTCGACCTATCCAAATACACAGGGGATGTCCTTGGCGATGTCTACGAATATATGATAGGAGAATTTGCTACAGAATCTGGCAAGAAGGCTGGAGAATTCTACACCCCTCAAGAAGTATCATCCCTTATGGCAAGAATCGCCATGGAAGGCAAGGAAGACCTCAAAGGCTTTACAGTCTTTGACCCAACCATGGGATCAGGGTCTCTCCTCCTTAACCCTAGAAAATACTCCAATGAGAGAGACTCCATCCACTACTACGGTCAAGAAAAAAATAACTCAACCTACAACCTCGCTAGGATGAACATGATCCTCCACTCCATCCCTATGGCATCCCAAAGCCTATCCTATGGAGATAGCCTGGCTGAAGACTGGCCGGTAGATGAACCAACTGCCTTCGATGCAGTCCTTATGAACCCACCCTACTCAGCCAAGTACTCTGCCAACAAGGGCTTCCTCGATGATCCTAGGTTTGCCTCCTACGGCATCCTCCCTCCAAAGTCCAAGGCCGATATGGCCTTCCTCCTCCATGGCTATTACCACCTAAAACACGATGGAGTCATGGTCATAGTCCTCCCCCATGGGCCACTCTTTAGAGGGGCATCCGAAGGAAAAATCAGACAAAAACTCCTAGAAAATGGATCCATAGATGGGGTCATAGGTCTCCCACAAAACGTCTTCTACAACACATCTATCCCTACCATCCTAATGATCCTAAAGAAAAACAAAGAGGATAGATCAGTCTTCTTTGTAGATGCCAAGGACCAATACGAGAAGTCTGGTACTAGAAATATCCTAACAGAAGAAAATATAGACAAGATCTACAAGACCTATATAGAAAGAAAGGATGTGGACAAGTTCGCCCACCTGGCAAGCTTCGAAGAGATAGAAGAAAATGACTTCAACCTCAACATCCCCCGCTATGTGGATACCTTCGAGGAAGAAGAAGCCATCCCCCTTGATGAAATAGGCAAAGACCTTGCCGATAGCAAAAAGAAGTTAGCGATGACCAGGGCTGATATCATAGAAGACCTACAAAACCTAGTAGGAACAAATGATGAAAGCCAAAAAGACCTAGCAGCCTTCCTAAAATTATTGGGAGCTAGCAATGACTAAGAAAATACCTGAAATCAGATTTAAGGGCTTTGATGGGGAGTGGGAAGAGAAGAAACTAGAAAACTTAGCATCATTCTCCAAAGGTAGAGGATATACTAAATCAGATCTTATAGAAGAAGGAAATCCTATAATTTTATACGGGAGTATGTATACCGATCACAAATATTTAATAGATGATGTAAAAACATATGCGAATTTACAAAATAATTCAGTTATAAGTAATGGTGGAGAAGTAATAATCCCCTCCTCTGGGGAAACTCCAGAAGATATATCAATAGCCTCTACAATAAAAAATGCTGGTGTTATAATTGGCGGTGATTTAAATATAATAAAACCTAATGGATTAGATTCATTATTTTTAGCAATTAGCTTGTCAAACGGTTCAAATAAAAAAGAATTATCATCCAAAGCTGAAGGTGCTACAATATCACACCTTAAAAATAATGATATTAAAAATTCCAAGATAATTTACCCTACTCTAACCGAGCAAGAAAAGATTGGGGCTTTGTTTGAGAAGGTGGATGCTTTGATTGAGGAGCAGGCAGAGCTTGTCGACTCTTATAAAAATTTAAAGAAGTCCCTCCTCCAAAAAATCTTCCCTAGGGAGGGAGAAAAAATCCCCCAAATAAGATTCCCTGGTTTTGATGGGGAGTGGGAAAAAATTAAATTAGGACAAATTGGAGAAACATATAGTGGATTATCTGGTAAAAATAAAGACGATTTTGGTGTAGGAGATGGAAAATTTATAGAATTTTCTAATGTCTTATATAATCCCATTTCAGATAAAAATAAATTAGGACAAGTAAAAATTGATAAGAATCAAAATACTGTGAAAAACGGAGACATTCTTTTCAACTCATCTTCAGAAACTCCCGAAGAGGTAGGTATGTCTTCGGTACGGAATTTCAATATTGATAATATTTACTTAAATAGTTTCTGTTTTGGATTAAGACCGAATAGAGAATTAGACAATCACTTTATCGCTTATGAGTTAAGAAGTGATGCAACTAGAAAACAGATAAAAGTATTAGCACAAGGAATATCTAGGTATAACATATCTAGGAAAAAATTACTTGAAATTACAGTCTCCCTCCCCTCCCTCCCAGAGCAAAAAAAGATCGGGGATTTTTTCAAGAAGCTTGATGGGTTAATCGAGGGCGAGGAGAAGTATTTGGAGGACTTAAAGGGCATGAAGAAGGCCCTCTTACAGAAGATGTTTGTTTAAGGAGTTTGTATGGCTATTGTAGATATAAGTCAGGAGAGATTTTTAGAGGAAAATTTGATAGATTTCCTTGTCCAATCTGGCCATTGGACCTACCACCCAGAGCTAAATACCGAGGAGAAGCTTTGGGATAATCTGAGGGATATTATCGAGAAGAATAACAAGGCTATCCTCAAGGAGAATAGGCTAACGGACAAGGAGTTTGCCCAGGTCAAAAACCAACTAAGCTTTCCGTCCTTTTTTGAGGCTGCCAAGGCCCTCCGTGGGGAAAATGGCAAGGTTAAGGTCAGCGTCCAAAGGGAAGATCAGTCCTTGGGAAGGGTCATGCTCCTAATCCTAGATAATAGGGATATAGCAGGAGGTACGTCTGTGTATCAGATTATTAACCAGTATCAGGCTCCAAGGATTAGGCCCATGGATAGTGATTCTAGGTTTGATGTAAGCCTCCTTATTAATGGTCTGCCCCTAATCCATATCGAGTTAAAGTCAAGGGCTGTGGGCTATATGGAGTCCTTTAATCAGATTAGGGAATATGTTAGGGAGGGTAAGTTTAGGGGGATTTATTCTGCCTGTCAGATGTTTGTGGTATCTAATGGTGCCAATACCAGGTATATCGCCCCAGCAAGCCATGATAGGCTCAATGCCAAGTTCTTATCCCGTTGGGTTGATGAGGAGAATAATCCTATCGAAGACCTCTCGTCCTTTGCGAGGTCTGTACTTACTATCCCTGCTGCCCACAGGTTAGTGTCTAAGTATACGGTTTTGGACTATGATAATGAGTCTTTGATTATCCTAAGGCCCTACCAAATCCACGCTATCCGAGCTGTGATGGATGCCTTCAAGGCTGGCTCTGGTGGCTATGTATGGCATACTACTGGTTCTGGCAAGACCCTCACTTCCTACAAGGTTGCCAATAATCTCCTCGAAGTCCCTATGGTGGACAAGTCTGTTTTTATAGTGGACAGGGTCGACCTTGACAATCAAACAAGTGGAGCCTTTACTTCCTATGCCAAGGGAGATTTTGTAGATATAGATGAAACGGACAATGTGAGGGGGCTTGTTAGTAGGCTGATTGATGATAGGAAGTCTGTAATTGTTACTACTATTCAAAAGTTAAATTACCTTATCAAGAGGTATGAGGGAAAGAAGGATAGCAAGACTTGTAGGAAGCTAAGGGAGCTTTCTTTGGTTTTTGTAGTTGATGAGTGCCACAGGGCAGTATCTAGCGAGAAGCAGCTTGAGATAAATAGGTTTTTTAATAGGCCACGATGGTTTGGTTTTACTGGGACACCAATTTTTGCAGAAAATCAAAAGAAGGCTTACGGTAATCTCGCCCGTACCACAAAGGAGCAGTATGGCGACTGCCTCCACCAGTATACTGTAAGGCACGCCATCGAAGATAAGGCAGTCCTTGGTTTTCAACTTGAGTATAAGTCTACTATTAGCGAGGATGATTTCTACGATATTATAAAGACTAAGGATCCTGATATAGACTTTAATAATTCTGACAGGGCTTATTTGGAGAGTCTTATCGATAGGAAGTATTATGAGAAGGATGCCCATATGGTAGAGGTGATTGACACTATAGTCAACAAGTCTAGGCTAAAGTTTGGCCTTGATAGGGGTCCAGGCAAGACCTTCTCTGCTATCCTCACTACATCATCTATAGAAAAGGCTCAGAGGTATTATGAGCTATTTTGTGACTTGAAGGAAGGTAGGCTTGATATAAAGATATCCGATAAGGTCAGAAAGCTTATGCCAGATTTCCCTAAGGTCGCTATTACCTATTCCATAGCCCAAAACCAGGAAGAAACTGGCCTTAACAAGGAAAAAATGAAGAAGGCTCTGGCAGATTATAATGAAAGTTTTGGAACAAACTTTAGTCTTGATGAGGTCAAGGCCTACAATTCTAACCTCAATGAGAGGCTTGCTAGGAAGAAGTCCCTCTATGGAACAAGGTCTGAGCAAGTTGACCTAGTTATAGTAGTCGATAGGCTCCTTACGGGCTTTGACTCCCCTACTACTGCCCTCTTGTTTATAGATAGGGCCCCAATGACCCCTCAAAACCTAATCCAAGCCTTCTCTAGGACTAATAGAATCTATAATTCCTACAAGACCTACGGGCAAATCGTAACCTTCCAAACTCCAGAAATCTATGAGCAAAGGGTTGAAGAGGCCTTCTCCCTCTACTCTAACGGTGGAGAGGACTACATCAAGGCGCCTAGCTTTGATGAGAGCCTAGCCATCTTTGAAAATGCCCTCGCAAGCTTTAATGAATGTGTAGGAAGCCCTTCTGATGTGGATAAGCTAAAGACCCTAGATGAAAAAATGGCCTTCGCCAAGGCCTTTCAGGGACTAGATAAGGCCCTCGCCAATATCAGGGTCTATGGGGAGTATGATGAAGAAGAATTTTTTAAGAAATATGACCTCTCCTACAAGGCCCTAGAAGAATACAATGGCAAGTATGTCAATATTATCGAGGAGATTAGAGAAGAGTTGGGCGATAAGGAAGTTGAAGATGATAAGCTCCTTGATATAGGCTATGAAACCCTTACAGTAGGGGTAGATGAGATTGACTCCTCCTACCTCAATAGGCTTATGAATATAGCTAGCAAAAAGGGCCTAGACCTACCGAGGGATGAAAGGGAGAAGTCCAAGGAATTTATCGAGCTGAGGGAGAGTTTGGAGAAGGCGAGCAAGTCCAACCCAAAGAAAATCGACCTTTACAGGCAAGTTACAAATGAGATCTTGGCTGATCCTAGTAAGTATAAGGATGTCGATATGGGTCGATATATGGATAATATAGTTTATGGTATGTACGAACAAGGAATTACTAAGCTTGCCACGGAAACTAAGGTCCCCTACGATAAGGCAGACTACTATGCCAAGATTTATAAGAGGGAAAATGATAATGGCAACTACCTCCTAGAGTATGCCGATATAGACCAGGTCAAAAAAGAGCAAGACTTGAACCCCCTCAAGGCCAAGAAATATGTAAGGGGGAAGATATCTACCATTATGAAAGAAGACATAGAACCCTACAAGTCCTAGGTGCATGAGAAATATTAACTACCCTTCTCCACCTATTGTGTGTATTTTTATTAGCTATTAGCTTTGTATTTTAGTAGTATAGTAGTAGAAACACGGAGGAATTATGACTTATAAATTACTTAATAAAGAAAATTTTGATAAATTGAGCCTTGAAGCTTATTTGTATGAGCATGAGAAGACTAAGGCTAAGCTTGTTTATGTAAAGGCAGATGATGATAATAAGACTTTTGGTATAGGTTTTAGGACACCACCTAATGATTCTAAGGGCAAGGCCCACATTATGGAACATAGTGTCCTCAATGGATCTAAGAAGTTTAGGACCAAGGATCCCTTTATGGATATGGCTTCTTCTTCCCTACAGACCTTCCTCAATGCCATGACCTATCCTGACAAGACAGTTTTCCCTGTATCTAGTGAGAATGATAAGGATTTTAGAAACCTAGTCGATGTTTATTTAGATGCAGTTTTTAATCCTTGTGTAGTTGAAAAGAAGGAAATCTTGGACCAAGAGGGATGGCACTACAATCTCGAGGGGGATAAGATTTCTGGCATAAGTGGGGTTGTCTACAATGAGATGCAAGGAGCCCTCACTAATAGTGAAAGTAAGATTGCCAACGATATTAATGCTCTTTTGTTTAAGGATAGTCCTTATGAGTATATATCAGGTGGAGATCCTAAGGATATACCAGATCTAACTTATGAAGAGTTTATAGATTTTTATAAGAACCACTACCACCCATCCAACGCCGTAATATATTTGTATGGTAATTTGGATATTGATTATTTCCTAGACTTTATTGATGAGGAATATTTGAGCAAGTATGACTACAAGGACTTAGATTTTTCTATTGATGTTAAAGAAAATTATTATGAGGATGTAGTTGAGGGAGCCTATCCAGTATCTAAAGTCCAAGAAGATAGTGATTATTTGACCTATGCCTTCCTAGCTACTAGCGCCCTAGATATCAAGGATTATCTAACCCTCAATATCCTGACTAATACCCTCTTTAATATGGATTCTTCTAAGATTAGAGGAGAGGTTGTTGAGAAGTTAAATCCTGAGTATTTCTATGGTAGGGTAGGCTATGGAGTAAGATCTTCCATAATTATCCAAGCCCAAAGGACTTCTGCTAGCAAGGTAGATGACTTTGTAAATATTATAGAAGATGGCCTAAGGGATGCCAGCGAGAAGATCTCTGAGCAAAGCCTCAAGTCAGCCTTCAAGACCTTTGATTTTTCTCAAAGGGAGAGCCTCAATTCTACATCTAGGGGACTAAATTACTTCTTTATGATGAACTTTGATGGCGACCTCCTCGATGTCTTTAGGATAGTGGATGTCCTAGATGAGTTGAGGGGCTTGATAGGAACAAGCTATTACGAGGACTTTGTCAAAGAACACTTCCTAGACAATAAGACCAAGCTTGTCCATGTAGCTAGGCCTAGTGAAGAGATCCTACCAAGGGAAGTGGCTGCTTTTAATGAGAGGCTAGAGCTTGCCAATGAAAATATGAGCCAAGAAGACCTTGAAACTATAAAGAGTGACCTCGATAAGCTAGATGCTTACCAAAATAGGGTCAATACAGAAGAAGAAAAGGCGACCATTCCAAGACTTGATATCAAGGATGTCCCTACTACAACTACCCCTATACCAAGAAAGGTTATAGGAGATGACTTCGAATTCGTCCTCCATAACCTCCCTACTTCTGGTCTTATCTATGTGAGTGCCTACTTTAATGTAGACCACCTCGACCTAGACGATTTGAGATATCTGGCTATCCTAAGTGAGCTTCTTGGAGCTATAGATACAGAAAATATTTCCTACAAGGATATAGACGATATCCTCTGGCAATACCTTGCCTCCCTAAACTTTAATATAAATATTTTGAAGCTTGATAAAGATAAGTTTGAGAGGGACTTCAAGGTATCCTTTACTACAAGCAGGGAAGATTTTGATAAGGCTATGGGACTTGTGAAGGACTTTGCAGCCAACTCTATCTTTACCAACAAGGAAAGAATAGCAGAATTACTCAGGATGGCTAAGTCTATCTTTGAATCAGGTATGTATGACCAAGGCCATGTCCTTGCCATAAATAGGGCCAAGTCCCACATAGATAGGCTAAACTATATCAAGGAAGAAGTATCTGGTATCTCCTACTACCTCTTTGTAAAGAAGGTCCTAAAGGATATAGAGGCTGACTTCGAAGGCTTTAGGTCAAGGTTAGAAGAAGTCTATGCTAATATCTTTACCAAGAAGGTAAGTATAAATATCACAGCTAGTGGAGATGACCTAGACTTTGCCAAAGATAAGCTAAGCGAAAACCTAGATAAGCTAGGAGATATAAGGTCTAAGGTAGAAATAGCCTATGAACCAAGGGCTATCAAGGAAGCAGTCTTGACAGATGCCCCTGTAAATTACTGCTCACAAACTACCCTCCTTAGAGATGACCTCAGAGAATTTACAGGTAGCCTTGCCATCGCATCATCTATAGTATCCAACCCTTACCTCTATGAGCTAATAAGAGCAAAGGGTGGCGCCTACGGAGCTGGCATGTCAATAACTAGGACCCTCATCCTCCAAGCCTATTCTTATAGGGACCCTAATATTGACCTAACCCTCGAGAACTTCAAGAAAATAGCAAATATAACAGAAGAGCTTGAAATCGACCAAAGGGATTTTGAAAACCAACAAATCTCAACCATGGGAAGCTTCCTAAGACCTATCTCCCCTAAGCAAAAGGGCGAAGTGGACTTCATAGCCTACAAGGATAAGTCCTATAAGGGCACAACAGAAATCCTAGGAGAAGTTAAGGCTACAAGCCTTAAGGATATCAGAGCCTTAGCTCCATACTTCAGGAAGGCCTTGGAAGCAGAAAACTATACAATCTTTGGTAATAGGGAACAAATCCTTAAGAAAAAAGATAAGTTTGATAAAATTATTGATATAAATAATTAACATATTTTAAGTCGGGTATGATATAATTAAGAAAAGGAAGAAATTATGTCAGATAAAGATAAATTAACTAGGTCCCTTAGAGACCTTTACCAAGAATTGAATACAAAAGCTAAATCCATTCCCTTTGACAAAATTGGAGATAAAATCAAATCTTCAGTCAATAGTACAATAAGTAAGATTGATGAGTCGCTTAAGTTCAAGGACCTCCCCCAAACCCGCAATCCCAAGGTCTGCGCCCAAAAGCCACCCGAGAAGGAAAAGGGCATACTCTATACAGTATTTGCCATCTTTGGTTACATCATAGGAGGAAGCCTGTCTTTTATCTTCTTTTTTGAATTCTTTGATTATTGGAACCTAGTTTATATATTATTTTTTGTATTGTCTATACTAGGAACCCTTATAGTCCCTACTATTCTTTGGAAGAGGGGAGCCTACCTAAAGAAGCTTTCTAATAACTATGTTAGATTTTTGAGGGAGCTAGGGACAAATACAATGATTCCAATTAGGGACCTCGCTAGTGGAGTCAACCAAAGCGAAAAGGAAACTATAAGCGACCTAGTCCATATGATGAAAAATGGCTACTTTAAACAAGCTAGGATAGTAGAGGATGGCAAGTTTTTTATCCTAGACATACCAACTTTTAAGATCTATAAGCAAAAGCTAAGTGAGCTTCCATCCTACCAAAAGAAGACCCTAGCTAATCACGAAGAGGAAGAAGTTGAGCTTACAGCAGAGGATATAAATGCCCAAAGGGCCATGGAAATTATTGAAGAATCTCTAAGTAGTCTGGACAAGTTAGCTTCACTAAAAAAAGATATAAAAAATGCAGAATTTAAGGAAAATATTGCAAAGCTTGTGGACAATGCTTCAGATATTTTGAAGATTATTGATAAGTATCCGGACAAGGCCTATGGGCTTGGCAAATTTTCTACCTACTATCTTCCAACATCTATCAAGCTTGTCGATTCCTACAAGGATTTTGAGATGCTTAGTCTTGATGATGATGCCTTTTCTAAGTCCAAGGAAGATATTAATAAGTCAATCAAAGATATAGGCGAAGCCTTCTCCAACATAAAGAGCGATCTTTTGGAGGATAGGACCATGGATGTTAAGACAGAAATTGATACAATAAGTCTTCTTTTAAACCAAGAAGGCTACTTAGGAGATGATTGGAGGAACACAGATGAGTGATATCAAATTAACCCTAGATGGATCAAACCAAGACGATAAAAACCTAGATAAGATTGGAGAAGAAAAGTCGATAGAACTAATAGAGAATAATGTTAAATTTTCAGAAGACGAAGAGAAAATGATAGATGAATTTTCTCAAAAAATTGACATAGAAGATACCAATATTATTCTCCAATATGGATCAGGTGCCCAAAAGAAAATCTCAAAATTCTCAGAAAAAACCCTAGATTCTGTAAGAAATAAGGACCTTGGTGAAATAGGCGGGCTCCTTGACCAATTGATAGGATCAATTAAGTATATGGACGAAGAAGAGTCATCAGGTCCCTTTGGCTTCTTTAAGAAAACTACCAATAAACTTGACTCCATAAAGAATAAGTACCAAAGTGCTGAGAAAAACATAGATGAAATTACAAAAATCCTAGAAGGCCACCAAATAACCCTAATGAAAGACATTTCTATGCTTGATCAAATGTATGACCTAAATGAAGAATACTACAAAGAAATCTCTATGTATATAGAGGCAGGCAATAGGAAGCTAAAGCGTACTTACCAAGAAGACCTACCAGCACTTGAAAAAAAGGCAATGGAATCAAATCTTCCTCTGGATGCTCAAAAAATAAATGACCTTAAAAACCAAGCCAATCGCTTTGAAAAGAAGCTCCACGACCTAGACCTAACTAGGATGGTATCCATCCAAATGGCCCCACAAATTAGGATGGTCCAATCTTCAAACTCAATTATGGCTGAGAAAATTCAAACAACCCTAGTAAACACCATCCCCCTATGGAAAAACCAAATGGTACTAGCCCTAGGTATGAACCATACCAACAAAGCACTAGAAACCCAAAAAAGAGTAACAGACCTTACCAATGACCTCCTAAGGAAAAACGCAGATACCCTAAGGCAAAACACTGTAGAAACTGCAAAAGCTACCGAGAGGGGTATTATAGACCTAGATACGATAAGGCATACCAACCAGGCTCTAATCGAAACAATCGAAGAGGTTAGGAATATCCAAATCGAAGGTAAGAACAAGAGAGACTTGGCCCAAGCCGAAATCCAATCTTTGGAAAATGAATTAAAAACTAAGTTAAAAAACTAAGGAGATAGATATGAGTGAAACAATAGAATTCAAATTCGACTGCCAAATGCTAATAGCAGGTGAAGATCTAGACGAAGACGAAATCTTCGACTACATTACAGAAAACCTAGAAGGAGATAGCCTCCTTGCTGTAGGAGATGAGGAACTAATCAAGATCCACTTCCACTCAAACAAACCATGGGAAGTCTTAGAATACGCAGCAAGCCTAGGCGATATCCACGATGTAGTAATAGAAAATATGCAAAGACAAGCAGACGGCCTCCAAGGCTAAGAAAAACAAGCCCGGCGAGAGCTGGGTTTAACTTTCTTATAAGCTAGCTTTTTTCTACAAAAAACCGCCCCTTTAACTAGGGACGGTCAATTTTTGTCTGAAAATTAGTGGCTATATAAGTTTATAGTGTTTAATGATTAATTATACACTTATATATGATTATAGGATGGGAATTTAATCTATCAATAATTTTTATCTTTTATTATCCATTATTAATAGTTTTATTTATTATTGCCACTATTTTGCAATTTCTACTTATCTTAGAAGATTTAATTATCTGAACTAATGCCGTAGGCTTTTAGAATTTTTTCAGCTTTTTCTATTAGCTCTTCAGATTCTTTTAATAGTTTTTCTAAATCTCCTTTGATTGATTCAACTGTTTGAGGTGTATTTTCAAGTAGATATCTAGCTGCAGCTGCAGCAACCTTATTTTCATAAATAGACTTTTTAAGCTCTTCTAATTTTTCATTTAATTGTTTAGAATCTTCATCATCTTTGCCAGGTTTTTGTTGGTCCACTGGTTTAGGTTCTTCCTTATCAGAGTCTGATGGTTGCTCTGGTTTTACTTCTGATGGATCTTTTTTACTATCCTTTAATTTGCTTACAAAGTCTTCTAAGGCTTCTTCTAAATCTTCACTAGCCTTACTAATTTGATCAAGATTAGCATCATTATTTGTTAAGATATCAACAGCTTTTTTAATTTTAGCTTCTAGATTTTCTATATCCTCTTGAGATTCTTGATTTTCAGCTATAGTTTTATTAGCTTCATTTATTAAATCTTTTAATTTTGTTATAGCTTTCTCTTTTTCATTTTTATCTAAGGCATTACGGATATTTTCAAAGCTTTTATTTATTTGGTCTTGACTTGTTTTTTCATTAGCAAGTAAATCTTCAGCTTCTTTGATAAGTTTTTCTAAAGCTTCTTTTTGAGTATCGTCTAGATTCTTTAGTTCCTCTTTAGCTTTTTTTAGTATATCTTGAAGAAGAGTCTTGTCTAAAACAGGTTTTTTCACTAAATTATCAACGCTAGCTCTTATTTTATCAACTACTTTGTCTACTTCTTCTTGGCTTGCATCTTCTTTTTCCAAAAGTGCTTTACCCTCAGATATACTTGCTTTTAGTGCTTCTAAAGATTCTTCAGTGTATGAATCATCTTCCAAGAATTTACTTGCAAAATCAATTGCTATTTTTAAGGTTTGTTTATTTACAGTTATTGTATTTTCTTTTCTTTCTGCTGCATTTACCTTATCATTTGCTACAAGTAATGCCTCAACAGCCTCATCTACTTCTTCTTGGCTTACTTCATTATTATCTATGACTTCCTTAGCCTTAGCTAGGGCATTCTTAAATTCATTTACAAGCTCTTCAGAGTAACCTTCAAGATCCTTATTTATTAGTTGTCCATATACTTCTTCCAAGATAGTCTTATCAACTACAATAACTTCTTTTTCTTCTAGGTTAGTCTTAGCTTCAATTAGCTTAGATAATATTTGATCTATTTCTTCTTGGCTTATATCTTCACTATCTAAAGCTTTGTCAGCTTCTTCTAATGCCTTGTTAAATTCTTCTACGCTCTCTTCTGTATAGTCATCTAAGTTTAACTTACCTGAATTGATATCCTCAACTATATTATTATATACGTTTAATAGGTTTGTATTATCTACTTTTTCTTCCACTTTTTCAAGTGTATAGTAAGCTTCTCTTAGTTCTTCAAATGCTTTGTCTACATCTTCTTGGCTTGCATCCTCGTTTTCAAGAATAGCTTTTGCTGCTTCAAGTTTTTCTTTAAGCTTATTAGCACTATCCTCACTATATCCTTCTAGGTCTAGAGTACTTAGTTGCTTGTAAAGTTCTTCTAGTTTAGTTTTATCAACTATAACTTCAACTTCTTCTTTAGCTTTTTCTAGGTCTACAAAAGCTTCAAATAATTCTTGGATTAGATCTTGACTTTCTTTTTGACTTAGATTAGGATTGTTCAAAGCTTCTTTTGCCTTGTTAATCTTATCTTTCAAGTTTTCAACAGATTCGTCAGTGTAGCCATCAAAATAACCATTAGCTAGTTTTTCTTCATAGTCAGCTATTATTTTCTCAAGCTCTTGCTTATCTGCTAGTTTCTCGTGACTTTCCTTATCAAATTGTTCAAGTGTATCAATAGCCTTATTCAAAGCATCATCAGCTTGATCTATCATATCTTGAGTAGCATCACCTTCTTCAAGAAGTTTTTCTGCCTTAGATATAGCTTCTTTTAGTTTATCTATGCTCTCTTTCTTGTAGCCATCAGAATTGTATTCTATTATATCTTTAGCAAAAGCTAGATCATCTTTTAATTTTTCAACACTTACTGCATTCTCTATGGCTTTTTCTAGTTCTTCATTAACATCGTCTATATCACCTTGGCTTAAGCCCTTAGAATCCATTTTCAAAAGATATTTAGCAGCTTCTATAGCCTTCTTTAGATTCTTATAGGATTTTGTAGTTAAATTTTCTTCGCTATATTCGTCTTCTTGTGCTTTATTAAGGTTCTCGTTTAGCTCTGTAAAGTTTAACGTATTATTCTCTCTATCAACAACAAATACCTTAACTTCTTTTTTGGCAGATTTATTTTCGTCATCTATTACTGAATATTTAATTGTATGAGTTCCTGGCCTAGATGTGTCTATGCTTTCTGGATCAGCTTTTACTCTATCGGAAATTTCTTTATTATCCTTGGTGTATGCTTTTACTCCATCTAGTAAGTCTACTTTTTCATTTACGAAGACATACTTATCATAGGCAATGATTCTTGGAGCTTCACTTACTTCAGCTTCTTCATTTCCGCCTAGAGGAAGGTCTCCTCTTACAACTTTAACCTTTATACTTGATTTATTTCCAGCTAAATCTGTTACAGTATATGTTTTAGTAATTTCTTTTGAACCTTCGGATAGAGTAATTATATCATTTATAGATCCTTGAGTACCTTTCTCGTCATAACCAGTATAGGATGATATGTCATATGACTGTAACTTATATCCATCTTTTGTTATGTCAACGATAGGATTATTATCGCTAAAGTTTAATTCAAGCTTTACAGTATCCCCAGGAGTTATGACTGTAATATCTCTACCATAGTCATTCCTAATTGTAGCCATATTATCAGGGGTATTAATTGAAAACTCTGGTGCTGTGGCATCTACCCAGAACCTTCTTGAAATTCCTTTTTCCCTATCATTTTTCTTATCTATTACCATTATAGGTGTATCATAGAAACCATCTTCTAGATTTATAATTTGGTCGAAAGTATATACTTTACCATAGTACATTTCTTCGCCCTTTAGAGGATTGATAACATGCTCATGTTCTTTCACTTCAAAGTCGATGTTTGTATTACCATATTTTATTTCATCAATATTATCCCAACCATAAACTGTACCTTTGAATTCTATCTTATTGGTTGAATATCCAACTAATAAGTCAGGTTTTTGTAGAACAATTTGAAGATCTCCAAAGCCCATTATATTAGGGTCATTACCTACTTCAAATTTAGATTCTGGTGATTTGACACCATCTTTTATAGAGTATAGGTATAGGATATCGCCATCTTCTAAGGTTAGGTCTTTTATTGCAAAGGTGAACTTTCCATTATCATTAGATTTTACTCTAGCAAGTTCTTCTCTATTGCCATCTACTTCTTTTTCTAATACAACATCTGCAGCTTTTCTATATGCATCTCCTGTTATGTCTGTATCTTTAAAGATATAACCACCATCCACTGAAGGTTCAACAATTTCTTCTTTAGCAGGTTCTTCTGGAGCTGGTTGAGCTTCTCCTACTACAAATTTAGATTCTGATGATTTAACTTCGTCTTTTATAGTGTAGAGGTAGAGGATATCTCCATCTGCTAAGGTTAAGTCTTTTATTTCAAATGTGAAATTACCATCAGCATTAGATTTTACTCTAGCTATTTCTTCTCTCTTTCCATCTACTTCTTTTTCTAGCACAACATCTGCATCTGCTCTATTAGCATTTCCTGTTATATTTGTATCTTTTAAGATTTTTCCACCATCTACTGTAGGTGCAAGGATTTTTTCCAAGGCTTGTTTTTCTACTTCAATTTGTTTTACATTTATAGCTTTATCATATACGCCAATCTTTAATTTGCTATCATATTTGAATTTCTCGCCTAAATTGATCTCGTATACTCCATCAAACCTATCTCCATCTACCCTTACTTTTGATAATTGATCTTCGCCATATATATCTATATAAGGAATAGAAAAATTACCAGCCAATATTTCATCATATTTATCTGCAGAAGATATAAAGATTTCATAGATACCACTCAAGTCATCTTTTGCTCTAAATCTTACAGTATTATTTTCTGGATTGTAAGTTGCTTCTTCAACTATTTCAGCTTCTTTAGTATCAGATTTCACTTCAAAACGTATTACTTGAGGATCGGAATTTTTCTTAAAGTAAGCCTTAACTGTATAGTATACACTCTTTCCATTTTCTATAGGTTTGCCATCAACTTTTCCATCCCAGATACTTTCATCAAACATGGTAATAGGTGATGCACCTTGATCCATTCTATTAATTTTTCTACCATCTTCACTTCTACCTAGATTTCTAAGTACATTTCCATTTTTATCTTCTATAGTAAAGTCTATATGGTCATAGTTCCTCAAGACACTTGTTCTAAATACGAAGTTTTCATACATACCTAAGTTATTAGAGTTAATATATACTGGATTATATGTTAATGGATCGTATGTGTTACCAAGGAAGTCAAAAGTAACTAATCCTGTTTGTGTGAATATAGGATCATTTGTCTTATCATCATCTAATAAATTTGTAGCAGGCTCATCTAGAACATGACCAGCTTCAAAATCACCATAATAGCCTAAGAATGGCAATGATAGGTCACTATCACCATCTAGTGATTTGAAGTTTACAAATCCCTCTACAAATGATTCTTCTTTAAGGTCTTCCAGTTTTATAGATTTTGATATATCCAGTGTAACTTTTACAGTCTTACTTGAATTAGCAGGAACTACTACTCTCCTAGGACTATCGAATTTGGCTTCTTCAAGTGGCAATGATTCTTCGATTAGATAGCTATTTCCTTCTTCATCACTTGCTACTGCATCTGTTAGTGCATCTCCACTTATAGAGTAAGATTTAGCCTTGGTTGACTTATTATGGATAGTAAATTCCATAGTAACTTCATCATCAGTGAAAGAACCTAGTTCTACTTTTGGAGTATTATCTTTCTTATTTAAGATATATACTTCAGTCTTTAGGGCATCCTCAAGGTTCATCATTCCACTACCTTGTTGTCTAACAAGATATAGGTTACCATTAGGATTTATCATAGGTTTTGCAGTATTCATCATCAAAGCTTTTGCTAGATTTGATATATCTGCTCCTTTTACATCACCAAATACATTTTTATCGTTTCGAATTCTTTGATATACAAGGGCTGTTGCACCTGCCATATGTGGTGTAGCCATTGATGTACCAGACATATTTACATATCCGTCATCATTGTCAGTCGAATAGATATTTCCACCTGGAGCAGTTATCTCAGGTTTTATTTGTAAGTTTGGCGTTGTACCCCAAGATGAGAATGATGAAATTTGTCCACCTGTAGCATCTTCAAACTCTAACATTTCCTCAGGGAAAGATATACTCACCTTATCCAAATTATTTACAACTTCTAGACCAGCGTTTCTACCAACTATAGCAAATGGAATTTTAGCTAATTCTCCACCAGCCATATTGATTAGAACTTCTGAGTCTGCTCTTTCGTTATTATATATTACTACGGCTTTCGCACCAGCATTTTGTGCATTTACTATAGTGTCTGCAAAAGTATTTCCTCTTTCTACAAATACAACTTTTCCAGCTACTTCTGGATGATTATCAAATGAAGCCTTATCTCCAGGTGCACTTGATCCTTCACCCTTATTATTTGAATCTATATATGCTATATCTGCCCCACTGACAGTACTTAGACCTTGCTCCCATGGTTTAGGTGATCCATCAGCGTAGTTTAAAGAGCTTTGCTTATCTTCACCATTTAAAGTGTATTTGAGGGCATAATAATGAACATTAGTATTATTTGCAGATGCTACTGACAAAGTGTCATCATAAAGTGAAGGAGAGCCTAAAACTCCTGTATCCTTTGTACTCTCAAGCGGAAGAGCATATGAGTGAGCCAAATAATTTGCAAAGTTTGCAGCACCTGTCATTGTATTATGCTCATTACCAGCAGCAATAGAAACTAGTATACCAGCATCTTGAGCTTTTTTGATTGCCACTTCTTCTACGCCACCATAAACATAGGATCCTGCTGGAGCTCCTAGGGACATATTTATTGCATCAGCTCCAAGTGATATAGCATCATCTATCGCCTTGGCATAGATATCAGAAAAAGTTGTGGCATATAAAGGGTCATCAGAGAATACCTTCATACCCAATATTTGGGCTTCAGGAGCAACTCCCCTTATTCCTCCATTTTCTGGATCACCGTTAGCTGCTATGGTTCCAGCAACGTGTTGACCGTGGTTTGATACAGATGATTTTATATTATGTGTTCTATCATAATAGTTGTAAGCATAAGGGAATTTTTCATTATAATATCTTCCAGGAAGATTGTGTTCTCTTATAATTGCATCAACCTTTTCTTCATTTAGTTTTGCCTTTGATGGGTCTGTAATTTTGAAATCCTTATGATTTACATCATAACCAGAATCAATTACAGCTACAACCATACCTTCACCCTTATATCCAACTTCCCAAGCTGTTGGTGAGCCGATCATATCATTTGATGAAGTCATCATTGGTACACTAGGAGGTGCATTAAATTCGTTTACTGGATAAACTTCTTTTACATTTTTGATTTTCTTTACCTTCTCTAGGTCCTTGGCCTTTATATATGTAGAGAAACCGTTTAATACAGTTGTAAAAGACTCTCCTGCATCCTCACTACCTTCTTTGGAGTCTGTCATCTCAATATTTTTTTTATCGATTTCATCTTTAACTTCATTTTGCTTTACTTCTAGATCTTTCTTACGACTTTCTAAGTCACTTGCACTTAGGTCTTTTACATTTTTGCCCTCTTTTTGGACTTGCTCTAGAATTGATTCATCTTTAACTTCTACTACTACTCTTATCTTTTCGTTTTTATTGGTTTCAGCAAGCTCATCTAAATCTATTTTTTTAGAGATGTTTAAGCTGTCTGAATCAGCAGTACTTTTCGGATTATTATCGTCTTTAGTGCTCGCAAATGCACTAGCTGTTGGAGTTGCAAGCATAGAGATAGCTAATAAAGCCGACAGTATCTTATAATTATTGATTTTCATGTATTTTTAACCTCCTAATTAGGTATATTATATACTATATAAAAACCATTTGCAAGTTCTTAATATAAAATTTACATGGAGAATTACTTATATACGTTAAATCACTACATTTTTGTATTCTTATAAGAATTTTATAACACATTCCCTCGCAAAAGCATCAATAAAAATATCCTCCTAATAGACCACTACCTATGCAAAAAGTCGACCTTATCGACTAATACCCAGCCAATAAAAAATATAATAAAAAACTAAGATAATAATTTTAAAATCATCTACAAGAGAATTTCACTACAAGTCTTCTAGTCTAATTAAAAAATTAAATTATTAGCTATGCCTTAACCTGGGGGCTATATCTAAGATAGTAGACTTAATTAGGGGTTTTGAACTTGCGAGATTTTGTAAAAAAACGCTATTTACAAAATTATTTCCTATAAAATTTGCAATTATTTTAATATTTTTTTATTAACTTAAACCTCATGGTAAAATATTGTTGTTGTAAAAAATACAGCAAGGATAAAACAAAACGAAAGGAGAATCGATGTTTTTACTTGATAATATATTGAATATCACTGATTTCTTATGGTCAAATATCATTGTCTATGTTTTATTGTGAGGGAAAACAAGGACTTGTTCGTCGATACTGGAGAATACAAGGACTTTGAAGTGTAAATAAAACTACAATATAGATTTTAAATCAATACATAATTTAATACCTAAGTATTGTTTTATTTATAAAATAGCCCGTATCTAGCTTTTAAATGATGATAAAATATATCAAATCATACTAATAAGCTAGAAGATTTTTAAAAATTAATATTTAGATAAATTTTAAAAGCAAGCTGAATTTCGCTTGCTTTTATTTTTAGTAACTCATAAGAGTTAGACGATATTATAATATTTTAAAACCACCATGTATTAACATTCAAGGTCATTGTATGACAACATGATATCATTGTAAATACTATCGCATTGATAAATGATCCAAGATAGATTTTTCCTGTCTTTAGGTACAACTTCCTAGCAAATATAGTGCATATACTTTGTACTATAAAGAAACTCCATGTTTGCATAACCCTTGCACTATTTAAAGGAACTTTTCCTCTTATTGAGAATGTAAAATATTGATAAATCCAAAGTAGCAATAGTCCCAAGATATTTATAAAGCACATCAACAACATATTTTTCCATTCTGCTCTTTCTTTATACATACGACCAATATTTTGTGTAAAAGCATTAGCAATATAAAAGAATATAAATATAGGTATATATCTTATAGCTACTAAAAGTGTGTTTTTATTCGGAAATCTTATTACCCAATTTAAAAGACCAAAATATCCTTTAAAGAAAAATGATCCAAGGAAAACTATAAAATATCCGAATCCTACAGATAATATAGCTAAAAGTAAAGTCTTTCCTAATTTCTTAATACCTATATTTTGTTTATAGTCAGAAAATTTTACTCCTTGTTGCTTTATTGACAAATTAAATCTTAAAGCAAATAATAAGAAGGTCCATATTCCTGCTGTAGCAACCCAAAATGATTGTTCTAGCTGATTTCCTTGTGGCCAAATTATAGTACCAAATAATGATCTAGTCTCAAATCCCTCTCCTGCATGGCTACCTATCCACATAGCTAGCGGAATCATCCATAATATTGGAATTACCGATCCTATTACCATAAAACTCCAGTAATAAATCTTCCCAGAAGTTCTATTAGGTTTTGTAGGTCTATAAACTTCAGATATAGATTGAACTGATAGTACATTAAAATACTTACTTGTTAAAAGTATTCTACAAAATGCGTATATAGCAAGGAAAAATCCGACTATTCCTACTGCATTGAATATTTGCTCATACAATATAGTTTGTGATTGAGCTGGAATAAAATTTGGAGCATCAAATGCTGTTTGAAAGAAATCAACAACATTTCTATTTGATGATAAAGAATATGGATTTAACATATGTATTTCTTTAGGTTGATAAATAACCCTCAAGAATTCTTCTTGAGAACCATTAACATGCCCCTTATAGAATTTACCAATTTCAACATTTTGTTCATTGCTCAAATTGTATTCATCTAACTCATTTATAAAGGTTCTTGCATTATCAGATTTATAAAAATTCCAAGGTCCTCCAGCTTCAGTTGTATAATTGTTTTCATCATATTGACCTGCACTAACACCATAATGTACGTTATATGGAATTTTTATAGGTTCTTTATTTACACTTGAATAATATAATAAGTTTTCTTGCCATTTACCATCTATGTTTAATTGTTGGTTCCCTACTAAAAATACAGCAGATATTTTTTGAGGATTTCCCATAAACTCTTGAATTTTATAATAAGCATAAACTGAATTCGCTGTTTTACCACCTAATGAATGCCCAGTAACCCCAATTTGATCCTTTCTTACAAAATCTAAATTATATAAATAATCAATAACTGGTGCCATTCCAGATGTAGGAGCTGTTGTTATGTCTTCAAATTTTTCTCCTGGCTCTGCTGTTACTAAAAAGAAAGCATCCATAGGATTTTCTTTATAATTGTCTGAATCTCCATGCCCATCACAATCTACAGTTACCGCTACAAAGCCCCTTTTAGCAAGTTCTAGGCACATAAAAGATTCTGATTCTCTTGCATTAAAGCTTCCATGAAGTGTTGCAACTGTTGGAGCTGGTGAGTCTTTAGTAGCTGTTTTGGGTTTATACATTGTTGCAGCTATTTTGTGTCCATTTCCATCAATTATACTAAAATCTTTAACATCTATACTCTTACCATTAGTTCTTATAAAATATGCTCCCAAAATTGATATGGCACATATAATCAAAGAAACTAGCAAAAACTTAGTATATTTTTTTCTTTCTTCCATAATGAACCTCACTATTTAATTTTTATTATATTTTAAATGCCTATTTTTTATAATACCTATGCTTATTATAAACATCGTATTCCTAATTATTCCTCCCTCTCTACTGAAAAATTTGTAAAGAGAGAAAATATAATAAGTAAATTAATAAAATATTAAGTCTATTACATTAATTTTTCAATAGATTCTTTTAGAGAGTTCTCATCTCCAACATTTCCAGGGAAAATCACAAGTGGTATATTTGGATATTTTGAATCTTTTGGGGATCTCCAAACAGGTACCCCTGGATGTATTTGACCAATTACATTTGCAAATTTAAGATTTAAAGAATCTGTTGCAACATCACTTGATGTAATTCCTCCTTTAGCTACTACAAAACTTGGATTTATTTCTAATGATCCTACTATTTTAGCAAGGCCTTTTGATATTCTTACAGATCTAATAAGTTCATCTTCTCTTGTATCATTGTATTTACTAAAATATTTTCTCTTTGTATAAATAGCAACACTTTTTCCAGATTTTATAAGTTCATTTTCTTTTTTTATTATATTATTTATTTCTTCATTAAATTTTTCTACATTATCAGCAAGATCTGAATTAAATTCTATAAATTCGATATCTTTAAATTCTTTTATATTTTCAAGTTGTTTGGTGGTTTTCTCTGTATGGGAACCTATAGCAATAATTCCCCCGTATTGATTGTTTTCTATTAACTCATCATGAGTCAATAGTCCTCTTTCCTTTACTCCAGCAACTTCTCTAACAAAGCTTGCTGCTGTCCTAAATATAAATCTTTTTCTATCTAGAACTCTATATAAAGCTAGAACAAATACCTTTATATCCCAATAATCTTCAGCATTTACAAATACTTTGTTGAAGTTTTCAACTTTTAGTAATTTATTTTCTATGCTTTCTAAATCAGCATTTCTTAATTCTTCAAGACTTATAGATACTATATTTTCTTTTTTATATTCCCCTTCTGTCTTTTCTTCTATATATTCATATAGATTACTAGACTTATATGAGAAGGTCCTATCCTTAGCAAATTCTGTATCTTGTGCTTTTTTAAGAAAACCAGCTTCTTCTACATAATGTTCATCATCTATAGTATATCTTTTCCCTTCTTTGAAAAATGGTATTAGAATTTCTCCATCAAAAGATTCTCCCGATTCTTTTTCTATAGTTTCTTTTAAAACTTTGGTTTCTATTGGATAATGCCCTCTTAGTGTTGAATCAGATCTACTAATTAATATAAAATCTTTATCTTTTTCTTTAGAAACTTTAGCTATATTTTTTGCTATTTTTTGATGGTAGTCTTTAGTTTTTTCTTTAGTAAACGACCTTGAATTGGTGAGTATAAAGAAGCAATTATTTTCATCATCAAATCCATTTTCCAAGCTTTCTTGACTTAGATTTGTGTAAATTTTTAAATCATGAGTTGTTTGAGTTCCTGTGGGATCATCATCTAATACTATTATTTTTTTATTATTCTTTTTGATCTCTATATCAAGTTCTTCTTGAAGTTTTTCTTTATCAAAATTAAAATTTGGTAAATTGTTAAAAATTTCTTCTTTTTTTATCATTTTATTCCTCTCTTCCTGTTAAGTTTTCAAAATATTTATAAATTCCAGCATGATCTAAATTTTCATTTCCAGATTGTACTAGGTATGCCATTATTTGTTGAAGATTGGCTGTTAGAAATAGAGGACAATTAATTTCATGGGCTGTTGACATTACATTATTTATATCCTTATAGTTTATAGATATTTTTCCACCTGGTTCAAAATCCTTTTCTAATATTCTGTGAGTTTTTTGATCTAAAACAGCACTTCCTGCAAGTCCGCCCTTTATTGCTTCATAAACTTTTTCTAAGTTAACCCCTAACTTTTCTCCAAGCATATATGCTTCTGAAATAGTTGCTATATTAAGATTTACTATTATTTGATTTATTAGCTTTGTAGCTGAACCACTTCCTGAATCACCAACGAGTATTTTAGAGTTTCCTATTATATCGAATACAGGTGCTACTTTATCAAAATCCGATTTATCTCCTCCTACCATTATGGCTAAACTTCCAGCTATAGCACCTTCTTCTCCTCCACTTACTGGTGCATCAAGGAATCCTATATTTTTTTCTTTAAGTTTTTTATATATTTCTTTTGATTGTATTGGTGTAATTGAACTTGTATCACATACAACACTTTTTTCTTTAAGGAAATTTATAAGCCCATTTTCTCCTAAAACAGTACTTTTTACTATATCTCCATTTGGCAAAGATAGTAATACAAGCTCACAATTCTCACCAATAGTTTTATAATCAGATATTACTGCCCCTTCTTTTTCTAATTCTTTTAATACATCTTCTTTTATATCATTAACATAAATTTTACAATTTGCCTTTAATAAATTTCTAGCTATGGGTTTTCCCATTATACCTAATCCTATAACTCCAACTTTCATTTTTTCCTCCTTTTAAATAAATAAATCTATCAATATTACCATAACTACTCCTACAGCCCATGCTATAGTTGTAGGTATTGACCATACTTTTATTTGCTCTTTAGCTTCTTTTATTCCTATAGTTCTAGTTACCACATTAAAGAAACTATCATTATAGAATCCGAAGAATATTCCTCCTACACAACATCCTAGTGCTGCTGCAATCATATTTACATCAAGACCTGAAAGAACCGGTGCTGTAATAGATGCAGCTGTTATCATAGAAACCGTTCCACTTCCTTGTATAAATCTCATCATTGTTGATATTATTATAGGAAGAATAACTGGAGGTATATTAAAATTAGCTAATATATTTGCTATATAATTTCCTAAGCCTGAGTCACTCATAACAGCTCCTAAAGCGCCCCCTGCTCCTGTAACTAAAAGAATTGTTCCTACATCTTTTATTCCTTCTTCCATAAAATTAAGAGTTTGGTTCTTATCCATATTTTTAGTTAAGCCAAATATAGCAACTAAAGTACCTATTAGAACAGCTATTACTGGTGTTCCTAAAAAATTAATAACCTCTATTAAACGGCTATTGTTATCTTTTAATATAACATTCGAAACATTATTTAATAATATTAAAATAATAGGTATAACTATTGGTGCAAAAGACATTACAACTCCAGGTAAATTCTCGTCATTGTAGGCACTTATTTCTTCTACTGTTTTTATGATTTCATTTGGTCTTACCCATTGCTCTTCTGAATCCTCATCTGCTGGGAGCTGGTATAATTTATATTGAATTTTTCTAAAGTAAATTAGCATAGCTATAGCCATAGGTATTGAGACAACGATTCCCCATAGTATAAAAGATCCTAAATTAATTCCAAATATACCAGCTACTCCGACAGGTCCTGGTGTTGGAGGAACTAGGGTATGAGTTATAACTAATCCTCCTGCTAAGGCACCTGATATTAAAATAATTGATTTTTTGGTTGCTTTTGATAACGATTTTGCTAATGGTGCAAGTATTACAAATCCTGCATCACAAAATATAGGTATAGAGACTAAAAATCCTGTGAGGAGCATAGAGATATCTTCTTTTCCTTTTCCAAATATCTTTAAAAAAGTTCCCGCCATTGTTTTTGCAGCACCACTAGCCTCAAATACTGCTCCCATCATAACCCCTAAGCCGATTATTATACCAATATTACCTAAAGTATTACCAAATCCTTTAGCAATACTATCGGTCATATTAGAAAATGGTATTGCTCCTATAACTCCAATGATTATACAGGTCAATATCATAGCTATGAATGTGTGTATTTTAGTCTTTAACACCATGTATACTAAAATACACATACCTATAACTAGGGCTAATATTAGTCTTTGTGGACTAGATACTAATTCCATAAATTATCTCCTTTTAATTCATATATCTGATTTAAAATAGTGTGCATATTTTCCAGCAAGTTTTATCGCTTCAACCATAGAAGTTTCGTCAGCTATATTTTTACCAGCTATGTCAAATGCGGTTCCATGATCTACTGATGTTCTTAAAAAAGGAAGATTGTGAGTAATAGATATTGTTCTATTGAAATCAACCATTTTTGTAGCTATATGTCCTTGATCATGGTATAAGCTCAAAACTCCATCATATTTACCACAAAGAGCTTGATAAAAAACAGAATCTGCACCTATTGGCCCCTCTACATCTACACCTTCATTTCTAAGCTCTTCAACGGCTGGCATTATAAAATCAACTTCTTCATTTCCAAATAGTCCATGTTCACCTGAATGTGGATTGAGTCCTGCTACTGCAAAGTTAGGTTCTTTTATTCCTATTCTTTTTAATGCATCTATAGATTTATATACATAATCTTTTATTCCTTCTTTACTTATAAGATCACAAGCTTCTCTCAATGATATATGTTTAGAATAAAAGAAAACTCTTAAATTTCTTACTTCAAACATAGTAAGCAGATCTTTTTTTTCACTCAAATGTTCCAATATTCCAGTATGACCTATAAATGGAATTTTAGCTGCCTTAAAACTTTCTTTATTTATAGGCGTAGTAGCCATTACTTTAGAATAATTTTGATCGCATAATTGATAAGCTTTTTCTATATAGTCATAAGAAGCCCTGGCACAATCAGCGTTTACCTCTCCATATTTATAGTTTGCAGGCATGTTATCTAAGTCAATTAAATTTATTGTATTCTTATCATAAATACCATCTTCAAATTTATCTATAATATTTATAGTTTGATTTGTTTTAGTAATTTCTAAAGTTCTATCTATAACTTTTTTATCTCCTATTAGAATAACCTTTGCCTTATCATTTACCTCATCGTATTTTAAAGCTTTTACGCTTATTTCTGGCCCTATTCCTGCAGGATCTCCTATTGGAACAAGAACATATTCTCTATCTATATTTTCTTTCATAAATTATTTATTTTTACCTCTACTTCTTTTTCTTTTAATTTTTTAATAAAATTGTTGTTGTTATTATCAGTTATAACAAAGTCAAAATCATCACAATTTCCAAACTTATATAATCCTAATTTCTCACACTTATCACTTCCTGTAAGTAAAATAGATTTATTCCCTATTTTTGCAGCTTTACTTTTTAATGTTGCCTTATCAGCAGAAGAAGTAAATATATCTAAAGTTTTTATATCAATAGCATCACATCCAACTATTGATATATTTGTCCTAAATTTATCAATTGTACTTAATGTTACTGAGTCACAACAAGACCCAGATTTGTTACTAACTCCACCTCCCAACATTATTAATTGATTATTATTTTTTTCTAAGTCATTATTAAAAAGATAAGATGCTATCAAAATATCATTTGTTATTATAACTAAGCCATGAAAACCCAAAAGATATTCGCAAACTTGGAAAGTAGTAGTGCCTGCATCGAGATATATAGAAATATTGTCTGTTATATATTTGCATACCGTGGATGCAAGTTCTTTTTTGATTTCTATATAATCTGTTTTCCTATTATTGTAAGGAATCTCAGATGTTATAACTTCTTTAATTACAGCACCACCAAATGTTCTTAAAATAAAACCCTTATCTTCTAATTCTTTCAAATCTTTTCTTATAGTTACATTTGATACTTTAAATATATCAGAAAGCTCATCTACTGAAATGCTTTTTTTCTTCTTAACTATCCTCAATATCTTTTCTTGTCTTTCAATAGCAAACATTTTCTTCTCCTTGATTTTATTATATATTATTTTTCTTTTTGTTTCAAATACTTTTTAATAGTTTTCTTTTCTTTTTTATTATAATTTTATTCTAGTAACTATTAAATGACTATCTAAATGTGCGATCTATCAAATTAAAATATTTTCGAATTATATATACTTATAAGAGATAACAACCTAAGTATAGATTATTTAAAATGTTTCAACAAAAAATCCGTATACTAATTCCTTATTTCAACTTTTCAAACTCCATTTATTAGACCACTATTCTTTTAATAAACCAGTTACATATTACTTAATCCCTACTCATCACGCTAAATATCATCTGTTATATCCATTAATTTTATTACATTTTTTACAGATGATTCAACTTATTTAGTCAGCTCATACTTATTTTTATAATTTCATCAAAGTATTTGTGAATCATATCAAACTTTATATTTGTAGTAATTATTATACTTTCCTACAAAATTAGTAAACAGCTTCCTGTAAATTTTAAAGTAAAATGGAGTTTATAATCAGAATTAGTATTTCTGACAATAAACTCCATTAATATATGATTAATTTATGAAAAACATAGGCCTATTTCATTATTTTTAAGGCTTCTTCTAGGACTTTTTCTCCATTCATCATTCCGTAGTCTTGCATGGATACTATAGAGTGGGGAATGTTTTTTGGATCAAGTAGGTCTGCCATTTTTTTGTCCATATACCTTACTTGAGGTCCTAGTAAGAGGATATCAATATTTTCTGCATTTATTTTATCTTCTACTTCAGCTACCGGGATAGCTTCGATGTCTACTTCTATATTTTTCTCTTCTGCTGATTTTTTCATTTTGCTTACTAGCATACTTGTACTCATTCCAGCTGAACAAGCGAGTAATATTTTTTTCATAAAATCTCCTATCTATTTATTGATCTTGCAACCATTGATACTGTATGTCTTACTCCTCTGATTGCCTTGCTTAATTCAAAGATATTTTCATAGTTTGCGACTCCACCGTAACCAGAATCTCCTATGTGTTGGATATCAACTCCACATATTTTATTATCTATGGCAATCCTTCTTATTGTTTCTACGCCTGAACTTTCTTGGCTTGTTCCGATGCTGCTCATAACAAGTCCACCATGGGAATGGGTGTATTGGACTATTTCTGTTAGATTTTGGCTATTAAAACCTGGTACTGTACCTACTGCAGGAACTAGGATTATGTCGCTACCTGCATCAAGGAATTTTTTAACAACTTCTTTTGTTATGATTGGCTCATCAACTCCTGATGAGTGCATTTTGCCAGCTATTATTAGGCCTGAGAAGTGTTTTTTGGTGTTTTTAATCACCTTTTCTATTTGCTCATTGGTAACGCCTGTTCCTGGATTTCCTGTGAGACAAACAAAATCTGCTCCTAACCTTTCAAGTTCCCTTAGGGTTGTTTCACTTGCCTTCCTTCCTTCTGATATATCAATTTTTTCTTCCATCATTGAAGTTGAGTCAGCTACTGGCTCGAGGTTGACCCCAATTGGTCTTTTGACAAGGGTCTTTAGTTCATTTATAAAGTCCTTTTGGTCTTTGATGGCAAATAATTTTGGTTCTAGTACATCTACAGCATTTAGTAGAATTAAATCTGCCCCAAAGGCCCTAGCTATTTCTGCATTTGTAATATCCCCAACAAAACTATCCCTAACGGCTACATTTTCAGAAAGGATGACCCTTCCTTCACTAGCCTTGATAGACTCCTTTAGCTCTTTTGCATCCATGGCTAATATTTCTGATGCATTGGCTGATATAAATCTTTTCAATTTAGTCCTCCTTTATATCTTTTGCTTCCAATTCTCTTTGTTTCTTCTCTAGTATCCTATAGAATGGATAGTAAATAACTATATCTACTATGATTAAGACAACCTGCAAGATAGACCCTGCTATACTACCTGTTACAAGTAAGCCTGATATGATAGGTGGCATGGTCCATGAAGCTGCTGCATAAGCGATAGGTACTAGTCCAAAGTACATTGCGCAATAGGTTATTATTACATTTAATACTGGTGCCAAGACAAATGGTATCAATAATGAGAAGTTTAATACTACTGGTAGACCAAACATGGTAGGCTCATTTATATTGAAGAAACCTGGCACAAGGGTAATAGGTAATAGGGCCTTTGATAGTTTACTTGACTTATGGTTTTTAGCTAATAGAGCTATGGCTATTACAAGACCTATGGTTGCACCACCTCCACCGATAAAGACAAAGTTATCCATAAATGGCGAATTTATAATATGAGGTAGGGCCTCTCCTGCTTGGTGGGCTGCTACATTCTCATCTAAGTTGGCTAGCCAAACTGGGCTTATGATTTGATTTACTGTATTTCCACCATGGATACCCAAAAACCAGAACAAAGAATTGAAAAATGCAACTAGGATTGTTCCAGGTAGGGTTGAGCCCAAGAGTCCCATAGGTTTACCTAAGATTGTTGTTACTAGTTGATGGATGTTTGGCAAGCCAAAGACATCTAGGAGTGAAGCTACTAGTAGCCAAAAACTTATTATAACTGCACCTGGTATGATGGCACTAAAACTTTCTGATACTGCAGGTGGCACAGCATCTGGTAACTTGATCCTTATATTTTTATTTATAAATAACTGATAAATATATCCATTAATAAGACCTAGGACTATTGCTACGAAGATACCACTAGCTCCCATAAAGCTTAGTGTGATTCCTTCGGCATTGTTAGCATCTTTCAAGAATGGAGTTACTATTATAAAGGCTGATAGGGAAATAATCCCTCCAGGAATTGCATTAACCTTGTATTGTTTAACAAAGTTATAGGTGATACCAAAGCTTGCTATAAGACCAACTAGACCAAAACTACCATTTACTCCCTTCCAAAGGTAGACAGAAACACCAATTTCTCCAAGCCAAGCCTCCCAACCAGGAATAGGTAGACTTGCGATAATCATAAATAAGGATCCTATTATAAGTAGTGGCATAGCGAGAGTTATACCATCTCTTATAGCTATTAAGCCCTTTATAGTACTTAACTTTGTAGCTATCGGCATTAATTTTTCTTCTATTATATTAGCTTTGTTGTTCATATATCTTTCTCCTTGTTTTCTAATTGTTGGATCTTTTTATACAAATTCATAATATTTTTTGCTTCGCCTATCCTCAAATTTGCCATAGTTAAATGGTCTTGGGCATGGACTAGTATTATATTTACATCGGTCTTTAACCCATTAGCTTCATTGGCAAACATACTTGTTTGAATCTCATGGCATTTTATGTAGGATTTATTTGCTGCATCAATAAGTTCTTCTGCCTTGTCAAAATCATACTTTTCACATGCAGCGATAGCTTCAATAGCACTACTTTGAGCATCTCCTGCATAGGTTATTATTTGAAAGGCCAACTCATAGTCTTTTTCATTAACTTCACTCATATATCCTCCTTTTTAGTTATTATCCAAACCGAAAAGCTTTATAAAATATGTGTAGTCAGGATTATTTATAAGCTTCAATATTTTTTCCTTGTCGGTAAGAAAATCTCCTATTCTTTGATATAAGTATTTCAAATCTTCCTTATTATCCCTTGCGATATTCATCAAGAAAATCAGCTGAACTTTTCTCCTATACCAGATGATTGGTTCTTTTAATATTCCTACGGTTATGAATGTATCATCAGCTAGGGCATTCAAAGGATGAGGAAGGGCAATCAGATTATCAAATTCTGTCGGTGCTAATTTTTCTCTTTTATTTATCTCTTCCAACAAATTATCTCCTAGCTTCTTTTTGCTATTGATTTCATCAGTAAGGTATTTCAAAAGGTCACCCTTGTTAGCAGGATCTAGGTCTGTCAAAAACAAGTCCTTGGGGAAAAATTTACTTACATCATAGCCATTAAAAAAATTCTTTATATTTTTAACATCCCTATTATTAATAAAGCCACCTATCTCTATAATTGGGGTATCAGTATTAATTACTATCGGAATAGATGTTATTATGAGGTCATAGCCATCAAGGTTTTCTTTGTTTATCTTATTTGAATCACAGGTCTTGACACTTTTGACATAATCCTTGAATTCCTTTAAGAACTGCGCCTTTAGAATCTGGGCTGTGGCCTTACCAGTATTGCAAACTATAAGTATATTCTTAGTCTTCCTATCTCGTTCATTATTCCTTAATGCAATAGTAAAATAAAGCGAAATATAGCCAATCTCATCTTCTGAAAGATTAATCTTATACTTTTCATTAACCACACTAGAGGCTACTGTGGCTGCCTCATAAGAGATGAAGTCATTTTTTATATCATCAAGAATTGGATTTTTTAAGGTTAAATGATAATTAATCCTCTTAATCAAGGGAATGAGGTGGAGTCCTAGATTAACTCTAAGATCCAAGTCATGGGTTAGATCGATGTGGAGGGTATCCTTTACCTTATCTAGCATCTTTACTACAATTTCATCGACACCCTTACTTATTTCATTTTTATTGTCATCATCTAGGTTTCTCTTGCTTATAAGGTGCATAGCAATGTAGGCCTTCTCATCTTCACTAAAGCTAAGAGAAAACTCTTCTCCAATCCTTTTTAGAATTTCATCTGCTATATCATATTCCCTATTTTCCCTTAAGTTTAGAATATCTCTAACACCAATAAGAACAAATTCCTTTTGCCTGGTTCTCTTGCAGGTTACATAAAGGTGGTAGATAAGGTTTTCAAAGGCTATATCAATAATATTAAAGTCATACTTATCAAAGATACTAACAACTATCTTTTTTATAGTTTGGATTTCTTGATAATAATCATCAAGATTAGGTATCAAGTCAGGATTGACTTGGATTATTTCCTTCTTGATACACATCCTCTTGTCAAATTCATCACCTGTAAGTTTTAAGCCATAGTAGGGCTTAGCATCTAGACCAAGCTTGTAGTCCTTTAGTATCTCCCTAACCCTATTCAAATCAAGTTTTAATTGACTCCTACTTATCATGAGCTTCTCAGCCATGTCCTCTATCTTTATATAGTCCTTATTAAATAATAAGGTCATCAAAATATATTCTATCCTATAAGCTTGATTATTAAAATCCTGCTCTTCAAAAGAATAATTTATCCAATTATTTTTTAAGAAATAGCTAAAATCATCCTTATCGCTTATCTTAAATATATAACCTCTCCCCCTTTTTGATTCAATTTTTGCTCCTTTAAGAAGGGGGTTTAGCTCAGAGATATCATTTTGCACAGTCTTTTCGCTGACTGAAATTATTCCTGCAATCTCACTTGCCGTATGAAAATCATAATCCTTAGTTAAGATATCGAAAATCTTCTTATACCTTGTTTCAATCATAATCCTTCCTCAAGTTTATAGTAATATATTCATAAAGTATCTTCAAGTTAAGCTTTTATCCTTAATAAGAGAAATACATTGTCCAGACTTCAGTTAGGACATGAGCCTACATTGCCAGCATCTATTTTACCTATATAGAAGGATTTAAGCAAAAAAATCGGATAACCAGCTAAAATAGCCGCTATCCGATTATAAACTCCTACGAATTTTTATACAGGATATTAATAAATTTTTATAGATGAAAGATTCTTATCCCAGTCTGTATCTCCTCCTTCAAATATTATTTTTAAATAGTTAATGTCATCAGGCATGCTTGTTGGATACACATCTATGCTTTCCCAATAGCCTCCCGTAAGTCTAGGCAAATTATAGTCATATTCTATATTTTGCCAATTTTCTCCATCAATTGATACTTGAAATTCAAGACCTTCCAAGTTTTTAAAATAGTATATTTTTGCTTCAAAATCTCTAATTGCATCTAACTTATATACAATCTCTTCTTTTGAATTTTTAGACCTAATTGCTCTTGAGTAATCATGATCAAATGCGTTGTAGGGGTTATTAGAATCTAACAGCCAATTATCTGATCGTGAATAAATTATATCCCAATTATCTAAATCATCAATTAATCTATAGCTTTCATCATTATCTATTAATTCATCATTTATATTACCTGTATAAGTTATTGTTGTATATCCACTCACTGATAGTCTTATTTTATTATCATTAACGGCTACTTTCTCAAAGTCTTCTAGATTATACTTGTCGTTAGTGATATGAGGATTCAATGAATTAATCCTAATTCCTTCAAATTCTAAATCAAAGGTTTCATTATTTTGGCCGTCATTTACACAAACTATAACAAATTCTCCACTTTTATCGTCTTTATAAGCTGACATATGAAGATTTCCTGTAGGATTTTCTGTAACTTCTATCCTTTTAAATCCAGGTCTTATATATTTACTAAAATTTCCCATAGAATATAGTCTTTTTGCATCGATATAAGTGTCTTGATCTATTAATCGTATAAGACTTTCATTATTATCTTTATATGCTGCACCTAGCCAATATATAAAGGCGTTAACATCTGCTTTAGTCAAAAAGTCGTGTATATATCTCGACCATTTTACACCATCTTTAAAATCGGTTTTAGATAATACAGTTTCAGAAGTTTCTGTAACCCATATTTTTTTATTTGCATTCTGAGCATTTTCGAATACATGTGGATTTCCTCTATAATAATGAGAAGCTACTATGTCTACTGAGTCTAAAGATTTTTCATCTTCATATATCTGGTAGAGCCTTTTATCTGTAAAACTTCCTTCTTCTCCAACAATTATCTTGGTATCAAGATTTTCTTTCAAAAAAGTTGGTTTTAAATAATCTCTAACAAAAATTTTAAATTCTTCTCCACTCCACAAACACGATTGCCATGGCGCACTATATTCAGGCTCATTAGCTATAGATATTGCATTGATTTCTATATTATGATTATCACGATAACCTTTTATATAATTTGCCAGATAATCAGCGTACTCTTGATAGTATTCTTTTTTAAGGCTACCTCCTCTTACTATGCGATTATTCGTTTTCATCCAAGCAGGTGGTGACCAAACTGTACTCATAAAAGTTTCAACGCCTCTATTTTTAGCTCCATTTAATACCCATTGTTCTGGAATATAAGGAGTATAATCCCATGTGTCTTTATCAGGGTGAATCGTCGGCATATTTAACCCGCTTCCAACTTCGCTCCTTAATATACTTAGCCCTATACCATCATCCTTCGAAAATAATAAGTCCATTATTTCTTCTCTTTTATTATGATTATATAATTGATCAGAATAAATATCGGCTGATTGTGACACCCCAAATCCATCTATCTCCTGATACTCATAGTTCGCATTTAAAACAGCTTGAGGTATTTGTATTTCTTGACCATACACAATATTAGGAATAAACAATAAAAATACAAACGTAACAAATAAATAAATTTTATTTATCTTTTTATTTTTCATTCTATCTCCCTACTTTCAGCAAGCTTCTTGTACCAATAAGCACTTTGTTTTGGATATCTTTTTTGATTTTCAAAATCCACATAGAATAAACCATATCTTTTTTCATAGCCATTTGACCATGAGAAAACGTCCATTAGTGACCATATAAAATATCCCTTGACCACTGCTCCATCCTTTATAGCATCAGATATAGCTTCCAGATGTTTTTTCACATAGTCTATTCTCTCATAATCGTATACTGTATTATCTTCAAACTTGTCCTTGTTACCTAGACCATTTTCTGTTATATATATCTTTTTGTAATTAGGGTAATCCCTTTTTACTCTCATTATTTGATCATAAAGTCCCCTTGGATATATCATCCAATCCCAATCAGTTCTAGGTATATCTACATTATATTCTCTTTGTCCTACTCCCTTTATTTGGTATTTAGATCCGCCCTTATTTCCCTTAGAATTGTGGGTGATTTCTGTTTCACCATGGAAGTCTCTCATCCAATCACTCATGTAATAGTTTATACCAAGGAAATCATTTAGGTCTTTTGCCTTAGACAGGATAGCTAAATCTTCATCCCTAATATCTAAGCTGCCTCCATTTACTTCTAAGATATGGTTTACCCCATCCATAGTTTCTTTGGAGTATTTGCCAAGATATGTCGCATCCAAAATAAATTTGTTGTGGATTATATCTTCTAACTTAGCTGCTTCTACATCTTTTGGATTAGCTGGGTCATAAGGATATTTAGTAGGGAGGGCATGGACTATACCTATTTCTCCACCATATCCTCCTTTCTTATAGGCGATGATTGCTTTTGCATGGGCTAGCATCATATTGTGGTGTGATTGAAAAACTTTCTCCAAGTCATACTTTATTCCTGGAGGAAATTTACCTAACAGATACTGACCTTCCCCAATTGGTCCGATCTCGTTAAAGGTTGTCCAATATTTTACTTCCTTAAATTCTTCAAAACAAAATTTTGCATAGTTAACGAAATGTTCTATGTTTTCTCGATTTAAGAAGTCTCCATTAGAGTGTAAGGCTTCAGGTGTATCAAAGTGATGAAGTGTAACAAAGGCTTTAACATTTCTTTTCTCACATTCCTTGAAAAGGGAGTGATAAAATTCCACTCCCTTTTTATTTACTTGTCCAAAACCCTTAGGAAATATTCTTGACCAAGCAATGGAAATTCTTATACCATTTATAGAGAATTTCTCACACAATTCTAAGTCCTCTGGATATCTATTATAGAAATCACTTGCTGGATCTGCTGTATACCAGTAGTTCTCTTCGAGAAATGTATCCCAAGCTACTCTTCCCTTGCCATCTTTATTGGTGCTTCCTTCTGCTTGGTAGGCAGCAGTAGCAGCTCCAAATATAAAGTCTTTTGGTAATTTTTTCATTATTCTATACTTTCTTTTACAAATTTAAGTGAAGCCAATCCGTCTCTACTCAAATTAATATATTGTTCGCCTTCTGTTTTGACAGCCTTCACTCCTTTAGCTTCTGCTTCTTTCTTCATATCTTCAAAACTTGATGCTACTTGAGGAGCCATGATAACTAATTGAAAGTCTTTTAAAATATCATGATGAGCTCCATAGCTATCGGCTGCAGCTGTAACAGGAACACCATATTCTTTAGCAGCCTTATTAAGTCTGTTAGCTAAGAGACCGCTAGTACCACCACCAGCACACAAAACTAAGACATTCACAGGTTCTGTTATTCCTATATCATTTGCTATGGCTTTATTTTTTTCTTCTATAGCTTTATCCGCTTTCTTTGTATCAAAATTCCTTTTTACTTTTTCACTAAGTTCGTCACTATTTTTTGTATTTCCTTTATTCTCCTCTTCTAAGATTTGTTTATCATAAACTCTAAAGAAAGGATAATAGATTATAAAGTCTACAACTATAAGAACAATTATTAGTATAAAGGCAAGTGCTTGGAAATTAAGACCCAAAAGCATTCCAAGTGGGGCTGGAGTTGTCCAAGGCAAGTTAGCTGTAAAGCTGTTCATTTTTAGCACGTCTACAAAGAATTTGAAAATCCATACATTTACAATAGGTGCTAATATGAAAGGTACAAAAAATGTAGGATTTAGTACTAAAGGACCGCCGAAAAGAATAGGCTCATTTACACCAAAGAATGTAGGTATTACAGATGCTTTTCCTACCGCCTTATTTCTTTTTGATTTAGCTAGCCACATAAACATAAATGGAACTATTAAAGTTGCTCCTGTACCACCCATAGTTACTATAAACATTTGAGTTCCTGCTGTTATAACCTTATCAGCGTGTTGACTGGCTTGTACTAGTCCTAAGTTTAATTCCGCATTAGAATATAATACAGCTGCTATGGCAGGCTCAACAATTGAAGGGCCATGGATACCTACAAACCAGAAGAAGGCATAGGCTCCAAATATCAATGTAAGACCTATATAACCATCTGCTGCTTGGAACAATGGTGCTAGCATTACACTTATGGATTCAGCTAGTGTATGTCCTAATAAATTATGTGCAAGTATATCAAACATATACAATAACACTACTGATATTGAAAAAGGAATCAAATCTTTAAATACCTTAGATATATTTGGAGGAACTTCTTCAGGTAATTTTATTGTTACATTATTTTTAAAGCAAACTTTATATATATTTACAGTTATAAAAGCTGATATAAAGGCTGATATTAAACCTTTAGTTCCCATAAAAGAACTTAAAAATCCACCATCTGCTGCTGGATCAGCTGCTAATAAAAGAAAGCTAACCATAGAAGCTAACATTGTTGACATAAAGTTCATTTGCCTATCAACAGGTAAATCTCTATTCAAAGAATCAGTAAGGGACTTTGCAGTAGTTCCAGCTACAAAAAATCCTAATATTCCCATAGAATAATTGTATGGCTTCATCAATAATCCTTCTATTTCCTTGCTCCATGTAAATCCAAAGGCATTTGGAACATAGGCTATAAGTATAAAAATACTAGAAAAAAGTACAACAGGCATACCTGCTATAAAACCATCTCTAATCGCTCTTAAATAAATATTCCTAGAAAGCTTTTCAAACATAGGTCTTAGCTTTTCAATTTGTCTAACCAAACTATTCATATATTACACTCCTAAATCTAATTTTTATGAATTATAAGTAAGTCTACACAACTACTCTCTATCCTTGTATATATCAATAAGAAATTCCATCATATCTTTCAAAAGCATACTTGACATCAAGTGGTCTTGACCGTGGACTAGGATATAGCCCAAGTCCAAGTTCTCATCGTCTGCTTCTCTTGCTAGTAATTGGGTTTGTATGTCGTGGGCCTTTAGTAGGCTATTTTTTGCCTTATCCATTAGCTCTTCTGTTTTATTCCAATTACCTTTTTTGGCTTCTCTTAGGGCTTCTATATAAAATGATCTGGCTTCTCCACTATAAGCCACCATTTCAAAACCTATCATGGCAAGGTCTTTCTTTTCCATAACTATCTTCCTCCAATTCTTTCTTGTATTTTCTCTGCTAGCTTCTTTAGCTTATCTTCATCTATGGAATATTCTCCACTTTCTAGATATAAAATGTCCTTTTTAGGTATTTTCTTTTCTATATCATTCCAAAGATGTTTTACCTGTGGACTTAAGATATATAAGTCATAGTCATCGCTAGCTTTTTTGAGAAATACTTCTCCTAGGGCAAACAGAATTGTGATATCGATATCTTTATTTTTATATGTTTTGTTTATTCTTTTTGATATAATCATACTAGTTATACCAGCAGAACATATTATTAGCGCTTTTTTCATATAATATTCTTTTTACCTCTATTATTAGTATATATAGATTACGTTTTCATTTGAATAGATTGTTTTTCCATTTCTTTGGCAGAAAATTTTACCCTAATTGTTTTGACCACTTTGGAATTTTTTGTAAAGTTCTATTTTGCTTTTTGAACTCAGGATGTCCTTGACTTTATCTATATCGTCTACTATGTCAATAATGAATTTGTAGATGCCTTCTATAAGCTCTCCTGCATTTTTGGATATGTTTAGCATTATAACTAACCTAACTGGTTTTCCATCCCGTATTATTTCTTTTTTTAATGTAGAGATACTCATAAAGGTTTCATCTGTCATAAGTTTTATGGAATGGGGTATTGCAACATAGTTACCAAAGCTTGTACTTGCAACATTTTCCCTTTCCATTATAGATTCATATAGACCCTTAGGAGCCTTGCCCCTCTTGTATAGGTCATCTGTCATAAAGTGAAGAAGGTCTTCCTTGTTATCATAGTCAAGGTTTAGATATATGTCGTTGAGGTCTAGATATTTTATTTTTCTTAATTTATATTCTTCTATATAGTCCTTAATTGAATCAAAACTCTTATCTCCAAAGATATCCCTGATAAAAATGACTTTTTTATTTGTTGGGCTACTTATAGGCACTGTTGATATTATTAGGTCATAGGTAGCTTCCGAGTGCTTATCTAAGTTATAAAGTTCACTTGTAGCAACTATCTTTATTTCGTTAGGAAACTTATTTTTTAGCTTGTATTCTATTAGCTTTGAGCTACCTAATCCTGTCGTGCATACTAGTATTGTCCTTATAGGGTCATTGTTAGACCTTATTCTCTCAATGGCAGCTCCCAGATGCATAGCAATAAAACCCAGCTCATCTTCATTAAAAGTTATGCAAAGTTCTTTTTTTATAATCTTGGATCCTATAACAGCTGTTTCATAGGCCAAAGGATAATTTACTTTTATTGATTCAAGAAGGGGATTTCTCAAAGTTAGGTTGTTCTCAAATCTAAATACAGCAGGCTTTAGATGGAGAAGAATGGCTGTCTTTAGCTCCTTGTCAGAGCTTAGGTCTATCCCTAAAACATCCATTATTTCCTTTACAATCTTTTGATAGACCTTTTCTAGGAGGCTATATTCTTCATTGACCGACTCCTCTTCGCTCAATAAATTGGTTCCCATAAGGTGCATAGCTATATAATAGACTTCATCATTGGGAAATTCTATATTCATATTTTGATTAAGGTCTCTTACTATATTTAGAGCAACTAAGTATTGGTTGGTAGTTTTTATTTCGTTATCTATATTTTTGTTGACATATTGACCTAATTCAATCCTCTTTATGGCAACAAGGATGTGGATAGCTAGGTTATTTAAGGCGATATCTGAAATTTTCACCTTATATTTAAAAATATTTCTAATTATAATTTCATATACATCGTTGAATTTATCCCTATCTAGCAAAAATAGATTTCCGCTTTCTAGGTTATTGAGGTACTTATCATTTAGTTTGTAAATTAGGGAGGTTATTAATTTTCTAATCTTATCCTCCTTGCCCTTAATTATTTGACCATAGTTAGGTTTAGCCACTAGTTCTATTTCATAGTCAGCAAAAATTTTTTTGACTTCCTTTAGGTCATTTTGAATGGTGGCCCTAGATAGGTATAGTTCATCTTCCAATTCTTCGATTTTTATATATGAAGGTGAAAGTAGGTAGATTAGGGCTAGGTGTATAACTCTTATTTCTGGTTCTGTATTATCGAGTATGTTTTTAAAAATATCAGAGGACTTTAATTTTTCAATGCTTGATTCGTTATTATAGTCCAAATAGTAGTTGCCCATATTCTTCTTTACTATCTTTAGTTCCAAATCTCCTATCTCTTGGTTAATAACCTTAATATCAGACCTTATTGTTCTAGGTGAAACATGATAAGTAGATGCAAGTTCTTCCAAAGAATAGTCCTTATTTATAATATTTTTTAAAATTTGTTTTTGTCTAAGTATCATATACCAACACCTCTTTTTTCGTGTAGGCAGGCTTTAGAAACGTTATTCTTGCCTATATTATATATAATATATCATTTTATGTCCAAAGTATAAAGAATTTTATATAATTGATTTTATTTTAATACAAAAAAAGAGCCTAAGAGATACCTCTAGGCCCTGATATTTGACTTGTACTAGTCCACTAGATCTTTTAATTTTCCTGTAAGTTTGTAGTCAACTTTCTTTAATTCTTCTATATTTTTAACTCCTAGGAGGCACATTATCATTTTTAATTTATATCTTAGATCATCTAGGAAGTTTTCTAGGGCATCATAGCCACCAAGGAGCAAGTATTTGAGGACTTCTCCTGACATAGCTGCCATATCTGCTCCTAAGACTATTGATTTTACAATATCTAGTCCATTATTTATCCCACCGCTTGCTATGATGAAGATATCATCAGATACCCTTCTCACATCGATTATGGATTTTGCTGTAGGAATTCCCCAGTCGTATAGGTCTGAGAAATCCGAATCTACATTTCTAAGGTCTTCTATTTCCAAAAAGTTTGTTCCACCCTTGCCAGATACGTCTATATATTTTACTCCTAGCCTTATTAGGTGTTGAGCTACTTTTTGTGATATGCCAAAGCCTGTTTCCTTTACTATAAGAGGTACATCAAGCTTTTCTACCAATTCCTTGATACATGGCTCACTGTTAGTAAAATCCCTATCCCCTTCTTCCATAGCTAGCTCTTGGGCTATATTTAGGTGGATTTGCATAGCATTCGCCTTTATTAAATCCTTGGCAAAGTTAAAGTCCTCAAGGCTCCTCTCACTTCCAAGGTTACCAATTCTAACTATGTCCTTTTCTTTTAGTAGGATAAATGATTCCCTTGTTTCTTCATCATCTATGGCTATAGCTTCAGAACCTACTGCCATGGGTATATTAAATTTTTGGCATAAAGATGATAGGTTTTCATTGATATCCCAAGCTATTTCTCCACCTCCTGTCATGGCATTTACCATGATAGGCATGGATATCCTCCTACCCATAAATTCTATGGATGTGTCTATATCATCAAATTTTATATTGGATAGGGCTTGGTGTTCTATATAGACATCCCCAAACAAGTTATCTGTATTTCCCTTAGATTTTAGGTAATTTTCTATATGTTCATCTTTTCTTTCGCGTCTTTTATCCGTCATAAGGTCTACTCTGTTTCTTCT
This sequence comes from Anaerococcus sp. AGMB09787, assembly GCF_022808955.1. Taxonomy (GTDB): domain Bacteria; phylum Bacillota; class Clostridia; order Tissierellales; family Peptoniphilaceae; genus Anaerococcus. Next base: position 41,861 of record NZ_JAKZEY010000034.1, read on the forward strand.
ACACTTTCTTCTACTGAAGTTTGCTCTTCTGGAACTTCCTCGACTTCTTCTTGTGGTACTTCCTCTATTACCTCTTCGCTGGATTCTTCTTCACTTTCATTAACTGGTACTTCGATATAGTAATATTCGTATTCTACATCTTCTTCATAGTTTTGATCATAGTATTGGTCATCATTGTAAGTTGATCCAGCTTGTGAAGGATCTGGTTGCTGATATGAATTTACTGGTGCTGGTAGGGCCTCATTGTATTCTTCTATTATTTGATTATCTTCATCAAGGCCAGCCTTTTCCTTTGTCCAATTTTTGAGTTTGAAGCCAGAAAAATGCTTATCTACAAGGTCATAGGCCTTTTCGAAATCTACCACATAATAGGATATCCCATCAATTCCTTGCTCATAGCCTGGGATTGTATAGGTATCTACCTTATCTGATGAGAAGTTTTTGATATTTTTGACATGGTTTATCATTAAAGAAAGTGGGACATTGGTCTTAACATTTCTCATGAAATTGCTAGCGAGGGAAATTAAATCCAATTGGTCGCTCTTTTCAACAACCTGGTCTACCATGGCCTTCAAGAAGCCTTGTTGGGCATTTACCCTACCTATATCTCCATTTTCATAAATATTTCTTGTTCTTAGGTACCAAATAACATCTTTCTTATCAAAGTGGTTGAGACCCTCTCTAATTTTAACAGATCCCTTATCTATGGATACTCCCTTTGGCACTACAAAGTCGACTCCACCCATGTCTTCAACTAGCTCTTCTATGGCATCATAGTTGACCTCTACATAGTAGTCGATATCGAGACCCAAGAAGTTTCTTAGGGTTTGGACAGTTAGCTCGATGCCCCCATAGGCGTGGGCGTGGTTTACCTTGTCAAATTCTTCTCTTATCTTAACCCTGCTATCCCTTGGGACTGACAAAATATCGACCTTGCCAGTTTGTGTATTGGTTTTGACTAGCATAATGGTATCCGTCCTCGTGAAGTCCTGGTTATCATCCTCGCCATTCTTGTCAACTCCTACTACTAGGATTAGGTGTTCATTTTTATTTGTATTTACTGCATCGTCATCAAAGGATGAATTTTCTCCATAAATCTTCTTTTTCTCGCTTGCTTGAAGTTTGTTGAGGGCAAAATTCGACCCAAAAAATGTTATAGCCGCAACTAAGAAGGCTACTAAAAATCTTTTAAATTTCATATATTTTCCTTAATTAACTTATATTAGTATTATATGCTAATTTTTAAAATCTTCCTCTATATTTTAGACCATCTGAAAGTCTTTCTAGGGCCTTCATAAAGGATGCCCTCCTCAAGTTTACATTTTTATCACGGGCTATAGCAAAGACTTCTTCAAAAACCCTAGTCATTTGATCCCTTTGCTTCTCTTGAACTTCTTCTAATGTCAAGTAAGATCCTGTACGATTTTGAACCCATTCATAGTAGCTGACTAATACTCCACCAGAATTGGCCAAGATATCAGGAATAATCAAGACTCCCTTATCTTCCAAAAGCTCTGCTGCCTTATCAGTTGTAGGGCCATTTGCCCCCTCTCCTATTACCCTGGCCTTAATACTTGGGGCAATCTTTTCATCTATGGCATTTTCTAGGGCACATGGAAGGAGGATGTCTACATCTAAGGCAAAGAATTCTTCATTGGTGATTTTCTCTGCCTTGGCATAATTGAGGGCTGAGCCTTCATTCTCCCTTATAGCTTGAAGTTCTTCTACATCTAATCCCTTGGTAGAATATATCGCAGATGATCCAGAAGGCGCTTCCTTATCACGGGCATTAAGACCTACTAGTATAGCTCCAAATTCGCAGAGGTATTTTGCTGCAAAGTATCCCACATTACCAAAACCTTGGAGGGCAAAGGTCTTAGCTTCTAGGCTCTCTCCTCTTTGTTCGTAGGCATATTTTACACTTAGGGCAAGACCATAGCCTGTAGCAGCACTCCTTCCCAAGGACCCACCAAGGCTTATAGGCTTACCAGTAAAGGTCCCAAAGTCGACCTTTCCCCCATTTAGGGCTATGTACTCATCTATAAAATAGCCCATAATCTTAGGGTTGGTATTTACATCTGGGGCTGGTACATCTATATCAGATCCCAGGTAATTATTTATAGCCCTGACATAGGCCCTGGCAAGGCTCTCAAGTTCCCTATCACTTAGTGATTCAGGGTCAACCTTGAGACCTCCCTTGCCTCCACCTAGGGGCAAGGATAAAAGGGCAGACTTGATGGTCATCATCATTGATAGGGCTTTGACTTCGTTAGCATTTACATTTTCATTAAACCTAACTCCTCCCTTAGAAGGGCCAAGGATTGATGAGTGGGCTGATCTATAGGCCTTAAAGACCTTGGTTGAGCCATCATCCATCTTTATTGGTAGGCTTACTTCTATAAGTCTTTCAACATCTTTTAATATTTCATATACGGCTGGATCTAGACCTAAATCACTAGCCGCCTCCTTGTATTGACTTTGTACACTTTGTAATATTTCTAAATTTTCTCCCATATATACTCCTTATTTAATATTATATTATATGTTTTTGTCTTTTAAAATCATCATTTCAAATAAAAAAGCCGACCACCGGCCAGCTTTTAGCTTAATGAACTTATTCGAAGAAGTATAAAGTAGCTAATTTTAATACTTTATCCTACTTGTCCCTATTTATTTCGTCTACAAATTTTTTGGCTATGTTTTGAGGTCTTGTTATAGCTCCACCAACTACTACTGTGTAGGCACCAAGCTCTAATACCCTTCTTGCCTTTTCAGGAACATCTATATTTCCCTCAGCAATTACTGGGTGGTCTGCTTTTTCTACTATTTCCCTTAAGATCTTGAAGTCATCTTCGTCAATCTTTAAGCCCTTGGATTCTTCAGTGTATCCAACCATAGTTGTTCCTATGAAATCAAAGCCTAGCTTGTCAGCATGGAGGGCTTCTTCAACTGTGGAACAATCTGCCATTAAGACTATATCAGGATATTTTTCTCTGATTTTTTTATAAAATTCGTCTAAACTCTCTCCATTTGGTCTAGGTCTATCTGTCGCATCAGTTGCTATAATTTCTACATTTGTTTCTACAAGTTTGTCTATTTCATCCATAGTTGGTGATATATAGACATTTGAATCTTCATATTCTTGTTTAATTATGCCAATTATTGGGAGGTCTACATTTTTTTTGATCTCTTCTATATCTTCAACTGTGTTGGCACGAATACCTACCGCTCCTGCCATTTTTGCAGCTAGTGCCATTCTTCCCATTATAAATGATGAGTGGAGTGGTTCATCTGCTAGGGCTTGACATGATACTATCAAGCCTCCCTTTACATCTTCTATACTCATTAATCCTCCTTGTATTCCTTAGAAAACTAATTCCTTATTGCAAATATGGTCCTCACTACCATCTTACCTTTTTTTCTTAATTGTCTTTATATTTTTCTAAAAATAAATGATAGGCCCCATACATGCCAGACTTGTTGCCAAGTTTTGTGCTTGTTATAGTTGTAGATTCATATATATTTTGAGGAAGAAGTCCTTTTATCTTCTCCCTTATAGGGTCTATAAATAATTCTTCTTGTTGGCTAATGCCCCCACCAATTATTATGGCTTCGGGATTAACTATTAGCATGATGTGGGAGATGCCCATGGCTATTATATCTGTCATAGTCCCAACAAGGGCCTTGGCATCTTCATCGCCTTTGTCTATGGCTTCAAAGATTTCCTTGCCATTGGCATAGGCCTTGGCTGGGTAGTCTTCCTTGGCCCTTCTTAGGAGGGCAGAGGTTGAAGCTAGGCTTTCGAAGCTTTTTCCAAAAAAATCCATATAACCAATCTCTCCAGCCTGACCTGAGGCTCCCCTATTTATCTTGCCATCTAATATCAAGGCCCCACCTATACCAGTTCCTACTGTTAGGGTAAAGGTTGAAACAAAGTCCTTGCCTGCTCCTTGGTGGAATTCTCCCATGGCTGCAGCCTTTACATCATTTTCTACTAGGGTGGGGAGGGAAAATTCTTCATATATTTCTTTTTTCCAATCAAGGCCCATATAATTTTTAAAATTTTCGTTGGTGTAAGCTATTATTCCTGTCTTACTATCAACCATCCCTGCTGTAGATATTGCTATACCATCAAGGTCATAGCGAGCCTTAACCTCTCTTATCCTAGCAAATAAATCATCCACTATGAGTCTTGCATCTTCACTTGCCTTGGATTCAAAATTTTCAAAAAATATAGCCTTATCAGAAGTCTTGAGCATTGATTTTATTTCCGTACCACCTATATCAAAACAAAGTACATTCATTATCTATTTACCGAATTTCTTCCTTAGTATATCAATTACTTTTATATCTTCCAATTCGTATTTATCAGCAAGTTCTACAACTTCTTTTGCAAGTATCTTTTGATCTTCTCCATAGAAGTTTATAAATGGTCTTCTAGCATAGCCTGCATTAACTCCTGCTTCTCTAAGTAGGGCCTTGATACCAGCTACCATATTACCTGTTCTAACTATGTGGGTTATAAGTACAACGGCACTTCTTTGTAGCTTGTAAGCTTTTTCTACATTTCCTTCTTTTACATTTTTGTAAATTTGAATGAATAAGTCAGGAAAGAGGTTGTAGAATGATCCTACTATTCCATCAACTCCGAGCAAGACATTGGAACTTGCTAGCTCATCTGCTCCACCATAAATCATAAAATCTTTGTCGATATCATCTCTTATAACTGGAATTTCGAAGATATCAGTGCTTGTATATTTGACCCCTTGGATATTGTCGATCTTTGATAATTCCACTATCATCTCTTCACTCATAAGACCTGCTAGGGGAACATTATAGATTATCATAGGAATATCTACTGCCTCTGCTATGTCCTTGTAGTAGTTAAAGATTTGCTTGCTATTGAAGGCCCAATAAAATGGAGGTACAGATGAGATTGCAGTAGCACCAGCATCTTTGGCACATTTTGCAAGCTCGATTGTCCTCTTTGTTCCGATGTTTCCTACGTGAACTACTACAGGCACCTTATCTCCAGCTACTTCCATTACAGCTTCTACTTCTGCTATTCTCTCTTCTGATTTCATCAAGAATCCCTCACCAGTTGAACCAGTTAGGTAGAGTCCATTGATATCAAAACTTAGTAGGAAGTCAATAAATTCCTTAGTTGCATCTAAATCTAATTCTTCGTTGATATCAAATACTGATATCGCTGCAGGTATTACACCCTTAAAATCTTTTATAGTAAATTTACTCATTGCTATCCTCTTTTTTTATTTTATTTAAAAATACCATCTTTTCATCTTCAAAATCGTTAATTCTTTCATATTCATACTTTGGATAATATAGGATTCTAGCCTTATCAAAAGACTCGGCCACTTTCTTAGTTAAATCCTTATTTTCCAACTCATCAAGTCCTGCAGATGCCATAAGGACAGGAGCCGCAATCTTTCTTGCCTTGTCTACAGACTTCTCATCAAAGAGCATTCCTTGTAATATAAGGCCCCTTAGCTTCTTATCGTTTCCTAGATCTAGAGCGATACCTGTAGCTTCCCTTTGTCCTATTATATAAATATTCTCATACTTATCCTTATATTTATTCCAAAGAGCCTTTACATTATTAAAATCCTCTTCGCTATTAGTGAAGTCATAAGATAAGCTATCCATATTAAGCTCAGAGAACCTCCTTAAATAATGGCAACCCATATTTATAGTAGGGTTGAGGTAGAAAAGCAAGCTATCATTTCCTTCATTTATGTACTTATAGGAAAATGAATTATCATCCTTGGCTATACCTTCATTTAAATCTGGATCATCTTTAAAAAATGGGAGGACTTCATCTTCCATAGGACAAATTTTCTCATGACCAAATCCCTTAAACTGGAAGAGTTTCTTAGGAGCCTTAATTTCATTATAGACTGCATATTGAACTTCCGGAGGTATGACTTCATCTGCTAGACTTATACCATAAATTATATCCGCTTTGATATAATTTACAAAGTTTGCCGCATCTATATAGGCCAGCTTATCAAAAAATTCATCTAACTTTTTGCCTTGGGGATCAAACCACCTTGAATAGTACCTTAACCCTTCATAGGCTGATTCGTCATAGTCGAGTTCAAAGACCTTCCTATAGTCTGTAAGGAAGGGATATAGAATATAGGCCTTTTTTACTACTTCTCTTTGCAAAGCTCCTGTAACGATGGTAATCCCTCCACCTTGGGAAGAGCCAGCCAGGTAAATTTTATCTACATCTACTCCCTCTAAGCTCTTGGCAAGATTTACAGTCAAGTAAGCATCCTTGAAGATATTTATATAAAATAAGTCTTCTTTGTCGCCATTTATCCCATCTATGATATGACCAGATACCGTAGGCCCCTTGTTAAGTCTCGCCTTCTCCATTTCAAAGCTTAGATCCCCTTGGCCCCTACAATCCATAGCTAGGACTCCAATCCCTTGGTCAAGGAAGGAGGAGTATTCAAAATATGAACGTGTAGCCCCAGGGTAACCATGGAAGATTACAACTAGGGGGATTTTTTCTTCTGTTTTTGGTCTTAGGTACTTGCAGTGGATCCTACTTTGATCAAAGCTTTCAAAGTATAGGTGGTAAAACTCACCTCTCTCAAAGTCATCTTCAAAGGCCTTCTCAATCTTATAGGATGGAGTTAGACCTTGGATATCTTTGATTTGACCAGTCCAAAAATCTTCAAAGTCTACTGGCTTTAGGTTTTCAAGCTTTGTATAGGACATTTCATCTACATTATTAAAATGTTTTTTGATCATTCTACTTCCCTTGGTATAGGTGACAAGCTACAAAATGACCATTTCCTAAGTCCTTAAATTCTGGAACTTTTTGCTCGCAAATTTCTCCTATATATTTTGGACACCTATTATGGAAAGGACAGCCAGAAGGTTTGTGGATTGGACTTGGTACATCCCCTTCTAGGACTATTCTCTTTGACTCTCTTCCAACTTCAGGAATTGGCACAGCAGATAGAAGAGCCTCTGTATAAGGGTGGGCAGGCTTTCTATTTAATTCAACACTGTCAGCGTATTCTAATATATGACCTAGGTACATTACTATTATCCTATCAGAGATATATTCTACAACTGATAAGTCATGGGCAATGAATACATAGGTTAGGTCCAATTCTTTTTGGATATCTTGGAGGAGGTTAATAACTTGAGCTTGGATAGATACGTCTAGGGCTGATACCGGCTCATCAAGTATAACTACTTCAGGTGATACTGATAGGGCTCTGGCTATACAAAGTCTTTGCCTTTGACCACCGGAAAATTCGTGTGGATACCTATAAATAAACTCTGGTCTTAGGTTAACTCTTCTTAGCCTATCTTCCATTATCATCTCAAGGTCTTCTTTGCTATTTACACCATGGGCTTTGAGGGGTTCTGCAAAGGAATCATAAATTTTTCTCATTGGGTTTAGAGCAGAGTATGGGTCTTGGAAGACCATTTGCACTTCTTTTCTAAAGTCAAATAATTGATCCTTGTTAAACTTAGTTATATCAGTCATAGTTCCATGGAGGTTATACAAAACTTCTCCACCAGTAGGTTCTTCTAGCCTCATAATAGACCTTCCTAGGGTTGTCTTGCCACATCCAGATTCTCCTACAACACCAATGGTTTCCCCTCTTTTTACTGTAAATGTCACATTATCAACTGCCTTTACATCATTTACTTTCTTTTTTTTGAAAGTTCCTTCATAGATAGGAAAGTATGTTTTAAGGCCTCTTACGTCAAAAACCAATTCATTATTACTAGACTTCATATCTTTATTGTCAAGATTTGTGTGAATTGCTGATTTTATATCTGAATTTGAATTATCAATTGTTTTTTGATTTGTATTATCAGTTTTCATCTACAATCTCCTTGCTACCTTCATGTAAGATACACCTTGCTACATGGTTGCCCTCTATCCTATATAAAGGAATATCCCTATTTTTACATTCTTCTTTTGCATATTGGCATCTTGATGCAAACTCACATCCCTTTACATAAGAAGCAGGGTCTGGAGTCTCGCCTGGTATTGTGGCAAGTTTTTTATTCTTATCCATTCCTGGAATAGGAACTGATTTAAGAAGAGCCTTGGTATAAGGATGGGATGGGTTAGTGAAAATATCCGCTACTTCACCATATTCTACAATTCTTCCCATATACATAACAGCTACTTGGTCAGCCACTTCTGCTACAAGTCCCATATTGTGGGTAATAAGGATAACTGACTTACCTTCCTTATCTCTCATATCCTTCATAAGGTCCATAATTTGGGCTTGGATTGTTACGTCAAGGGCTGTTGTTGGCTCATCTGCTATAAGAAGGTCAGGGTTATTTACCATGGCAATAGCAATCATTGCCCTTTGCTTCATACCACCTGAGAATTGGTGAGGGTAGTTGTCAAACCTTGACTCAGCTTCAGGTATGCCAAGCTTCTTGATCATCTCTATACCTATAGAACGAGCTTCACTTTTTGATATATCCCTATGCTCTCTTATATTTTCCATAATTTGATATCCTACAGTATATACTGGGTTTAGGGATTGCATAGGATCTTGGAAGATCATGCCGATCTCATTTCCCCTAATTTTTCTCATGGTCTTGCCATAAGGTTTTTGGGCAAGGATGTCGATATCCTTTAGAGATTCACTCTTAAACATTGACGTTCCTGATGCTATTTTTCCATTCTTAGGCAAGAGATTAACCATAGAATTTACTGTAACTGACTTACCAGAACCACTCTCTCCTACTATGGATAGGATTTGTCCTTTTTTTACATCTAATGAAACATTCTTTACTATTCTTATGATATTTTTACCTACCTTGAATTCAGTAGACAAATTTCTTAATTCTATAATATTTTCCATAATATCTCCTAATTTCTAGGGTCGAGAGCATCCCTTAGACCATCACCTAAGAAGTTGATACTCATTACAAATAATGATATTACTAGACCTGGAATTATCCATTGCCACTTATACATTTGTATAACAGTAATAGACTTAGCTGCATTTATTATAGTTCCCCAAGTAGGAACGTTAGTTGGTACACCTAGTCCCAAGAAGGATAGGCCAGTCTCTTGGAGGATAAAGTAAGCTATGTTTATTGTAGTTGCTACTATGATAGGACTTAGAGTGTTTGGTAGGATATCTTTAAACATTATCTTGAAGTCAGATATTCCAAAGGCCCTGTTTACATCAACATATGTTTCTTCTCTAAGTCTTAATACTTCATTTCTTACAATTCTAAATACTGTCATCCAACCTACAAAGGTAAATACCCAAATCATATTGGTTACTGATGGTCCTATGATTGTAACCAAGACCATTACCAAGATAATTAGAGGGAAGGATTGGAGGATTTCGGAAATTCTTATAAGAATGGAGTCAATAAAGCCTCCAAAATATCCAGCTATTAGACCCAAGACTGTTCCTATAATTGATGTTGTCATAGCTGATACAACTCCTATCATTATAGAAATTCTACCACCATATAGTAACCTTGAATATAAATCACGTCCAGTAGAATCAGTTCCAAAGATATGGATCCCACTGGGTGCTTGGTTTAACGATGCCATATCAATTTGGTTTGGATCATAAGTTGCAAAAATCGGAGCAAATACTGATAATATAATCATCGCCAAAACTATAATTAGACCTAATATAGCAAGCTTATTAGAAAAAAACTTTTGAATAGATCTCTTAGCTAGAGATGATTTTGGCTTTCTTTTTACATTGATTTTATTTTCACTCATAATAAACTCCTATAATCTAATCCTTGGATCAAGTAAGGCTGATATAACATCTACTAAGAAAGATATTGCCAACATTACTGTAGCAATAAGTAGAGTTGTTACCATTATGATAGGATAATCACCACTAGTTACAGCCCCCATGAGGGTAGATCCAATTCCTGGCCAGTTAAATACTGACTCAATAACTACAGAACCACCTACAAGTCCAGGTATTCTAAGCATTATAGTAACTAGGATAGGTCCCATAGAGTTTCTAAAGGCGTGCATTAAATATACCTTGGATTCTCTAATACCCTTAGACCTTGCAGTCTTTATATACTCTTGATTCATAACTCCTAGCATTGAGTTTCTAGTATACCTTAGAACTGTTGCAATCATGGCTATGGATAAGGCTCCAGCAGGAAGGATTAAGTTCTTGATCCTATCTACAAAAGTACTCATACCATATATATTCCTACCTCCTACTGGTAACCAGCCTAGGGATAGGGCAAAGATTGATATCAAAACTATTCCAAATAAAAATTCTGGTATAGATTGGCCAATAACTCCAATAACTCTTGCTATATAGTCAATTGGACCATTTTGGTTAACGGCTGATAGGATACCTAAAAATATTCCTAAAAATGTTGAAATAACTAAAGAAGCAACTGCTAATTCCAAAGTTGCTGGAAGCTTTTGGGCAAGTATTTCACTAATAGCTTGACCATTAATTATAGAATAACCAAAGTCTCCCCTAACAACATTACTAATCCATCTAAAATATTGAACGAAAATAGGGTCATTTAGACCATACCTATCTCTTAAAGCCTCGATCATGGCAGGATCTCTGGATGTTCCTGGTGGAAGTAAATAGTTGATAGGGTCTATTGGCATAGCTTTCAAAGCTACAAAAATCAAGAAAGAAATAATTACTAGCATAGGGATCATCTGTAATAATTTCTTTAATATGTACTTGAAAATATTATTATTGTTCATAATTTCCTTCTTTCCATTATTTAAGGAGTTGTCTTAGCATAAAGTTAAAAACAACTCCTTAATTCTAAACTAAGCTATTTTAATTCCCAATTTTCAAATCCTATATCAGCTGCAAACCATGGGTTGGTAAATTTTGCACCGTTAGTTTCTACGTTGTCTGTGTTAACAAAGATATCATTCTTTAGCATAAAGATTACTTCTTTTGATAGGTCTTCTGCTTCTATCTTTTGAAGTTCTTTTAGTATTTCTGCTCTCTTTGTTTCGTCAGTTTCTTGTAGTAATTCTTGGTATTTAGCATCGTATTTAGATCCTACTTCTTCACCAAATACTTTAACAAGGTTGTTATTTTGTGGAACATATTCTCCATACCACTCTTCATAACCAAATGCTGATAGCCCCTTTAGAGCAAAGTCATAGTTTCTTAGTTCCATTAGCTCTTGAGTAGCATCTCCTGCAAATTTTTGAACGTTTACGCTAATACCAACCGCTTGTAGGTTTTGAGCTATAGAATTATATAGGTCTACTGAAGCTTGGTCAGCCATGTAGTATCTAAATTCTAATGGTTGATCATCTGTGTAGCCTATTTCTTGTAATAGTTCTTTTGCTTTTTCTGGGTTGTAATCAAATTTTTCAAGTTCTGTATTCTTGTTTTCTGAGTCTTTTTCTGGTACACCATAGGTAGACTTTTCAGCTAGTTCAGGGAATAATGATGCTGTTAAGTTATCCCTATCTATAGCATAGTAAATTGCTTGTCTAAACTTAGGATTTTGTACCCATTTATTAGCAGGTCTTTGTTCATTACCTGTTTGGTTAAATACTAGGTAGTAATAGAATAGGGTATCTACAGTTTGACCTTCCCAGTTTTCCTTCTTATCAACAGATGTAACTTCAGTTGGAGCCTTGGTATTAAATACGTCAGCTTGGTCACCTAATACTGAGTTTAGTTTAGCGTCAGATGGTACTATATTTACAACTACTGATTGGATCTTTGGAGCTTGGTTTTCATAATTTTCATTTGGCTCAAGGGCTATATAAGAGTCTGTAACAACTTCTTTAACCTTATACATACCATTTGTTATAGGAGCCTTCCAGAAATCAGCTGTGTGGTATTCTGTCATATCAACACCTTCAAAGCCATGTTGAGGTAAAATAGCAAATTGTGATAGGACTGGAATCATATTACCTACAGATTTTTCCATCTCTAGGGTAACCTTATTTCCGTCTACCTTGATTCCTTCAACTTCTTCAGCTGATCCATCTTTATACGCACTTGCTCCCTTGATTGATGAGAAAGCACCTGTATAAATAGAGTTAACCTTAGCACCCTTTAAAGCACCTTCGATTGAGAATTTAACATCATCACCTGTTAAAGCTTCTCCGTCTGACCATTTAACACCTTCTTTTAAGTTGAATTCGTAAGACATTCCATCATCAGCCATAGTATAGTCAGCTAATAGGTCTGGTTCAAATTCTGTTAATTCTGGATTAGCTTTGAATAGGGATCTAAAAGTAATTACCTTGTAGATATCTCCTCTGTTCCACCAAGGTGTATCGAAGTTTGTTCCCTCACCTTGTTTATCAAAAAGCATCCTTAGAGATTTACCTTCTTGATCTGCACCTTCATTTGTCTCAGCTACTTCTGTAGTAGCAGTTTCTGCGCCTTGGTCTGTGCTAGCATTTTCTGCAGGTTGGTTTGAGTTTCCCCCACCACATGCAGTAAGAAGCATCATTGTAGACAAGGCTAAAGATAAAAATTTCTTGTTCATATTCCCTCCAATAGTTTTTCTGAAATGTTTGAATTACTTGGAAATCCTTGGAATCGCAAACATTTTCCTATATATAACATTGTAGCACTTTCATAAACGGAAATCAAGTTGACACTTTAAAACGCTAAGTTTTCAATCAAAAGAAAAAAACCGATATAAATCAGGTCATCTTATCATCTCTTGGATTATTCTTATGCTATCCTTATAGGAATTTGTTTCTATATCAGGTTTGGTAGGATTTTCTTCGTTGAGCTTGCCCTCACTATCAAAGCCCAGAGTGTTGGTATAGGTAAAGACTATCCCTGAGTTTGGCAAGACTGAATTAATAAGTCCCAGTGTTATACCATCACCCTTGGTTTGCTCGCCCAAAAGGATGCCAGCATTGGAATTTTTCATAAAGTTGGTGAAGCCTTCTGCTGCCGAATATACTTGCTTATCCACTAGGATAAATATTTCTCCATCAAAACCATAGTCCCTATCGGACTTATCAGGGCTAATGGATATTATGTCCTTCATATAGAGGTCAAATCCTTCTATGTCCTTGGTATTTAAAATGTTTAGGGCAGAGGTATCCATATTTTCTAGCCTTTCTGCATTCAAGTTCTCATCTGCAAAGATAAGCTTTGCCTTATCAGAGTCCTTAAAGAATAGACTGTTTGTAACTTTTTTTGGACTGGTTAAAAGCTTTGGTAGGAGGAAGTTTTGCCAATAGTCCTCGTTTCCTCCAGAATTGCCCCTAATATCTATGATAAGGGCCTTATAGAGGTGCTTGTTTTTTAGAAAGTCCTTTAGGACCTTTAGGTCTTCACTATACTTAGATACTCCTGCCATCTCTTTAATTTTAATAAGGCCAAGACCCTTACCGAGATCTTCAAAGCTTAGGTTACTAGGATCAGCCGTTTCAAAGATAGCCCTTCTCCTATAGAGGTCTATGTTATCTTCATCAGATTGCTTGCCCTTTAGGTCATACCTATTCCTTACCACGCTTCGATTAAGGTTTAAAAATTCATAATATATGGATGGGGACTTGAAATTTTGGGCAAAGTAGTCTAAGGTATCCTTGACATAGGCCTTATCAGCTATCTTGGCATGGTCGCTTTTAAGGTCTCCCATAATCATTTTTAAAGTCTCGATAAATTCCTCATCGGTCTTAGCTTTTTTGACCATGTTTAAATACTTGTCATGAGATTTCAAAAAATCGATTTTGTTCCTTCTCTTGAGGACTTCAAAAAATGGGTAGTTTTCCTTAAGTTCCTTAAAGAGGACCTCAAAGTCTTCTACCATTTCATCCTTCGTTAGCTCTTTAGGTTTTTTGGGGTCAGGAAGTTCAAGTTTGAGGGGACTTTTTAGGCCTTGGTACCATTTTAAATACTCATCTACACTAAATTCTTCAATCTTATCTGGGTGAAATTTCCCATCTGTTAGAACTGTACCCTCCCTCTCATAGGTAAACTGAGCTCTCCTTGCCATAAGCTGGTCAAACCTTCTAGGTACGCAGGCTGTTACAAAGCTTACAAGTAAGATAAGACTAAGAATTTTTGCTTTAGCCTTCATTAGAGGCCTCCATTTAGGACTAGGTCCCTCTTGTAGAGGTCAAATAAGAGGGCAATGTTTCCTATAGGATTTACTAGAGAATAGATTCCTATAAAGACCATAATAAAGTAAAGTTTCTTGACCTCAGCTTTTCTGATTCCCCCTATGGAATAGGATCTTGCCCTAAATACTCCGAAGGAATAGAGGATAGCAAAGACCCCAAATACCACTTCAAAAATTTCCCTAAAATAAATGCCAAAGCCCAGCACACCAAGTCCTGCCAAAAACCGTATTATGGCGCTTATCCTATTTAATTTATTGTATTTTTTGATAATATTTCTAACCCTAGGGTTAGACCTTTCACTTTTTGCCATATCATAATTCCAAGTTTGGGTAAACCTTCATAAATTTGCTGTCTGTATCACCATTTTTGTAATTTAGATAGCCTGCCATGGCCACCATAGCTGCATTGTCGGTACACAAGATAAGATCTGGATAATAAAGCTCCATCCCCTCCTTATCAAGCTCTTCTTTAAGTCTCTCTCTAAGCCTAGAGTTTGCAGCGACTCCCCCACTTACGGCGAGGGTCTTAAGGCCTGTTTCCCTTAGGAGTTTCATAGACTTGGCTACCAAAACATCGACCACTGCCTCTTCAAAGCTTGCAGCAAGGTCAGCCTTATTTACCTCTATTCCCTTTTGCTCTTGGGTGTGGGCGTAGTTAATAACCGCTGTCTTTAGCCCTGAGAAGGAAAAGTCATAGGAATTCTTCTCGAGCATTACCCTAGGGAAGTCTATGGCTTCCTTATTGCCTTCCTTGGATAGCTTATCTATCTTTGGTCCACCTGGATAGCCAAGACCTATCTTTCTTGCGACCTTATCAAAGGATTCTCCTACCGCATCATCCAAAGTCCTACCCACAACCTCATAGTCTGTGTAGGAGTTTACCTTACATAGATAGGTGTGGCCCCCTGATACAACCAAGGATATAAATGGAGGCTCTAACTCCTTGTGGGTTAGGTAATTAGCACAAATATGGCCTTGCATATGGTTTGCCCCAATCATTGGCTTATTTAGAGCGAGGGATAAGGCCTTACTGGCTGATATCCCTACCAAGAGTGATCCCATAAGACCAGGCCCCTTAGTTACTGATATAAGGTCTATATCTTCATAGGTCAAGCCCGCATCACTAAGGGCCTTATCTATCAGAGGATTTATAGCCTCCAAGTGCTTCCTACTTGCAATCTCAGGTACCACTCCACCAAAGAGGGTATGGATATCTATCTGAGATGATATTAAATTTACGAGAACTTCTCTATCATTTTTGAGAATAGCAACAGAGCTATCATCGCAACTTGTCTCTATTCCCAATGTATAAAAATCTGTCATTTAAGTATCCTTTTCATATTGTAGGCATCTTCTCCTAACTTTTGATAGTAATTCTTCCTGATGCCTACTCTTTCAAAACCGAATTTTTCATATAGGGCAAGGGCTCTTTTATTTTTGGTAGAAACTTCTAGCCATATTTCGCTTGCCCCTTCTTTGACCGACTTATCTATTAGGTGGGATAATAATTCGCTTCCTACCCCCCTTTTCCTATAATTTTTATCGACTGCTATAGTAAAGACCTCTACCAAATCTAGGACCTTGCTTGCTATGTAAAAGCCCAGTATCTCGCCCTTATCCTCGTAGACATAGTGGCTTAGTAGGCTATTTTGGGTAAGCTCCCTTATAAGTTGCTTCTTGCTCCAAGGCTCAAAAAAAGACTCATTTTCGATTTGGTAAACCCTGTCGGTATCACTTATTTGCATCTTTCTTATCATTTTCTATTAATTGCCTTTCAGCTTGACTTTTCCTAAGATAATTTGGTTTTATAGTATAGAGGTCTTCTCCTATTAGCTCACCTTCTAGGGCAATCTTTATTAAGGACCTCCCTATAGAATTGTTGAAATTTATGGGTAGAGAGATGGCTCTACCGAACCTATCCTCATACTTTTCATTCATAGTTCCTATAAGCTCAATGCTTCGACCAAGCTCATTTACCCTTCTTGAAAAATCATCTATGGTATAAAGGTCTTCTTTGATTAGCTCATTAAAGTCCTTGTCATAGGCTGCACCATAGACCCTATTGCCCCTGGCATCTATCATAGGGACCTTGACCCTATCTGATGAACTGTTGTTGGCTAGGGCAAGGAGGGTGCTTATAGGGATTAGGTCCTTCTTATAAACTTGGGCAAGGGTTTTTGCTATAGTCATCCCTATCCTAAGTCCTGTAAAAGACCCCGGCCCCTTGGCTATTACAAATTTATCAATATCAGCTATCTCCATTCCCAAAAGCCCTAACAAGGTCTCGATCATAGGGACCATAGACTCGCTATGGGTCTTTTGTTGGTTGACATTAAAATCTCCTATAATCTCATTTTCATCTGCTATAGTTACAGTTGAAATCATAGTTGATGTATCAATTGCTAAAATGTTCATTTATTTCCCTTCCTCGTTGGCTCTCATCTGATATTGTAAGCTCTCTAGTATTTTCGTCTATTTTTTCTATATTTATATCAATCATACCATCTGGCAAGTAGTCTTTGGCATTTACAGACCATTCTATAAAGCTAATGGCATCAGTCGGATAAAAATACTCTTCAAAGTCTATATCCAATATATCATCCGGATCATCTAGCCTATAGAGGTCTAAGTGGTAAATCTTCTTATCTCCCTCGTAGATATTAACCAAGGCAAAGGTAGGTGATGATGAATCATCTATGCCGAGCTCTTTTGCTATAAGAGAAGTTAGGGTGGTCTTGCCTGCTCCCATTTCTCCAATTAAATTAACAACATCTCCCTCAACTAAGAGAGCTGATAAGTCATGAGCAAAGGACTCAAGTTCTTCTAAATTCTTAATTTCCATAAATAACTCCTTATACTATTATACTCCAAAGGATATAAATAGAAAAAGTCCCACCATGAGGCAGGACCTATAGTTTCTTATTTTTTAAGTAAGGGTGATACCCTCTTGTAGAGGAAGTAGGTTACGAGAGATGCCACAGAGCCCTTAATTATATTAAAAGGAGCTACTGATAGGAGCATCAAGGTAAAGTATGAGCTTACAAGGCCATTTCCCCCTTGGGTCATCTCTACAAAGGCCATCATATCAAGTTTCATAGCCTTACCATAGGCTGGAAATACTACAAAGGCGTTTGATAGGGTTGCTATTACCGTCATAGCCAAGACTCCTAGGACTAGGGCCACTATAGCATTTTTCTTATTCCTTCTCTTCCTATAAACACTAGCTGCTACAAAAACAAAGGTAGCACCTACTATAAAGTTTGATAGCTCCCCAACTCCTGCTGTTGTGGTCTTGGTTAGGTTTAGGACATTCTTAATTAATTGAACGATGACCCCCACAAGAGGACCTCCTGCAAAGCCACCAAGTAGAGCAGGCACATCGGCTAGGTCTACCTTCATGAAGGGTGGTGCTATAGGGATAGGTAGTTGGATAAACATAAGCACATAGGATATGGCTGACAAGATACCTATTTTAACAATAGAGTTCAAAGAAAATATTTTATTTTTATTCACAATTCCTCCTTTTAGGGCAAGAAAAAAAAGCCCTAGTTCAGGGCAACAAAAAAGATTCATTTCTTCTTCCATCCAGACTATACTGTCGGTATCAGAATTTCACTGATTCAGTTCACAGAACTCGCGGACTTTACCGCCGGTCAAGGAATCTCACCTCACCCTGAAGACGATCCTTAGATCATTATAATTTATTTTATTTATAGGTACATATTACCACAAAGTTTCTAAATAAGCAAAGTTTCTAAAGAATGTTCTCACATTTGTCTATTACCCACTTGTAGCCCTGTCTACTTACAGTCCTTATTGGGTTAATATCTGCCTTCTTAAATTCATTTCTAATTTTTCTTATATATTCTCTAACAGACCTCGCCGTAGTCTTTATCCCCCTATCAGCCATTTCATTAGCTATATAGTCCTTAGATAAGACTTCTCCCATATGCTCTATTAGTATAGCACAAACTTCAATTTCACTTGTAGTAAGATCCAATATATTATTTCCTATCCTAAAGACCCCATTATCCTTATCCAAGGTACAAAAGCCTAGGCTTATTATATTGGCAGACCTTAGTTCATTGACCTTCCTTATGATTTTGTTTGTAAACTCCTCTCTGGTGTAGGAATGGATTACAAATTCTTCATCATCTATGTCAGCCTCGAAGGGGTTTTTCTTGTATTCTTGGGTTAGATAGATTACTGGAATCTTGCTTTGTTGTTTGATAAATTGTATGACTTGCAAGCACATATTGTGGCTCATATCCACAAGGATCAAGTCATACTTGGTAAGGTCTGAAAATATAAGTTCATCTATAGAATCTATCTTATCAACTACTACTTCCTTCTTGTCAAAACGAGTGTTTATTAGAGAGGATACTCCATTTTCATTTTCTACTGATGCTATTCTCAATATAATCACCCTCTTTAAAACATAATTTTATTTTTATTGCAAGTAAAACTAAAAATAACTTGTCTTTTAAATTGAAAATAAGGGGGACCCTTACTAGGCCCCCTATCTACCTATAAATTTATAGGTAATATTTTTCAACTACATTTAGTTCATCATCTAGTTCATAAACCAAAGGTTGACCTGTTGGAATTTCTAGGTCCATGATATCATCATCTGAAATTTTCTCTAGGTGTTTAGCTAAGGCTCTTAGGCTGTTACCATGAGCTGCTACTAGGACTGTTTCTCCCCTTAGTAGTTCTGGAGCAATGCTATCAAAATAGTATGGCAATACTCTCTCTAGGGTAACTTTTAGGTTTTCTGCCTTAGGAATTACATCTACTGGTAGTGACTTGTAGATGTCTAGTTGGCTTTGTTCTTTGATTTCTTCTTCGCTTAGTTCTGGAGGTAGGGTATCATAAGATCTTCTCCAGATATGAACTTGGTCATCTCCGTATTTTTCTGCTGTTTCTGCCTTGTTTAGTCCTTGAAGGCCCCCGTAGTGTCTTTCATTTAGTCTGTAAGTTTTTTCAACTGGAACATACATTTGGTCAGAATATTCTAGGGCATAGTTACAAGTTTTGATAGCTCTTTTTAGAATTGATGTGTGAGCATGGTCAAATTTGATGCCTGCTTCCTTGATCTTTCTACCAGCTTCTTTTGCTTCTTCTTCACCTTTTTCGCTAAGGTCAACATCTACCCAACCTGTAAATTTGTTGGCAAGGTTCCATTCACTTTGTCCATGTCTTACTAGAACTAGTTTTTTCATCCTATCTTCTCCTTAATTTTTCTTTTGTTTCCATTTCTTTTTGCTTATCTTTTATAGCTTCATTGCGTTCTTCATCTAGCGAATCAATCCAGTTTAGTGCCTTCGCTGTTCCTATTATAACACATTCTGAAGGATTTTCAGAGATTTCTACATCAATTTTTAATTTTTCTTTTATTCTCTTAGCAAGTCCCAGTGTTAGGGCTCCACCACCTGTTAGAATGGCTGGCCTTTCATAAATATCTGATACTAGCTCTGGTGCGGTTACCTCTATGACTTCTTCTATAGATGAAATTATGAGGTCTATATTTTCCCTTATGGCTTCAAAAACTTCCCCTATAGGAAGGTAGATTTTTTGAGCTAGGCCGTTGGTTATAGACCTACCTGTAACTTCTATTGATCCTTCACTACTCCCTGAACTTGCTGCGATTTTTATATCTTCAGCCTTTATTTCTCCAATAAGGATGCCATATCTTTGTCTAAGGAAGTCCTTGATGGCTCTATCAAAGATTAGTCCCCCTACAGGAATTGATGAGCTGGTTATAATTTGTCCCATAGATATGACTGCTATATCTGTGGTGCCTCCACCTACATCTATTACTAGACTTCCTAGGGGATCTGCTATATCTACTCCAGCTCCTATCGCACTAGCAAGGCCCTCTTCTATAAGGTAAGTCCTGTGGGCTCCGGCATTATCGCTTGCTTGGAGGAGGGCTCTTTTTTCTACCTGGGATGATCTTGAAGGGGCGCAGATTAAAAGGTCTGGCTTTAGGAGACTCTTGTTTGTAGCCTTCTCTAAGAAGTACTTTAGCATCCTCTCTGTTGCTTCAAAGTCTGCTATGACTCCATCCTTTAGGGGCATTACGGTTTTAACATTGCCTGCTGACCTTCCCACTATCTTTTTCGCTTCATTACCTACTGCAAGAATATCTCCTGTAAGCTCGTCAAGTGCTATAACTGACGGTTCTTCTACTACAATCCCCTTGTTGTTTACATAGATTAAAACTGATGATGTTCCTAAATCTATTGCTATAGCTCTTCTTAGTCTTGCCATTTTTGCTCCTAATACTTCTTTAGCTCTTCTACCTTATCAAGTCTTTCCCAGGTAAAGTCCTCATCATCACGGCCAAAGTGGCCAAAGGCTGCTGTCTTTCTATAGATTGGTCTTTTGAGGTCTAGTTTATCAATGATGGCTTTAGGTCTAAAATCAAAGTTTTCTTCTACGATTTCTAGGAGTTTCTCATCATCATATTTTCCAGTACCAAAGCTATCCACATATATAGAAAGTGGTCTTGCTATACCAATGGCATAAGATAGGCCTATCTCAAGCTTATCGCAAAGTCCTGCCGCTACCATATTCTTTGCTGCATACCTTGCCATGTAGGCGGCTGACCTATCTACCTTAGTAGGATCTTTTCCAGAGAAGGCTCCACCACCAGATTTTGAGTAACCACCGTAGGTATCTACTATGATTTTTCTTCCTGTAAGTCCACTATCGCCCTTAGGGCCACCTATTACGAATTTACCTGTTGGATTTACATAAATCTTGGTATTTTCATCTATTAGGTCCTCATCAATTACTTCATCTATTACTTCTCTTATTATGTCTTCCCTTATAGTAGCGAGTTCTACATCAGCACTATGTTGGGCAGATATTACTATAGAATCTATCCTTGTTAATTTCCCATCATCATATTCTACTGTTACTTGGCTCTTGCCATCTGGTCTTAGGTAAGGCAAGATTCCTTCCCTTCTGACATCGCTTAGCCTCTTAGCTAGTCTTTGAACATAGACTACAGATATCGGCAAGTAGCTATCTGATTCATTGTCAGCATAGCCAAAGACCATTCCTTGATCCCCTGCCCCGATCTTATCGTAGTCTTCCTTTCCATCTTCATAACCTTGGGCCTTATCAACTCCTTGGGCAATATCTGATGATTGCTCGATAAGGGAGGTCAAAACAGCTACATTTGAATAATCAAAGCCTAGCTTTGGATCATCGTAGCCAATTTCCTTAATTGTGTCTCTTGCGATTTTTTCTATAGGTGCGTAGGCCTTGGTTGTAATCTCTCCTACAACTAAAACCAAACCTGATGTTGTTACAGTTTCACAGGCTACCCTTGAATTTTCATCTTGTTTAAGGCATTCATCCAAGATAGCATCAGAAATTTGATCGCATACCTTGTCAGGATGTCCTTCAGTAACTGATTCACTAGTTATTAATCTCTTCACTTATTTCTCCTCTAATAAAACAACTGCCCTGGCCTCAATCCCCTCAGCTCTTCCTGTAAAGCCTAGTTTTTCACTGGTTGAAGCCTTGACACTTACATTTTCCATATCTGTCCTTAGATGCTCTGCTAAAAGCTTTCTTATCTCTTCTCTTTTGGGTGAGATCTTGGGCATCTCACAAATAATTACACTGTCCAAATTAGAAATCCTATAGCCTTTTTCATCCATCAGGTCGATTACCCTATCCAAAAGCTCAATCGAGTAAATATCTTTGTAGGAAGGATCTGTATCCGGAAACAAGTTTCCAATATCTGGTAGGGCCAAGGCTCCAAGGATGGCATCCATTATGGCATGGGTTAGAACATCGGCATCACTGTGGCCAAGTAAGCCAAGCTCATAATCAAACTTTACTCCACCTAGGATTAGGTCTCTATTTTGAACTAATTTATGAACATCGTATCCTATTCCAATTCTCATTATACGTTTTCTTTCCCTTCTATATAGGCTCTAGCAAAAATAATATCTTCCTTGGTCGTGAGTTTGAAATTAGAATACTCACCCTCTAAGACCTTGACCCCTTCTTTTCTCTTATAAAATTCAAAGAGGCCAGAGTCATCGGTTACCTTAAACTCACTATTTATATAATCTTCATACATGGAATAAAGGAGGTCCTTGTCAAAACCTTGGGGAGTTTGGATAGAATAAACAAAGTCCCTATTTGGCGTAAAGTCTACGTACATATTTTCATCTACGATTTTGACTGTATCCTTTGTTTTTACTGCACTAACTACCGCCTTATTGGTCCTTAGACCATCTATGACCTTATAAAAAAGCTCCCTAGTCGCAAAGGGCCTTACCCCATCGTGGGTTATAAGAAGCTCGGTCCTTGGGTCAAGAGCCTTGAGTCCCTCAAAAGTAGATAGCTCCCTAGTAGAAGAGCCATAAATCACCCTCGTCCTCTTGTCATACTTAGGCAAAAAGTCCTCTAGGAGATCTTCATCTCCCCTCCTAATAACGAGTATTAGCTCATCAATTTCCTCTATACTACATACTGTATCTAGGGTAATCTCTAGGACCTTCCTCCCACCTAGATCGATATAGGGTTTGTTGATCTCACTATCCATCCTAGATCCAGACCCTGCAGCTATAACTATGCAGGATAAAAATTTATTATCAATCATTTTTTGACCTTACAAATATCATTCTTCCTGCACTAGTTTGCAAGACTGAAGTTACTACTGCATCTATAGTTTGGTCTAAATACTTAAGCCCATCTTCTACAACAACCATAGTTCCATCTTCGAGGTAGCCTACCCCTTGGTTCTTGCCCTTACCTTCCTTGATTACCTCTATCCTCATTAGCTCTCCAGGAATTACTACTGGCTTTAGGGCATTGGCTAGGTCATTTATATTCAAGATAGGAATACCTTGGACATCTGCCACCTTGTTTAGGTTGTAGTCATTGGTAAAGACCTTACCCTTAAAGTCTATGGCAAGTTTTAGAAGTTTTGAATCAACTTCCTTGATATCCTTGTAATCCTTGTGGCTTAGCTTCAAATTAATCTTGTCATTTTCTTGGATCTTTTTGATTATATCAAGACCCCTCCTGCCCCTTTCTCTCTTAAGGTCGTCAGGGCTATCGGCGATGTGTTGGAGTTCTTCTAGGACGAAGTCACTTACTACAAGGTCGCCTTCTATAAAGCCTGTTTCAATTATATCTAGGATTCTCCCATCGATTATAACTGAAGTATCTAATATCTTTGGAGTGGCAATGTTCTTATTCTTATCAGCCTTGTAGGACTTGGCTTCCCTAGTATCCTTGCTATCTTTGGTCTCCTTGGTATCCTTATTATCTTTTCTTTGGAAAATATTTACAATATCATCGGTAGAATTGCCTGCAACTCTCCATCCCAAGTAACCCAAACCTATATATAATAAAATTGATAATAGCACAAAAATTGAATTTCCTACATAAGGTAGGCTTAATTCGGTCAAAGGTTTTGAAACTAAGGCTGCAATCAAAAATCCTAATATAGCTCCTATAATACCCACAATTAAATTCTTGGCGGGCATCTTCTTTAAACTATCTTCAAAATTTACGAAACTTTTAGCAAATCTATTGCCAAAAGTATCTATTAGTACATAAAAAAGTAATGCTCCTAATACGGCTGCTATTGCATTGGCTAAAATAAAATATATGCCGGATCCCGGTAAAAAGTCCAATCCGGCATTTATTAATCTAAATAGCACAATTCCAAGAACAGCTCCGATTATTAAAAGCACCAATCGAATTATTCTCTTCATCAACTACTCCTTAGAGTCCTATAGACTCATCTATCATCTCTTCTGCTTCTTCTTTCTTGAGAGAGCCTGCCATAACAAGCTCGCTTGCAAGGATCCTCCTCGCCCTATTTAATAGCTTCTTTTCTGTTGTGGAAAGTCCCTTTTTCTTATCAAGGAGGGCAAGGTTTCTTACCATCTCTGCTATCTCGTAAATATCTCCTTGCTTTAAAATTTCTTGATTTTGCCTATATCTTGCGGTCCAATTGTTACTCATCTTGCTTGGCTCATCATCCAAGATTGCGAGTACCTTATCGCCTTCTTCCTTACTAATTACCTCCCTAATATGCATATCGTTGATTTTTGATGTAGGTATAGATATATCCATATCCCCAATAGGCATTTTTAGGATATAATATTCCTTCTCATCTCCCAAAAATTCTTTCTTTTCGATTGCATCTATGGTACCTGCCCCATGCATAGGGTATACGATTTTATCGCCGATTTTAAACATTTATACCTCCTAGGCTCCTACTTATATTATAACCTATTCGGTAAATTTAGTAAACGTAAGTATAAAATTATATCACACTAGGTCAATTATTTCAATGATTGACGCCATTTATTATCCTAATTCTCTCCTTAAGGATCTCTATCTGGCTCTCACTAGTTTCGCCACCATATTCTCCATCTAATGCCCAAGCTACTGGCTTGTCAGTTTTTATCTTAAAGGACTTACCTTGCCTAAAGATAACCATGTCATTTTCTTTTTTGGATGTGAGGCCTGCTACAATTTTATTAATATCGGCAAGACCGGTAGGTTTTTTTATCATAGTTAGCTCAAAGATTCCATCATTAAGACCTACATTATTGCCCATGAGATTTTTGAAGCCACCCACACTATAGGAGTTGGTGATCATAAAGTGAACTAGGTCTCCCTCTATAAGCTCTCCGTCAATTTCGACCTCTGTTTGGTAGGAATCCATATTTTGGAGAGGAAGGGCCTTTCTTAGTCCTTCAAAAACATAGGCACTCCTGCCAAAGACATTCTTGATGCCTTGATCAGTATTAAAGGATACATCTGATATGGTACCAAAGGCTGCCACATAGACAAAGTACTTATCGTCAATCTTACCCACATCAATTGGGTCAGCCTGACCTTCGACAGCCATTGTAGTTGCTTCTTCTATATCTAGGGATATCTCTAGAGAACTTGCAAAGTCATTGGTAGATCCAGTTGGTATGTAGGCAAAGATAGGATCACTATCAGACTTTAAGGCTCCCGATATAATCTCATCTAGGGTACCATCCCCTCCAGAGACTATTATCTTCTCATAGTCCTTGCCATATTTTTGTACTACTTTCCTTCCATCTCCCACATCCTGGGTAGCATAGACGCTAGCTAGGAGACCCTTCGAACTTAAATAATTTATAATTTCTGGCAAATGCTCAGCAAGTTTTTGCTGACCACTATTTGGATTGTAGATAAACAAGATATTTTTCATAATAAACTCCTAAAAATAATCTTATTTTTAATCTTACTTGCATTTAAGCAAATTTAAATACAAAATGCTAGAAATTTTTATAGATTATATCACTTGGTATTGATGAAATTTGTTTTTCTTTACATTATTACATAGTATAAAATATTATGTGTAAAATGGAAAAAGAGAACTCAAACTTGTAAAGTTTTGTTAAGAAACAAAAGAAAAACATAAACTAACAAGGAGTTCTCTTATGGAGAATTTTAACACAGAATTAATGCAAATACTAGCCCAAGGATTAGATATTAATGATTTTTTTAGAAGGCAGTTTGAAATAGCTATAAATATCTCCTAAAATCAGAACTAACAGTATTTTTAGATTATGACAAATGGAGTAGAAAGGCTATGGATCTTATAATTTAAGAAATAGGTGTTATCATAGAAATTTAAAAACTAAATTCGGAAACATTGACCTTCAGATACCTAGAGATAGATTAGGTCAATTTGAGCAAGAGACACTAAAAGCATATACTAGAAGCTAGAAAGAGAAGTAGCAGACCTATTAGAAAGTATATTACACTTTGTAAGTGATGGAATAGTAGGTTTAAAAGAAGCACTTACATACATATACTTAGGAAGCAAAGCACCAAACCTCTTAGACCCACTTAATGAGAATATAGAAGACAAAGTAAGAACAAAAGATAAACTAGAAGTAGCAAATGATACTAAGCTTATCAATTCATCATATGACATAGAAATAGCAAAAAAAATAGCATAGTTTCTAACTAAAGTGTCAATTAAGTACCCTGAACTTAGAAAAATCCTATAAGGCAAGGACAACTTATCTGCCTTTATTCTATATTATCCTATCTATAATATTGTTTTATTTATCTAGTAGAACATTTTTAATGTATTATATACTAGATGAAGTTGTACAAAGGGCTCTTACAACGGCCCTTTGCCATCAACTCTTACTTTAATCTTTTGTTATTGTATTACCTCCGAAACATCCACATGTAAAGAACGTTTGATCATGAGCAATTCTTTCTTCTTCATAAGGCTCACATTCAACCTCAATTTTTACATTACATAAATCATCAATGTCATTTTTTAGATTTTCATTTTCTTTCATTTTTTTCTCCTATATAATTATTTATATCAACATATATTATTATATATATCAACATCTACTTTAATTCTATGATTTCATCATAAAGTTTTTTATTATCATCAGATACATGCGATATCATTACGAGCATGATATTTTCACCTAGGAGATTTAGCTCAAGTTGATTTTTGGTGGCTACATTCATAGTCATCTGGCTTATAACATCTGCTAATAACTTTTTCCTATCAATCTTTGGAGTATAAGTCATAATAAAATTGTCTATGTAATCTTCTCTTAAATTATTTGCTATCCTTTGGTCAGATCTTGATATGAATTTTCCATTTATATAAGATAAAAGTGGAACAAGGCTCATAGAGATAACTACCCCTATGGCAAGTTTTATAAATTTACTTATATTGCCATCTATAATAGCGTTAGTCATCCAAGTATTGAAGTAAGAGTTAATAACCATCAAAAGACTTGATAGGATCATTGTTAGTATGATAACTAACTGTATAGTTTTTGTTTCTTTTAAATATTTTTTCATAGGTCTTCCTTATCTCTTTTAATATGAGCAAAATAATAATCATATGTTTTTTTAAGATATTGATATTGACAATGTATATTACAAGCTTCTTTCTTATAGTTACATCCACCCATGCACTTATAAAAAAACATACAGGTATAACATGCATCGGGAAAATACGATTTTCTTTTTTCAAAAATATAATTCCTTTTGTCAGGATTCCCTTCAATTCTTTTAGAATTTCCCAAATCAGCTCCACATGAATATATATTAGACTACAAATCTATATAGAAGCTTCCAAATAAGCTATCTTTGGTACATGGAGAAAATTTTGGCAAAGATTTTTTTATAGGGAGTCTTTCTTTATCTATAAGCTTCCATAGCTCAATAATCATATTAGCTCTTTTCTCCAAAGCTACATCTGATTTATATTTACTATTACCAAAAACAGGCGACAGATATATATTTGTATTTTTATATTCTATTATTTTATTAGGTATTTCAAGTCAAGTCCATAATATTTTGTAAATATTCATTAATAATTTTTATTTTGACTAAATTATAGTTATTATGTTATTTTTATAGTAAAAGAATAGAGAGGATATTATGGAACTAGTTTTAAAAGATATTGATAAGTCATTTGGAAATAAAGAAGTCCTAAACAAGGCAAGCTTTAGTTTTGACAAGGGTTATGTCTATGCCCTCCTCGGTAGGAATGGAGCAGGAAAAACTACCCTCTTTAGGATAATTAATGAAAGTATAGACAAGGATGGTGGAGAGGTCTACCTAGAGGATGGAGGATCTACCCACAAGTTAGATTTTAAGGATATATTCTTTATGGTAAGTGAACCTGAGCTTCCTAAGTTTTTAACTGGTAGGGAATTTATTAGGTTCTTCGTCGATGCCAACAAGGATAAAATCGATGGAAACGTAGATATTAATGAATATTTTGACCTAGTCGACTTTGACCTGGATGATGCTGATAGGCTAATCCAAGATTATTCAACAGGTATGAAAAACAAATTACAAATGATTATGTTCTTGGTCTTAAAACCTCTAGTTATCCTCATGGATGAGCCTTTGACAAGTCTAGATGTAGTAGTCCAAGCTCAGATGAAAAATATAATCAGGCAAATCAGTAAGGACCATATTATAATATTTTCAACCCATATCATGGGCCTTGCCAAGGATATATGCGATAAGATTTGCCTCCTCCACGAAAAAAATCTCCAAGCTGTGGACGGCCTTATCAAAGACGATCCTAACTTTGAAGATACTGTAATCTCCCTATTGACCCGTGATAAGGAAGATGATGAATTTAAGGAAGCCTCAAGGAAGCTATCCAATAAGAAAGAAGTTAACTATGAACAAGAGCTATAGGGCCTTTTCTATCATCCAAAAAGTAAACCTAGCCAAGACCATAAATGGCCTAGTTTGGACTACAAGAAAGCTACCGATAATCGGAAAAAGGCTAGGGGATAAGTATAACTTTTTTGAATTTAAGGAAGTAGTCTATGCCCTTTACCCAATATTTTCCTTCCTAGGCAGGGCAATAAAATCTGCCTTTTCCCTATTGGCTCCCTTGTTTTTTGACTTGATAATATTCTCTGTATTAATCAATATAAATCCCATAGTGAGCCTTATAGGATACAAGCCAGGATCTATGATGGAATTAAATAATTATCTGGCAGGAAGAATGATTGTCCCTATCTTCTACCTATCCTTGGCCCTAATTAGAAATTTCATCACTGATAATTTTGCCTCTATCAATGATTATTATAATAGCTTTCATATGGATCCCAAAGACTTATTCAAGTCCTTCCTCTACTATGACCCAGCCTTTAGGTTTGTAGGGAGAAGCCTGGTCTTTGCAGTCTACTTTAAGGTCTTTGGAAATCTGCCTATTTATGTAAGTATCATTATGTCAGCTGCCATCTTCTGCCTAGAGCTTGGAGCTTCGATTTTTCGGCTAAGAATTTATATGAAAGATAAAAAAACCATCTTTCAAAATATATTTTTTCAGTTAGCCCTAATGACCCTAATAAACTTTGGAGTCTCCCTAGGAGTTTTGTGGACAGGTATAGCTCCTCTTAGCATAAGCCTTGTAGCTTTTGCCTTTGGCTTTATAAGCCTACTAGCAGGACTAGCCTATATGAAAAACTTCACTTCCTATGCCTATGTCTTAGAAAAGGCCAACAGGGACTACCAAATTAACCTTGATAAGTTAGATACCACTAATGACCTTACTACCAAAATCGAAGATAAGAATATAGGATACGAAAAAGTTAAGGGGACTGGCTTTGCCTACCTCAACAACTTGTTTTTTATAAGGCACAAGAAGTTAATAACTAAGCCTATTATAATTAGGTCCCTCATAGTTTTAGCCTTGGGATTAGCCCTCTTCATTGCCTTAAAATTTTTCATCAAGCCTTCAGATCAAGAAGACTCTGACTCCTTGGTATATTTCTTGCCTATGATTATGTATATCTTGTGCAAGCAAAATAATATAATAAAGACCATGTATGTAAACTGTGACCAGGGTCTTATCCCTTATGGTTTTTATAGGGAAAATAAGAACCTCCTAGCCATGTTCAAGCATAGGCTTATCTCCCTCCTTAAGATAATGGTAGTGCCAACCCTATCCTTGATAATTTCCTTTAGCCTAGTTACATCTGTCGTATCAGAAATAAGGATAGGAGAGATGGTCGGCGGAGTAATCTCTATAGTCTTTATGGGATTATTTTTTACCTGCCTACCCCTTATGCAATACTATATCTTCCAACCCTTTGACCAAGAGGGTAAGCCTGTAGGAAAGATATCATCCCTAATAGATATAGCCCTCTACTTTATATGTATCTACCTAGCCCCTAGGCTATTTGACTTTGTTGGCTTTTATACCTTTATGGCCCTAGTCATCATATTTTCTATAGGCTTTGTAGGCCTTACCTTGTTTTTAGTCTACAAGATAGGCCACAAGACCTTTAGAATTAGATCTTAATAAAAAAATGAGCCCCGAAGTTTTTGCTCCGAGGCTTTTATTTAATCTTACATATTTACCAAGTCTTTTGTTATAATTCCCCTTAGTAGGTAGATGATTAGGGCTGTTATCAAGAATTCTGCTAGCAAGAATGAATTGTAGAGTATTGAGTAGACCCACACATTTTGGCTACCTGCACTAGATGAGAAGAAGATAACTCCTGTCAATACATGGCAGATATATCTAACTACTACTCCCAAGGCACTTCCTAGAAATACAGGCTTGATTGACCTGGTTTGTTTAAATTCTTCTGAGAAAATTCCTGCAAGTCCCAAGGCTCCAAAGGCTAACGGGTAATCAAGTAGGGCTTGGGCTGGGTGAATTATATAACCACCAATAATCATATCCAAGAATCCATAGGCAGCACCTATTATCATACCCTTACCTAAACCGTGTCTTAAGGCAAATATTATAAGAGGGATCATTTGTCCTGCTGTTATAGATCCACCTTGAGGCATAGTAAATATCTTTATATTTCCTAGTACGAAGGAAAGGGCTATGCACAAGCCTGCTTCGACTAGCATCTTTACTGACCAACTTTTTTTCATAAAAAATCCTCCTTTGAACAAAACCCAAGGAGGCAAATAACAACTTACCTCCGCCGGCATTACCCGGATCAGGTTAAAGGGTTTCTCTCAGCCATAAGGCACCCCTAGTGTTCGTTAATATTATATATTTTTATATACTCTAATCAAATTTCTTTAAGCTTTGTCTTGTCAACATAACCCCTTAGTCCAAGGTAGTCCACATAGATAAGGTCTTCTTCACTTTCTCCTAGGATATTGACAAGAGACCCCTTGTCCAATGTTTCGAAAGACCTCTTAGCTTCTTCATCCTCATACAGCTCACTTTCTTCTATAAGCTCATAGGGAAGACCTATGGCATAGTCTGATTTTACATGGCTTGGTGAGCCTTCCCTAATCTCTATATCCTGTTTTTGATAAGTTACTTCCTTGCCACAAGATGTGAGTGTCAGAAGTAGACCCACAAGCAAAATTTTCTTATTTATAGTAGACCACCCCTAATACCTTGACTCCAAGGCTTTCTATGTCATGAACCTTGCCAACAAGTTCTTCTTTTTTGGTCCTCTTATCTACTAGCAAAATCTTGTAATCCTCATACTTTAGCCCAATAGTCGCTATATTAGAATCTAGGCCACCCTCATCTATTAAAACATAGTTATAAGAATTCTTAACGTCCATTAGCTTATCTTCAAATTGATATGAATCAAAGATTTCTTCCTCTGGCTTATCAAACTTAATAAGGTCAAGGACCCCCTTTCTTAGGACCTTAATCTCTTCCTTGGTGCTTAAATACTTGCCATCAACATCAGAATTTTTGCCCCTGGCATCTACCAATAAGACTCCCAAGGAATTAGCTACTTCCATGGCAAGACCTCTAGTAAAGTCAAAGGTCTCCTTGTCCTTACCAAGATCAGCTACCCCTATGACAGAATTGTCGGTTAGGTTATTTATGGCAACCTTAATCCTAAGAAGGTCATCCTTACTAGAAGCCAAGCACCTTATGCCTAGGTTCTCAATATCTTCTGCTCCTCCAATCTTATCAGATAAAATAGCCTTTAATATTATTAATAAGACTCCTAAAAAAGCTCCCACAAAAAATCCTAGGACAGAAAAAATAATCCCTTTTACATTAGAACTTTCGCTTACCTTGACCTTTTGAAGGTAGTCTATATTATCCATATTCAAAAAATCTTTAATCTCAGACCTATACTCCTCGGTTATTAGGGTTAAGGTATCAGCTGCTCTGGCCTCATCCTTATCCTTGTAGATAAAGGTAATAAGTCCTGAAGCCGGATTTACTTCATAAGCTAGTCTTCCTTTAATATTTTCCCCTTCAAAATCAGCTCCTAGCTTATCGCTGACCTTATCATAGAGATCAGCTGATTCTAGGAATTGCCCGTAGATATTAGAAAGTTTCTCATTAAGGAGAATATTGTTGTATGAAAGTCCCTCTTCATCATCAAGTCCCTTAACCATAAGCATAGCCTCTGCCTCATAAGACTTGGAGCCCTTGGCAGCTGTTAGATAAAATATTAGCCCAAAAAGCACAAGCCCTGGAAGTAATATCAGAAGCAAGTTCTTCTTTGCTGTTTTTAATAATTGATCACTTGTAATTTTTCTCATAAATTCCTCTTTATACTGTTAATGAATGGATGGCATTAGGGTTAGTAAAGAAAAAATCATAGGCTGGGGCCTTGTTCATCAGAAATATAGCATAGGGGATTACAAATAATATAATCGAAAGAATTATAAAAAATAGTCCCGACTTGTCTATCCTCCTACTCTCCCTTATAAGGACAGGAAGGAAAATCAACTGATAAACCGTAAAGAAATTCCCAAACCTAAAGGCAACTGCCGTAGATGCCCTAAAGACCAAAAATACTACTAGGCCATACCATATAGCCTTGGATGCTACTTCCTCTATTGAATCCTTAGCAAAGGACTCCTTGCCAAAATACATAATAGAGAAAGCAAAGAGCATAGCCATAAAAATAATCCTAGGATCAAAAATATGCATCTGCTGTGCAAAAAATCCCGAAAAGACATAATTTTCTATCTTCCTACTTATGATACCAAGCCCCATAGCACTTACAAGTCTTTGGATAATCCTAAAAAAGCTCATAGAAAAAAGTGAAAGGCCAAGGGCAATGATGCTAGTAAAGACCTTAAAGCCATTAGAAATCCTAAAATTTAACAAGACCAAAAATGGCAAGACTATAAGGGCAGACTTGTGAAAGAAGAAGGATAAGACAAAAAATACTACTCCTCCAAACTTCTTCCCCTTAATAAAAAGATAGGCAGCCATAAAAGAAAGACCTATGGCTGATGCCGTCCTTGAAGTTTGCATATCAAATTGGATAAAAATTGGCAAAAACACAATCGCTGACAAAAACGGATTATAACTCTCCCTTATAGAAATATAAGCGATCGGCAAAATTGATGCCAAATTCATAAGCACTATGACAAACTGCCTTGATAGGCCTAGGGCATTTACCACAAAGGAAGCTATCCTAAAGGCAAACTCCACAGGATAGGACCCATCAAAGACCTTGCCAAGATCTGTTCCAATATCCCTCACAAACCACAGGTAATTGTAATAATCAGCATCTCCACTCCCCCTTAGGCCAGCAAAGACAAACATGATAAAAAACATAAGACCTGTGGCTATATTAAATTGTTTCTTATTTTTAAAATCCACCATAGAATTAATAGCAAAAAGCAACAACTCTATGCCAGTAAATAAAGCAAATCCCATATAGTCATTATAGCATAAAAAGCTGAACTTACCTACAATTTTATAAAAATAAGCCAGGAATAACCCCGACTTACAACCAAACAAGGACTTTAATAGATATTTTATATGCTTCCTACCATTCGCCCCTACAATTATACGCAGCCACATCCAATTCACCCGCTGTAGATATTATGCTTAATTTGGAGATAGATTTCCCCAAAGCTTTTAATACAATCTTGGCAGCTGCATCCCGTGCTTCACTTTGAACTTCACTAACAAAGGCGTCCCATAAATTTCCATTTAGTAGATCTATATAAACTCCAAAGTAGTCTTTTGCTATGCATACTGCAAAGTCCTTAAGGCTCCTATTTTTTTCAAAATATGGGTCAAGCAAGATCCTTGCATTCTCATCACCACTGATAGCTTTATCTTCTAAGAGCAAGGTGTTTTTTATATGGTAGTTGCCTTCATCATCTAAGTATCCAGCATCATGAAAATAAAATTTCAATTCCGATGCTAGTTCTTATACTTTATAATTATGAGTCTTCTCTTCAGTCCATCCGCAAATGTAACAGTTACTTTCTAGGACATCTTTGAGAGTAGCTACTAAGTTTAGATCATCTTCTATGACTAAAATCTTCATACAAATCACTCCTTTATTTTTCTACTTATAGTAGAAGTCATACTAATCAAGATTTAGTCAATTTTTAGGAAGTATTGAAAATTATTTTAAATATCCATCTATAAAATCGAAATAAGATATAATAAAATTGCTTGAGCTTTTAGGCATAAAAAAACGAGGCTCCCGCCCCGTCTTTGATTTTCTTATCTCAATGAAACCTTACCGAATCCTGATTTTGCTTTGATTTGTAGGTCGGTTTTTTCTGTATTTGTGCTTATTTCGTAGCCCTTACCATCTTGG
The DNA here is from genome assembly GCF_022808955.1 of Anaerococcus sp. AGMB09787. GTDB lineage: Bacteria > Bacillota > Clostridia > Tissierellales > Peptoniphilaceae > Anaerococcus. The sequence continues at coordinate 76,027 of NZ_JAKZEY010000034.1, forward strand.
ATCTTGTTTACGAATTTTTCTGTGACATTTATGGCCTTGCTCTCTATATCAGCTCTTATGTCGCCTTGATAGTCTGTTGTATCTACTACCATATTTCCAAAGCCTGATTCTAGGTCAATTGCCTTGGTGTTTCTAATTTTGAAGATTCTGATGTTACCAGCATTAGAGCTTGCTTGAAGTTTGTTGGCACTTAGTCCGTCTATCCTAATGTTTCCGTTGACGTTTGATACTTCCGCTAGCTCTCCCGCTATATTTGTTAGGTAGATAGGTCCGTTGACATTTTCTATGCTCAAGGCACCATTTATGTTTTTTAGGTCAATCTTACCGTTAGTGTTTTTTATACTTGTATTTGATGCAGTATTTATTAGGACAATCTTGCCATTTACTGTATCTATGTCAAGGTTTGTAAAGTCTACATCGCTTATCTCGGTCTTGCCGTTTACTTGATTAACCCTTAGGCTATCATAAAGGTTCTTGCCTAGGCTAAGTTTAATGTTGCTTCTCACATCACTTACCTTGTGTTCTTCTTTGACACTTATATTTAACTTATCATCATTAACTTCTATATCCAAGTAGTCTTCACCAAGGTTGGTCTTTGAGTAAATTTCTTCCTTGATGGTTATGGCTGAGTCATCTGCCCTATCTATTTCGATAGATCCATTTATGATGTCTATAGATATTTCGTTGATTTCATCGTCTATTCTTAATTCTTTTTCGGTATTGACTTCGTTTTTTCCTGTATGGATTGTAAGGTCTATTGCAGAGTCTATATCGAAGTTTTGTATGGTGTCAGTAGTTTTTTTGATGATAGAATCTACTGCCACTGTTAGTCTATCTGAAAATTTGTCCCACTTGTTTTTGTTGTTATCGCTAATGGCTTCAAGCAAGCCACTTGCTTCTTCTACTGTTATCTTGCCTTCTTTAAGCATTTGTAATATTAATTGTTTTTCTTCATTCATCTTTTAAATCCTCCAATAATGATCTAGCCTTTTCAGGAGTTATTTCACCATTGTCAAGCATATTTAGGATATCAATTCTGCCAGCCTTCTTGTCGACTTGGCCTCCTAATTTTTTGACAATCCTATCTATTCTATTTCTAACTGTTGGGTAGGAAATACCTAGCTCTTCACCAACATCCTTAATTGAGCCTCTTTTTTGTAAAAATAACTCTATAAATTCTTTGTCTTTTTCGTCTAGTCTTTGAAATTTATCGATTTCGAATTCACCGCTAACTTCTGTATAGCAGTTGTTGCATCTATAAGAGGTGATCACCATCTCACCACCACAATTTGGACATTTGTTAATCATAGATCCTCCTTTTGATAAAATTATACTACGCCTTTAGTTTTTGTAAAGTCTTTTTTGATTATTTTAATATTATTTTTACTATTATTAATTATTTTAATTTATATATTAACATCTTGTAAGGTATGTAAAAGGGGCTGTTGCAGAATGAATAAATCATCCCATAGCTTTGCAACAGCCCCGTATTTATAGGAATTTTTTATCCCAATAGGATTTTACTGTCCTCACTATCCACACTATTCCATTTATCATAAAGGATAGGAGGACTACTAGTCCTACCACATAGATCAAGAAGGCAAGGTTAATGCCTGGGTTAAAGTAGGTCTTGACCATGGAAAATATAAAGGCTAGGAGGAAGAATAGCCCCACCCACTTTAGGGCTTGCTTTAAGTTTTCCTCAAAATCAGGATAAATCCTTAATTTATTTTTGTATTTCTTGTTAAAGTTATCTCTTTTTATTTTGTAAGCTTCTCTCTTGTCTCCCTTAGAGTTAGATATATAGGCTGAGTAGTAGTGCCTCATATCTTCTGTTGTGTTGGTATATCTTCTAAGGTTTTCAGCTTCTTCTTCTGAGAATTCCGTCATCAAGATTTCCCTTGTTATGCTCGCTTTGGACCTATAAGATACCCTATCTTCTCTAAGTTTCTTTAGCTCGTCTATATTTTTAGCCTTCTTTATTAAGTCTGATGTCTTTTTTTCATAACGCCTACCTATATCAAAAATCTTGGTAAAGGCTAGGACCATGAGGATCATTATCACAAATTGACTCATGATCAAGACTATCTGATTGTTTGTAAATAGTCCTACTAGGCTCATTACCAAAACAGGTATAGCGAGGGCCATAAATACAAAGCCCAATAATTTAGCTACCGATCTCATTATTAACTACCTTTCTATATATTTCTACTAATTTCTTTCCTGTGTTTTCGATTGACTTCTCTTCTGCCTTCTTGTATCCAAAATCTGCAAGGCTTGGGAGCTCCCCCTCAAGAATCCCTTTGATTTTTTCCTCAAAGCTATCTAGGTCGTGGCCCTTGTAGATATTTACTCCATCCTCATAGTCTTTTTCAAAAATCTCTATATCGCGGATTAGGATATCAGCCTTGGTACTTAAGGCTTCAAGGAGGACTATTCCCTCAGTTTCTTCGTGGGTCAAAAAAACATAGAGGTCTGACCCACTATAGCTTAGCCTTAGCTCATCTGATGAAACATAGCCTGGGAAGTAGACATTAGGAGATTTTTCCTTAATGGCCTTGGCTATACTTGGACTCATAAGGTTCTTATCAAGCTTACCAAACCAAAGGAAGTCATATTGGGGCAATCTCTTAGCGAGATCTAGGAAATCATCAATTCCCTTTCTTTTTATAGGAAGGCCGACAGAAATTATCGATTTACGATTTTTATCGAGTCGATATTTTTCGTAAAAGACCTCCCTATCTCCTGGTTCTTTCTTCCAAAAGTCTAGGTCAATCCCATTGGATACGACTTCTATGGGCCTATCTAGCTCATAAGTCTCCAAGATATTTTTGGAATACTCGCTTGGAGTAAGGACTAGGTCTCCCTTCTTGTAGGAATGGATAAGCCATTTTTTGAAGAGGGGAGCCAAGTTATTTGAAAAAATAAAAGAATTCTTGAAGTCCTCCATGGTGGAATGAGCATGATAAACGACTTTTTTGCCCTCATCTTTTGCCTTCTTGGCAAAGGCTACTGACCTAGGAAAAACTGTATTTATATGAACAAGATCAAAGTCATCATTTTCGTCAGTTGTGTATTCAAAGCCTACCTTGTCTAAGGCTCTCTTTTGGTGGTCTATGGCCTTACCGACCCCACTTTCTTTGACTACATCATAGTCCTTGCTATATATCAAAACTTTCATAATTGTAACCTGTTATAGCTTCCCTATAAAGCTTCTCGCATTTTTCTCCAAAAGATTTTATAGAAAAATTTTCAAGGGCATAAGACCTAGCATTTCTCTTTAGGTAATCCCTGTAATTATCGTTATCTAATACTTTTAATAGCTTTTTCTCAAAGTCCTCATAATCCTCATATTGAAATCCGTTATAGCCATCAAATACCACCCCATCCAGGGCCTTATCCTTCTTACATAGGACTGGAAGGCCATTGGCTAGGGCCTCGTAGTAGGTAAGACCTTGGGTCTCGGAGGTTGATGCTGAAACAAATACATCCGCCGCCTGGTAGTATTTGTTTACTAGGGATGGATCTACCATGCCAAGGAAGTTTGGTTTTTTGGCATGGTTTTTATCATAATCTTGCAAAATTTTTAGATGAGGTCCTCCACCTACTATGTAGAGTTTTATAGAAGAGTCTGCTATCCTTTGGTAGAAATCGATTATCTCTTCGATATTTTTCTCTTCCGCTATCCTACCTAGGTAGAGGATTACTTTTTGATCTTGGTTTATCCCTAGAATATCTCTACTATCTTGCTTGTAGATCTCCGGCATATCAATACCAGTTGGTATTACTACAATTTTCTTTGGATCAATCCCGTATCCTTTTAGGATGTCAGAGGTCTTTTCACTTGGCGCTATAATCTTGTCACATAGGTTGGCAAACCTCTTAGATGCGAGGGCCACCACCTTTTTGCCAGTAGTCTTCATAGGAAGGAGGTAGTGGGTGTAGTCCTCATATACTGTATGATAGGTGTGGACTAGAGGAATTTCTAATTCATAGGCAATGATCTTTGCCATAATGAATGTCGAGAATTCGCACTGGGAATGGATTATGTCTGGCTTCCACCTCTCTATTTCTTTAAAATATGTCTTTGATAGGATGTTAGTTACCCTGGCTTGAGGATAAATCCTCCTCGCACTCAAAGATCCTATGTAGTAGACCCCTTTGGACTTGTAGGACTTTAACGTGTTGGATAGGGTTAGGACCCTTACTTCATGACCCTTACCCTCTAGGTATTTTTTTAAATTTAAAACAGAGCGAACTACCCCATTTACAACAGGGTAGTAGAAGTCGCTCGTTATCAATATTTTCATAATAACCTCATATATAATAAAGCAAATTCGCTTTTAAATAATTTTCATTTTTGTGGTATAGTAAGCATAAGTGAGGTGAAATATGGGACCTTTAATTATAGCCGATGTTACATTACTGGCTTTTTGTATTTTTATAGGCATATTTCTAAGATCTTTCCATTCGGACTATCCAGAAATGGAAGTAGGCTTTCACCTTTGGGAAGTCTGCTATTCAAAAAAGACTTGGGAATACGGCAACAAATTTGCAGGTAATATAGCAATATTATTGGGAATATTATTTTTCGGAATAGTCTTTCCCTTGTTCTTATATTTTTTTGAAAATAGAACTTACTTATCCATACTTATAACTATATTAGTTTTACTTTTTATTCTCTTGCTATTTGGCATAGTAAAATTATGGATGAGAAAAAAGTTCAATTTAAAGTGATGCCTATGCACCACTTTTTATTTTTGACTATTTAAGAGATAATCAAGCTCCATCCTTTGGGAATAGGGGCTTTTTCTTACATAGATGTCTGATCCACCATCGAGAAATTCCTTAAAAATCCTAAGGTCTTCCTTATCGACTGCGACCTCCTCTGTGAGGGCCTTCTTGCCTATAGCCATATGGATTATTCCAATATTAATCTCATCGATAATGACCCCTGCATCCTTTATTTGCTCGAGGTCTCTGGCATTTTCTACTATCAAAAAGACATCTTCATAGTGGCTATCCAAAAATCCCTTTATATCAGATAGCTTCAAATAATAGCAGGCTACCTTATCAGGGATGGTAAGGTCCATTAGCTTTTGCCTAAAGTCATCTCCTTGGAGGCTATCATTAGCAATAATTACAGTATTTATACCTAGTTCCTTAGACCAGATCTTTACAAGCTTCCCATGAGATAATCTAGAGTCAATTCTCGCAAGTTTTATCTTACTCATCTACGCCCTCCTTATATCCTTTATATCCGAAGTCCTATCTATTATCAAATCAGGCTTCTCTCTCTCCAAGATCTCCCTATCCCTAAAGCCCCAGCTCACTGAGACTGTAAAGACTCCGGCGTTCTTGCCACATCTTATGTCAACTTCACTATCACCAAAGTAAATTATGTCAGATAATCTTGCCTTAAATCTTTCTTGCAAGATATAAATTCCCTCAGGTGATGGCTTTCTTTCATAGGATGGGTCGTAGCCTAGTACATAGTCAAAGTAACCATCTCCAAAAACATCCCTTATGACCTTCCTTGCAGTAGATAGGGGTTTGTTTGAGAAGCAAACCATGACCTCTCCTCTACGATTTATAGCATCGAGGCTTTCCCTTATACCATCATAGGGCCTAGTTAGGTAGGATGGGTCCATGTCATAGGACAGGTTGTAGGCATCCAAAAATTTTTGCCTAAAGTCCTCATCTTCCCCTGCCCCTACATAGTCTAGGGACTTGTTAGCAAGGACGACTGGGCCGTTACCTACAAAGTCTCTTATCTTATCCTTGGGTACCTGACCCAAGCCAAATTCCTTTAATGTTTTATTCATATGAAAATGAATTGAATCTATAGTATATAGCAATGTTCCGTCTATATCAAAAATATACATATAAGCTCCTTACTATAATGATACTAACTTTGACCAATAAATTCTATAAAATTCATAAAAAGTGATAAAATAGGGTATATAGAGATTAATACGTGAATTTTTGAGAGGAGATTATGAAAAATTATAGAAATTTATCCATGCTTAGTGATTTTTATGAATTCACTATGGCAAATGCCTACTTTAACCTAGGTATGGGCGATAAGATCGCAGTCTTTGATGCCTACTACAGAAAAAACCCTGATGGGGGAGGATATTCTATCTTTGCAGGACTAAACGACATTATAGAATACATCCAAAACCTATCCTTTAGCGATGAGGACATAGAATACTTTAGGAAAAATACCAACTTTAGCGAAGGCTTCCTAGAATATTTGAGAAACTTTAAGTTTACTGGAGATATTTACTCCTTCCCTGAAGGATCAGTTATGTTTCCTAACGAGCCAATCATTACAGTAAAGGCCCCTATCATCGAAGCTTCAATTATCGAAACCTATCTGCTCCTATCCATGAACTTTAACTCCCTTGTTGCAACCAAGACCAACAGGATTGTAAAAAGTGCAGGCGATAGGCTAGTTATGGAATTTGGTGCAAGACGTGCCCAAGGAGCTGATGCTTCTGTCAAGGGAGCAAGGGCAGCCTTTATAGGAGGAGCCCCTGTAACATCCAACACATACAGTTCCCAAAAATACGGCTTTGGGGCAAGTGGAACTATGGCCCATTCCTTTGTGGAGGCCTTCCCAACAGAATATGACGCCTTCAAGGCTTATGCTCAAGCTTACCCAGAAAATTGTACCCTCCTTATAGATACCTATGACACCCTAAGGTCAGGTATAGTTAATGCCATGAGAGTCTTCAAGGAAGAACTCGAACCAAAGGGACTTAGTGGAGGAGTAAGAATAGACTCAGGTGACCTTGCCTACCTATCCAAGGAAATCAGGAATATCCTAGATGATAATGGCTTCACAGATACAAAAATAGTTGCAAGCAATTCCCTAGATGAATTCAAAATCGAATCCCTCCTATCCCAAGGGGCACAAATTAACTCCTTCGGTATAGGAGAAAGGCTAATAACTGCCAAGTCTGACCCAGTCTTTGGTGGAGTTTACAAGCTCGCTGCCATAGAAGGTGACGATGGAGACCTAATCGCAAAAATTAAAGTATCAGAAAATGTAGAAAAAATTACCACCCCAGGCTTCAAAAAAGTATACAGGCTCTACGATAAGGAAACTGGCAAGGCTGAGGCTGACTATATAAGCCTAAAGGAAGAAGAAGTCGACGATAGCAAGGCCATGGTAATTTTTGACCCACTCTATACATGGAAGATGAAGAGGATGGAAAACTACAAGGCTCGCCAGATGCAAGTTAAAATCTTTGATAAGGGCGAACTAGTTTACACCGAACCAGCCCTAGAAGAGATCCGTAACTACTGCAAGAAAGAAGTCGAGAGCCAATGGGAAGAAGTTAAAAGATTTGACCAACCTCACAACTACTACGTAGACCTATCCCAAGACTTATGGAATCTAAAACAAAACTTAATCCTAGAGGCAAAAAGAAAATAACACTTGTTACAAAACTACAAGAAATAACCGTCCCAGCGTTAGAATATATCTAACACTTGGACGGTTTATTAATTTTAGACACCCCATTATTAAAACTATTATTTTAAGCTTTCTGGAAAGTATAGGGTATAATCAAATAAGTTTTTTGTCTCCTCATGAACATTATGTGTCACTAGTATAAGTGTTAAATCTTTTCTTTGCAACAACATCCTTTCAATTTGAACAGAAGCTAATTTATCAACAGCTGATGTTCCCTCGTCAATAAAAATAATTTTTTGATTTCTTATTAATCCTCTTGCAAGAACTATCCTTTGTCTTTGCCCTCCAGAAATATTTGCTCCCCTATCTCCAACATTCATATCTAAATCTTTTATAGATAAAGGCATGCCTAATTCATTTAACACTCCTAATATTTTTTCATCTTCATAATTATCATCTAGGTTAATATTATTTCTAATTGTATCGTTGAATAAATACGCCTCTTGATTAATATATAAGACGTGGTTTCTTATATTAACATAATTATTTTCAGTAACTAATTCCTTGTTAAAATATATATCTCCTTTATAAGTAGTTAGGTAGCCAAACATTAACTTTAACAAAGTAGATTTCCCACTACCGCTATCACCTATTAGTAAATATTTTTTATTTCTTAAAAATGTATAATTTAGATTATCAAATATATTCTTATTTCCATATGAAAAAGTCAAATTTTTGATTTGGTATATTTCTTCATGATTATTTTGATTATCAAACTCTCGCATATCACTATCTAATTGTATATATTTTTTGTATTTATCAAAAATAGGTCTAATGCTACTAATCGATGAAATTTGAGATGTGAAATTTCCTAAAGCTGTAAATATCACACCATTTAAGGCTCCCGTTGCTTCTATCGTACCTACAGGAACAAGACCTATATAGGCTAAGTATCCTGTATAAGCTGTAAGAGCAATTTGGAAAAATATATATCACTTATCATTAGGTAATTTCTTCACACTTTCTACATAGTTTTCAAAATATTTTTCTATAGTTTAGTTTAAGTAATAATTACTTGATGATAATTCATAAATAAATTAGATTAAAAGATAAGGATTTTACCTCATCTTTTAAACTTTGTGATGCTTTATTTTTTATCTAAAGCTTCCTTTGCTAAAACAAAGCCTCCTATTAATCCAGCTTCGTTTCCAAGTTCTGGAAATACTATATATTCGTTGCTTGCTGGTAGGTCTATATAGCCAGTATTTAGCCTATCGAATTCTTTTCTTATTTTTTCTATCATGCCTTCTTTGTTAGCTACTCCGCCACCTATGATTATTATATGAGGTCTTAGGATTAAAGAGTAGGTCATTAATGCCTTAGCTATATATCTTGCTAGAAGGTCAAATACTTCGTGGTCTTTGTCTAAGTCTTGGCCATTTTCTCCTGTCCTAAGTTTTATAGAAGGTCCAGCGCAGAGACCTTCAAAACAAGAATCATGGTAATCGCAAAAAGACTTAACATCATCGCCAGCTTCTCTAGATATTTCTATATGGCCCATTTCTGGATGAGCGTAGCCTTCAAGAAGCTTTCCTTCTTGGATAAAAGATCCACCTATTCCTGTACCTATTGTTAAATAAAGAGAAGATTTTTTATCTTTTCCTGCGCCAAATCTATATTCTCCTATCCCACTTGCTCCTACATCGGTTGTAAATCCTATCGGAAGGTCAAGTTCTTTTCTTATATTTCCCAAAAGGTCATAATTTCTCCAGAGCCTTTTTGGAGTTTCCAATACATAACCATAAGTTTGTGAGTCAACATCGATATCTATAGGGCCAAAGGCTCCTATGCCTAAAGATTTTATGTCCTTGTCTTTAAAATAATCTACAAGCTCTTTTATATTTGAATCAGGATCTTTGGTTTCTATCCTCAATTCATCAAGCATTTGTCCATCTTCATCAAATACCGCACATCTTATCTTTGTTCCACCTAGTTCAACAGATCCGTACATAATTTCTCCTTTATTCTACAAATCCCTTATTGTCTGAAAGTTCTTTAAACCAGTAGCCAGATTTTTTAATCTTTCTATTGCCAGTTTCTAAATCATATTCAACTAGACCATACCTATTTTTATAAGCATTTAGCCAAGACCAATTGTCTATGAAGGTCCATACTTGATAGCCTTTACAATTTGCCCCTTCTTTCATAGCCTTATTTAAGTAAAATAGGTGCTCTTTCATAAAATCTATCCTATAATCATCTTCTATCCTTCCATCTTTTTTAAACCTATCTTCAGCTTCTACTCCCATGCCATTTTCACTAACTAACCATTCAATGTTGTTATAATTATCTCTTAAATTTATAGCAATATCATATAAAGCTTTTGGATAAATCTCCCATCCTCTATAAGGATTTATTTTTTTGCCTGGCATATCATAATTTAGATAAAATTTGTTTGGAGTAAATATCGCATCGTCTTTGTAGATGTAAGGATTTTCTTTAACCCTTAGAGGTTGGTAGTAATTTACTCCTAGAAAATCTACTGTATTTTCTCTTATGTCATCGAGGTCTTTCTGGTTAAATTCTGGCATAAGATTTTCTTTTTTGATAATATCTACAAGTTTTTCAGGATAACTTCCCAAAACAGAAGGGTCTAAAAAAGATTTTTGAGCAAATAGGTTTGCATATTCAGCTGCCCTAATATCATTTTCATTATTACTCCTAGGGTAGGCTGGAGTTAAGTTTAGTATTATACCTATCTTTTTCTTAAGCCCGGCCTTTTTTAAAGCTTTTATAGCTAGAGAAGATGCAAGTTGTGTATTAAAGGCCACCTGAACAGCCTTTTTTGGATCAACTTCCATCGGATAATGGTATTGGGAAAGATAACCACACTCAACATGAACTATTGGTTCGTTGAAAGTAAAGTAGTAGTCTATATATTCGTCAAAATATTTAAAACAATTTAGACAGTAATCTACATATCTATCTACTACTTCTCTATTGGCCCAGCCACCTATTTCTTGAAGGTACATAGGCATATCAAAGTGAAAAAAGTTTACAAAAAGTGTAATTCCCTTATCTTTGATAGCTTTGAAGTAGTCTTTATAAAATTTGACAGCTTCTTCATTTACCCTTCCATCGATTTTAGGTATAAGTCTTGACCAAGATATAGAAGTCCTAAATGAATTATGGCCTGTCTTTTCCATAAGGTCTACATTTTCTTTAAAGTCAAAGTAAAAATTGCTAGTATATTTTGGTCCTATCCTGTTATGGAATTTAAAAGGCTCTATTTCATACCAATAGTCCCAAATGCTAGGACTTTTGCCAAAAATATCTCCTGCTCCTTCAGACTGAGTAGCTGATGTAGCTGAACCAAAGAAAAAGTCCTGTGGAAATTTAATCATCTTTATCTCCTTCATTTATTTTAATTTTTAGATTAGCATAGGCCCCATATAAATTATTATCGTTAAAGAAAGATACTGGTTTAATTTTTATATGAGCTCCTTTGAATCTATTATCTCCTAATTTTTCTTTTAATTTCTCTATATAATTTTTATCTTCTGATATAGCTCCCCCTATGTAAATCACATCAGGATTTATAGTATAGGCTATATTATAAATTCCCATACCAAGGTAGGTAAACATCTTATCAACTTCATTATAGAAAGGCTCTTGTTTTTCTAAGTATTTTTTGAAAATATAATAAGTATCCTTATCTATTCCATAGTCTTTTTTTAGCTTTCTTGATACATTAGGTAAAGTTGCTAGTTGAGATAAGTTTTTGCCACTTTCACTTAAAAGCATATATCCAAACTCTCCTGATTCAAAGCTTGACCCTCTAAGGATCTTTCCTTTGTTTATAACAGCTCCACCTATACCAGATCCTACTATAACAAAAGCTAGCAAATCTTCTTTCACATCTTTATAAAAAACTTCTCCTAAGGCTGCACAATTAGCATCATTTTCTATAGCAACTGGAAGCTTATATTCATCTGCAATGATTTTTGCAAAATTTTTTTCTCCTAAATATCCCAAGGCAGAAAGTCCAGTAACTTGCATAGTGCTTGTATCAACACTACCAGGAGATGCAAATCCAATAGCTTCTATCTCAAATTGATCTATAAATTTTTCTATTAGATCTTTGATATTTCTTAGAAATTCATCCATGGTTGGGGGAGATTTTATAGATGATTTCTTTACTATTTTTTCATTTTTGATAAGCCCATATTTAATAGCTGAGCCACCTATGTCAAATACTAAATACATAATCCCTTCCTTATGTTATAATTTTGTTAAGGAGTAACATATGACAAACAACACTTACGAATTTATAATGGATATAATTTCATCAAAAAACTTATCCCTTTCAAAATCTGAAAACACCATTCTAAACACACTTAAAAACTCACAGATAGATCTAGAAAATTACAATATAGGTGATTTTTCAAAAGTTCTAGAAGTTTCTAATTCAACTATAACTAGATTCGCTCAAAAACTTGGCTTTGATGGCTTTTCAGAATTTAAATATAAATATTTACAAAGACCTAGGATAATCCAAAGCAAGACCCAAGAAATTTACAAGCAGATTCTAGATTCTATCTTTATTTTCGATAAAGATCTTATAGATTTTATAAAGTCCTTTTCAAGTTTTGGTAAAATCGCTGTGATAGGTATTGGTTCTAGCGGCCTTGCTGCCAATGAATTTACCTATAAGTTTGGAGAAGTAGGGCTTCATAATACAGACTATGCCAAAGAGCCTTATAGTATAAATCTTCTTACAAAAAGTCTAGAAAAAAACGACTTATTAATAGCTATATCTTTGACCGGTGAAAATCTTAATCTTTTGGAGGGAGTAAATTTCGCCAAAGAAAAGCATGCCACAATCTTAGCTATAAGTAAAGAAAGTGGATCTAGCCTAGCTAAACTTTCTGATAAGAAGATTATTATTCCTTCTTATCCATCTTATTCCTATAAGATATCCAAACTTTTTCCAGTTATCCTAGTTCTTGATATGATATGTGAAGCCTATCTTAATTAGCCTTTATCATATCCTTGCCAATATATCTAAGGATGGCCTCGACAAATATCGAGTTAGACCAAGAAAACCAATCTCTTGTATACTCATTAGGGTCATCCTTATTAAATCCTTCGTGAGTTAGATAAGTATTAGCGTGTGTTTTTTCAAATATTTTTAAAATCTCTTCTTGCTCATCTCTTTTATCACTTGTCATAAGTTCAATAGCTAAACCTAAATGCCAAATATAATCTTTAGGAGTATGATCACTTCCAATTCCCTTAGCATACTTACCTACAAAATAATTTTTGTTTTTTTCTGATAAGATAAAATCCCTAGTATTTTGATAAATAGAATCCTCTGAACTTACATATCCTAGATAAGGAAGCGACATAAGAGAAGGAACATTAGCATCATCCATCAAATTATAATTTCCTAGACCATCTGTTTCATAGGCAAAAATTTTGCCAAAATCTTTATCTTCTATAATTCCATATTTCCTTATGCCCTCATCAATTTCATTAGCTAATTTTTTCATCTTAGAAGCTAGGTCTAATCTTTTGGATACAGCTTCCAATTTTTCAGATAATTTCCTTAAAACAACTACAGCAAAGGCATTTGATGGAATTAAATATTGGTATAGACAGGAATCATCTGATGGTCTAAAGCCTGACCAAGACATGCCAGTATAAGCTACTGGTGTACCTCTTTTACTATCTCTTAGGCTATCAGATGCTGCCCAAGGATTTTCTCTTTCAAATTCATAAGAAGAGTTTTCATGTCTTTGTTCAAGGGCAATTATATCTACCATATTTTCCAAGACTCTAAGAAAATTTTGGTCAAATAATTTCTCATCTTTGGTTTTTTCATAATATAGGTAGACTGTTTGCATTACATAGCAAATAGAATCTAGCTCATATTTTCTTTCCCACACCCAAGGAGAATCAAAATCACTTATATCTGCCTTACTCCAAGCCCTACCACTAGCCTTTTCGTTAAAGGCATTGGCATAGTAATCCTTGTCTATAGAGAAAATTTGCCTATCTAAAACTTTCTTTATAAGTTTATCTGCTTGTTTTGAATCTATATAAAACAAGGGTCTAATTTGGCCTGCTGAATCTCTAAGCCACATAGCTTCTATATCTCCAGTTATTACGAAGACATCTCCCCTATCACTTTCTCTCATAGTTGTAGTGAAAGTATTGTTGATCGCTTTTTCAAATATCTTTTTTATCTCTTCAGATAAGCTATTATTTTCCCTTACTTCTTTTATTAATCCTTCTACTATTTCTCTCATCATATCTCCAATTTAAAAGTTCTAATATCAAAAGCCCTTATCTTAGTTTTATCTTCTGGAGCAATTTCTTTTTTTGCTAATATATCAACATCTACCCCATCTTCTAGCCTAAAGTCCTTGTCCTTATCAGATGGATTATAGACTCTTAGTATAGCTTGGCCCTCCTGATTTCTAAAGAGGGTAGAGAATTGATTATCTCCTAGGTCAAGGTCTAAATTTTTTGCCTGATAAGTGTTTTCGTAGCCTTTTTCTAATTGTACTGGGAAAAAGTCAACCCTATCTTGTAAAACTCTTTTTCTAGAAGCTTCGAAGTCCTTACTAAAAGAATCAAAGTATAAATCAAATTCCATATGTGAAAGTTCATCTTTGACAAGTTGAGCATCAGGTGTTTGAAAGTCTCCCCAATCTCCTAATTCTCCTACTGACCTAAACAATGTTAGGTAAAGACCTTGATCTTTTATATTTTCATATTCTCCAAGACCAATTGCAGATACACTAAAGCCATTATCATCCTTATCTTTAACTTGAACATACCTATTAAAGTTTTGAGAATAGTCAGGATTTTGCCAAGTCTCAGGAGGATAAGCCCTTCTTTTTACACATTCAAAGATTGATTCAGCGTATAGATCATCTATATCTAAATCATGGCCAAAGAGAAGTCTCATCCTATGATCTTTTGCCTTGTTATCAAGGTTAATTTTTATCTCTAGACTAGACTTATCATCAAATACCTTTATTTCTTTTTCAATTATCATAGTAGTTATATTCACATCTCTATGAGCTACTCTTCTACTTATATCTATTAGCCTTATTTGGGCATCTCTTAAGTCTTCATCTGCTTGTTTAGGGAGGATAAACTCTTCTTTAAGTTTTATAAGATATAGGCCATCTAATCTTTGGATATGCTTATCAATTAGCTTGCCTGAGAATATTCTCTTCTCATCATCTACTCCTCTATATATATACTCATTACCTATATCAGCCCCATCTTCAATTGCCAAGACATTTTTATAAGTCTTTTTATTTCTCTTATCAAAAATATTAAGACTTGAATTATCATTTATTTCTATCTTATAGAAGTTATTTTCTACAAAATCAAAGCTTCCTGCTTTTTTGTTATGAGCTTTCTTGCTTTCTTTTAAAGTTAAGATTTTCTTTTCAAAACCCCCTAGTTTTAGGGTAAATCTTAGGTTAAATTCATTGGCATAATAGGGCTTTCTAAAGGCATTTTTAGGTAGGTCATAAGAAAATCTTGTTCCTATAAAGTCCATTTGACAAGCAATTTCATTGCCATCTTTATCAAAAAGACTCAAATTCTCATAAACCTTCTTGTTTAGTCTTTGATAAACTTGTTCAAAATCTCCCCTGAAATAAGTCTTATCAAGTTTAACTACCATTTCAACTTCCTTTATTCTTTCATAAGGGAGAGTGTTTATAATAGCTAGACTTACGCCATCATCTTCTGCCCTTGTAGTAGCTATTATATTTTCCCTTGCCAAATCTTTTAAATAATCTATCCCATCTCTAACATCCTTAAAACGTCTAAGGTTGCTATCATGAACTTCATCTACAGAACATCCACAAATAGAGTCATGGGGATGATTTTGCATCAACTTTTCATAAAGATAGTCTATTTTCTCATAAGGGTACTTAGCTTTATCTACAAACAAAGTAAAAAGCGGATTAATGATTTCTTCAAGGTCTCTTTCTAAGGTCTTGTTATATTTTTTTAAATAATACCTAGAAGATGAAGTCGATTGGAGAGTCCACCAACCATCTGTGTTTTGGCTCCTAAGTTCTCCTTTAACTAGGCCAAGATCTTTTACTTCATTATTTACACATTCAAAATAGTAGTCTAAGTTTGAGTGAATAAATTCATAATCATCATACATTTCATTAGCTTTTTTTATAATCTTGCCTATATTCTTTTGAACAGGAGAATGATCACAACCATTCATCAAAAGAAGATGGCTTGTAGAAGCGTATTTTTCCATATCTTCTATTTTCTTATCCATGTATTTTTTTAAGGCAACTTCTTCTTCTGGGATATCTACACCATTACAATACCAATTAGCAAATAATATTCCTAAAACAGTATCTCCATTAGGACTTTGCCATATTAGCTCGGAGTTTTTAGATGTATAATCTTCTACTACTAGATTATCAAAGCCTGTAGCCTTTACACCTCTTCCAAAATAAGCAACTCCTATGCCTGCCTTCTTTAATATTTGTGGTGCTTGACCAATATTTCCGAAGGTATCTGGAAAATATCCTATCATAGATGACTTGCCATACTTCGAAGTTTTTTTAATACCAACTTGTAAGTTTTTGATATTTGACTCTCCACTTGTTAGAAAAGCATCTTGTAAAATATACCAAGGGCCTATCCTAAGCTTCCCCTGCCTTATAAGCTTAGTTAAAACTTCCCTCTTATCTGGTTTTACTTCTAGGTAATCTTCTATGGGTAAATAGTGACCATCTAATTGGTAGTATTTAAAAAGTGGATCTTTAAATGCCTCTATTAGATCATCAATCAAGTCTACAAGTCTCATGTTGTGTTTTTCGTGAGGCATATACCACTCTCTATCCCAATGTGTATGGCTAACTACATGTATGATTTTTTTCATTTAATCTACTCCCTCTAAGTTACTATAAATTTCTTCTAAGATTTTAGATGTCTTTACTTCTCTTTCTTCTACAATAAAATTAGAATATTCTTTGTAGACCCTGACCTTGGGTTCTTTACTTTTTTGATAGAAACTTCTTGCCAGATCTTTATTTTCTTCTAAGATATTTTTAATAGCTAAAAGTAAGTATTTAAGCGATAGGAAAAAAGCTTCTACTTCTTCAAAGAGCTTCTCATTGGTATAATTTTTAAAGTAAGACTCTATTGCGTAAAGTTTTTGATCTATAGCTTCTAGGATTAAATCTTTATCTTTATCCTTGTAAGCTTTTGCTATCTTTGCTTCCGCTAGGTACTTCTTATTTTCACTCCTATCATAAACCCCCGATCCAAAAAACGAATCAGATATTGTTAGAAGCTCATCACTTACTTTTTCATCAACATAGGCTAGTGCCTTCTTAAAAGCAAGCAAAGGATTATAGGATAGCGGGTTTTTAATAAATTCTCCTATTTGATAGATAGAAATCTTTGATAATTCCGATTGATTCATAGGATTTATTAAAATCGAATCATAATTTATATCTCTAGAATCAAAAAACTCAAAAATTTCCATAAAGATCTGATCCCTTAGGTAATCATTAACTGGCCAGTTAAACCAAATATGAGCTCTTTTGCCAGCAAGCTCTATAAACTTATCATTGGAAGACTTACTTAGGGGAACGACTACATCAGATCCTGTCCACATAATAGATAGCCTATCAAGACCTTTAAATTTTTCGAAATATTCCTTGCCCTTATTATCAATCCAAGCCTCATTGTACCAAGGATGAACAAAAAGTAAGTCATCACACGCAAAGTCTTTTATGAAATCTAAAATATCTCTAACCAGTCTTAGGTGGAAATCTCTTTGTTCATAAGCTTCATCTCTATCTATATCATCCATGCACAAGGCAAAAGATCTTATTCCTTTGTTATATAAGCTCTCATATTTTTTAAAAAGTTTATCTCTTTCACTTTCGTAGTTATCAAAATCTATCAAATTCTGTCCTGGATGTATAGCCCAAATAAATCTTACTTGCTTGCTTTGGGCAAATTTTGCAAGCTTTTCTAATTGATCTAACTTATCTTCTGGATAAGGATCTCTCCATTTTATATTGTGGTAGGGGTCATCTTTGGGAGCATACACATAGGTATTCATACCAATATCTGATAAAAACCCTATCATAGACCTTCTCTCTTCAAAAGTATAGGGAATGCCATAAAACCCTTCTATTACTCCTATCTTTTCCATAAAAGCTCCTTAATTTGAATATATTTTCTTAATTATTGCAAAAATAATATATAATGAAATTTCTTTCACTTTTTCTTACAAAATTAAAGACTTATGCATCAACATAAGTCTTTAACTATAATTGTCAGTTCTCATCCCAATTATCTAATTGGCTTTGAACTTCTTTTATCAATTCATCGATACCTGCTGTATCGAGTTTCTCCATAAAGTTTTGATAATAAGCTTGGTCAAAAGATCCTGTCTTTAAATTCTTCTCAAATTCAAAGATAGTTTGCTCTACATTTTGGACCTGACTTTCAACATTTTTCTTATCAAAGTTAAAACCTAGAATTGGTGAAGGTTTTATATTGCTTATAAACTTCTCCAAACTCTCCTTAGCTTCTGGTGTATCAGAATCAGGACTTGTAGTTATTAGTATTATTTTTCTTTTACTTATATTTTTCTATGCTTCAGGATTCCAATTATCTAATTGGCTTTGAACTTCTTCGATTATCTTATCGATTCCTGCTGTCTTTAATTTTTCTAGGAATTCTTCATAATACTTTTCATCGAAAGCACCTGTTTTAAGGTTAACGCCATATTCAGCTATAGTTTGTTGAACATTTCCTAATTCTGCTTCAAAACTAGAGTTATCTAAAGTAAATCCTAATACTGGAGAAGCTGTTAATTTTTCTTCGAATTCTTTAGTTTCTTGGTCGAATTCTTCATCTCCGATTCCTGGAGCTCCTGCTAATGGAGTTCTGTTAAATGCTGATAGGAATGTAAATGATGGAACATCATAGTCACTACCTGCATCAACTTCTTCTACAGCGAACTTTTTAACCTTTCCATCAACTAGTTCATAGTGTTTGCCTTCGATACCATATGATAACATATCTTGAAGTTTTTGATCTGTAAACATTCTATTGATAAAGTCTAAACAATAATCAGCTTTTTCTGTTTGTGAGTTTAGAGAGATCATCTTACCTGTTGCTTTATCATTAGAAATTATTATATTCTCACCAATTATATTTGAAACAACTTCACCACGTGTTTCAGTTGTCCATACTGCTTCAGAGCCTGGTTCACCTTCAGCTTCAGTAACTAGTACTTCATCTTCTGCTAATGTTCCGCCAGCTTCTGTTTGTGGAGCTGAAGGAGTTACTAGACCTTCATCCATGTATTTTTTCATAGTCATAATTTGATTTTTATATACATCGTCAGCATAGAAATTATAAGCTGTAAGTTTATCTCCATCTTCTTTAACAGCTATACCATCTGTTATCATATATACAGGTTCAGCAAAAGCAGCTAAGAAGTCTCTAGCTATACCGAATGGATATTCCATGCCCTCTTCTTCTTTTACTTGTTTTAAGATTGGTTCAAGGTCTTGTACAGTTTTTACATTTGAATAATCTATGTTGTATTTGTCAACAAATTTTTTGGTCCATACAAATTGGTTAGCTGCAACTGCTCCTGGATAAGCTGCAGGAATTCCATAGATTTTTCCATTCATTTGTACACCCTTTATCATATCAGGGTTGATTTTTTCCATAAACTCTTTGCCTTCAACTAAATCTGTTAAGTCCATAAGAGCGTTTTGATCAACTAAAGTCTTATATGGACCTGCCCAGTTAGCTGTAAATGCCATATCCCAGTCTTCACCTGTTGATGAAGCAAGTTGAAGTTTTTGTTCATAGTCACCCCAATCATAGAAAACTAGATCTAAGTGATATCCGGCTTCTTGTTCATCTAGGTAGTCATTAATTGCAGCAACTACTTCATCTTTACCTCCTGGAGGTGTACCGATGTTTAAGTAAGTAATTGTTTCAACTTCTCCACTATCGCTTGTTTCTTCTTCAGTTTCTGTTTCTTGTGTCTCTTCAGTTTCTGCTGGTGTTTCTTGTTCAGTTTGTTCGGTTTCGTTGCTAGGTTCTTCAGCTGTATTTTCATTATTACCACATGCTGATAGACCTAAGGCCAATAATATAGCCATTGATGAATAAGTTACTTTCTTTAATAATTCCATTTTTTCCTCCTTCAAATATATAATGAATTATTCTTTTACTGCCCCTAAAGTTAAGCCACTAATAAAGTATCTTTGGAAGAATGGATAAGTTATCGCTATTGGTGCAGTTGTTATTACTACTATAGCCATTCTCAAAGTTTCTTTTGGCAAAGTCTTCATTGCTTGTGCCGCTACACCTCCTATTTGACCGCCTCTAGATGATAAGAAAGACGTTGAATTTTGTATTCTAATCAAAAGATATTGAACAGGAATTTTATCCAAATCATCTATATACAACATGGCGTTATACCAGTCGTTCCAATATCCCAAAGTTAAGAACAAACCTACAGTTGCAAGTACCGGCAAGGATAAAGGCAAAACTATTTTGAAAAATATTTGAAATTCATTAGCCCCATCTATCGTTGCAGCCTCTATTAGGGCCTTAGGTATACTTGTTTGAAAGAATGTTCTCATTATTATTATATTAAAGGTTCCTAACAACATAGGTAAAATCAAAGCCCAAATTGAATCCTTAAGTCCCAAAACCTGTGTCATTACCAGATAGCCTGCTACAAGTCCTCCAGAAAATAACATTGGTATGGTTGAAACTTTTGTAAAAAATCCTTTAAACTCAAAGTCTTGCCTTGATAAGGCATAGGCATATAAAGTTGTAAGGATTAAAGCAAGAATTACACCTACTACTGTTATAAATATTGAAACCTTATAAGCATTTAATATGGATGATCCTGATGAAAATACCATCTTATAAGCATCCAAACTCAATTCTTTAGGAAAAAGACTGTATCCATTGACTGCTAAATAACTTTCATCTGTTATTGAAATTATAAATACAAATACGAAAGGTAAAATAGCAGATATTGTCAAAAATATCAAGTATATATTTAATCCAATATTAGCAGGTTTTGATACTGCTAAAGGATCAAATTGTTTTTTATTTCTAGCTTTTGTTCTAGCTTTTGTTTTTTGCATATCTTCCTCCTAGAATAAAGACCTTTCAGGGTCATACCTTTTAACAATCTTATTGGCACCTATTATAAGAACAGCACCAACTGCAGATTGTAAGAGAGAAACTGCAGAAGATAAACTTATATCTCCATTTTTCATCAAAGCTCTAAATACATAAGTGTCTATAACGTTAGTTACTGAATATAATGGTCCTGAATCTCTTGGAACTTGATAGAATAATCCAAAGTCTGCCCTAAAGATATTAGCAAGACTCATTATAAATAAAACTGTTACTACCGGTCTTAGCATTGGAATTGTTATATATTTTATTTGCTCCCACTTGCTAGCCCCATCCATTACAGCCGCTTCATAATAAGTTTTATCAATTCCTGACAAGGCCGATAGATAAACTACAGTATTATATCCTAATCCCTTCCAAGCATTTATAACAACAAGAAATATAGGCCACCAAGACTTGTTAGTATACCAATTTATACTATGACCTCCAAACCTAGTTATCAATGCATTTAGTAAACCTTTATCTGGTGATAAGAATGCAAATACAGCATATGATATAACTACCCATGATAAAAAGTATGGTAAAAATAATGATGTTTGATAAAACTTTGCAGCCTTTCTATTTAATAACTCATGTAATGCTATAGCTGTAAACATAGCAAGGACAATATTTACTACTATGAAAGTTGCGTTATATAAAATAGTATTTCTTATAATTACCCAAGCATCATTACTTTGGAAGAAAAACTTAAAGTTTTTTAGCCCAACCCAATCACTTTGAAAAAGGTTGTAGAAAAAATTTTTTGAAAAAACTTTATAATCTTTAAAAGGAATTATTACACCAAACATTGGCAAATAACTCATTACTGCAAACCAAATAAAACCTGGCAGGCAAAATAACATCAAAGGCAAGTTTTTCTTAAATCTTTGGCTAAATGGCTTTTTGGGTTTTTTTCCATTTTTTCTTAAATCTGTTTTCTTTATTTCCATTTTAACCTTCCTTATAAGTTCTTTATAGAATACTCATTGATCATAACCCCTGTTATGGCTATTACTATTACAAAAGGATATATCCAAAGTATGTTATTTAGCATAAGTCTTTCAAAAACGCCCCAAATGAGCCCGACTATTATTGAATAGATAAGGTTTTTAAAACTAAGGATAGTAGAATTTTTAACATTTACTATAAAATCTACCTTCTTTCTAAAAGCGTTTTGTAAGATCATGTAAAATATGATATTTCTTAAGATAAATGATAAGAATAGTCTAAATATTCCTATCAGTAAGTTTTCTCCTTCTAGAAGCCTTAGGGAATCAGATGAGTAAAAGTATAAACTAAAAACTACAAGATAAGAAAAATACTTACTTATAGTATCCTTATCAAAGACTTTCTTAAAGTCTCCCTTAGCGTAAAGTCCATAATTTACAAAAATTTCTCTTGTACTTATAAATTCTCTCTCAAGAGCAAAACCTAAAAGTCCAATAAGTGGTACAAATAGAAGTATATATTTTATCAATGGCTCTTTTAACAAAAGATTTATAAGTATTATTGGAAGAAGGATTATAGATGTATAAACGATTGAGAAAAAGACAAATAAAATCACTTCCCCAATCTTTGCTAAAGATTTTGAAAATCCTTGCATTAGACAATTCTCATTTGACTTTCTATATCAAATAAATGTATCTCATCTAGGTTAACATCTAAATAAATTTCATCACCTTTTGCCAAGTCTTTAAGTTTACCTTGAACTTTAACAGCCACTTGGCTTTTAGCATCCTTTGCTGTGGCATAAAGAATAGACTCATCACCTAGCATCTCGATATTTTCAATAGTCGCTGTTATAGAAGTATCTTGTTGCCTTCCTGAGTTTACTCTAAAAGATTCTGGCCTAATGCCAACAATAACTTTCTTGCCTTCATAGGCTTTCATAGCATCTTTATCTTCATCCCTAACTGGAATATCATCTGTTCCAAAGATTATATGAGAATTTTCTACCCTGCCATTAAAGAAGTTCATTGGAGGTGAACCTATAAAGTTTGCAACAAATACATTAACTGGCCTATCATAAATTTCTTCTGGACTTCCAACTTGTTGGATATATCCATCTTTCATTACAACAATCCTAGATGCCATAGACATAGCTTCTGTTTGGTCATGGGTTACATAAATTGTTGTAGTATCCAGTTGATCATGAATCTTTGAGATTTCATTTCTCATTGCCACCCTTAACTTTGCATCCAGGTTACTTAAAGGTTCATCCATTAGGAAGATATCAGCTTCCCTTACTATAGCTCTTCCTAAAGCAACTCTTTGCCTTTGTCCTCCTGACAAGGCAGCAGGTTTTCTATCTAAATAATCTTCTAGCTGGAGCATTTGAGCTGCCCTATGTACCTTTTTCTCAATTTCTTTTTTGTCAACTTTTTGAAGCTTAAGTCCAAAAGCCATATTATCATAAACTGTCATATGTGGATAAAGGGCATAGTTTTGGAAAACCATAGCTATGTTTCTATCCTTGGGACTTACTTCATTCATCAATTTCCCATCGATGTACAAATGGCCATCTGAAATTTCTTCAAGTCCTGCTATCATCCTTAAGGTTGTTGACTTCCCACAACCAGATGGCCCTACAAATACTATAAATTCTTTATCCTTAATATCTAAGTTAAAGTCAAATACCGCTTGAACACCATTAGGATAAATTTTATCAATGTGTTCTAATTTTAAATTTGCCATACCGTCTCCTCTAACACCTTTTTGAAAAGGATTTCTAATCGCATTTCTATTGGTTCGCTATAACCATTCTATAATAAATTTATAAAAAAAGCAAGCAAAACGTTGAAATAAAAGTGTTTTCTTAAGTTCGTCATTTCACCTACTTTTTTTGAAAATATTTTCATGAATTTTTTTGAAAACGTCTATCTAATCTTTAGCTATTGATTCTACTAAAGTGAGATCCCCTTCTATCTTATATTCATTGACCTTGGTAGTTAAAATAAAGAAGTCGCCCTTGTTAAGTTTATAGGCTTTATCATTTACACTTATATCTCCAGAGCCTTCTATAACAGCAAATAAACTATAAGGAATTTCTTTAGAAAAATCGTAAGATGAGTTTATAGTTTTTTCTATAACTTTAAAGTACTCATTGTCAGTTAATATTCTCATAGTTAAATTTCCATCTTTTATCAAATCTATATTTTGATTATTAGGTAAAATCTTTATAGCTTGCTTAGATTTTTCAAGGTGAAGCTCTCTTAGCTTCCCAAATTTATCTTTCCTGTCATAATCATATAACCTATAGGTGATATCACTTGCTTGTTGAATCTCAAGAATCAATGAGCCTTTTTTTATAGCATGTACTGTACCAGCTTTTACAAGGAAAAAGTCTCCCTTGTGGGTCTTAACTTCTTTTAACAGGTCTTTCCAACGTCTTTGATCTATTAACTTGATAGCTTCTTGTTTGCTATCTACTTTTAGGCCATAAATTATTGAAGATACATCTTCATTTAAGATATACCAACACTCCGTTTTTCCTCTTGAATCTTCTAGTTCTTTTGCCATTTTATCATCTGGATGAACTTGTATAGAAAGATCATCACTTGCATCGATTATCTTTACTAAAAGTGGGAAAGTTTGACTTTTTGGATTTCCAAAAAGCTCTCTATCATCCCTATAAACTTCTTGTAAGCTCTTAGCTTTATAGCTTCCATTTAAGATAGTTGAACTCATTTCATCCATATCAGATATGGCCCAATATTCCCCTGTTTTTTCTGAAGGAATGTCAAAACCATATATAGTTTTTAGCTTATTACCACCCCATATTTTCTCTTGAAATTTTCCTTCTAAAAATAAAATATCTTTCATCATACCCCTTTATTAAAAACCATCTTATTATTATCTTAATATAATCTTTGTTAAAAGTAAATTTCTATATGCGTAAAAAAACTACCGAGATATATACCCGGTAGCCTAAAGTTCTCTTATTATTTTGCGTTAGCTATAGCTTCGTCTACTGCTGCTTTAAGAGCTTCGCTTGTTACTGTAGCTCCTGAAACATTTTCAACTCCATCTGTTCCGTTAGCTGCTTTGATTGCTTCAACTAGTTCTGGAACAGCCTTTCCTCCAACATCTTCTGTTTCTTTATGGTCAACTTGGATGTCTTTAATTGTTTCGCCGTCTAGTGTTACTGTGACTTTCATTTCTCCACCGTAACCTTGACCTGTTGCTTCTCCAACTACTTCTCCGCTAGTTGCTGTTGATGCTGCATTATCTGCTGGTGCAGCTTCTTCAGTTTTATTTCCACATGCTGTTAATGCAAGTGCTAGTGCAGCTACTGCTGCGTATTTTTTAATATTTGTCATATTAATCCTAGTTTGATCCTTCTTCAGATACTACATCTGTTGATGGTGTGCTTACTGCATCATCTGTTGATACTGCGTCTGTTGTTGTTTCTGTTGATACATTTTCTTCAACAGGAGCTTCTGTTGTTGTTTCTGTTGATGCTGCGTTGTCTGCTGGTGCAGCCTCTTCAGTTTTATTTCCACATGCTGTTAATGCAAGTGCTAGTGCAGCTACTGCTGCATATTTTTTAATATTTGTCATTATTATCTCCTTTTTCATCAACTATTGATTACGATTATTAATTATACTAGTTATTACTAAAGATTCAAATATATCTCCTTAGTAATTACCATTATACATCATATTTGTGTAGATATTACAAATTTTTGTAATTTTCTTTAAATACATCCCTTATTATATCTCCAATGGATGATAATTGGACAAGCTCTAGGCTATCAAAGTCTTCTTGCTTGGCTGATCCCCTGGCTACGTAGGCTTTCTTGTAGCCTAGTCTCTCGATTTCTTTTAGTCTTTGCCTGATTGATGGAACTCTTTTTAGCTCACCAGTTAAGCCGACTTCTGCTATAAAGACAGTTTTTTCTTTAATAGGGACCTTTAGCATGGATGATGCTATGGATACCATGATGGCAAGGTTGACTGATGGCTCGCTTAGTTTTAGGCCTCCTGTTGTTTTTATAATTACATTTAGGTCATAGAGGTTAAGTCCTGCCCTCTCTTCTAGGATTGATATCAATGTATTTAGGTCATCACGCCTGAGACTATCTCCAATTCTTTGAGGATATGGTGTGAAGGATTTGGAAACTAGGGACTCAATTTCTACTTCAAGTAACCTACTGCCTTCTTTTACAACAGCTATGGCAGATCCTTCTACTGGCTTTTCCCTTTCTGTTATAAAGTAAAGGCTAGGGTCTTTGATTTCTACAAGACCTTCTTCCCTCATGGAAAATAGTCCAATCTCGCCAGTCCTTCCAAACCTGTTCTTGCTAGTAGTAAGGACTCTAAGGTCTTCTTCGCTCTGCCCATCTAGGATCATTACTGTATCTACCAAGTGCTCTAATGTCCTAAGTCCTGCCATCTCCCCCTTCTTGGTCATATGGCCTATCATTATAAGGGCCCTTTTCTTTGGGCCATCCTTGGCAAGCTCTACTGCCTTATTGGCAACCTCTATGGTCTGGGTTGGACTTCCTGCCTTATTGTCAAATTCTATGAGGCTAAAGGTCTGAATTGAGTCCAAGAACACTATATCTGCATCGACTCTCTGTGCTTCCTTTATAGCAAGGTCCATAGAGTTTGTCGATAGGATCCAGATATTATCAGATAAGTTATCCATAATCCTATCGGCTCTAGACTTAATCTGGCTCTCACTTTCTTCTCCAGATATATAGATTACCTTGTAGCCTAAATCTCCATAGGACTTCGATAATTGGAGGAGGAGGGTGGACTTGCCGGCACCAGGCCTTGCTGTAAGGATTGATACTGAATCCCTAACAAGTCCTCCACCTACAACCCTATCAAACTCCTCGTAGGATGATTTGATCCTTAGGGACTTATCCGTTAGGATTTCGTCCAATTTTTTGGCGTTTTTATCCGAAATAATTTCTTGGTTTTTCTTCTTATCTTCTTTGACTGTAACTTCTCGTAGGCTCCCCCAAGACTTGCAAGATGGACATTGGCCAGCCCATACTGCCTGTCTGTGGCCACACTCTCCACATTCATAAACTTTTTTTACCTTAGCCATAAGCCCTCCTAAACTATCTTATATTATACACTTTTATAGCAAAAAAGAGCCCCTGCTCTCACAAAGGCTCTCTAAGTTCTTAATTAATTCTCTCTTCGCTTTCTCCATCAAAGAAGTGGAGGGCTTCAGGGTCTAGGGTAAAGTCATGGCTTTCGCCCTTACTAAAGTCTATATAGCCAGGCTGACTTATGGTTAGGTTGGTGCCATCTTTTAGCTTGGTGTATAAGAGTTGCTCCTTACCCAGCATCTCGATTACATCAATAGTTACATTTATACTATTGTAATCACGTTTCTCAGATATAAATCTCTCTGACCTTATGCCCAGGTAGATGTCCTTACCCTCGTAGGATTTTATCTTAGCCTCGTCCTTCTCACTTGGTCTAACCCTAACCTCTCCTGATTCATTGACAAAGAGTCCGTTTTTAATCTTACCCTTCATGATGTTCATGGTAGGAGATCCTATAAAGCCTGCTACAAAGAGGTTATTTGGTCTTTGGTAAAATTCTGATGGGGCTCCTACTTGTTGGACAATCCCCTTATCTAATAAGACTATCTTGGTAGCCATAGTCATAGCCTCGGTCTGATCGTGGGTTACATAGATACTTGTCGTATCTAGTTGGTTGTGGATCCTTACTATCTCAACCCTCATTTGCTCACGAAGCTTGGCATCAAGGTTACTCAAAGGCTCATCCATCAAGAAGACTGCAGGATTTCTAGCTATAGCCCTACCCAAGGCAACTCTTTGCCTTTGACCACCTGATATATCTGAAGGTCTTGAATAGAGGTATTCTTCTAGTTGCAAAATCTTAGCTACTTCTTGGATCCTCTTATCTATAACTTCTTTTCTTTCCTTCTTCATATTCAAGGAGAAGGCCATATTGTCATAGACTGTCATGTGGGGGTAGAGGGCATAGGATTGGAAGACCATGGCTATGTCCCTATCCTTTGGCTCAACCTTGTTCATAATCTTATCATTGAATTTAAGGGTTCCTTCTGTTATTGAGTTAAGTCCTGCTATCATCCTCAATAAGGTTGACTTACCACAACCAGAAGGACCCAATATTACACAAAAATCATTGTCATCTATATCGAGGTTAATGTGTCTTATAGTAAATTTCTCACGCCCCTCATATTTTTTACCTATATTATCTAATGTTACTCTCATTTTTAACTCCTATCCCTTAACTGCACCTGAAGAAAGTCCACCGACAAGCTCATCTTGTAAGGCCAAGAAAAGAAGCATTACAGGAATGGCTGACAAAAATCCTCCAGCAGCAAAGGCTGGTTGATTCATATTTCTCACATCATTTATTAGGGTAAACAAGCCAGTCGCAAGAGTGTACTCGCCCGGATTTGTCAAAAGTATTTTTGGCATCATATAGTCCAGGAAGGGCCCTATAAAACATTGGAGGGCTATTATTGCAAGCATAGGCCTTGCCAGTGGCATGATAATTAGCCTATAGACTTGGAGGTTGGAACACCCATCTATCTTGGCCGCCTCGTCTAGCTCCTTGGAAATACTATCCAAATACCCCTTAAGGATAAAGGTATTAGTCGCTATTGACCCACCTGAATAGATCAAAACAAGCATAGCCGACCTAGAAAATACAGGCAAGGTCCCTGATATTATGGAATGGATAGCGTAGTAGGCTGTAATTCCTGCAAAGGCCGGAATAATTTGCACTAGCATTATAGTAATCAAGCTTGCCTTCTTACCCCTAAACCTAAATCTAGAATAGGCATAGCCTGTAAAAGATACAAAGATCAAGGTTAGGAGGGTGGTTGCTGTAGCAATCTTTAACGTGTTCCACACCCACCTCAAAAACTCCGTTTCCTTAAAAAGGTAGGTGAAGTTCTCTAGGGAAAATACAAAGGTCCCATTCATGGAAATATATTGGCCTTGGTTTCCATTAAAGGATGAGATGACCATTATCACCAAGGGAACAAGGATAATCGCTGCCCAAATAAACAATATAAGGTAACTTATAGCCAAGACAAACTTCCCTGCCGTACTCAAGGGTTGGAGGTCTGAGAGGTATAAGTTTTCTTTTTTCTTTTTCTTAAACATACTAATACTCCTTAAAGGCTGAAGAGTTTTTATATCCAAAATATGAAATCACAATAAGGATTATGGATATAAAGACTGTAATTGCAGCACCTATAGCCTGATACTGATTCTCCATAGTTAGCTTGTAAATATATGAGATCAAGATATCTGAACTTCCTGCTAGGTTACCATAAACTTTAGGATTGAAAGGTCCTCCTTGGTTGTAGAGGTAAATTATTGAGAAGTTATTGAAGTTAAAGGTGTATTGGTTAATAAGCATAGGGGCTATTTGGAATAGAACCAAAGGAATAGTAATCTTGAAGGTCCTTTGGATGCCTGTAGCTCCATCAATGCTTGCAGCTTCATATAAGTCCTTAGGTATCG
Source organism: Anaerococcus sp. AGMB09787 (assembly GCF_022808955.1). Taxonomy (GTDB): domain Bacteria; phylum Bacillota; class Clostridia; order Tissierellales; family Peptoniphilaceae; genus Anaerococcus. The sequence goes on from NZ_JAKZEY010000034.1 coordinate 105,175, forward strand.
CTTGCAAAACTCCTGTTGTCAATAGGAAAATATAGGAATGTCCCAGCCAACCTTGGAGGAGTATTAGGGCAAGCCTTGTTTGCATAGTATTATTCTTAATATCTAGACCTACACCAAAGAGCGAATTTACCGTCTCGGTTATTATTCCCCCACGACTTGTCATGATTGAAAAGAACATTATGGTAATGAAGGCCGGAATCGCCCATGGTAATAAATAAACTGTCCTAAAGAACTTCTTACCCTTAACTCTTTCATTGTTGACCATAAGGGCAAAGACAAAGCCCAGGAGGATAGCGAGGGTTGATGCACCCAGGGTCCATACTATAGTCCATCCAAAGATATGCCAGAAGGCCTGACCTGCTATACCTTTACCCCTTGCTATAGTTATATAGTTAGAAAGTCCTATCCAATTAAACTTGTTTTGATTTTGAGGGTCCATATTAGTAAAGGATATCAAAATCGCTGTCAAGATAGGAACTATAACTATAAAGATAATTACCAAAAGAGCAGGAGCTGTTATTAGGTAAGGGAAGCCCTCAGAACTTACGAATTTCTTGGTCTCGAAGAAATTATTAGGTCTAATACCTGCCATCTCTCTTTTTTCTACTTTTCTTACATCCCTAAAGGACATTATAAGGATAAAGGCCGCAAGGACTACAAAAACTAGGGCCAAAATTCCCTCTATCATAAAGAGAATTGACCTATCTAGCCTCTTGCCCCCTTGGGCTAGGCTTACTAGCCCTGCAAGACCTTGACCTTGGTAGTTACCAAAGCCTAGGGCATAGGGAATGGCTATTAGGTAGATAAAAAGGGAAGCTAATAAGAACAAGGCTCCCTTCTTTAACTGACCATTAAGAATTTGTCCAAGGCCTGGTATGGGCGCTGATATGATAGACCTAAAGGCAGATGTCTTAGCCACTTCTACCGGAGTCCTACGCCTTAGCTCTGCCAAGTCCCCCTCTAGGATCTTTTTATCTGTCTTCAGATCCTTATCAATCCTGTACTTAATAGACTCAAGCTCTTCTTTTAGGGAGGTTTCTGGATTTTGATAGTCGATAGACTTATTTTGATCCTTGAACCTTTGCTTTTCCTGTTCTTTTTCGCTCTTGTAAGCTTTCTTGGAAATGGTCTTGTTCCTATAAGACTCTTTTAGAGATGATAGGTTGGCCTCGTGCTTTTCCTTCAAGATCTTCTTATCCTCATCTATCAGCTTCCTAGAAACTTCGATTTCTTCCTTGCTAAGGGCCCCTAGCTTCTCCTCTGCCCCTAGATAGGCCCTCTTAAGCCTGGTATTTTTATCAATAATCTTAGGGATTTCTTCTAATTCAAGACGGGCTTTTTTGTAGTCAAGCTCGCTATCATAGGATAGGTCCTTATTTTCCTCATAGAAAGCGATCATAGCCTCTGCCATAAATTTTCTTTTGTAGAGGTCCTTTAGCTTCCTATCATCTGTCTTTGAAGAATTTTCCTTGTAGGATTTTTGGGCCTTAGCCAGAAGGTCTTTCTTGTCTTTCTTATATTTTTCTATTGCCTTATTATAAGGGTGGTCCTTGCTAGATACCTTAGCCTTGCCTTCTTCCTCTGCCCTTATCAAGTCAATTATATACTGGTTTTTTCTAGGATGTTTTTCTCCTAATTCGTCTATAAGGTATTTTTCATACTTCATACCTACATCCTTTCTTCTCTTCCAATAATGAATAATAAAATAATGTTTAGAATAATTTCTATATAATAAAATATCGAGCCAATTCTAAATTGAAAAAATATATTTACAAGCTCAATTAAGGTCATACCAGCAAAAAATATCTTGTAGGTTAGATTTACTCCTGTCTTATGAATCATAAAAAATGTATAGAGGGAAATAGCGACAGGACTAACTACCCTAATTAAAAAACTTCCTATCACAGTAGTCAAATAAGCTCTGTGGGAAAGTCCTTGATTTATAGCATGAATCTCCCTATAAACTTCCACATCCTTTGCCAGCATCAAGGCCTCCATAGAATAGACCAAGATCAAAAGGGCTGATACTAGCAAAACCTTAAGTATAAACTTATCTCTTTTTTCTTTTTTGTAATTATTAGCCATAACATTCTAAAGTGCTGCCAAAGGTCCACTCAAGCAGCACTCATTCTTCTAATTATTAAAATTTACCATCATAGCATCAAAAGATGCCTTCAATTCCTTGTAAGCTTCTTCTTCGTTAGCAGGTTTTACAGAGTTCCATGATAGGATAGCATTCTTATAAGTATCCCATACGCTTCCCCATTCCTTAAATAATGGTCTAGCTGGAGCATCTTCATAAGACTTGATTGTAGCATCAATTATAGCCTTGTCTGAATCTGGAAGGTCTGATTCTTGGTAAGTTTCATTCTTCACATTTTCCAAAACCTTCCCTGTTGCCTTATAGAGATCTATGGCAAATTCTGGATTGACAATTTCTTTAATCATCTCCTTGGCTATGGCTTCCTTGTTAGCATCTCCTTCTATCCTAGCATTTATTGCAAGTCCCCATCCACCTTGCCAGTGGTTAAGTGGTTTGCCTGCTATAGTTAGGTGGTCGATTGGGAAGATCTCTAGGTTGCCTTCTCCTGCTTGCTCAGAAATACTTGCAGCATCCCAAGCTCCACCAAGCCTTGCAACGCCCTTGTTGCCTGTTGTAAATTCCTTGTCTATATAGCCCCAACCAGCATCTGGGTCGAACAATTCGCTACCAGCCTCGTTGTGTTGTTTCCAATAATCATACATAGCCTTTACTGTAGCCTTCTTCTCATCTTCAAGCTCACTCCATTCCTTAGTAAAGTCAGAATACAAAGTGCCATCTTCCTTCATACCTAGAAGCTCTACTCCAGAAGAATTGGTAGCAGCTACACCATACCAAGCATCAAAAATTGGGAAGAGAACTGTTGCAGCATCATTACCTTCTCCTGCTATCTCTATAGGTTCATCCTTATTAACCCCATTCGCTTCAGCATTTGCAGTATTTACATAGGTAATAAGAGTTTCGATATTATAAGGGAAGGCAAAATATTCACCATCTATATTGAAGTTGCCACCAATACCAGCATCAAAATCATCCCATCCCCCTATTTCTTCAGCTAGACTCTTGGAATCAATAGCTCCCAAAACATCATTTCCTACTAGACCATAAAGTCTATCAGCAGGTATAGCAAAAAGATCTGCTACATCCTTGTTACCAGCATCAGTTGCATCGATAATATCAAGGTGGTCAAAAGAACTTACTGTCTTAAATTCGATCTCTGCATCTGGATACTTTTCCTTAACCCTTGCTGCAGCTTTTTCATAATGGTCAAGCCAATCTTCCTCAACTTGAACACTCAAAGTACCAGCTACCTCACTAGGTTCAGCACTACTAGCTTCTTCAGCTTCATTAGAATTTCCTCCACAAGAAGCAAGAAGACCTGCCAATGATAATGCCATAAGGGCTTTAAATTTATTTTTCATATATTCCTCCATTTGTTCGTGAAAACGTTATATACTGTATATCTTATTATACAACAATTTTCAATTAAAATAAAGTTTTTTTAATTGATCTACTAGCCATGAACATATAAAAAATCCCTAACCTTCCTAGTTAGAGATTTAAGTAAGCATATTTTTTCTACT
>NZ_JAKZEY010000035.1 GCF_022808955.1 Anaerococcus sp. AGMB09787
CAGACCTAGATATGGTGGTAATGTAAATAAGGTAAGTAAGCCTAAGGCAAGTAGTGATAAGGCTAAGAAGATTAAGGATGAGAGTTGGCATGGGATAACTCAAGCTGTATGTAATGTAAGGACTGCTCCTTCTACTGACGCAGCTATTGTGGCACAATATAGACCACAACAAAGGATAAACTACGACCAAGTATGGGAAGGTGATGGCTATAGATGGATTTCTTATATCTCATACAGTGGAGCAAGGAGGTATGTGGCTTATAGATGTACTAGTGGAGATACAACTCCATGGATACTTTTTTAGGAGGGAATGATGATAAAACACGAAGAATTTTTAAGATTAAGTCAAAGAAAAGTTGCTGAATATGAAAATAAAAGAGTAGATATGATAGAAGAAACAGATGCAGATGATGTATTTTCTGTTTGGACTTGCAAAACTTTACAAAATAGTAAGTGTTTGATGAGTACACCAGTGAAAGGTGCATATTATTATGAATTTACCTACAATGGGGATAGGGGAGAAATATATATGGACGTTTATAAAAAAGTGGAGAATATACCTTTGAACGAAAAAGGAAAAATAATAGTAGAACGTGTTAAATAATTGAGTAGGAAAAAATGATTTTTAAAACCTCTTGACATATGCTAAACATATGTTATAATAATATATGTAAGGAGGACGCTTCTTATGAAGAGTTATAACTCTAGGGAACTTATGAAACTTGCAAAAAAGCAAGGGTTTTGGTTGGATAGAGTCAATGGGGATCATTATATTTTTGTAAATAGTGATGGTATTGTGGTAACTATACCACATCCTAAAAACAACTATCCTACTGGAACACAAAGAAGTATTTTAAAAAAGTTGGGGCTTTTATAGCCCCTAAGTTCCCACATATGAAAGGGAGGTAGGTTGAATGAATCAAGTTAATAATTCGATAACATATCCTGCTATTTTCACTAAAGAAGAGGGAGGATATTCAATAGATATACCTGATATTGACGGTGCTTTTACTTGTGCCGATACCTTGGAAGAGGGGATAGGCAATTGCCAAGAAGTCATAGGGGCTATGCTTTATGATAAGGAAGATTATCCAAAGATGAGTGTTATTGATGGTGATAAATTAGAGGATAATCAATTGGTTATATATATAAATGTGTATTTACCTTATCAATTTTCTAAAGTAAAAGAAGTATATAAGAATAAGATGCTGACTGTTCCTGTTTGGCTTGAAATGTTGGCAAAGAATAAGAATATTAATTTTTCAAGAGTTCTACAAGAAGGACTTAAAAAGGAATTGAATATAAAATAATATCACAAGCGATTATCATTTGATAGTCGCTTTTTTAGTACAAAATAAAGGAGATAAGATATGACTAATATAATAAACAATTTGATACTAATTATAATCACCCTAGCTTTCTTTGGAATAGTAAAGATAGCTATTGATGAGGTAAAAGGGTATGTAGTTAGCAAGGTTAAAAATGAAAATGCAAAAAAAGCTATTGAAAAAGCTTTGGAGCTTGTAACTTTGGCTGTAAATACTACTAATCAAACTTTTGTGAAGGACTTAAAGGATAAAGGCTCATTTGGCTTAGATGAAGCAGGAGAGGCTTTTAATGCAAGTAAGAAGGCTATCGTTGATATGCTAGATGAGGAAACAAGAAAGATACTTGATGAAGAGTTTGCTAATGTTGATAAGTTTTTGAATCAAGCTATTGAGTCTAAGGTATGGGAGAGTAAGAAGTAGATAATAAAAAAGACCTGTCTGTAATGGTGAACTGACCTCCTTAAGTTAGTTTTTTGGTCTAACTTTTTGGGGCCAGTTCATGGATAGGTCTTTTTTAAAAGTTTTTATAGTTTTTTTATTTTATTTTAAAAGGGGCTACATAAGTAAGGAGTCACTACAAGTTAGATTATTAATTTTTCTAGTGGGTAACTAGTGGGTAACGGATAAATATTTTAAAGAAATTTTAAAGCCTTATATCTTGTGAAATCTTAACCTTTAGATAGCCACAAGCGTTGATATTGCTTCAATGACGCGCCAAAAATCGCTTAGGAATGTTGATTTTTCAGCATTCTTTTTTTGTTAATGGGTAACGGACATTTGCATTTAGCCCATATACTTTATTTAAGTTATTTTAGATTACTCATTTATTAATTCTTTTTTATATTTTATTATGTGTGGTAAAGTATATATTTTTACTTCATTAGATAAATTATTTCCGTATTTTTAATAATTAATGAAACTTTCTGTATTTATTTTTATGATTTATTGTAGTTAATTACGTAAATAATGCTATAATAATAGTAAGAAAACATTTTATGAAAGGAGCTAATATGAGTCAAAATTTAGTTTTTTTAGGAGTTTTGGTCATAATCGTTGGATTTGCTTTTAAACTCGATGTATTGGGTGTTGTGCTTATAGCAGGTCTTGTTACCGGACTTTTTGGTGGACTGGGTTTGTTTGGTACCCTTCAAATTATGGGAGAGGGTTTTGTTAATAATAGGTTAATGAGTATTTTCCTTATTTCTTTCCCAACTATAGCCCTTATGGAAAGGTATGGTCTCAAAGAGAAGGCTAGGGACTTTATTTCTAAATTTAAGCGTGCTTCTGCAGGTTCTGTTTTGTGGCTTTATCTATTTATAAGATGGGTCGCTGCAGCTCTATCTATTAGACTGGGTGGCCACGTTCAATTTATTAGACCACTTATTTTGCCAATGGCTCAAGGAGCCTTGGAGAAAAAGGTTGATTTGACAGAAGTAAGGTTTGAAGAGCTAAAGGGTCTTGCCGGAGCTGTGGAAAATTATGGTAATTTTTATGGACAAAATATCTTCCCTCTAGCAAGTGGAGTCTTGCTTATGCAAGGAACATTAAAGGAGGCAGGATTTCCTGTAGAAGCAGCTGATATTGCCAAGTATTCTATCTTTGCTGGAGTCGCTATGCTAATTCTTGCCCTTATCCAATGTTACTTATTTGAGAGAAAAATAGGAAAGGATATGAAAAATGTTTGATTTTATAGTTAAGAATTCAAGTACTATTGATGAATTTATTTATATGCTTTGTGGTATAGTTTGTTTCCTTACAGCTCATCGTTCTTTCACTAGGAAGAATAAAAATAAGTTTACTAGTGGGTCTTTTTGGATAATTCTTGGAATTTGTTTTGCCTTTGGTGGACTTATTATTAAGAATTTCGCAAATGGTGGAATTATAGTAGGAATAATGCTTGTTGTTATGGGTATTTTATCTATATTTAATAAGGTTACCCCTTCAGAATTTGAGGAAGTTAGTGATCAAATTAAGGAAAATAATGCTAAGAAAGTTGGCTACAAGATCTTTATTCCTGCCCTAGTAATGGGTCTTAGTGCTATGATTTTATCACAACTAAAATCTTTTAATATAGTTATAGCAAGTGGAGAAGCATTCGCACTATCATCTGCTCAAACTCTCGCTATATCATCAATCCTTGCTCTAGTATGTGGCTGGATTATAGCAAGACCTAAGATAAATGAGACCATAGATGATACAACAAAGATGGTTATGCAAGTTGGAGTTTCTTCTCTACTTCCACAATTACTAGGTGGTTTAGGAGTAGTATTTACTTCAGCTGGTGTAGGTGTCTTGATAGGAAATATCGCAACTGGTATCATAAGTGATGCAGGAAGACTTGCAGGAGTTGTAGCTTATGTAGTTGGAATGGTAGTATTTACAATGATTATGGGGAATGCCTTTGCAGCCTTCACAGTTATAACCCTTGGTATAGGGATACCATTTGTTATAAATAATGGAGCCAATCCAGCAGTTGTTGCATCCCTAGGAATGACTGCAGGCTACTGTGGTACCCTTATAACACCTATGGCTGCTAACTTCAATATAGTACCAGCAGCTGTTTTAGAGACGAAAAACAAGTACACTGTAATAAAAGCCCAATTACCTGTGGCTTTGACTATGGTAATAGTCCATATAGTATTGATGATGGTACTTGCATATTAAGGAGGAAATATGAAAATATTAGTAACAGGCTTTGATCCTTTTGGGGGAGAGAGCATAAACCCTGCCATAGAAGCAGTAAAAAATTTGCCAGATAAGATAAAGGATGCAGATATTGTAAAACTGGAAATCCCTACAGTAAGATACATGAGCCTTGATAAAATAAAGGAAAAAATCGAAGAAGTAAATCCAGACGTAGTTCTTTCTATAGGTCAAGCTGGTGGTAGGAGTGCCATAAGCATAGAAAGAGTTGGTATTAACATAGATGACTTCCGTATAGGAGATAATGAAGGAAATAGTCCAGTAGATGAGAAGGTATATGAAGATGGAAATGATGCTTACCTACTTAGCCTACCGATAAAGGCAATGGTAGAAAATGTGAGAAAGCACAATATACCTGCAGAAATCTCAAATACAGCCGGCACCTTCGTATGTAACCACGTAGCCTATGGAGTAGCATATTTCAAGGATAAATATTTTCCTAGCCTAAGGACAGGTTTTATCCATATACCTTTCTTACCAGAGCAAGTTATAAATAAGGCCAATATGCCATCTATGGACCTTGAAGTAATTACCAAGGGACTAGTCTATGCCATAGAAGCCATTGTAGATAATGATGAAGATATCAAAGTATCTCATGGCAAAATCGCATAGCTAGGTAAAAGTTATATATATTTATAGGGATAGATTATTCTGTCCCTATCTTTATAAAAATATAGGAGATACTTGAATATTTGTCTAATAAACAAGATATCTGCAAGACTTCTTATATTGGAATCTATTTATTTAAATAAATGTTATTTATTATTAAACTTTTTGGATAGTATTCAATCTTGACAGTAAGATCTTTATTTACTGATAGAGAATTTTTTAGTAAATTATAATCAGAGCAATCTATATCAAAAGTTTGACCATCTTCTGTTTTCAAAGTAAAATAATCACCTCCGTGTCTATTTGCCCTGTGGTGCCTTTTGACTGAAATTATTTTAAATTCATTAACAACTAATCCATTTTTAAGATCATATCTAATGTTATAAATACCTAACAATCCCGCAAGCAATATGAGGATAAATATAATAAAATAAAATGATATGATACTATATTCATCTCTATACATTATTCCGAGTGGCAAAAAACTAATCAAAATTATACTGATACTTTTTAAAAAATAGAAAATAGCTTTAGATTTTATAGTCTTTATAATTAAACTCTCCAATAGTATAAATATAGCTAATAAAACGAAGCCTGTAATGCCGATAAACATTAGATAATTCATATAGATCTCCTACAATTTATATTATTTTTTTTACTATACAATACTAATGTATTTGTGTCAAAATTCTACTTTAATAAAATGATTCAAGTAGTTGTATTGGAAATGTTAAGCACCACAAAAGGCTAATAAAAGGTGATATAAGATTCTGATCTTGAAATATATCTAACTAGAGGTAATATATAAATACAGGAGAAATTTCAAATATGAATTATGAACTTAGAACTTTTATAGGAATATCAAGACTTAAAAATTCCATAGATAGAAAATCAAACATACTAGTCAAAGAATATGGACTAAGTCTTTCACAATTTGCAGTAATGGAAGCCTTGTTCCATAGGGGAGATATGTGTATAGGAGATGTTAAGGATAAGATTTTAAGCTCGTCTGGTACTATGCCAGTTATAGTTAGAAATTTGAAGAAGAAAAATCTAATATCATCCTACAAGGATAAGGACGATAAAAGAAGAGAAATATTAATCCTTACTGAAGAGGGGAAAGAACTAATTGAAGAGATTTTTCCTAAGAATGAAGATATAATAAGAGAAAGTTTTGATGGTCTATCTAAGGAAGAAGTAAAGGATATGATACGATTATTGAGAAAATTGGGGGTATAAATGACTGATAGAAAAGTAGACTATAAGGTTAAAGGATTCAACACAGTAGATGGCGCTGGAGTTAGTCTTGTAAGAGTATTATCAAACCAAACAGTAGAAGAATTTGATCCATTATTAATGCTTGATTCATTTGATACAAGTAACTATGATGACTACAAGGCAGGATTTCCTACTCACCCACATAGGGGAATAGAAACTATAACCTACCTTAAACATGGTCAAGTAACGCATAAGGATAGTATTGGTAATGAAGATACAATAAATGATGGCGAAGTTCAATGGATGAGTGCTGGAAGTGGAATCATGCACTCAGAAGTCTTCCCAGAAGCTGAAAAAGTATTGGGCGTACAAATATGGCTCAACCTACCAGCTAAGGACAAGATGACAAGCCCAGCCTACAAGGCAATCAAAAATGCTGAGATTAAGGAAATTGAAGAAGATGGTATAAGGGTAAGACTTCTAGCTGGAGAATACAAGGACAAGCAAGGTTACAAGTCATCCCATCTACCACTAGATTTCTATGATGTTGAAATGAAAGAGGGCAGTGTCTTTGACCTAGATGTTAAGGAAGATAAGTCAATTACCTTGTTTACCCTAAAGGGAGACATTGAAGTAGGTGATGAAGTAATCGATGAAAAAACAGCAGTTCACCTAAGCCAAGGAGACAAGGTTAACTTCAAGGCAAGGACAGATGCATCAGTTTTATTCCTACAATCAGATAAACTAAATGAGGAGGCAGCTTGGGGTGGCCCTATAGTTATGAACACTAAGAGAGAACTCTTCCAAGCCTTCACAGAATTAAACAACGGTACCTTCATAAAAGAAAACCTAGAAATCTAATGATAATAAATAAATGCTACGGTCTACTCTGGCTGTAGCGTTTTTTTATGGCTACTAATTTATATATAATTACTGGTATTTTTGTAAAGTTTAGGTAAAATTTGAAAGATCAAAAAACAAAAAGTAAAACAAATTCTCTCTAACTTTACATAAATTTTATAAAAGCAAAGCAAATTTCTTATATTTTCCTTTTACAATAGAGAAAAAGGGAGGATATTATGAAAAAAAACAATTCTAGATTATTAGCACTTTTGCTTGTTGCAGGTATTTCTTCTCAACTATTTGGAAGTGATGCCCTTGCTGCAGAAGATAAAAATGTGGATGATAAGGTAGCTACTGAAGTAGAAGCTAGTGAAGTTACCACATATTCGGGCTTCACTAATGAAGTTTATGAAGATGGTATGGACTATCCAAAGAATGAAGCAGCCGGTAGGGAATCTGATGGTACAGACAAGTACAACAGGGCTACTGAAGTTGAGAGAGAGTCCTATGGTGAAGATAAGAACGTAGTTGACATTGATCCAGAAGTTAAGGCTAAGCTTGAAGAAACTAATGGAGAGTATGGCAAGAAGAATGGTAAGTATTCTAACAACAAGCTCCAAGAAGTTTTAGATCCAATCAAGGACATTGTAATAAACCCTGGTTCAGACCAAAGCGAAGTTGCTATTACTTGGTTTGCTAACCAAGATGCAGTATCAGCTGCTGTTGTAGATGGTAAGTCATACAAGGCAAGTGGAAATCTAACAGACGATGATGGAGGATATTGGACTTACACAGCTCTTATTACAGGACTTGAAGCTGGAAGTCATTCATACTATGTTCATACAGGTGATGAAGTTAGTCAAACTTATTCCTTTGACGTTAAGCCACTAGGTGAAGATAATGAATTTACAGTGGCATATTTCGGTGACCCACAAATTGGATCTGGAGATAGTGTTTGGGATAAGCAAGGTCTTAACAAGAACACCCAAGCTAAGGTTGACCAAGATAAGGTAGACTTCAAGAAAGTCCTAGATAGGGCTGAAAAAGCTGATCCACATTTCTATCTATCAATGGGAGATAACGTAGAAATCGCTACTTATGAAGGTGAGTATGATGCATTCTTGAATGATGAATTTTATAGAAACCATATTTTTGTATCAATAGAAGGAAACCACGAAACCTATATAGGTGAAGATGAAACAAATCCTAATAACAAGGTATTTAAGGACCACTTCTACCTACCAAATGAATCTGCTGATGGTAGAATTGTTAGAGGAAACAACCTAGGTGGTGTTGATGAATTCCCTGGAGATTATTGGTATTCATTTGGAGATACCCTATTCTTAAATATCAACTCTAATGAAGAAGACAATAGTAAACACGAGTCCTTTGTAGAAAATGCTATAAAGGAAGCAGTAGAAAAGAGAGGATCTAACTACAGCTTTATCGTAGCAAGCTTCCACCATTCACCATACTCAACAGCTACCCACTCTGCTGATGATGATATTATTCAAAGAAGAAAAGATCTTGTTAGAGTATTTAACAACAATAATGTAGACATAGTTCTCAATGGACACGACCACATATATACAAGATCTAAACAACTTCTTGCTGGTGAAGATGTTATGGCCTTTGAAGATGCTATAGGAACAAGCCTAGATAACCCAAGTATCGACCTTGACGAAAACAACTTCTCTAAGACTCACGGAATTAAGATAAATGACAATGGAGAAATCATAACTGATGGTATCGCCCTAGATTATAACAAGAGAGAAGTAACTGATCCAAAGGGAACAGTATTCTTGACAATGTCAACATCTGCAGGCTCTAAATACTATAACCCAATTGGCGAAGACAATTGGTATGTAGCAAGATCTCTAGATGACAGAAGCCAACTTTTCTCAATCCTAACCTTCAGCAAACATAGGTTCAATATAAGAACAATGGATGTTGATGGAAATGTAGTAGATGATTACACAATCAACAAAACAGACGAAAATATAGCAAATGGTAGAAGAATTGATCCAGCTAAGGATAAGAAAGCCCTAGTTGATGCAATCGACCTTATGAAATTAAAGGCTAATGATGCAGTAGCTGCTGATAAACTAGCTGAATACAAGCAAGCCTTAGAAACAGCTCAAGCTGTCTTGGCTGATGAAAATGCTAGCCAAGCTGAAACTGACGGAGCTGTAAGAGTTCTAAGATTTAGAGCTAAAGAAATCGGCCTAGACCTTTATAAAGTGGTAGAAAATACTAACAAAAATACAGTTGTAGCTGAAAAATCTGTAGCTACTAAAGAAGTAAAAGAAGAAAAGACTGAGGATAAAAAAGAAGCTAAAGAAGTTAAGGATCAACCTAGCAAGTCTTCAAACCCTAAGACAGGAGTCGCAGGACTAACAGGAGTTGTAGCTACCCTAGGTGCAGCTCTTGCAGGATTATTCGCAAGCAAAAGAAAATAGTTTAGTCAAAGATTAAAGGTGGGTTCCCCTCCCGCCTTTTTTCTTTTACTCATAAATAATTTCCGGGCTTTGCTAGAGGAATATAATAGCTAAATATACTTAGCATTAGTCAATAAAAATACGATTTTAACTATTAAATAAATTAAAATACAGATTAAAATGTTATTTTTCGAAGTTTTTGGGAATATATATAATAACGGAGGAGATTAATATGGACAAAGAGCAATATATTAAAACTTTTCAAGACGCAATCAAAATAAACACAGAAAACGGAAACGAAAAAGAACTAGCTGAGTATTTTCAAAATCTACTCAAGAAAAATGGAATTGAATCAAAACTTATAGAAGATGACAATGACGACAAGAGAGCCAGCCTCTTTGCAGAAATTGAAAACGGCGATGGCAAGGTTCTAGGACTTACTGGTCACTTGGACGTTGTAAGCGCAGGCAAGGAAGAAGACTGGACCCACCCACCTTTTGAAGGAGTAATCGAAGATGATGTAATATGGGGTAGGGGAGCATCTGACATGAAGGGTGGAGTATCAGCCCTAGTCCATGCCTTTATTCATGCTAATGAAGAACAAAATTTTAAGGGTAAAATTAAACTTATCCTTACTGTAGGTGAAGAAATTGGTCAACTTGGTGCAGGCAAGCTAACAGAAGAAGGCCTCATAGATGATGTAGACGCTATGATAATAGCTGAGCCATCTAATGTTGGTGTAGCCTATGCCCACAAGGGTTCCCTTAACTACAAGGTAGTATCCAAGGGATTATCTTCCCACTCATCATCCCCACAACTAGGATCAAACGCAGTAGAACACTTGTCAGATGCTATAGTTAGAATCAAGGAGAGATTAGCTAAAGAAGCTGATAAATACGAGAATGACATCCTAGGCAAGACCTTTAACAACATCACGGTTATAACAGGAGGAGACCAAGTAAATTCAATTCCTGACTATGCAGAATTCGAAGCAAATGCTAGAACAATTCCAGAATTTAACAACGAAGATGTAATAAATGTAGTAAAAGAAGTATTGGATGAACTAAATGAAGAATTTGGAGTAAACCTAGAAGTAAAAGTAACTGCTGACCTAGAACCAGTTCTAACTGACCCAGATTCTGATCTAATGAAGGCAATCTTAGAAGTTGCCAACAAGAATGAAAACCTAAAACCAAGCAAGCTTGTAACCCAAATGTTTGAAGAACTAGGTGTCGATATCGAAAAATTATTCGAAAATCCTAAGATAAGAGAAGTAGCCCAAAAAGCCCTAGAGGGTGAAGAAGACGTGGTAAAACCAATAGAGCTATCAGGAACAACTGACGCTGCTCAATTTACCAAGGCAAATGATAAGATGAACATCTGCGTATACGGACCAGGTATACCTGTTCTAAGCCACAAGACAGACGAGAGAGTAGAACTAAGCCAATACCTAGACTTCATAGAACTTTATAAAGAAACAATCGTAGAATATTTGAAATAAATAATTGATTAGGACTTGCCTCGAGCAGGTCCTTTTTTC
>NZ_JAKZEY010000036.1 GCF_022808955.1 Anaerococcus sp. AGMB09787
TTTCTAAGAGCAAAAGTATCCTCATCAGAAAAATGAGAAACAGAAAACTCACCAAACCTAAGAATTTGAGCAATAACAAAAGAATCCACAGAATCATTCTTAGTTTGTCTAATATACATCTTTCTAAAAGCATCAGATTGAATAGGGTTAATAACAATACAAGAAAAGCCTAAATCAATCAAGAAAGAATAAAGAGAAAGCCAATAATGCCCTGTAGCTTCCATACCAATAATACAATTGTTAGAATCAATCGAAAAAGAGGAAATAAATTTCTGAAACTTCTCTAAACCCCTAATAGAATTAGAAAAAGAAAAAGACTCAGAAACAAGTTTCCCATTAGAATCAATTATTGAGGCTTCGTGGTTAAACTTAGCAATATCAACACCAATGTAAAACATAAAATCACCTAGCTTTAATATAAATTTAGATAGAGAAAGAACCCTCAAGAACTTTACGACAATCAAACCTCGTTAGACATACAGCAACGAAATGTGCTATCCAGCTCATACTGATATAGACGTAAAGTAGAGGCGTAACCCTAATTTGGGAAGACTAGCTTAAAGGAGGTTTACTACGACCTCTATCTATACAATTATTATCCCATAAGAAAGTGGGATTGAGAACAAAATGTAGTATTTATTACTACAACTATAATATACGAGGAGGTTTCTATACACAAAATTTTACACAGTCTCTTAAACTCCATTTGATGTATTTATATACTAACTTAGTTTACTATGAGTGTCGCAATATTATTTGCAATTCATCTTTACTAATTATATTATATAAATGACCTATATATCAACATTTAGGTTATATGAATAATTATTTAATTCTAGGATAATTTTAAAACTATAACTATGAGATATTTGCAATGACAATCTATACACACAAACTTAGTTTACCTTAAATTTCACAATATAATTTGCAATTAGTTGTTATTACAATTAAACTAAACTAATCAGTTGAAAATTATCTAATAAGTTATGGATACCCCTCAAATGACTTACCATAATAATGCTAACTTTGTAATTATTCTCAATAGATTTCATCATTTTTTGCATAGTTAGAGCATCTATATTTGCATCAGGTTCATCTAACAAAATTATAGTTTTATCTTTAAGCAGTGCTCTAGCAATACAAAGTCTAGTTTCTTCACCCTTTGATATATTTTTACCTTTTTCATCAAGTTGGGTATCCAACCCTTTTTGCAATGTTTTATACCATTTTTCTAATCCAACTGTTTCGAGCGCCTTTTCTATTTGTAAAATACTAATTTTTTCGTCACCTAATGTTAAGTTGTTTAATAATGAATCATTGATTACAAAGGGTTCTTGACCAACATATGATATATTTTTATATGTTGGATTTTTACTATTATCCATAAATTTAATGCTACCTTCATCTGGAACAAATATACCAGCAATCAACTTAAGTAATGTGCTCTTTCCAGAACCATTTGGGCCTTCAATTAAAAAATTATTGGGTAGATTTAGCGTTATAGAAAAATTATCAAACACATTTTCTGAATCATCATATGAAAAATCTATATTGTCAATGACTATGCTATCAATATTCTCACTTTCTAGATTTAGAACATTATCTTCTATCTCATCAAAATAACCTTTTAAATTATCTACTGAAACCATAATGTTTTGTATATTTTTAATATAATAGCCAACATAGGAAAGGAAAAATGATATCCCTTCTAACATTGAATAAGCTAAAATAAGTAAACCAAAATTTATTTCATTTTTTATAATCATGTTCACACCAAAATAAATTAATATTACTTTATAAAATGATTCATAGATTAATGAATCAAAAAACATGGAAATATTTTTAATTATAACTTGTTTACTCTTTTCAATTTTTATTAACTTACCATTTTCATTAATTTTACTAGCTGTTTCTTCATCTAACCTATATATTCTTATCATTATTAGGTTATTAATATAATTTAAAGAGGCTTTTAATTTTTCTTGATACAATTTTCTTAAAATAATACTACACTTTTTAAAATATTTTGATACAAATATATTTACAATAATTGGTAACAACCCCACTACTATAATAATTAATACTAACTTTACAGAAATTTTAGAAATTACAATTGCAGAAATTAAACCAGATAATATAGATTGAAATAAAACTACTAAATCCCATCCCGCTAATTTTTGTACATTATTTATATCCCTTTGTAAAAGCGTCAATATGTTAGTTGGATCATCAAAATTCTGGTTTCTATTTTTAAAAATGTTTTTAAAAAATCTCTTTTTTAAATTTCCTTTATATATATTTTGGGAATATTCCATCAAAAATCCCCAGAGTGGAATTGCCAAAATAAAGTAAATAGCAATTAATATTGTAAAAAATATTATTAGAGCAGTAGATAACTCACCGCTTGAATATTTTTCAAATATTAAAAAATATAAATAACCAAATAAAAATTGAGAAAGAACGCTTTGAAAAGAATTCATAATAAATCCAATATAACCACTTATAAGATATGATTTTTTAAAAATTCTATACATAGTTTACCTCTATTAAGTTTCCATTTTTCAAATTATATATTCTATCACAAATTTCTAATAAACTTTTCCTATGCGTAGTGAGGATTATAGTTTTATCAGACTCTTCCAATAATTTTTGTAAACCTTTTTCAGATTTTACATCCATAGATGCACTAGGCTCATCTAGTATCAATATCTTTGATTCTTCCTTTAATAGAGCTCTAGCAATTGAAATTTTTGATTTCTGACCTCCTGATAGATTACTAATATTAAAATTAATACTGTCTTCATTTTTTAAATTTAATATATCATCCATATATATTTTTTCAGATATCATTTTTAAAGAAATTTCTCTTTCTGGAATATCTTCGATATCTTTTAATAAAATATTATATCTAATACTCCCATCTAGCATATAATTTTTATTATCAACATAGGAAATATTTCGCAAAATCTCTTCTATGTTTTCATTAGTAAGCGTATTTAACACACTTATCTTGCCGATATCTGGTTTATATATGCCAACAATAAGTTTTAATAGTGTTGATTTTCCCGATCCAGACTTACCAATTATTCCTATTTTTTCTCCATCTTTTACCTTCAAATCAACATCCCTTAGTATAGGATTAGCATTATAAGAAAACGATAAATTTTCTATATCTATTATGTAGTCACTATCAGTGTGGATTATGCAACTTTCTTCTTCTAAATTTATTATCTCTAGAAGTTCATCCATTAAAGGATTAATTTTCTTTAGTTTTGCTAAAGAACGTAAATAATTCGCAAACGGCAAAGAAACATTACTAGTTAAAGATAAAATAGTCAAAAATTTCCCATATGTTATTGGTTCATTGTTTGCAAACTTAAATATGATGATAAATACAAGAACAATGCTAGGCAAATATTCATTTATCAGAGCTGGGACATAGGCTCTTTGAGACATTTCATTTAGCTTATTTCCTTTTGAAATAAAATAATCAACTTTATTAGAATGCTGACTAATTATATAATTATCCATATTTTCTATTTTTATCTCTAAAGCATTCTCTATCATCTCTTTTTGAAATGCCGAGAGATTTCTTTCACTTTCATAGTATATATTGGAAGTTTCTAATAATCTATCAGAATTTTTTAAATCTAGATAAACACCCAAAAATATAGTTGGTATAATAATGATACTAATCCTATAGTCTATAATTATTAATGTCACAAAAACAAATAGAAAATATATAGGTAAATAAAATATATTTGAAATATTATTTCCTAAAAACTCCGAAAACTCCTCTATTCTATTATTAATAAGGTGAGATAAGGCACCTTCTTTTGTATTCTCAAAATAATCAATATTTCTTTCTCTAATTTTCAATACAATCTTTTCAGTCAGTTTTTCTTCTACACTAACAGAAAAAATATCAAAAATAATAAGTCTAATATGTTTTAATAGAGTCATGAAAAATGCAAAAATAATAAATTTAATTAAACTATCACTCATAATTTGATGATTTTGCAATGATCTATCTAATAATGGTTTAATATTAAGAGAAAATCCAATATTGAATATTGATGATAGTACAGATATAAAAATAAAAAATAAAAAAGTTTTAGAGTTTATATCTGCTAATTTCAACATTTTTTTTAAATTTTTATACATATAGCCTCCAATCACTATATAACTTAAGAACTTTAATATTTTTAAAATATTTACTTACATCATCAATATAACCCAAATCAAAGAAATTTGAATAATTATTAATATCATATGTACTAATTATTCCAGTAATTATTGATGAATAAAAGCTATTTCCTTCTACCCACATTTGTCTATCTTTGTACCATGGTACTAATAGTTTCATTTTCTTAAATACACAAATATTTCTTCTAATAATAATATCTTCTATTTGCTTTATATTAAAATCAACTGATAAAACAGAATCTAAAGAAGAAGGAAAGGAATCATGACCATCATTGCTTTTTGCTGCTATAATTATAATTTTATTTTTATTCGCATATTCACAAATTTCTTGCATTCTTTTCAAATTTTTGCTATCACTTAAGTTCATAAATCCAAAACTTATATTGATAATTCTGCAAATTTTAAATTTTACTATCGTATTTAGTATATCATTCACAAATTCTATTTTAGTTTCTCTATCTACTGCTATTAATAACACACTAGATTTGAGATTTATATCTTCTACTATTGATTTTATAGCAATACCATGTCCCATGGGAAAATTCAAATATAAATCTTTTTTTGAATTACATATATTAATTATATCATATTTATTATAATTAGCATTAATCCAATCATTTGGATAAAAGTCTATTATGCCTATATCATATTCTTTGTTTATAAGCTTATCAAAATTGTAGTATTTCATAATCCTCCTCAAACATAATTCTTTCAATAAATGAATATGGATTGAATAGAAAATCATCATCTTTATCTTTTAAAAATTCGTTAAAAATGCTAATCAAACTATCCACTAATTTAGTTGCGTATTCATTGGCTTTACAAAATGTCTTAAAAGGCTTGTTAAAAACATAGTAATAGTCTAAATCACAATATAATTCAATGATAATTAATCTATTTACTATTTCATATGAATTTAATTTAAATGCTCTTTTATTGATTAAGTCAAAATTACATTTTATTCTATAATTATATTTTTCATAAGCTTTTTTTATATTTTGATCCAATATTAATATATCATTATAATCTAATTTAAATTGATCTGGTGTAAATATTTCAGATGGTGTAGACAAACTATAATTAACATCTTCCCCAAATAAATCATATAAAAATATACTTTCTTCATTTAAATTATGTTTTGTAATTAACGTATTTATAGATAACGATTTTGCATAAATCTTATACCATAAAATATTATTTATTATATTAGTATAATCACAAAATTTTATATTTCTATGTAATTTCATTATATTATAATTACCATCTAGACTTACTGTTATGCATAATTCCTTCAATATGTTCTTATCTACATTTAATTTTAAAATTCCATTTGTTAATATTTCAATTGATTTATTATCAATATTTAATATTAATTTTTCTAGATTAGGAAAAAACGAAACTTCTCCTCCAGTTAGAACTATTTTTTCAATACATTGATTCTTATTTATTTCTTCTATATAGTATTCATACTTATTTTCTCTGTTAATACCTTTCTGAAGAAAATTTGTTTTAACTGCTTCATAACAGTATTTACAATTTAAATTACAACTATTTAATAAATGTACTACTAATAATTTATTCATAATACATACATATTCTTATATAAGCTGTTTAACAATTCACACATTCGGAAATCTTTTCCAAAAATAGAGTCAGAATACTCCAAAGCTCTTTCTCTACATCCATAGGTACAGACACCATGATATTCACAACTATTCTCTTTACAAGAAATTCTAAATGAATTTAAATTTTGTATAGCTTCGGCTAAAGTGTCTCCTATTTTAAATTTTTCATTATAATCTGAAGTTAAACCAGGGCATAATTGAAACTCTCCATTACAATCAAAATAAAGTAATGTTTCTCCGACACCACATTTTGAATTTATTATTGACTCATACAAATCTTGATCACTATATCCTAAATCCTTGTATATATCATAAATATAATTCGAAATTTCATTTATAAAAAATAAATCTTTATTTTTTTTAGCATTGCCTTTTATCGTTACTGTATCTAGCCTTGTTTTTATATTAATTTTTTCAAAATATTTTACCAATTTCATTATATCTTTCCTATTATTTTTTAATAACATTGTGTTTACTAAAATTGATACGTCATTTTCTTTTAAAAATTTGATATTTTTAATTGTTGATTTAAAAGCTCCTTTTTTCCCTCTAAAAATATCATGCTTTTCAGGATCAAAATAATCAATACTTGTTATTATATTATCTATTCCACTGCAATTAATAATAGCATCCAAGTCATTCTCTGATAAAAATGCTAAGTTAGTAAAAAGACTAGTCCTAACTGGCAAATTAGACAAAAAAATTAATAAATCATCTATGTATTCTAATGTAAAAATTTCTCCTCCAGTAAAATCTATGCTGTAAATTCCTAAATTTATAGCTTCAAATATCAAATCTTTAATATATTCAAAGGACATAGATTTACTTTTTTTTCTCTTATCACCCTGAAAACAGTGTCTACAATTTAAATTACAATTATCTGTCAATTGAATAAAAAGCCTAAATTTATTCGCTTCTTCTATTTTTACAAATGGATTATAATAAATATCATCTTCAACAAAAACACTGTTGTTTTTAAAATATTTTATATATTCATCATCTATATCACAAATTTTATTACTACTATTATGTACCTTTAGTATATTTACAAGTTCTTTAGGTAATCTATAACTTAAAGATCCATCTTTTTTAAATATTACATCTTTAAAAATTATATATTTATTATTAAATGTTAGCACATTCCACTCCTATATATTATTTAATGCGTCTACTAAAAATAAATTCCAGGCAAATATATTGATTGTTTTTGTTAATACATATTGAAAAAAAATATATTTATTGCAGTCTATAAAATTATTGTATTCTTCACTACCTATATAGTTATTAAGAATATCATCAAAATTATCGATAACAACTCTATCAATATGTTCAGTTATAATAAGCCTAGTATTTGTTACTTTATAAGGATAAATCCCCTCACATGACACAAATAAATATCTAGGTAATTTTGATTTATTGGCGTGACATTTTTCTTTACTACATAAATAAGCATTACAAGGATGCTCTTTTACTGTGAGGTAGTCTTTATATATTGAATTAAAATTTAAATTAATATTAAATTTAATGATTTTTCCGATTATTTCGTTATAGTTTTTTATATTAATATTCTCATTATTAAACAAAGCAAAAAAATCAATACTACTATTATTTATTAATTGTTGTATATCTTCCCACAAATAATTTTCACTACTTATACTTGTGTCAAATTTAATAAAAATAATATCTACATTACTCGAATCAAATTCGGAACATCTAGAAATTTTATCAGCACACAAAATTTCATATACAAATAACTTTGGTATATTTTGACTTTTTTTTAAATGATTTATATAAAAATTACGATCGACCAAAAACATTTTATTACTGTTTTTTATGTATTCTACTATTGGTGATAAAAGATGATTTTCCTCATTATGATATGAATTATAATCAGAATTTATAATAAACAAATTAAAACTATCATATTTCAATATTTTATAAATGTTTTTAATATATAAACTATTAATTTCATTTGTAGTAATTTCTAATTCAACCACTGGGGATTCTATTAATTTATACATTTTTTCTCCATTCAAATAAATCTTAAACTAATAAAGAGGCACTATTAATGCCCCTTAATGAACTAAATAATTTATTACAATACATAAAAGCATAATATAATCTAATTGCAATTCTAATCTTTACTTACAGTATTACCAGAACAATGACATGTTCCAAAAAATACCAAGCCATTTTCTTTGTCGATCTTTACAGTTTTAATTTTTTCCAGCAATTCTTTTTTTGAAGAATCATTCTTCTTTTCAATTTTCTTATCTTCATAGCTTCTATTTTTTATATCCATATTTACCTCCTAGAATATTCGCTCTCTCTATCAATATCATTATAATACTTATTTTATAAAATGTAAAGGTTTTTAATGTTTTTTCTGCATTAATTTATAATTAATATTTTTAAATAGGCTAATACTAAAATATGGAAATGCTAAACAATAAACTAAAACCACTAAAAGAAAATAGCAATTAATAAGTTAAGTCGCTTACGAGAGCTTCTAGGGGTCTGTAAATAATTTTGTGTATCAACCTAAATCCTGATATAAGGGTAAGGGTTGATACATTTTTTATGTATCAATTTCTGTCCATTCCTATAGGAATGGAGCTTTACTTAATTTTACTTGGGCTTAATAAACTGTCAAATTTTCATGAAATTTTGCAGCTGATTTTAATTTGTTTTATTATTTTTTAATTAAAACCTCCCTTCAAAATATATTGATAATTGGGATAATATTTGATCCCAGCCACGTATTCTATAGGTCCACTTACTTGAAGCATCTACCATTGCTAGATACAAGCTTTTTTGTAGTTCGTAGTCGGAAATATGGTTTTGTTTTTTGTTACTTTTCTTAGTTGCCTATTGAAGTTTTCTATGGCGTTTGTTGTATATATCAGTTTTCTTATTCCTTCTGGATATTTAAAATATGTTGATAGCTCAGCCCAGTTGTTTTTCCAAGAGTTTACACACATTGGGTATTTTTTATCCCATTTTTCTTCAAAGATTCCTAGATTTGTTAAGGCAAGCTCTTCTGTTGGTGCTTTGTATACTGCTTTTAGCTCTTTCATTAGTTCTTTTATATCTTTGTAGGATACATATTTTGTTGAGTTTCTTATTTGATGGATTATGCATTTTTGGATTTCTGCTTTTGGATATACTGCTTCTATCGCTTGAGTACAGCCAGTATTTGCTTGATTCGTTTTCTCCAACCCACATCCCAAGTATTTCTTTAAATCCTTCCATGTTGTAGCCTAGAGCAATGTAGACGGCCTTTTTGACTACTATGTTGTTTTCTCTTACGTGATAGTGGATAGCATCTAGAAACACCATTGGATACACTCTTTCTAATGGCCTATTTTGCCATTCTTCTATGGTTGGTAGTATTTTATTTGTTATTTTACTTACCATTGTTTCGGATATTCCAAATCCATAAATATCTCTGATATGAGATGATATATCTCTTGTTGTCAGGGTCTGCCCCAGCCAATAATGTCCAACGAGGTTACGAGTTGTAGACATTATTAGGTGAGGGTATTGCTTTGCCGTACATAGATATTATCTGATTTTCTATGTTTGATATGTCTTTTTCAGCTTGTGCCCTGTAGGGTATACTTTCTTAATGCTTGTGGCTCGAAGGTGCCTTCTCTATCTCTTGGTATGTTTAAATCTATGTTTCCATAATTTGAGGCTGATATTCCTCAATTAACATTTTTGCTATTTTGCTTCTTTTCGTCTCTGGTCTTTTTCTTGGCATAAAAACCTGCTAACAAAAGTCAAGGAGAAAAGTAAAATTAATTTTGCTTTTCTCCTTGTTATTGTCCACTTAAGTGAGTTGAGCGAACGAAAGAGAGCGAAACAAAAAACCACCTGCTATGCAGGTGGAGGAAATTAGCTTTAGCTTCAAGCACCAAGAAAACCTCCTTAAAGTATAATTGTGATAGTCACATGCACAATTAAACAAGGAGGTAATCTTGGATAAAAATACTTTATCACATACAAGCTGGAGATGCAAATATCATATAGTTTTTGCGCCAAAATATAGAAGACAAGTAATATATAGACAACTAAGGAAAGATATAGGAAGCATACTTCGAGAATTATGTTCAAGAAAAGGAGTAAACATAATAGAAGCAGAGCTATGCCCAGATCATGTCCATATGTTGGTAGAAATACCACCAAAATACTCAATATCACAGATAATGGGATATTTAAAAGGAAAAAGCTCATTAATAATATTTGATAGGCATGCCAACTTAAAATATAAATACGGAAATAGACACTTTTGGTGTAGAGGATACTATGTGGATACAGTGGGAAGAAATGAAAAGAAAATAAAAGAATATATACAAAATCAATTAAAAGAAGATTATTATGCTGACCAAATAAGTATAAAGGAATACCATGACCCGTTTACGGGAGAGTCAGTAAATAAGAACAAATAAAAAACTGCTTTAGCAGTAGTTGGGAAAGTGGTGCATGTGACGGAATATTCGGAGCCCCAATAGGGGCGTGCCGGTATTCGCGCCTTATAGGCGCTGCACAAACTACCAGCTAAGCTGGTAGTTTTGATTTAGAGTTTAAATTTGAGCACAACAAATAAGCCGGTTATTATCGGCTTGTTCCAACTATTGTTTCT
>NZ_JAKZEY010000037.1 GCF_022808955.1 Anaerococcus sp. AGMB09787
AAGGCATGGAAAAGACAATGGAAAAGACAATGGATAATAAGTCTGTAGAAAAAATAAAGTCAATCTGTAAAGAATTAAATTTGCAGGTAAAGACAGATGCTCCAGTCGAAAAGAACACTTACCTTAGTGCATGGCATAAACGCTCTATAGTAACTGAAGACTAAGAATTAATTTTATTGATAAAGACAAGTGTTTTAATTGAAAAGAACTTTTATTTTGCTGTATAGCATAGGTGTTCAGTTTCAACTAAATAAGATTATAGTAAATATGAACAGGGTCAGATAATAATCTGGCCCTTTCTTAAGAAAGAGGTTGAGTTATTATTATTTATTTAAATTCAATGTATACACAGGATGCGGGTGCTCCACAGTTACCGATGGAATTTTTGGAGGATATGACATATTACTATGACACAACTGATGATAGTAGATATATAGATATAAATGTAATAGTATATAACAATCTAGAGAGCTATGACATTTATAGTATTATGAAAGGATTAGCAGGGGCATATATTAACTCATATGAAAAAGCTGAGAGTATACCATTTAATGTTTGTACTTTTGAGACTATGTGTAATGCTGAGCTGCTGATTGCCCTCATTAAATCAGAAACTTATACAATTCAATTGCAAAAGTTGTGTAGTGTTTTAGGATACAATTATTCAGAAGCAAATTCAGCTATAAAAAAGTATAACGAACAATTTGAAGTCATAAGTGATATGATAACTGAAGAAAACAATAATATTATCATGAATATGTCATCTGTTGCATCTGTTTTCACCGGGATGTGGCTATGCTCAAAAATAAAGAGAAAAAATCCAAAGATAGTGATTACAGGTATTGGAAATCAGATAAATGTTCCATATGTAGCTGGATTAGCTACCAAGCTGGATTTGATTGATATTGTAGAGCAGCCGAGTTTCCACTATGAGAAAAAAATAACTAGATTAGAATTATTTAAATCTCTTAAGTTAAAAGAGATTATAAAACAATATCCACTTTATCATGGAATTAGGATTATACCATATCAAATTAGTTATGGCTGTTCTTCTAAGTGTAATTTTTGCACTGAAAGAATGCTATGGGACAAAACAGGAGAGTTAAAAGACTGTTTGGAAATTTTTGATTACAATATATGTAAATCAGAAATTGAGTATCTTTCAGATGAATGTAATGTTGACGGATTAACATTTAACGATTGTACATTTGATTTAAGAATACCAATTTTTAAGCTGATTAGTGAACTTATAAGAGAAAAGGATTTATTCTTTTCTGCAAGCAGCAGAATTGATTTGATTGATGATGATTATATAAAGAATTTACAGGAGATGAACTGTACTGCACTTTTGATAGGATTAGAAACTCTTAATAGGAAGTCTGTACAGATATTTAATAAAGGAGATGACTTATATGGTAAGACAGCTGTAGAAACTGTCAAAAAACTGTATGAAAATAATATTGTTGCACAGATAAATATAGTCTTATTTCATCCTAATGAATCGTATGAAGATGTTAAGAAATCGATCGCAAAGGTTCATGATTTTGTTAAAAGGGTAAAAAAAATAGGCGCTATTGTACCTAAGTTGAACGTTGGAGAGATGGTGATTAATTATCCTTCTAAGAATTATATGGATGCTATTAACAATAAAGATACAATTGTAGAGTATCATGCTGATGATAGTTTGAGAGAGATTCCTGTTAGGGTGCGATATCCAAATAAGGTAGGTGAGCAGTCAAAAAATTCATTGATATGCTCTGTTCTCAAAGATATTGAGCCAGTTGATTCCATTGCATTACATATTGTAGCGTTGTTGTCAGGCCATTGGAAACTGTTTTATAAAAAGTGGAGTTCCAATAATATTATCATATGCATTAAGGAAAAAGTAGAAAAAGAAACAGTATTAAATGCTCTTAAAAAATATATAACTGATATAAGTTGTGAAAAAATATTGATGATTAATAAATTGACAATAGATGAAAGTGAAAAAAAAGAGTTTGTGACTAAAGTTTTGCTGTTTAATATATTGGATCTTATAGAATTGAGAGGACACAAATGAGTAGAATAGCAGTTATTAATGTTCCTTATAAGTTGTGTACATCAACTGAAGGTGCGGCAAGTTTACATATAGGTCATTCTATTGCAATTTTGAGGAAAGAGTGCAGGGAAGTTGAATGTGTAGATTATATGGATTACAATTTCGATGAGTTTTTTGCTTTTTCGTCTTTAGTATTTGAATATATTGAAGCCTATAAGAGCAAGTATTTTAAGAACTTACAAAAATATGAAGCCTTGGATGCTATGACAAGAATTATTTTGGAAAAAATGATGGGAATAGATAATGGTATTAATATGCTTTTAGGTATACCTAATGATGACATTGCAAAGATAGTAGAAGCTACAGAATGTGCTTTTTTTAGGCAATTAGAAAATATAAGAATAGGAAATTATGACTCTATTATTCTTTTTGCAGCCAATAATACATCGTTATTATTAATTTTTACTAAGCTTATTCAAAGGTATAAGAATAAGTCTGAAATAATTGTAATAGATCAATTCACTTTTGAGCCTGTTACACCATATTTACAGTCTGTGTATACGCATAAAGATATAGTTGGGAATGACATTAGAATTTTTCAGAAATATGATTTACTTAATCCAGTTTTGGAAAAATGTATAGGTGATATGATAGATACTATCGTAGTCGGTGAAGGGTATGATTATCTTAGGAAGAGGTTTGGGTCAACAGAGAATGCATCTATTTCTCATGAGCGAGATGAGGCAATATTTTACAGCTCTAATGGAGGAAGGTGTTACATAATTCAATCGGAAAGAATAGAGTTAGACAAGCTTCCGTTTCCTGACTATTCAGATATGAGTGACATATATGAATTTGCAGATATTGAGTTTCAAAGAGGGTGTACTTTTGAATGTGTCTTTTGTGAGAGAACACGTATGATGGGGAGGAGTGTAAAGTATCACTCTAGTGAGTACATTGTTAAGATGATAAAACATATCATGAGTTATGGATTTAAGAAATTTACTGTTATTGACTGTGCAATGAATAATAATCAGAAATATATGATAGATGTTCTGAAAGCTATTGATAAGGAACATTTTGATATAGAGTATCAAGGAAATCTCAGAACTCAGGAAACAAGTGATGAGTTTATTAGATTACTAAAGCAGACAGGTTGCTCTGTAATAGCTTTAGGGATTGAAAATGGCAGTGAGGAAGTACTTAAGTCCATGAATAAGAAACAGAGTATTCCAAAGATGAAAGAGCTTCTAAAAAAGCTTTCTGATAATGAAATTTCGCTAATGTTGTTTCTTATTATTGGATTTCCAACTGAAACGATAAATACTATTTCTTCAAATGCAGATCTTCTTGATGAGATAAAAGAATATGTAAATATAGAAATAGTTGAAATAGAGTATTATCATGCAGGTCATATACAGAAACTTCAACCCAATGTTTTTGATGAATATGGAATTGAGTGGAAAAATCCTTATGAAAAAACATACTTACGTGATTCTTCTTTCAATTTCTTCACACCAGGAGTTTTTGGTTCTGCTATTTATAAAAAAGGAATGAGCAGATTAGAGCTATACAAAGCAACAGAGTTATATAAGAAATATTTTAGTGAAAGTGGAATAAAATTAGGAATGATATATTATTAGGTAGTAGGAGTGAACTATGAAAAAATGTATTATTGAAGCACCGTTTGCATTTGATGCAGGACCTCCAATTATAGCACTTAAGTATGCATTTTATAAGAAATATCTTGGTTGTGATAAATTTATAGATATGGATGGAAAGCTATACAAATATCTTGATTATGATCTTGATAGTTACCATCATTTATTATATCTTGCTGGTGGAATGACATTTAGTTATCCGTTAACAGCAGAATTGCCGTTTAACATCATCCCATTTGAGGATTTATACTCTGTTGAGCTGTTGGTTTCAATAATGTATATGGACGATTATACAGATGAACTTAAAAAGTTAACTGAAAATATGGGATTAAATTACAGTATATGTAGTGATAATCTATCCAAGTTTATAGAATTTATGAGAAATATGGCTAACGAGTTGAGGGATTATGACCAGGTATATATTTGCTGTGAGAAACCTGCTGCAGTTTTTTCTTCAGTATTGATGATGCATTTTTTTAAGCTTCAGAATAAAGAAAGTAAGGGTGTTATCATTGGAAAACACGCTACGACACCAGTGGTAAAAAAATTATTAGAAAAGCTTGGAATTTTCAATGAGATTATGAACGAAGACTTTCTGGTTAGGGCCGAGCTTGATGAAATGGATGCTTATAGATACTTATCAGTTGACGATTTTGAATTAGATTGTTACCCAGAAAAAAGGGGGATGAGAAATATTTCATATTCAATTTGTAAAATTTGCCCTTATAAATGTAATTTTTGTTCTATTTCTATGAATTGGGACGGAAATAGGATATATAGGAATGATCTTTCTGAATGTAAAACAGTTGAACAAGTAAAAGTAGACTTAACTAGAGTTAAAGAAGTGCTTGGGGTATCATTCATTAGTTTTTGTGATTGTACAATGAATTATATGGAAAAAAATCTCGAATTATTCAAAGTTTTAAAAGAAATAAATATGCTATATGCATGTACATCAAGAGCCGATATTGTAACTGATGAGTTTTGCAGTGAACTAATTTCTTCTAATTTTGTTAGTGTTATTGTTGGAGTTGAATCATTAAATTCAAGAACTATTAAACTTATGGGAAAAGGT
This sequence comes from Anaerococcus sp. AGMB09787, assembly GCF_022808955.1. Lineage (GTDB taxonomy): Bacteria > Bacillota > Clostridia > Tissierellales > Peptoniphilaceae > Anaerococcus. Next base: position 4,775 of record NZ_JAKZEY010000037.1, read on the forward strand.
GGAACCAATTATGTTGAACAGGCTATCAATAACTGTAAGAAATTATATGAGTCAGGGTTGGATGTTCAACTTAACAGCCTTATATGCTATCCATATCAAACATATAATGATGTAAAAGAAGATTTAAAGAGATGGGTTATTTTTACCGATGATATGAGGAAAAATGGAATAAAAGTACAGAAAATTCCAGTTGGTACATTAACATTGAACTACCCCTCAAAAATGTATTTTGATGTAATCAATGATTCTAGATTTGAAAAAAAATATCATTATATAACGAGTATGGAAATTCCGTATGAAGTTCGAAATGCTGTTGAAGCAATCCCATATTATGCAATTGATACTCAGAATGAAATCAGTAAGGGAATGAATAAAATGGATTTTGTGAAGCAGATATATGGTTTATGGGATAATGATATAAATTTTTTAGATTCGAACTTATTTTATAGACTAATTCAAAACATTGATGTTTTTATTGAAGCTTGGGAAACAAAAAATAATATCTTCGCAATAGAGTCCAAAAATATTGACGAAAAACTATTTTGTAATCAAGAACTAGTAGAAATAATAGAAAATATAAGAACTAAACCATCAAATTTCGCTGAAATATCATCTCGAATGTTTGATAAGAGAGCAACAGATATTCAATATACTGCTCAGATGATATTGTTATTGTCAATTATGGGCGTATTAAAAATATATTGATAGGAGATATTATGAGAAAAAATGTAACTAGTGAGGGTTTCATTCAGTTAGCCTCTATTGTAGAGGACTATAAAATTGAAGGTATAAATAAGTCGGACTGTGATTTTATTAGTACACCAGTTTTTTTTATTAAGAGAAGGGACAAAAATAACAATTTGATATGCGATTGTGGGAAAGGTCTGACTGTAAAGAATGCTTTTTTGTCAGCATTTTATGAAATGATTGAAAGAGTTTCAGCCGAAAGATTTTTAGGCCAATCAAATCTTAGTAAATCAAATGCTAGAGATAGCCATTTGAAGGAGAAATATAAAAATATACCAACTGAAAAAATCTGTTATGGGGAAAATATATTGGATCGCTCTATTCTTATGATTCCTCAAGATGTCGTTAAATTTCCTCCTGAATCTGAAATAGAATTTAATGGAACAATTGGGTTAGCTTCGGGAGTTTCGTATGAAGATGCTGTTATTCATGCTATTTATGAAGTATTAGAACATGATTCTATTAGTTTATTTTTAAAAACAGGATTGCCTTGTTATCAAATTGAGATTGATGATAGTTACAAAGAAATATTTGAGATTAAAAAAGCTGCTGAGGCTAAAGGCATAAAATGTACAGTGCGATTACTAACTTCTCCATTTGATATATTCCCTGTATTAATTACTTATGAAAACATGCCTGGCTTTGAAAACTATAAGGTTGCTGGAATAGGATGTAGTTTAGATCCTGTTATTGCAACACGACGAGCCCTTACCGAATGTGAACAATCAGCTGCTCTGTGGTATGAGAAATATATGGAGAAAGACATGGAAGAAAGTGAAATTTATCATCCTTCTTTCGATATAGATTTTTTGTATTCTTATGATTTTAAAACTATCAAGCTAAGTGATATTTCTGCTATTAAGACAGAAAATGAACTTGAATATCTAAAAAAAGAACTTTCAACTCAAGTACGTGAAATAATAGTTGTCGATATAAGTAGAGTTGAATCACAAACGAACTGTGTGAAAGTGATAATTCCTGATTTGGAATTTAATCTAGGTGAGGGAAAAGAATTTAATAATATAAAAAGGATTAAAGAGATAAATAAAATAATGAATCAATTTGTTAGCAGGAGTGAATAGTAGAAAATGAGAAAAGTGTATAAAATATATTTTTCTACGATAAAATATATTTTTAATATTGCAAAATTTAGTACTGTTATGATTTTTGCATTAACTATACTTAGTGGATTATTACCAGGAATCCTAGTAATGGCTGAGGAAAATTTTATAAATAGCCTAGTTAAACTTGAGAATTTATCTAGTGTTGATACAATTGTTTATCCTTTTTTATTTTTAGTCTTAGTTCTTTTATTAGAATGGATATTTTCAATAGCAAATAAGTATTTAAATATAGCAAACAGAGAACAGATCAGAAATCGTATTTATAAAGAGATGTTTTTGATTGTAGAGAACACTGATTTTGAAAGAATGGAAGAAAAAGTGAATCAAGATTTGATGATGAGAGTTTTTAATTCTCCAGAAGCTCATTTTTCTACCTTGATTAAATTCTCATTCCTAATAATTAAATATGCTGTAACAATCACAAGCCTTTTTATTTTACTTTTCAATCAAGTAGGACTTAAATCACTCATAATAGTTCTTGCATCTATTATTATAGCTGTAATAGCAAAAAGTGGTGGCCAACGTGCTTATAATTTAGAAGTGGAAAATTCTAATCAAAAGAGAAAAGTAGATTATTATGATGCCATGCTTATGGATAAATCATTTGCAGACGAAAGAATATTATTTTCTTTTTTTAAGAATATCAATAATAAGTGGAACAAGAAAGCTACTACATTAATTGATCAGCAGGCAAAACTTAGCAGGACAATTTTTGCACAGGAAAAGATTGTAAGTGTCATATTATATATAATATCATTTGTTATTATTGTCCTTTTAGTAGGATCTGTAAGAAGTGGAACTATTAGCATCGGCTTTATGATTGCATTTTTAAATGCTACATTTAAGTTATCTAATATGGTTTCGAGAGTATTTGCAGATGCTTTAAGTAAGATATACAAGGAAATAGGATATTCGAAAGATTTTTGGGATTTTCAAAAGCTAGCAACTATTGTTGAAACTAATCAATCTAGACAAGTAGGAGAAAAGATTGAATCAATTCAATTTAAAAATGTTAGTTTTAAATATCCCGGTACACAAAATTATGTACTTAAAAACTGCAGCTTTAAAATGGAAGGTAAAAGAAAATATGCCTTGATTGGTATTAATGGATCTGGGAAAACAACAATTGTAAAATTGCTTAAGGGCTTGTATAAGGACTATGAGGGGATTATTACCATTAATAATATTGATTTAAGAGATATCACTTCAGATAATCTTGCCTCAGAAATTGCAGTTGTAAATCAAGATTTTTCTAAGTATCAAGTTTCATTTATTGATAATATAAATTTAGGTAGAAAGCATGAAATTAAAAATCATGGATTGGTTTTAGATGTATTTAATAAACTTGATTTCAATAAAGTAGGAGGAAATATTAAGTTAGATAGTAAAATTGGAAAAATATATCCTGAGAATATAGACTTATCATTGGGAGAATGGCAAAAGTTAGTTATAAGCAGAGCAATACTTTCTGAAGCCTCTCTTTTAATTCTTGATGAACCAACAGCATCTCTTGATCCAATGGCTGAACAAAAGGTTTATGATCAGATATCAGAACTAAGTGAAAATAAAATAAGTTTATTGATTAGTCATAGATTAGGAGCAGTAAAGGATTCTGAAGATATTTATTTGCTTGAAGATGGGAATGTTAAGATTCATGGTTCTCATGAAGAGCTTATGAAACACAGCGTTTTATATAAAGAAATGTACAATAAACAAAAAGGTTGGTATCAAAATGTTTAATACAAATTTTTTGAAAAATTCATTTGATGCAACAAAAATCATGTACAATCTGGATAAAAGAGCTTATATAAAGAATTTTGCTGTTGGTATAGTTCAAACAATAACGATTGTTGCAAACACCATTTTGATGCAGTTTTTTATTGACGCACTTGCTAATACTGTAGGAAATAACAAAACAATTGGAATTATTGCTTTGCTTATAGGGCTAGCGGTTGTGACTGTTTTGTCCGAAATTATAAATGGATATCAAAATTATCTTTATGGTTACTATATTGATAATGGAGTAAAAATATTAACAGATCTTCTACATGAAAAAATAAGTGAATTTGAAAGAATAAAGTTGGATGATTCAAATGAGTTAGCGAATATAGAAAGAGCACGTAAAGGAGTTGGAAATTTAGTCGAATTGGTTCTTGTTCTTGGTGATGCAATTACTTTTTATGGCTTGTATTTCATTTTACTTGGGATTTATTTTTTTAGCATTGATAAAAAAATGATTATAATTCTTCCAATGATTTTTGTGCCGGTTATGCTATCACATCTTTCAAAAATTAAGCTTTTTTCTGACATGGATGAAAAAATTTCTATGTACAAAATTCAAATGAAACATTTTATTTCTTGCTTTACTAAAAACAATTACTTGCGAGAGATGAAATATTTGAATGCTGAAGCCTTCTTCAAAAATAAATTTTATGAGTCCTTAAAGTCATTTCAACATGAAATATTTTCTACAAATAAAAAGGCTGCAAAAAAAGATTTTATTGGAAAAATGTTAACATTCATAGGCACAGTAGCTATTATTCTACTTCTAACAGCAGAATTGATTAATGGAAATATAACAGTTGGTGTGTTTGGGGCAGTTTTTGCTGCTTTAAAACAGATGTTTTCCTTAATGGATGAATTAATTTCGGTCCACTTTGGTGATGCCATGGAAAATATTGGAACTGTTGAAGCAACAATAAATTTGATTAATGAAAAAAATGATACTAATGTCTATAATGATTATACTGATTTTACAAAAATTAAATTTAATAATGTTAGTTTCACCTATCCTCATCAGAAAAAAAGTGCACTTGATAATATCAGTTTTGAAATTCATAAGGGTGAAAAAATTGCATTAGTTGGTCCTAATGGTTCTGGAAAATCTACTTTAAGTAAACTTATTATTGGTTTATATAAGCCAAGCAGGGGATTAATAACTGTAGATAAGAGTAAGTTGAGATTGTATAAAGACAAACGTACTGCTATTTTTCAAGAATATGTCAAATATAAAATGTCAGTAGAGGATAATATAAAAATATCAGATTTTGATAAGAAGGAAAGTGTGAAATCAAAGATAGATTTATATGCAAAAGATTTAAAAATTGATTTACACACAAGGCTGGGAAAAGAATTTGGAAATGAGGATTTATCAGGTGGCCAGTGGCAAAGTCTTGCCATAGCAAGAGGCTTTTATAAGGATGCAGGATTAATTATTTTGGATGAACCCACAGCCGCAATTGATCCGATCAAAGAGGATAGTTATTATTCACTGTTCCAACAAGAACTAAAGGACAAAACAGCAATATTGGTTACTCACCATTTGGCAAGTGTAAAAATTGCTGATCGAATTATCTATTTAAAAGACGGAAGAATAAAAGAAGAAGGAAGCTTTGACAAGCTTATGTCGATGAAGGGTGAGTTTTATAGATTATATTCTACTCAAGCAAATAAGTATAAAAAATAAATATTAAATTGAGTATTTGTAAAATAATAGTAAAGAAGAATGGGCTTAATAAGCACTATTTTTGTTAAAATATCAGGACAAGTAAAAACAAGCATTGATAACAGTGGGAAGGAACATAAAAATGTTCGTATTTTGTCCTCTAAGCTCTTAAAAGCAAAAGAACAGGTAAAGAGTCAAGACAAAGATAAAAAGCTTTAAGGCAGAGGACAAAGTTAAGTCAAATAAGAAAGAACAGATCAAAGGAACAGAGAGATAAATAAAGGCAGTC
>NZ_JAKZEY010000038.1 GCF_022808955.1 Anaerococcus sp. AGMB09787
AAAATGGCAAAATACGATGTTAAATCTAGCGACGCTAGTGAATTTATAAATGATGCAGAAATTTTAGAAACTATAGATTACGGTAGGGCCAATTCCCACAACCGTAAGTTAATCATAGATATTTTGAACAAGGCAAAGAAGGCAAGGGGACTTAACCACAGGGAGGCCTTCGTCCTTTTATCTTGTGAAGAAGACGACCTCAACGAAGAAATTTTTAACCTGGCAAGAGAGCTTAAGCACAAGTTTTATGCCAATAGAATAGTCCTCTTTGCCCCCCTCTACCTATCCAACTATTGTGTTAATGGCTGTTCCTATTGTCCCTTCCATGGTCAAAACAAGACAATTCCAAGAAGGAAGCTTTCCCAAGATGAGATAAGAGAGCAAGTTATAGCCCTCCAAGACCAAGGCCACAAGCGACTTGCCTTAGAGGCTGGGGAAGATCCTATCCACAACCCTATCGAGTACATCCTTGAGTCAATCCATACCATCTACAATATCAAGCACAAAAACGGGGCTATAAGACGTGTCAATGTCAACATAGCAGCCACCACTGTAGAAAATTATAGGAAGCTCCACGAGGCCGAGATAGGAACCTATATTTTATTCCAAGAGACCTATAACAAGAAAAATTATGAAGACCTCCACAAGTTTGGACCAAAGGCAAACTACGCCTACCACACAGAAGCCATGGATAGGGCCTTTGAAGGTGGGATAGATGATTTGGGCCTTGGGGTCTTGTATGGACTTGATTCCTATGAGTATGAATTTGTCGGTCAATTGATGCACGCAGAACACCTTGAAGCAATGAATAATGTAGGCCCTCATACCATATCTGTCCCAAGGATCCAACCAGCTGATGATATAGACCCTAACGACTTTGACAATTCCCTATCTGATGAAATGTTTGAGAAAATCGTAGCCTGCATAAGAATAGCAGCCCCTTATACTGGCATGATAGTTTCAACAAGGGAGAGCCAAGAGATGAGAGAAAGACTCCTAGACCTCGGTATATCCCAAATATCAGGTGGTAGCAGGACTACCGTAGGGGGCTATGGGGCTGAAGATGATGGCAATGAAGAGAATGCCCAATTTGAATTATCTGACCATAGGAGCCTGGATGAAGTTATAGACTGGCTAATTTCTATGAACCACATTCCATCATTTTGTACAGCCTGCTATAGGAAGGGAAGGACTGGAGAGGTCTTTATGTCCATGGTCAAAGAACATGGCATAGGCAATATCTGCCAACCAAATGCCCTCACCACCCTAGAAGAATATGCCATAGATTATGCAAGTGATAAGACAAGGCTTGATGCAGAAAGACTTATCGAAAGGGAGCTTATGAGTATCCCAAGCGAGGAAGTAAGAAGAAGGACTGTAGAAAATCTAAAGAAAATAAAAGAGGGTCAGAGGGACCTCTATATCTAAGATGAAAACACAAATTAGCGAAAGGGTTCACATAGGAATCTTTGGTAATACCAATTCCGGCAAGTCAACCCTCCTTAACTATATGACCCAAACCGATACTTCCATAGTATCAGAGATAGCTGGCACTACCACAGACCCTATAAGAAAAACTATGGAAATCACGGGCTTTGGTCCAGTTCTTTTTATAGATACAGCAGGCTTTATGGACAAGACAGACCTTGGCTCTATCCGCCACCAAAAATCAAGAGAACAGATCGATAAGTGTGATATCTTTCTTTATTGCCTATCTGAAGAAATGAACACAAGCCTTATCGACCTCCTAAAATCCAAAAACAAGCCGATAATTTACCTTGCTATGAGGGATGACTTGGGTTACGCTAAGGACTTAATAGAAAAGTACAAGGCCCTGGACCCAATCTCTGTCAATATAAAAGATACAACTGATAGGGATAAGATCTTTGAAAGAATAAAAGACGTTTTCAAAAGAGAAGAGCTTAGCTTGACCAAGTCCCTAGTCAAAGAAGGAGATAGCGTCCTCTTGGTTATGCCCCAAGATAAGGCAGCGCCCAAAGGTCGACTCATAAAGCCCCAAGTTACTACCATAAGGGAGATTATCGACAAGAACGCTAGTGCCATCTGTACGAATTTGGAAAATTTAGATAGAACCTTGGCAAATTTTAAAAAAATTGACCTTGTGATTTGCGATTCCCAAGTTTTTGGCCCAGTCTATCAAAAAATAGGAGGCCAGATCCCCCTCACATCCTTCTCGGTCCTCTTTTCTGCCTTCAAGGGGGACCTCGATTACTTTGTAGAATCAGCTAAGGTCCTAGACAACAATCCCAAGAGGATTTTGATTAGTGAAGAATGTACCCACCCTCCTATAGAAGAAGATATAGGTAGAGTCAAGATCCCAAATCTCCTCAAGAAGAAATTCCCCGACCTTGAGATTGACTTTGTAAGGGTTGATGAGAAGAAAAATTATGAGGACTACGACCTTATTATTAGCTGTGGGGCCTGTATGATAAATAGGACTGCTATGCTTAGCAAGGTAGCTAGGGCAAAAGATTTAAATATCCCCATGACCAATTACGGGATTACTATAGCCAAACTCAAGGGGATTTTGGATAAAATCAAACTTCCAGAATAAGAAAAAAGCTTAGCCATAGGTTTTTGCCTAGACTAAGCTTATTTTTTAATTATATCGTCTTGTTTCTTTGTTGTAGGATATAACATCTCCCCTGGCACTTACTATCCTAAAGCCTGCGTTTTTTACCCTAACTTCTAGGCAGGCCCTACACTCGGCTGCCTCTTCTCCTGTGCAAATCTTGTTATCGTAGAGGGCGTAGGACTCTCTAACTGATGTAGGAGATAGGTTAGGCATAAGGACATTGGCTCCAGCCTTGAGACCTTCTTCTCTCCCCCTTGGATCGATTGTACCAAGGGATGTGGTTGATGGAATGAGGGCATAGGGAAAGAGGATCCTCAAGATTGATATCAGCCTCAAGGTCTTCCTATAGGACCCATTAGAAAAGTCCCTAAAGGGAGTATCATGTTGGGTAAGGTAGGGACCTATCCCTATCATGGCAGGCTCCAATTCTTGTAAAAATCGCAAGTCCTTGATTATCATATCGTCAGTTTGGTAGGGAGAGCCTACCATGAAGCCTCCACCGACCTGGTAGCCGATTTCCTTTAGGTTAAAGAGGGCCTTTCTCCTAGCTTCAAAACTCATATCCCTTGGGTGGAGCTTGTAATAGTGGTCCTTATCAGAAGTTTCTTCCCTCAAAAGATATCTATCAGCCCCTGCAATATAAAGTCTTTTGTAGGACTCATAGGACCTTTCTCCAAGGGATAGAGTTATGGCTATGTCTGGGTGGTGGCCCTTGATTTCTTCGATTATACTTACAAAGATATCATCGGTATAATAAGCATCTTCCCCTCCTTGGAGGACTATAGTCCTATAGCCTAGGTCGTAGCCAAGGTCTGCTGTGGCTATTATCTCCTCGGTAGATAGCCTATACCTAGCTATATTTTTGTTAGCTCCCCTTATCCCACAATAGTAGCAGTTGTTCTTGCAGATATTGGAAAATTCTATCAGACCCCTAACATAGACCTTATCTCCATATATCTCTCGCCTTATTTTATTGGCCCTTGTGGCAAGCTCATCATTTAGGGAATCATCCCCTATCCATCTTTTTAAAGTTTGGTCATCATAGTATTTAGTATTTTTTAATTCCATATTTTCGCCTTAAAAATCTTTATAAAAATCAAGAGACCATCGCAAATGTCTATTTGCAACAGCCTCTATGGGTTAGGTAAAATAAATTCATTTATAATATACTGCTCTTTACTTTCTTTGCAAATATAAGTCAAAGCCCTCCTAGCTCTCTTGGGTGAAGAGCTTGAGGGGGAACTTTGATTTTTTAAGTCTTGGTATATAACTTGTCAAATCTTCCCCCAGGGCTTCTTGGTAGGCCCTATAGGTCCTTTCAAATTTATCCTCATCAAGGTCAAGCCTTTGGTCCAAGAAATTTTTGCCATATTTTCTTTCTTCTAGGACTAGCAAGAACTTATCTACGAAGGCAACAAGGTCACTGTAGGGAGATTGGTCATACTTTAGGAAGAATCTCTCCAAAAAATCTCTCCTTGGGGAAGGCAAGTCCTTATCCTTAAAGTAAGCAAGGAGGGCCGTATTTCCTATATAAAAATAAGAATCCTCCCTCAAAAGCTCATAGGTCCTAAAGATAAAATCTTCACTCGTTTGAGTCTTTCCTAGATAGACCAAGGCTCCTGCCGCAAAGGCCACATCCTCATCTAGGCCCAATTTTTTTGCCATATTTTTTGAGATAAGGCCTAGGAGGTAGGCGTGGATTATCCACCTACCAAAAAAGTCTTCATCCACGCTTGATAGGTAGTCTATAATCTTGTCCTTGTTGGGTATATTTCCAAAATCTTTCTTATACATGGAGCTTTATTTTTCCTAGGGAATAAACCATATCGTCTTCTGTAGACCTAAGGGCATACTCGATTATATCTCCCTCTCTCTTGGCATAGCCCTTAACGAAGTCCTTGTTTCTAATTTCGTTTCTATAGACTAGGTTGATGTATTCGATATCCTTATCATTTATCCCAGTTATTTCTTTTACATAGTCAAAGTAGACTCCATTATTTACATGGAGGTTGGTATCAATATCTGCCCTTCTGACTTGGATATCCTTTACAAAGTCTAGGTCCTTAGAGTATTTTAGTTTAGGTGGCCTAAGGCTTTCTTCTTCGTGGCCATAGGCTTCTTCTATCTTTGCAGGGATTTTTACTGGCCTTAGCCTATCTATATCTATTAGCATAAAGTCAGCCCTCGCCCTAACAACAAGGTATCCTTGCCTTTCTACCAAGAATTCTCTATAAGCGTAGAACTTATTAATGTGGGTCGGGATAGTAGTGATTGTAACCTCATCATTTAGTTTGATAGGCTCTAGTATTTCTATATCCCACTTGTATACAATCCACCTATACCTGCCCATATCTATTTTATCTTCAATATCAATTTCTTGTAAATAACCGACATCTGACATAAGAGCTGATAGATTTCTTAAACTTAGGTAACCTTCACTATCTGTTAGGATGTTAGTTATTTTGTAAGTTATGGATTTTCTCATCTATTCTCCAATCTCTTCTAACAAAACTACAAGTCCCATATTAAAGACTTCGTCATCATCAAAATTATCAGGATTTATTTGGTAGGTCTTATCCTTATTTTCTGCCTTGATATCAGGTTCTATCCCTACCTTGTTAATCTTTGCTCCACTTGGTGTATGGTATTCGCTTACAGTAATCTTGGCTCCACTTCCATCTTCTAGTGGGAAGATCTTTTGAACTATACCCTTACCGAAAGTTTTTGTTCCGACAAGCTTAGCCCTGCCCCTATCCTTTAAGGCTCCAGCCAAAATTTCACTTGCTGATGCACTATTTTCATTAATCAAAACAGTAATAGGGATGTCATCGTGGTCCTCATCACTTTCCTCTGTAATTATATCGCCATTCTTATCTTCTGTTGTAACAATAACTCCCTTATCTAGGAAGGTATCTGCTATATTTAGGCAAACATCCAAGGCTCCACCTGGGTTATTTCTAAGATCCAAAAGCAGACCATCTATTCCCTGATCCTTTAGTTGCTTATATTCCTTGTCAAATTCTTCATCAGTTATATCATCAAAAGACCTAATATGAAGGTAGCCGATATTTTTGCCATCTTCTTCAACAATCCTTGAATCTACTGTATCAACTTCTAGTTCACGTCTTTCTACTTCAAACTCTAACTCTTCTCCCTTCGGATTATCCTCGCTAGTTCTTAGGACAGTTATCTTAACAGATGTTCCTTCATCACCCTTAATATTTGCTACAGCTTCGTCCATATTGCTTCCTGAATATTCTATTCCATCAACCTTTATTAGGTAGTCGCCTACCTTTATGCCAGCTTCTTCTGCAGGTGAATCCTTAAAAATTTGAACAGCCTGAATTAGACCCTCCTTACTAGCTTGAACTACAACACCTATGCCCTTATACCTACCATTGAGAGATTCCATAAGTTTAGAAAACTCATCCTTGGTAAAATACTCAGTATAAGGATCTCCGAGGTTGGCATACATACCCTTAAGGGATCCTTGGTAAAGGTCTTCTTCCTTATAGTCAAACAAGAAATTTTGGTCAATCAAAGCCTTTAAGAGATTCATATCCTTGATATGCTCATCTTCCTTCGATACTATGGCCCCTTCCATATCAGCCCTATAGTTTCCTCCAATAATAAAACCTGTAAAGCCTACTCCAAAAACTAGAACTAGGCCCAGTATAAATTTTCCAAATTTTTTCATACTTCCTCCATAAATTCACTTATATCATAACACAAAACCAGATAAAATTATAATATATAAGATAATTTTCCATCAGAAAAGAAAAATATCAATGTTAAAAGGCTTTCTCAAGGGTATAATAATATAAAAAACTTTGTTCAATGAGCACGAAGGAGTTGATATAAAAAATAAATTTATAAGGTCGATGCTAAGTCTAGGTCTTCTAAGTGGAATTATACTCGGTGTAGGATATAACTATCGATTAGCAGATACAGAACTTAATCATTAAGCAAGTTCAATTATTAAAAACTACAAAGAAAGTTTAAATAAATTAAAAATTCAATCCAAGGGCAGTGTACAGATTAAAGAAATATACTTATATAATTGCTTCAGGCAAGATGAAAAATGACCTCGATTTAATCTAAGGGTTAACGTAAATTTCTTGACCAATTATCTTCACTTCCCGAATATAAACTATATTGTAGAAAAGCATCAAAATAAATAAAAAATATAATGGAATTCTTAGAAAATTCTATAGATAAGTTAGATAGCAAAGCAGTTACAAGTAATGAGTCAGTAAAGATTTTGGATTGAGTTAAAGCCTTCAATAGGAAACAACTAATACTTACAAGCTCAAACTGAATTAAAAGATGAACTTAATAAGGCAATATAATGTGGATATAAAATCTATAAGCTTGGTTATTGAATAAGTAAAGATATCTACTAAAAGGCCATCAAAAATATAAATAGCGAAGATAGTATAAGAGTAAATGCCGAACACCCAAGTTAACAAATAAAAGCTAGATTGCACCATCAAAGTTGCAGAAGCTATATAAAAAACAATAGTGATAAATATACAGAAAAATCACTAAACGAATTAAAACAAGCCATGGATACTGTAAAACTTATTACAGATAATAAAAAACAATACTTGCTATACTTAATGAATGTCTAAAAAACTAGATAATTTATAATTTAATTATAAAAGTTAAGAAAGTAAAAAAAGAAAATCAATTAATTGCAAATGTAGCTAAAATCTTAAGCACTACTTATCCACCATTAACTATTAAGAATGTTTTGGTCGAGCTTGAAAAGATGATTGAACAATTATAGAAACTTATCAAAAAAGCTGATGAAATGCTTAATTAATATGAAAAATAAATTGAGAGGTAAATTATGATTAGAAAAAAAATTCTTGCAACTATTCTTGTTGCAAACTTTGCATTTTGCGGATTATCTACTTATGAGGCACATTCAAATACTAACATAGCCTATGCTGAAGAAGATGAAAATACAAAATTTATCCAACAAAAACAAGAGTTAGAGATGGCAATAAATGATAGCATAAATGTAACTAGTTCCGAAGCATATGGGATAGTTATAGATCAATCAATAAAGGATACTTACTTAGATGCTGTCAATCATGGTAAAAGTATATTAGCAAATATTAATAACTACAATTTTGATGACCTCAGAGAAGCTACCATAAGAATAAATGAAGCCAAAATTGCTTTAGGATCTAGGGCTGCGTTAGATCTTAAATTAAATCAACTAGAAAAATCAATCGAATATAACCAAAATAATGCAACTGCAGCAAGAATCTTACTTGACAATTATCCAGAAACAGTTAAAAACATAAGGCAAAATCTATTGTCCTTACTTGAACAATCAAATATATTGATAGAAAATGCAAGAGCTATATTAGAAAAATATAGATAAGAATAAAATATCAAAAAAAGAAATTGGGTATTATTCTTAACACTTCAATAGGATTGCTAGCAGTAGAAACAACTTAACAAATTAAGGATTGATTCAATCAGCTTATGTGACTACAGAAGACGATGAGCACAAGGAAAAAGTCCAAAAAAATTGAAGTAAAAGAAGAATTCATAAAACTAATACCTACAAAAACATTAAATATTCTAAAAAAGAAGTCTATAGAAGTCTATAAATAAAGCATTGAATATATCAAAGATGTTTTAGATTGTAAGGCAATAGGAAATTACAAGTAAATCTATAAAATATTAAATACTAAAAAATTTAAAAGTATCAAAGGCTATTTAGAAGCTTTAATAGATCAATCATATGTCCTTATAAAAAGGCTCAAAAATTAATTAAAGAATTAAGAAAATAATAAACTTCTAAGAAGGGGACTTTGAAAAGTAGGGATTTCCCTTCTTTTTTGTGTTCCTAAACTATTAATACAAAGATTTTTTTATGTAGAGGAGGAATTTTGGATATAGGATCATTATTAGTTTTGTCGGTTGGACTTGCCATGGATGCCTTTGCAGCAAGCATTTGTAAGGGGCTTTCTGAGGTGAGTCATTCTCTTAAGGACAGTCTATCTGTCGGGCTATGCTTTGGATTTTTCCAAGGCCTAATGCCTCTGATAGGATTTTTGCTAGGGCATAGCTTCGCAGCGTCTATCAAGGCAATAGACCACTGGGTGGCATTCTTCCTTTTGCTATTCCTAGGTCTTGAGATGATTAAAGAAGCTAGGAATCCTTATTGTGAAATAAATAGGGGGCTAGACTTTGCTAACCTTATCAAGATGGGTATAGCTACATCAATTGATGCCCTTGCTGTCGGTGTGAGCCTTGCCTTTTTGGAAATAGATATAATAAATGCAGCTACAACTATAGGAGTTGTAACAGCTGTCCTATCTATTATAGGCTTTAAGATTGGAACAAGGCTTGGTCTAAAGAGCAAGCAGATAGCAGACCTTGCAGGAGGGCTTATCCTAATAGGTCTAGGTACAAAAATATTAATAGAGCATTTATTTTTCCAATAAAGTTTACTGGTGGGACGGACTTCCACCAGT
>NZ_JAKZEY010000039.1 GCF_022808955.1 Anaerococcus sp. AGMB09787
TTAAACAATACCTAAATAGATAAATAGGTGCTATAAATGCAAATTGATAAGATGCGAACGGTATTAACAAACCAGTTAGATCAATTTCTTTTTTATCTAAATAAATATTTTCGCTTGGCATACTACACAAAGCTCCTAAGCTTAAATAAATAAATATTATTTTTTTTAATACTTGATTTATATTAAATCTTTCTAATAAGTAATAAAACAATACTATAAAAATAGCACTAAACACTATCCCTATTATATTAATAATAAATTTAGAAAGCTTAAATTCGTATTTAACCTCGTTATTTTGAGTTATTATGAAGAAAAGGAAATACTTTATAGCTTTAAGCATTACCAAAAGTTCCTACATTGGTATGCACTTACAGCTAGAGAACCTGCAGTAAAAGCTATACTTACGCTTGCTCCAGCAACCTTACTAGCATAAGATAGAGCTGTAGATAATATTTTACCTGCGGTGTTCCATGCATGAGTTGCCATAGCTTCACCTAATGCTTGCCAAGTCTTACCATCAAGAGCATCAAATAACCAAGCTAATTGATCTTCTACAACACAGTTTACAAACTCTTTTTTGCTATATAAATGTATTTGTCTGCTGCTCAAATAAGAATTATATAGTTCTTTTGCATATTTGTCATTATTTGATACATCTTCTAATAAATCTGGATTAGTTATTATGTATTCGCCATTTTCAGTTATTTCTCCAACCTCTCCAAAATAAAACTCTAATTGTTTTGATAGCTCCTTTACTTGTTCATCAGTAAAATATGTATTTGTATTATCTTCTTCTGAAGCCATCGCTAAATTAGGGCTAATAAAATTGAATAATAACATAAAAGCCATAATTAGACTAAATATTTTTTTCTTTTTTTTGTTTCTCATTTTTCCCTCCTATTTTTTAATTTATACATTAACCATTAATTATTTCACATTAAATAACTACCCGAAATAAATCGATATAAACAAGAAACAAAATATTAAATTTTTAATTAGTATCACGTATTGACTAAATAGGGTATACTATATTTATAAATATATGAAAATTGATAAAAAAAGCTTTAAAACGACTAAATAGAATTGACTAAAAATAAAATAGTAAAATACAGTAAAAAAACAAGGCTTTAAAATGCGTTTTAAGCGATTTTAATATATAAGGCATATAATTGTATGCTTATATATAAGCTTTAATTAGGAGGATATAGTAAAATGGTGAAAATTGGATATGCTAGGGTTAGCAGCACAGGGCAAAATCTGGATAGGCAGATAGAACTTTTACAACATGCTGGAGCAGATAAAATTTTTAAAGAAAAACAATCTGGAGCAGAAATAAAAAATAGACCCGAATTATTAAATCTATTAGACTATATTAGAGAAAAAGACATTGTTATTGTAGCAGAATTAGATAGGCTTGGTAGAAATACAAGAGACCTAGATTATATAATAAGCACAATACAAAATAAAGGTGCGAGTTTACAGATATTAAATTTGCCAACAACACAAACGCAAGATCCAAACCTTAATAGACTTTTAAATAACTTAATTTTAGAGCTGTATAAGTATATAGCAGAAACAGAAAGACAAAAAATTAGAGAAAGGCAAAAACAAGGTATAGCTTTAGCAAAAAAACAAGGAAAGTACAAAGGCAGAAAAAAGAAATATACAAAAGACAGTCCGCAACTTGTCCAGGCTTTTAAGCTCTTAGATGAGGGGTACTCTATAAGAAAAGCTTCAGAATCTACAGGAATAAACTACCAAACTTTAAGGAACTATATTCAAGAATATAGAAAGTGAAATGCCTATTTAAAGCCATCTTCTTATATATTATTTAATCTTTTTATATAAGAAATAAGAAGATATTATCTTATACTAGATGATTATTTACTATTTGGGATAAGATGATATAATACTATCTAAGATAATATACTACAGGATAATATTATATATTAGGGGGCAGAAATGGCGAAAATCAGCATAATATTACCAGATAATTTAGACGAAGAAGTTAGAGAGTACGCACAAAAGGAAGATTTAAATCTTACTAATTCTTGTATCATATTACTAAAAAAAAGGCTTAGAAGCAAAAGAAAACGAAGTTATAGGCTCTGAGGAGTATGAAGAACTACAAAGTAAGATGAAAGATCTTCAAGAAGAATATAAAGAGCTACAACAAAAGTATGAAGATGAGAGGGAAGAAAGACTAAAAGTTCTTGACGACTACAAAAACTTTAATACTAAACTTTTAGATTTAATGCAAGCTGATAGAGTTTTGCAGATACAAGATAAACCTTTAAAAAAGTCCTTGCCAGAAAGGATAAAAATCTTCTTTTTAGGGGAAGAAGAAAAATAAAAAGAGCGGGTAAGATCCTGCTCTTTTATATTGCTTTATATTGAACTAGGAAGCCCCTGGATAGCTTTAAGTTCTACTAAGGCATAATTGCTTGCTTAATACACTAGAATTGCTTAAAACTCAAAATATGAGCTTAAAGGCTTTCATAAAATATAAAAACTTTGTTATAATAAATTAGATTGTTAATTTATTTGTGAAAAAGTATCATTTTTGCCCCATTAAGGGTAGTACTTCGAGGGCTGCTTTTTATAACCTTATTACTTTCTCTTTCCATTGTTTTATATTGAACCAGGGGCTTCTTGGATAGCTTTAATCAATAATAATGTATAATTGCTTGCCTAATATACCAAAACCGCTTAGAACTCAAAATAGGAGCTTTTCCATATATAAGAAATACTAGTTTTTATCCTGAAAAACTTTTTTTCACATTTTTAAAATTTAAAATCTTCTGTAGCACTTCAAATCAAGCCAACTAGGGGGGTCAATTTTTTGGTACTCTGATAAGGGGTATATTATGCTCCTCTTGTGGTTTGGGGTTATCACTTAGTTTCTGTTTACTTATCGTCTTTTAATATCTTTTTTACTGTGTTTTTGCTTATGTTTAGTTCTCTAGCTATCCTCTTTATGGGTATGCCTTCCTTGTACAGCTTCTGTACTCGTTTATTTCTTTTTTGTTTTGTCTTTACTCTTTCTTCTTTTTCTCTTTTTTCTTTTTTTGATCTTTCTCTTTTCTTGGGGGTTTTCCCTCTTCTTCGAGTAGTGTACACTACCAGATTTCTTTGTTCCTCTTTTTTAATATTTAGGAATTTTATTGTTGATTCTTTTCTTAGGTAGGGAGTTTTTGAGTAATAAGATTTTGCATGCCTTATTTTTTCCATTATCCAGGTGTCGCTGTCAAATTCCTCTCCTATAAGTTTTCCTAAAGCTCTCAGTTTTTCGAAGATATTTACTACTTCTTTAGAGCAGTCTTGTAAGTTCCATAGTATCCAGCAAGCGTGAGTTAATATATTCTGCCTGCTACCCTTAAGATTATTATTTTGTTTTCTTAATCTTATAAGGGTTTCTATATCTTCAAGTCTTGCTAGGTTTAACCTGTAGGCATCTTCTTCTGTGTAACTTCTTTTTGTGTCTTTCAAAGGATAAAGTTCGAAGATACCATTTTCTTGTCTGATATAAGATATTAATTTTTTATAATTAGAAAAATCATATAGACTATATTTGTTTTTTGGGTTATGTCTTAAGATAGTTGTATAAACTTTAGCATTTGAATTATAGCTTCCTGGGGCTCTTATAAGTTGAGTTTGTATGCCTTTTACGTATGGGTCTACTCTTAAAGAATTTAAGACATATTTAACATTCCAGCTTCCACCATGATTTTTGATTTGTGGAATAATTTCTTTTAAGCTCTTATGTATAACTCCTTTAATTTTTTCAGTCATGTCTTGGTAAAATTCTAAAATTTTTTCAGAGTTTTGATCGAGCTCTTTCTTTGTAGTTGTACTACCGTCTTTATGCTCTATTATTTTTTCTTCATAGTTAAGAAAAATATAGTCTTTTAAGCAGTAGTAGAGGTGTAGTCCTGCCCCAGAATGCACTATATAAGTTGGTTTAGGTATCTTGTAGTATAGACCTTGATTTTCTAAAGCTTCTATGGTTGCATAGGCATCTTCAGTATAAAAAATCTGTGATGAGTCTATATCTACTACTAAAAATCGAGTTGCTACGGAATTGTCTTTTACGTTTTTTGCGTAAGTTTTACCGTTGCTGTGATTTCTCCGCTCTGGCCTTTTATTAAAGATGCTGATATGTATTTTTCTTTTAGTTTTTATTAGATTAAAAAAGCTTTCTGTATCACTTACAAAACCAGAGCTGGAAAAAGTTTTGTATTGGCTTCTGTAATAGACTGGGTAACCCCCATATAAGTCTTGATACATGGTTTTTAGTAATTCTTTTTTGTTGTCTGATTTATGGGTAAAATCGCCATAATCAGCGGTTTTTAAGGTGTTGTATTTATAGTTTTCCATAAAAAAAGTTATCCTTTCTGCAAAAGTGCTGTTGGATAACCTTTAATTTTACTTACATTTTAACTGTTTATATCTTTTTAAAAGCTTTGAAAAAACTTACTTTTTACTTGCTTTTTTTATATAAAAGTAGTATATTATTAATATCAATGAAAAAGGTTTATACCACAGTAGCACGTTCGCCAAAACGTGCTATTTTTTTGCTTATTTATTTAATTTAATTATTTTTTAAAAAGTTATTTAGTGCCATTCTTACAAGCTGGCTTTTTGTTTTATTTAAACTTTGAGCTTTTTTCTCTATTAGCTTTTTTTCTTCGCTTGTGACTCTTATACTGATATATTTGCTACGATCCAGCTCGCTTTTTTCTTTTAAATTTATAAAATTAGTTTCCATAGCCAACTCCTTTCTATCATGTTGCACAATATTATTATATAACCTTTTAAATCTTAAGTCAAATAATTACTAATTGAAATTTCAACGTCTATCTAATATATATTAGATTTTGAGAGCCTTTTTTATTGGTCTATCAAGGCTTTTAAAATTTACAAAAAAGCACAAAAAAAGAGATTCAGCATAAGCTATCGCTCCCTAGTGTGTCCCAGGAGCTTCCCCAGAGGGAAGCGGGCTGGAAGCCTCATAAACATATATTTTATAGCTAAGAAATATGTTAAGCATATAATTATATGCCTAAAGCTATAAAGTCGCTTAGAACGAAAATTAGAGCGTATGATATTAAGGTTTTTTCTTAAAAAAGAGTAAAAAGCCGGTATTTGTACCAAAAACCAGCTTTTCTCGATTTGTATAGATTTTTTATAAGGAAAAAATCTTAAACTTTAGTTTTAGAAATTAGCCTAAAATTTAAGATTTTCACTTTTTTAATATAGGTAGTGCCTGGCGATTACGTCGATACGATTATGTCCTAAGTTTCTACTTGTTATTTCCATAGCTCTGCGATCTAAAACTTCGCCAGCTCGATCTTTTCGCATTATATATTTTTGCTTATCTGGAATGCTTTCTTCAGGTCTTGCGAATCTATTATATATACGCTTTGCGTAGATACCTCTATAAAAGTGATTATCAAAAGCAGATGGAAGTTTAGAGCAAACATTTAATTTTCCTGCTTGCTTAAAAATTTCTATAATTTCTTCAGTTTCTTCTTGTGTTTCTCCCAAAATCATGGCATATCGTTTCTTTCCTCCTTTTCCGTTTTTTATATATACAAAAGGAACTCCATACTTATTGAATTTTAAATCTGTTCCTTTTAAAGCCTCCATTTCCCTGCGTCTTCCTCCTATGGCTGAGGTTAGCTTAGCAAATTTTTTCTCGGTTTCCTTAGATATGTTTTTATCTCTTTTTACTGCGTTTCTACTTCTTTTTATATCTTTTCTATATCTTTCTGGAGTTTTTATAAACTCTTCACTACTTACGTGTAGAACTTTGGCTATAGCTGCCTTAGCTGTAGATATAGAAGAAGCAGAAAGTTCTTCTTCTATCATTGTTTCTAGATATTTATTTACGTGTTCTATTTTTACTTTATTTAGATGTTTTACCTCTGGATATTTTTTTTTGAGCCACTTAGAAAATCTTCTGCATTGTCTTTTATATCCTTCATATGTGGATGTACTATAGATTCTATTTTTTGTAGCTCCTGGAGTATCTTTGTCTTTATTTCTAGATCTTCCTTTTCCGCTTTGATACATATTAAGAAGTTCTTTATAGATATCATCATTTAAAGTATTTTTTTGTTTTTTCTTATCCCATCTACCCATAAAATTTCACTACCTTTCTTTTAAGATTTTTTTAGAGTTAAAGCAATCAAGTGCCCTGCACTGCACTATGCAGAGCGTGCAACATTTTTTATTTAAAAAGACTTGGCTTGTCTTTCGCAGCATTTTTTTACTCGGAGAGTTAGAACTTGGCTTGTTCTATTGTTTGTTGGTTAAATTTTAATTTTCTTTTTTCTTTCAAATTGTTAACTTATAAATATTTTTTCTTTATTTATTTCACTTATTTATCATTTTCGATTTTTTTAATTTCATATTTTTATTTTTTACCTTAGATATTTTTTTGTTCTTTAAAATTTTAAAAGCGTGCAAAAATTGTTTCCTCGTTTCCAACTCTCCCAGTATTCAATGTCTTACATCTTATATATGTATTTTTCTTTTCTGAATAAAAAAAGAGGTAAAAAAATCGCTTATATTCTTATTAAATTTTGGGATATAACGCAAAAAAATAGGGTTAATCTGTTTATACGTTGAAAAAATCTTCGATTTTTCCGAAGCGTATAAACAGATTTTTTTTAATTTCTGGAGAAAATAATACATATATATAGTATAGGAACGAAATTAGAAAGGTAAGCAGGAAAGGAGCTTATAAATGCAAGATTTAAACAATAATAGTAACGTACAAGAACAAGTAAGAGAGGAAGTGAATACCACACAAAAAACGGAAAAAGAAGCACAAGCAGAGCAATTTTTAAAAAGCTTAGAACAAAACAAAAAACAAGTGAAAAGTAAGACGATAAGCTTTAAATGTAATTTGGAAGATTACACAATGTTAAGAGCTAAAGCCATTATAAATAATGTAAGTATGGCTGATTATATAACAGATTTAGTTCAAAAAGATAAAAATAAAAAATACAAAGATCTGGAAGAAAAAATGGATAGCTTTTTAAGTTAAAAGAAAGGTAAAAAAGATATGCGAAAGTTTACTGAAAGCGATAATAAAGTGTATTTTACAACAGTAAAAGGCAATAAATACAGGATTTACAGACGTGTAGACCTTTATAAGACTAGTAAGAAGAAAACTATGTTTAGAAGTGATCAGCCTTATAATGAAAATGAGTTGGTAGATATAAGAAGCTTAAAAATCAGTAATTAGCATAAAAAAAAGACCAGGTATGCCGACCTGGTTCTTTTTTGTTCATTTCGATTAACGTAATTTATTTAGTCATATATATTATACTAATCTAGCTGACTTTGGACAAGCCTAGATCCCTTTGTTTGCTGGGTGAATTGCCCTAGAGGGCAAGAGGGCAAAGCCCTTTATAAAAAAAATAAAATGTATCAAAAATGTATCGTTTTGGTCTCGAAATTAGGTGTGAATTTCATGTTTCTTCTTTTCTTGAATCGCTTAAAACTTAAAATAAAGTCTATCTGGATATGTTTTATTCCATCGAAAATATTCAAAGGCTCAAAAGATCAATTTCTCAATTAGAAGCTGGGAAGGGAAAACTTCGTGAAATAGATTATGCATAAGATAGGGAATTCACTCCCTCTATATTTTGTATTATTATGCATTTATTACCAAATGAGAAACGATTAATTTTATTTCCCCCAAAATGTGTCGGATAACGCCCCAAAGTATGTTTATAATGATAATAATTTGTTGATTTCAACGTTTATCTAAATTTCAAGATATAATATATATTATATCCAGAA